>CAYMLO010000050.1:0-62170 GCA_964390905.1 uncultured Planctomycetales bacterium | reverse complement strand
CGTACGAGTGTGCCATGAACTCCGCCTTGCGACGGGCGTTGTCGTGCGAGAAGTCTCCCCACGGCGGGCCGGTGGACGCCTTCATCCCGCGATCGCATTCGGTCACCCAGATCGGCCTGCCCGACGCCGCGTCGCGGACCGGACCCCACAGCTCCCGGTAGGCGTGCGGCCAATCGTAGGAATGGATGCAGTACACGTCGAAGTACGGCCAAGTCTGATTCTCCAAGACGCCCCTGGCGATGGCGGGCGTGTTGATGCCCCCGCACGCGTTCCAGCAGACGGTCAGATTCGGGTCGCCGGCCTTGAAGCCCAGATACGTCGCCTTCTGATACGAGCACATCTCATCGATCGTGTGTCCGCCAAAGTTGCCGGCGTTGGCCTCGTTCCACGGCTCCCATGCCTGGACGCGCCCGCGGAACCGCACCGCCATCGCCTTGCAGAATCGGTAGGCCTCGCGAAGGTCGGTCGGGAATCTCGCCGTCGTCGAGTCCTCGCCGACCGCCCAGGACGGCGTCCCGTGGAAGGTCTGGAGGACCTTCAGGCCACACGACTGCTGCATGCGGGCGACGGCGTCGTACTTCGTCTCCTTGACGAACGTGTCCCGACGCGGCTGGACCTCTCGCCACCTCAACCGGTCGCGAATCCAGTTCACCCCGGTCAGCGCCCCCAGACGCGCCAACTGCTCGCGAACGCCCGGGGCGTCCGTCCCCAACCACGAAATCGCCGCATCGACGCAGACGGGAGAATCCTGCGGCACGGGCTGGGCGAGCTGTGCAAGGACCCCCGCGCTCGTCCAGCCGAGCAGGACGCCGTCGGCGTCGAGGAACTCGATGCGATACCATCCGATGCCCAGCGTCCCCACGCGAACCCCCTTGGGCCTCCGTCCATCGTCCGAACCGACCGCGCCTTGCCTCACCAGAGCCAGACGGTCGTCGAGCGCGCGCCACCGCGACGGCACCCCCTTCAAGCCGTCGGGGAATCTGACGCTGACCTCCTCGCCGACGTGGAACACGTTCCCCGGGTGGTCCGGCCCGGTCGTCGGAACGTCTCTGGCAATGTGCTGCAGCCAACGCCACAGATCTGGTTTCGCCTTGGCGTTCACGTTTCGCTCGGCGGTGGGTTGTCCGGCCGACGTCTCGCCCGAATCCGCCCACAGGAAGACCAAGCACGCGATGGCGGCCGCCGCCATGGGAGAAGTACGGTTCATCTCGCTCATGCCTTCATCCTTCTCGCTCAAGGCCACTCTTGTCAAGGCAGAGGGCGGCCGGAAGTATCTGCGACATGAACCCAAACGAGACGGGCCCGCAGGATGGACCTGCGGGCCCGTCGTCCTTGGTCTGTGGGCTGTCGTTGGCGCTATCGCCGCCGTCGTCGCTTCATCGCCGCCAAGCACCCGAGGGCAAGGAGCAAGACGGTCGTGGGTTCGGGCACGTTAGTGGTCCCGACGAATCTGCCGCAGTCGAATCCTTGGAACGAAGTATAGGCTGCGCCGGGCATGTCGTAGGTCATCCAAGTCGTCCCGTCAGTCACAAAGGCGGATGAACCGTCCTGCGGACGACCGTATGAGTAGGAACCGATGTACTGGAAGCCCTCTGTGGTGTAGACCACGTCCATCACCTCTGAGTGGTTTGCCCCTGGAAAATGGAGCTCGGTCCACGCGTTCGGGTCGTTCGGGTCCATGGTCATGTCATAGACGAAGCCTTTGGAGTAAGTGTCATTGTAGGCGTAGGATCCGACGAGACGGCTATCACCGATGCCGAATACTTGTGTCTGATCTACGGGACTCCACCCCGGGGGCACCTCGACGGCGGTCCACGCGGCCGGGTCGTTCGGGTCCATGGTCATGTCATAGACAAAGCCGGCCATAGTGGAGCCGTCGTACCAGATCCCGACGAGATTGCTGCCGGAGATGTCCTGAACGGCTGTATGAGTTGGTGCCCATGGGGAATCGAGCGTGGTCCACGCGTTCGGGTCGTCGACATCCATGTTCATGTTGTAGTAGAAGCCGTGGTGGCCGGTGGCGTCGGTGTACCGGCCGACGAGGATATTGCCCTCGATCCCGCGTATGACAGTCTCAGTTGTGTTAGGCATGTCGATGTAGGTCCACTCGTCTGCGTCCATGTCATAGACGAAGCCGTGGCTGGGACCCATGATGCTGGGGGTCAAGGTGTACTCACCGACGAGTCTGCTGCCTTCGATGTCGGATACGCTCGAGCAAGTCGCCACGGGTGGCTCAATGATCGTCCAGGCGTCCAAGTTCCTGTCATAGAGGAGGCCGTGCCGGGGATCGCCGACTGCAGCCTCCGTACTGAGCAAGATGGTCACCGCACAGATGGTACTGATTCTCTTCATCAAACCGCCTCCCTATGCTGAGTGTGTTACGACTGTCTCACTACTCCAAGAACGCTTCACAGCGTCCACTTCGACCTTCTGATCCCCGAGCCTCCTGGTCTGTCATAGGCACCTCCCTTCCAGTGATCGCCGCCCCGGGCACAACCACCGCCCAGGCCAAACGAACACCCATTCGCAAGGTGGAGCCTGCGGGCCCGTCCTCCTTGCTCGGCCGGTTGCGGTTGCCGCTATCCCCGCCGTCTTCTCACCACCGCCAGCGCGCCGAGGGCCAGCAGAGCTGGCGTCATGGGTTCCGGCACCGGTACCTCCGGGGGGACCTCCAACCAGACCTCAGCGTTAGACCATGCGAGGACATCGCGCCAGCTGTCGGTCTCACCCCAGGCCTCACTCCCGCAGCTAATCTCGATCACCTCCCCGATCTGGGCGCTGAAGTTGAACGAGCCGGAAAGGTCGCCGCCCTCCCACGTGTAGCCGTGCGGGCTGGCTTGGACGTCCACGTAGTTGTGGAAGGAACCGTTAGTCCCACCGTCCAAATCGCCCGACGCCCCCCAATGCAGCGTCAGCGTAACGGAGCCAGTGTTGTTATACTGAGAGCCAAGTCGGAAATCGTTCCTGCTCCACATATTGGCATAGACGTCGCACCATGTGCCCTCCGCAGACGCCCACATATCGCACCAAGTCCCAGCCACATAATAATTTCCCGGCCCCACGCCGCCCCCGGAGGAAAGATCGGATGAACCGGCGGACGCCCCGCCGCCCCAATACTGCGGAATCCCGTGGATGTCGTCCTCATAACCCGACCCCGAGCTATACACGGAATGGATATCATAGCTGTAAGTGTGAGCGTCCCCCCACCTTCCCCCCGCCTCTCCGTAGCCGTGCTCCTCCACAAACTGGAGTTTGTAGGCAAGGGCCGACTGTGTCCCCAACACCAGTGCGGCAAACATCGCGGCGATCGTCAACCAATTCCCTCTCATGGCTTGTCCTCCATCTGTCGGGCTAGACCGCCCAGGCGTCGTGAATGCAGAAGCCATGCGTTGAAGGGCTAGCGGGGCCCAGCGGCCCCGAGTGATGTGTCGTCGGCCGCGAGGGCAATGGCTGCGCTCGGCGGCCAGCGGGCACACTCCCCATTGCGGTGTCCCGATGAACACCCAAGTACCCTCTGCAACGCCCGATAGAGCCTTCCATCCCCGACCGTCTTGTTTGACCATAGGCACACTCCTTGGTGATCCCCGGCCCCTCCACAAGAACCACCGGCGCCAACCGAACACCCATTCGCAGTCTCGTCCGCTTGCTTCCTAAGTCCCCGTGATGATCTTGAGGTGTGCTTCCGGGAGAGGCGTCCCAGACCGAAGCGCCCGGAGGCCCTCTCCCTGTTCTGCTTCTATCCCACGCAATACGTTAAGTATACTCCTAGGTCCGATAACTACAAGATAATTCCAGATTCGTTTCGCTTACACCAGGCCATGGGGGAGAATGGTCGAAAGGATCTGCCACCCAATGGGATCGGTCACTGTGCGGCGGGCTGGCATTGAGACGGGGGGAGGGCCATTGGGGGGCCGGTCGAGCAGGTGATCAGGTGAGCGGGTGACCACAGGTGAGCGGGAACGATGGGCCGGCCAGCACCACGCTTCTCATAGCGCTCGCCGAGCGCGCGGTGTTGATTGTGAGTTTGGGAAATGTTAGGATTCCCCCTGGGATTGCTCGTGCCGCCTTGGAGATGGGCCATGTGCACGGATGGACTTCCTCGGCACCCGGACGACCTGTTCGATGCACAGGGCCTACCGGCAGACACACGTTCGCCGGAAGTCTCGGAAGGCCCCCTCGTTCGGCGAACGCCCTTTGTAGCGAGCAAGGTGGCGTCGGGCGAGTGGCGGGAAGGTCGCCTCAGCGCGCGCGATGCTGGGCTGCCCCGGGACCTGCGGATCTTCCTGGCATCCCGAAAGACGAGCCCCATCGTGCCCAACTCACGGCCGAATCGATCAACGTACTGCCCTCCGCTGTACTGGGACTTGGCCATTGGAAGCGGCCCTTGCGGCCTGGGATGTCGCGGCTGTTATCTTCTCGGCACGTTCCGGGACCGGCGCGATCCGTACCAGCCGCTGCTCTACGATAACCACGCATTCCTTTGGGAGGCCGTTCGGAAGTGGCTGGCCTCGCCGCAACGAAGGCCGATTCACTCGTTGGGATTGGGGACCGACCGGTCCGACTCGCTGCTGTTCGAGCACGTGACGGGCCATGCGAGGCGATTGATCCCCATGTTCGCCGATCCCACGAGGAACCCGACGGGCTGCAAGCTTCTGTTACTGACGAAGAGCAAGAACACGCACTACCTCGCTGGGCTCCCAACGGACAACATCATCGTGAGCTTCTCGCTGAACCCCGAACCTATCGCCGACCTCTGGGAGGGCAAGTGGCCCGACACGCTGGAGCGAATCACGCGGCCGATTGGGGAACGACTGCGCGCCTCGATGGAAGCCCAGCGGATGGGTTTCGAAGTCCGCTGGCGGATCGACCCCATCCTCACGCCCGACGGATGGGAGAGCCACTACGACCACTTCTTCAAGAAGGTGGCAGAGCAGCATCATCAACCGACGCGCATAACGCTCGGCACGTTCCGAGAAACGACGCCGCAACTGGACTATTGGCGGCGACGCTGGGGGCTGCCGGAGATGGGGTGGCGTCCCGAAGCGCTGCAACGCGATGGGACGCACTGGCATTGTCCTGAGGAGGTTCGCGTCAACACCTACAGGACCATGGCAGCCATGTGTCGGCGCTACGTGCCAACTGCCATCGTTTCGCTGTGCAAGGAAACGAGATCTGTTCGACGCAGGGCGGGTCTTACCTGCCCGGCGTGCAACTGCCTCGCGCTTCTCCCAACGGGAGGGACCCGCAGGAGGACGGTTCGATTCAGCTGATCGGTCAGGACGTAGGAGCCCTTGGGAAAGCTCTGGGTCAGCGCCGCGAGCTGGTCAGCGAAGTCGAGGGCCTTTTGGTAGACCTGGGGCCTCTCGAACATGAGGGGCATGGCGAGAGCATGGCTGCCCGTCCAGAGAGTAGAAAGGAGAGAGTAGACCGCAGGAGAGGTCATGACGCTGCCGAACGTTGGTGCCTTCGTCCGGGCGTCAGCCTCTGCTCTACTCTCTACTTTCTCCTCTCTCCTGCTCTAGTCGGCCTTTGGCCGACTCGGGGAGCACGCCAAAAAGCCCGAAAAGCCCAGCAAACACGGGCGTTTCAGCACGTCGCACCTGCTTTGCAGGCCCTCGCAAAGAATCGCGTTCTTGACCACGTAGACGCGGTATGACAAGGGCAAAAACGGTACGTACCGGATTCGCTGTCGGGCACTCTCCCACACACGATGAGGTCCCTATTCCCCTAGCGCCTGAGGAGGCCTTCACACCAGGTCTGAAAAGCACTCGATACGCGGGACCGTTCCTCGCTGTCGGTCATGAAGATGGCACGCGACAGCTCCAGCTGGACCCACGGCATCTCCGCCGCACGGGACTGGATGATGTAGCCGTCTCGGAAGGGGCTGCTGACGGAGACGTTGTGCTCGAAGGCTCGCTCGAAGCGGCTGGCTAGCGACTCCATCTACTCGGGCTTGCACGTACCGTCGACATTGCTCAGGCAAACCTACGGGCGCTCGACATCAGAATCAGGACCGAGCTGTTTTGCGCTTCCAGAAGAACGCGCACGCTAGCATCCGGCACGGAGAGCAGCAGCGGGAGCTTCACGAGGTCGGTCCTCCGGCGGAGCCGTCTCGCCTTGGGTCAGCCACACCGATGAACTCCCCGCGATCGTGCATGACGAGCTGCACGCACCCCAAGTAGAACGAGTAGGGGTCTCGATGATCAACGGTGAAGCCATGCGCTTGGAGGGCCTCGGGAACGTCGGCCCGCATCCGCGTCGACTCCAGAGCCACACTTCCCTCGAGCGAACAGTGCAGGCGGGGAGCATCAACGGCTGCGAAGGGGGTATCCGTAGGAAGACGGATCAGGACTTGCAGAATCGACGAGGTGATCCGTTCGCTGCCCGGGGAACCGATCGCCAGCCAAGGCCGCTTGCCTCGAAAGACGATCGTTGGTGAAACGCCGGCCCAAGGCACGGCGTTGGGACGCATGTAGTATGGGTGCGAAATGTCCTCGTACTCGAATGCGGACATGTAGCTGTTGTATAGGAAGCCGAGCTCCGCGGCAGCAACACAGGCACCGTACACTCTGTCGATTGACTGCGTCAGTGCCACCACGTTGCCGTCCCTGTCCATCGCGGACAGGTGCGTGGTCTCGCCGTGCCCAGACAGTCGCTGAGCGATGCGGCGTGAAACGAGCGTTGCGTAGTTCTCACTCAGCATGCGCCTTCGGGTGAGTTGGGGGAAGAAGTCGGGATCGAACGGACGGTCCTGCCTGTCAAGGAACGCCCGGCGGATGGTCATCGCGAGCGCCACCGCTCCTTCGGGTGTGCTGGGGTCTCGGTATTCGCTCGGGAGTTGCTGATGGATGTTCAGCATCTCGATCAGCGTCTGACCGGCGCCCGGGGGGGGAAACGCGAGCACGCGCAGGCCGTTGAACGAGCCAGCGACGGGGCGACGTTCGATCGGGCGCGGGACCTGCGCGAGGTCGTCCTTCCGGATGAAGCCATCGTTGCAGACCATGTCTTCGTGGATCAGCTTGGCGATCCGCCCGGAGTAGAAACTCTTGATGCCTCTTCTGGCGAGATGACGCAGTGTTTCTGCGAGTACAGACTGCCGGAGAACACTGCCCACGGGACAAGGCGTGCTCCCGCCGCGAAGGAAGAACGGTGCGGCGCTCCCCCTCCGCAAACGTCTCAGTTCGCGCTTGGTCAGCGCGTTGTGCAACGGGCTGATCGGGTAGCCCTCTTCGGCGAGTCGGATGGCGGGTCCGAGGACGTCACGTCGCTTCAGCGTACCGTAGCGCTCCAGGGCGTATCGAAGAACCGCGGGGGTGCTTGGTACCGTCGCTGCTCGATAACCCCGTCGGCGCTCGCGCTCGGTGAGCAGTTCCGCGGTCGCCCGGTGTGGCGCGCGCGAGGATCCGTCCAGAGCAAAAGTCCGCCGCGACCTGGCGTGGTGGATGAGCATCATGGTCTGACCGCCCAGTCCGGATGCCGCTGGTTCACACACGCCGAGGGCATAGGCGGCCGCCACGGCAGCATCGATCGCGTTCCCACCCCGCTCGAGCATCTCGACGCCCGCCTCCGTAGCGAGGTAGTGGGCGGTCGCGATCATGCCATGCTTCGAGACCGCAACACGCTGGGGTTGGGGGTTCCGACGGTTCCCAAGATCAAGATGGTCAGTATCCACGGGTGAAGAACGCCTATCCATAGTCGGCCGCTTCCCGAGGTGCTTCGGCAATCGCCGAGCTGAGCGAATCCGGCGATGACCCTATACAGCCAGGCGGAAGACTTGGCAACAGCACACCCACCTGCAGTGAGGCACTCCCAGGGGTCTGTCTCGACAAGAGCCTCGTACAGGAGCTCGTTGCTCGGGGAGCCCAGGGCATGTTGTGGATTGGGCTCGCCTGCGCATATGATTGCATGCGTGGCGGAGATCGTGCGATGCCGAAGAGGGCGAGCGCACCTGGTTTCACGATTCCGAACAACCCGGCCATCATCGTCGCTCACCCCGATGACGAGACGCTCTGGGCCGGCGGAACCGTTCTTTCGATGTCGCACTCGAGCTGGTTTGTTGCCACGCTCTGTCGTGCCGGCGACCCAGATCGTGCTCCCAAGTTCGGGCGCGTCCTAGATGCCATCGGTGCTGCGGGGGCCATGGCGGATCTGGACGACGGGCCGGACCAATCCCCCCTGGACGGCAGCGACGTCCAGGAGACGATCCTGTCCTTACTTGCCGGGCGGGAGTTCGATCTCGTGCTCACGCACGGCCCGAAGGGAGAGTATACTCGTCATCGGAGGCACGAAGAGACGTGCAAGGGCGTGGTGGACCTTTGGGCCGGGGGGCGGCTCTCGACGAACGTCCTGTGGATGTTCGCCTACGAAGACGGCGGGAAGGCATATCCGCCGCGACCATGCGACCATGCTCACCGGCGGCAGGAGCTGGCTGAGCCGGTTTGGCGGGAGAAGGGTCGTCTGATCACGGAGGTCTACGGCTTTGGCCCAGATAGCTGGGAGGCCAGGATAGCACCTCGCGTCGAGGCGTTCTGGTGCTTCGATTCACCGGCGGCGGCTCAAGACTGGGTCCGCCGACAAGGACCGGGATCATGAAGGCATTGGTGTTGTACGACTACCCGCCGTCGCCGGGGGGCTTGGCGACGCAAGGCGATCTTCTCTATAGGGGACTTCAGCATCTTGGGGTCGACGCGCACGCCGTCCATTTCGAGTCGGCTCAGGAGAAGGAGTGGTATTACCGCTGGTTCGCTCCTGACGTCGTAGTGGGCGTTGGATACTGGGGACACACGCCGCACTTGATCCTGCACCCTCAGCGGTATGGCGTTCAGCCGATCCCGTGGCTTGTCGCCGACGGCTACATCGCCAACTATCACGAGGTCCTCAACGCACTTCCCCTGATCCTGGTGACCTCGAACTGGGTGAAGGAGACGTACGTGCGCGACGGCATTGACGAAGACATCATCGAGGTCCTGCCCGTAGGATGCGACACGGACTCATTCGCCCCGCGCGAACGAACCGACCCCAAGGTCGCCCACGTCCGCGAAGCGCTGGGGGTGGAGCCCGACGAGATCATGATCCTCACCGTCGGCGGCGACGCGACGAGCAAGGGGGCCCAGGAGGTCATGCAGGCGCTGGCCATCAATGACCAGAAGGCCCCAGCGTGGAGATACGTCTGTAAGGTCTGGCCGCAGCCGCGGACGCTTCAGCAGAACCTCGCGGACCTCCAACTCGCGACCCAGCTCGGCATCGACAAGAAGGTGGTCTACACGACGAACGTGATATCGCGGAACTTCATGCCCTACCTGTTGGCCGCCTGCGACATCTACGCCGCGCCCTCCCGGCTCGAGGGATTCGGCATGCCGCAGGTGGAGGCGGGCGCGTGCGGCAAACCCGTCATCGGTATCAAGGCGATGGCGATGCTCGATACGCTTATCCACGGCGAGACGGCCTTCCTGGCCAATGTCGCCCAGGAGATTCGTGTGGGTGAAGTGACGCTCGGCGAGGAATCGGGGTATGAAGAAGGCCATCGTGTCGTCTTCGACGCATTCCGGCCCTCGGACTACCGGGCCAGCGTCCACGACATCGCGAACTACCTGATAGACCTGATGGAAAGCCCAGAGCTCCGCCATAGGATGGGCGATGCTGGCCGCAAGCGGGCTGTTGAGCTGTTTGACTACCGCGTGGTGGCCAGGCGCTTCGTGGAAATTGCTTCAAGTCGATTGGGGATTGGCTGAGCCATGCCCAAGGCAATCCGTGACGACGTTGAGACGACCAAGCGGGCGGCGATTGACGTCCTGCTTCACAATTCGCGGGGCCCATTCCGCGGGCTGTTCCGCACCGCGGGCTGGGGCTATCCGGAACCGTACACCCGCGACCTGATGATCTCCGCGCTCGGCATTCTGGTGTCGGGGAACGAACGGCTCATCGCGGCGTTGCGCCGCGTGCTGGAGGCCCTGGCACGAAACCAGACGAAGCGCGGGCACATCACCTCTCTCGCCCACGATCCCGGGGACCGGGGCGCCAGCGACACCACGCCGCTGTTCCTGATCGGCACCGCCCTGTTCCGCAGGGCCACAGGCGAAGACGACTTCCTTGAGGAGGCCGTGCAGAAGGCACTCGTGTGGATGGACTACCAGAGCCCGGACGACGTCATCATGGTTGCCCAGGAGCCGACCAGCGACTGGCGGGACGAGCACTGGGTTTTCGGATTCGGCCTCTACGTCAACGCGCTCGTCTACACGTATCTGGGTCTCTATGGCCGCGAGGAAGACGCAGACGAGCTTCGCAGCATGATGAATCGGTTCGACGTTCGCGGGGGCAAACGACAGCGGCACGTTCACGAGGGCTTGGTCATCCGCCACAAGCCCTACTACGCCCTTTGGGCCTTCAAGTCCGACAACAACGAGCGCTTCGACCTGCTCGGGAACAGCCTGGCGATCCTCTCCGGGATCGCCTCGCCTTCGCGTGCGAGGGAAATGGTGGCTTGGATCGAGGGGGAATGCGACCATCTCAGAGAAGCGGGCGACCTGGTAGTCGGTCTGCCCCCATGCTTGATTCCCTACATGCGTCCCGAGGATCCCGATTGGCGTCCGCGCTATGAGCGATACAATCTGCCCGGCGAGTACCACAACGGCGGCGTTTGGCCCTTCATCTGCGGGTTCTACGTGGCTGCGCTCGTGGCCGCGGGTCGACATCGTCTCGCACAGAACAAGCTGATAGAGCTGACGAGGCTGGTCCGTCCTGCCCGGGAACAGGAGGTCTCGCACGGCTTCAATGAGTGGTTCCGTGCGCAAGACGGCCAGCCGGCGGGCCAGGACTGGCAGACCTGGTCGGCTGCGATGTACCTCTATGCGGCCGCGTGCGTCGAGGGCGGAGAGACGCCTTTCCTCGACGGGGTCCGGGCCAGCGGCACGGCCTCGTTGCGGGAACCGGGGCTGGAACGGGAACGTGAGAGCAGGGCACCGGCGGACGGTGACGTGGATAGCGGGTGACCCAGTGTCACCTGCCATGCCCTTTTGGCAGTCGTGCCGAAGGCCACGTCGGACCCTCCGTAACCTATCTCATTCTCCTCCGATCACTTACGAGCGAGAGAGACGCGGATGCAGTTGGCACGCCTCCTGCAAAGAGTTCCGTCGGGCGCGGAGCTGATCGTGCGCTGTCTGGACCGCGCCCAGGCGACGACGCTTGGGATTCCTGCTGGGGTTGGCCTGCACGGAGCGATCTGACAAAGGCTGGGTGATGTCATGACAACAAGTCTCATCGACTACTACGAGACGCTGGGCCTACCACGCACGGCAACGAGCGACGAGATCAAGCAAGCCTACCGCAAACTGGCCAAGAAGTGGCACCCGGATAGGAACAAGGGCAGCAAGGAGGCCGAGGAACGATTCAAGCAAGTTCAAGAAGCCTACGATGTCCTGTCTGATCCGGACAAGCGCGCCAAGTACGACAAGTACGGCCAGAACTGGGAGCAGGCCGAGGCCTATGAGGCCGCCGGCGTTGACCCCGGTGCGGGTTTCCGGTGGTGGTCCACTTCAGGTAGTCCCGATATGAGCGTCTCGTTCGGCCGTGGACATCGGAGCTTCGGTGGATTCGCCGATCTGAGCGACATCTTCAGGGGGTTCTTCGAGGATGACATCAGGGCGACAGCTGCTCGCCGGCCAGTTCGGCGAGATATCAAGGGCGACCTTGCCTTGTCGTTGGCCGAAGCGCTTCGGGGCTGTCAGAAGGGGGTGCGCCTCCAGAGACACGAGCCATGCGAACAATGCCACGGCACTGGTCAGGTGGGGTCACAGGCCTGCCAAGCGTGTCAGGGCCGGGGCGGAGTCCTCCGCGCTCGCGAGTTGGATATCCGGGTGCCGCCCGGTGTTCGCGAGGGCACGACGATTCGCCTAGCCGGTCAAGGGGCAGCCACCGGGCACGCCGGGCCGGCTGGCGACTTGCTGATTACCATCCATCTGAAGCCCCATCCGCTGTTTCGCGTTGTGGGGTATGACGTGGAACTCGATCTACCTGTGGCGCCGTGGGAACTGACCTTGGGGGCGAAGGTGGATGTCCCGACGTTGAGGGGGACTGCGGCCCTGACGATTCCCCCGGGGACGCCCAACGGCCGGGTCATGAGGCTGAGCGGTCTCGGCTGGCCCAAGAAGAACGGCTCCAACGGGGACTTCCTCGTGCGCATGCTCGCCTCCGTACCCACACCACAGAGCGACAGGCAGCGCGAAGCCTACGAACGCCTCGCGGAGGCATTCGGCACCGACGTCAGGGCTGACTGGGAGGAGATGGCAGAGCTGTGATCGCGCGCTGGCGGCCTGGTGCGTAGTTGCACCCGAGCATCGCCAGCACCGCGGGTCCCTGGATACGTTCGCCAGCCCCGAAGGCGGCCGAGGAAGTCCGTAGAGCCGAGTGCCTTCTCGCATGCCGAATCGACCTGCGTTTGGCCGAACTGCCCGGCGTTCCGTCCGGTGGCGTCGGATGCGATCTGTTGGCAATCCGCTGCCCGGAAGATGAAGCGTTTTTCACGCCGAATTCAGGGCGATTTCATCCCCTGAGCCCATCATTGGACGTGTTGAGCATCACGCGTCGGCGTGCGTTTGCTTCGTAGTTCTCGCGCCCGGGCCAGTCATCCCCATGGCGGGGAAACGCCTGGCCAGCCTGCTCAGCCTAGTGAAGGGATACCGAGGTTGAGCCCAAAGGCTTGGAGCTTGGCGATGGTCTTCGACTGGCTCGGGCCGAACACCCCGAAGCATCCGCTGAGCGACACCTAGGATTCCCAGGTGAGAGAGAAAGGAACGTGAGATGGGCAGACTCAAGATTCGCCCCCTAGGTGACGGGATCATGGTCAGAAGGAGCGTGGCCGAGGACAGAACGTCCGGAGGTATCCTGCTACCCGACAACGCCAGAGAGAGGCCGAAACGGGGAACCGTCCAGGCTGTGGGGCCCGGCAGGCTCCTCGACAATGGCACACGGGCAACCATGCAGGTTGCCGAGGGTGACGAGGTCGTCTTTGGCGGCTACGCAGGCACGGAGATCAAGCTCGACGGCGAGGAGCTGTTGGTCATCAGCGAGAATGACATCCTGGCCGTCATGGAGAAGTAGGTGTCCGAGAACCGGGCCGGGATGCCGGTCCGCAAGAAGCAGAGACGGCCAGAGGGCATGAGCCCCAGGCCCTTGGAGCAGCACACCCATGGCAGCAAAGGAGATTGCATTCCAGATGGATGCCCGTCAGGCCATCCGCCGGGGCGTCAACAAGTTGGCTCGCACGGTCAGGAAGACCCTCGGGCCGTGCGGTCGAAACGTCGTCCTGCAGAAATCGTTTGGTGCACCGACGGTCACCAAGGACGGCGTCACCGTGGCCAAGGAGATCGAACTGCCGGATCCGATGGAGAACATCGGGGCGCAGATGGTCAAAGAGGTTGCCAACAAGACCTCCAAGGTGGCCGGTGACGGCACCACGACCGCCACGATCTATGCCGAGGCCATTTTCGAGGAGGGTCTGAAGAACGTCGCTGCCGGCGCGGACGCCATGGGGCTGAAGCGCGGCGTCGAGAAGGCCGTCGGCGTCATCGTCGAAGAGCTCAAGAAGATGAGCATGGACGTCAAGGGCAGCGAGCAGATTGCCCAGGTGGCCACCTGTGCGGCCAACCAGGACCCCGAGATCGGCAGGATCCTCGCCCAGGCGATGGAGAAGGTCGGCAAGGACGGGGTGATCACCGTCGAAGAGGGCAAGACGCTGGAGACGACCGTCGAGTTGGTCGAGGGCATGCAGTTCGACAAGGGCTATCTGTCCCCTCACTTCATCAACGACCCCGAGTCGATGCAGGTCGTCCTCGAGAAGCCGTTTGTCCTGATCCACGAGAAGAAGATCACGTCGGTCAGGGATTTCCTCCCGCTTCTCGAGAAGATCTCGAAGGCGGGCCGGCCGCTCTTGGTCATCGCCGAAGATGTCGAGGGCGAAGCCCTAGCGACGTTGGTGGTCAACAAGCTTCGAGGCACGCTCCATTGTGCGGCCGTCAAAGCCCCCGGCTTCGGCGATCGCCGTAAGGCGATGCTAGAAGATATCGCCATCCTGACCGACGCGACGGCCCTGTTCGAAGCCCTCGGCCGAAAGCTCGAAACGGTCGAACTGAATGACCTCGGGCGTGCCAAGAAGGCCGTGATCGACAAAGAGACCACGACCATCATCGAAGGTGCGGGGAGCACCGACGCCATCAAGGGCCGGATCGAGCAGATCAAGCGTGAGCTCGACACCACGACCAGCGACTACGACCGCGAGAAGCTCGAGGAACGGCTGGCCAAGCTCGCCGGCGGCGTCGCGCAAGTTCATGTGGGTGCTGCCACCGAGATCGAGATGAAGGAGAAGAAGGCCCTGGTCGAGGATGCGATGCATGCGTGTCGAGCCGCCGTCGAAGAGGGCGTTCTGCCGGGCGGTGGCGTCGCCCCGCTGCGATGCCTGAGGGCCCTGGACGAACTCGCCAAGCAGCTCAAGGGCGAACAGAAGACAGGCGTGGACATCGTCCGCCGGGCGCTATCAGCGCCGATCAAGCAGATCGCTCAGAACGCCGGGCTCGACGGTTCGATCGTCTACCAGAAGGTGATGGAGAACAACGTCTCGAACCTTGGCTTCAACGCCCTGACGAACCAGTATGAGGACATGGTCAAGGCCGGCGTACTCGTGCCCACAAAGGTGGAGAGAGTCGCACTAGAGAACGCGGCCTCCATCGCCTCACTTCTCTTGACGACTGACGCCGTCGTCAGCGAGCTCAAGGAAAAGAAGAAGCGTCGCGCCAGCTATGGGCGTTACGGATACGGCGATGACGATGACATGATGGACTACTGACAGGAC
Source organism: uncultured Planctomycetales bacterium (assembly GCA_964390905.1). Taxonomy (GTDB): domain Bacteria; phylum Planctomycetota; class Phycisphaerae; order UBA1845; family JAFGLZ01; genus JAFGLZ01. Next base: position 47,328 of record CAYMLO010000050.1, on the reverse strand, counting down.
GGGTATATCCACGGAAACGATGAAGCGCCCGGCGCCGTTGTCGGGCCATCGTGACCCAAGGGGCAGTCTTGAACGTCGAACGGAGTGCTTCTGAATGAGACTTGGGAAGGTGTTTTCGTATGCCGCAGCGGCGCTGGCCGCATTGGCCTTGACCGTGGCTGCGCCGGGGTGCCCGAAGTCCAAGGAGTCATCCAAGGCCAAGTCCACGCAAGTGTCCAAGGAGAAAGACAAGAAGTCCGAGAAGAAGGCACAAGGTGCCAAGGCAAAGCCCAAACGGAGCCGACGTACCATCGACCTGGACGAGTAGGCCTCGGGCCTCTCCCGGTGACGTACTCAGTGAGCGTCCCGGCGCGAACGGCCTTGCCCAGCCCGGGCCGGGACGCGTGCGTTACCTTCTGGCCGGGCAATCAGCCGGGCCCCCACGGAACAGAGCCAACCGTGCATGCTGATGGCGTGTCGAGCCTTGGTGGATCGGATCTGCTTCCACGGCCGTAGACCGAAGCTGTTCGGATGCAACTGCACAGACGCATGGCTGATATCGTGGCATAGGCGTTTTGCCGGGGTCCTCAGTCGCCGCCAACAGGGCCAGTTGCAGCCGGCAAGGAGCGAAGCTTGAGCACCGACACCTGGCCTGGATCTCCGACCCAGAAAGGGCATCGCCGGGTCAAGTACGTCAGTAAGGTCGAGCAGATTTCGGGCCTTCCGCCGGGGGAGCGCGAGAAGCTCAGGGCGGTTGCCGAGCGATACTGCTTTCGAGCCAACGACTACTACCTCGAGCTCATCGACTGGGACGATCCGCATGACCCCATCAGGCAGCTCGTCATCCCCCGCACGGAGGAGCTGGTCGACGCGGGGAGTCTCGACGCCAGCAATGAAGCGTCAAACACCATCGCTCGCGGCTTACAGCACAAATACGCGGACACGGTGTTGATGCTCTGCAACGAGGCATGCGGGGCCTATTGTCGCTACTGCTTCCGAAAACGCCTCTTCATGGACGAAAGCGACGAGGTCGCCACCGACGTCTCCGCCGCCATCAACTACATCGCGGAGCATTCAGAGATCACGGACGTCCTGCTGAGCGGGGGTGACCCCTTGCTCCTCAGTACCCGGCGCCTGCGGGAGATCATTGAGGGACTGCGCGCCATTCCCCACGTCAACATCATCCGCATCGGGTCCAAGTTGCCCGCCTTCGATCCATGGCGCGTGCTCCGCGACCATGAACTACAAAGGCTTCTGAGCGTCTACTCAACGCCCCACAAGCGGATCTACCTGATGGCCCACTTCGACCATCCCCGCGAACTGACGGACCCGGCCATCGAGGGAATCGCCTGCTTCTTGCGATGCGGTCTGATCTGCGCAAACCAGTGTCCGCTCACCAGAGGGGTGAATGATGACCCCGGGGTGCTCGCCGAGCTCTATGGGAAGCTCTCGTCGATCGGCTGCCCGCCGTACTACCTGTTTCAGTGCCGACCGACAGCCGGGAATCAGCCCTACGCGGTTCCTATCGCCCGCGGATGGGAGATTCACCAACGGGCGACGGCCCACGGGTCCGGCTTGACGCAACGAGCCCGCTATGTGATGTCGCACGAGACGGGAAAGCTCGAAATCCTCGCAGTCGATGAGAGGCACATCTACATGCGGTACCACCGTGCCAAGGCGCCGGAGGATACGGGGAAGCGGATGGTCTGCCGACGGAACGACGATGCCTGCTGGCTCGATGAACTGGAGCCCATCGAAGGCACGGCCGGTCAGGAACGCATAGCGCAAAGCGAGCCCGGCGAAGCGGTTGCCCGAATCTAGCTGGCTCATGAACCCCCTTTCATCCCGAATTCAGGGGGGTTTCATCTTGGCAGGCCATCATTGAATAGAGAAACAGGCGGAAACGCTCCTTGACGGGGCAACCTGGCACTCGTCCCCCGTCGTGGTGAGATGCGTCACGGCATCTCGCTCGGCGGTCCGTTGGAGGGCACATCCATGGCCCTTACCCGCAGAACTCGCAGCAACAACACCGGCTTCACGTTGATCGAACTGCTCGTCGTGGTCGCCATCATGGCGATGCTCATCGGGATCCTACTGCCTTCGCTGAGCAAGGCTCGAGCCCAGGCCAGAACAACGGTCTGTGCATCGCGACTCGCCGAGCTGACCAAGGCCATGCTCCTCTACGCCGAGGACTATGACGACACGCCGCCCTTTGTCGGGATAGGCTACGAGGACTTGGACAAGAGCAAGACCTGGTATTCGCATGACAGCATGACGTACTGGGCCGAGAACGAGAACTGGCTCATGCCAAAGATGCGTCTGGTGTGGCTGAGTCCCGAGTCGGAGTGGGACACCCTCTCTGGCGGCCAGGCCAAGGTCCAGAAGGGCACGTTGTTCCGATACGCCAGGTTCGAGGCGGTCTACAAATGCCCAGACTTCGAACGCGTCGGAAACAAGGAGCAGAGCGTATTCAACTACACTCGGTCGGTGATGGGCCGGAAGGTCCTATCCGCGGCGGCGGAGGACCGGGAAGCGGGCGACGCCGAACTGTATCCGGGCCAGATTCTCAAGACCAGCCAAGTCCACTCCCCCGCGGCGATGTACATGATGCTCGACGAACAGTGGGACTTCCACTGCGCCGGGAACTACAACGACGGGGGCGACTTCGACCTGGGTGGATACTGGATGGGCGCCGACTCGATCCACGGGATCATCGGTGACATGATCGGCTCGTATCACGGTACGTTGGGCAAGGTCATCCAGTCCGACGCCATCCGCCCTTCAATGAAGGGCAATGTCGGACACTATGACGGACACGTGGAACTCGTCCAGGACCCCGTCCCGTGGAGGGATTTCGGCGGAGGGGACCTGTTTGCCCTGTCAGAGGGACTCATAAAGGTTGGAAACTACCTGCTCCAGCAGATCTTCGCCCAGCGAGGTATCAACCTGACGCTCGCGGACCTGGCCGGCATCTTGAAGTAGCGGGATGCCCGCGAACTCAGACGCGCAACGACTTCGACGGCAAAAGGCAGGTTGCGACATTGCGGTGGGGGCATCAGGCAGACCGCAGGAGACAAAGGAGGATCGCGCATGGATCAGGCGGAACTGAGGCGCCACATTCGAACGCTCGCTACGCTAGAGGAAATCGAAGCGCCGATGATCAGCTGCTACTTCAACCTCGAGCAGGGAGTGCATCATCTGAGAGACACGATCAACAGGCGAGTCGCCGTACTCCAGAGAGGGCTACCCGAGGGGGATAGGCCACTTTTCATGGAGGCACTCGCGCAAGTCGAGACATACATCAAGAACGAGTTGGATTCCCGAGCGAAAGGGGCAGCCTTGTTCGCCCGAGCCGGTAGCAGGCCCTACTTCCTGCCGCTTGAGTTCCCGGTGGCGGTCCCGACCTCCATTGCGGTCGACCGTTCTCCCTGTATCTATCACCTGATCGAGCTCCAGGACACGCACCAAGGGTACGTTGTGGTGATTTGCACGGAGACCGGGGTCCAGATCCTCGAGGTGAATCTTGGCACGGTAACCAAGCAAGTCTGGAAGGAGCGACCGGAACTCAGGGACGGTGTGAGACGAAGGTGGACCAAACAGCACTACCAGAGCCACCAGAGAGAGTTGACGGATCGGCTCATCAGAGAGGCGGTGGACGTCTTGGAGCAGCGGGTCGCCGCTGCTGGATATCATTACCTGGTTCTTACCGGGAACCAACAGCTGGCATCTCGCGTGCGGAGGCGGCTGCCCAAGCGGCTCGAAGCCGTACTGGTGGATCTCATGCCCATGACGTCGCGCGGCGAGTTGCCGGAGGTAGTGGCTGCCGCCCTGACGTCGCTCGTCAAGCAGGAACAGGCTCAGTCCAAGCCAATGGTCGAGCGGCTCCATGAGGCGATCTGCCGGCATGGCTTGGCAGTGGTGGGGGTGCAGTCTGCCCTGCGCGCGCTCTGCGAGAATCGCGTGGATGTGCTCATTCTGGCGAAGGAGCTTGATGCCGAAACACGCGAGAGGGCCGTCAAGTCTGCGGAGCAACATCGTTGCAGAATCGAGCTCGTTGAGAGCAGTGACCTGCTCATGCGGTATGGTGGGATTGGTTGTCTACTACGATATCGGGCCTTCGAGCCCGAAACGGATGCGCTCGGCCTTCGCGAAGAGGGGACCTGTAGCACGCCCACCGAAGACAACAGCACGTGCAAGGACAATGCGCCTGCGTACGCCATCAGAAGAACGAGCATGCTGCCCGCGCGCGAGGCTCGGAGTTCCGGTTTCGAATGCTGAGGATTGGCGCGAAGTGCTGAACAGAAGGTCGCTCTTGGACTTGCCTTTGGCGCAGAAGCCCGAGGCCGAGACAAACGCTAGCTCGCCTTCCATCGACCGGACGACACCGGAGCCACTGCAATGAATCTCGCGCCCATCTTTGGACGGATACTTGTGGCTGTAGGGGGATCAGAGTGCTCGTTCGCAGCACTCGCCCACGCGCTGGACTTGGCGAAGGCAAGTCACGGCGCGCTTTCGATCCTGATCGTGAAGAACGCCATTTCCCCCATAGGCAGCGCACTGGCTTCGGGAACCAGTTCCGCTCGCTGTCTCTCGGCCGGCTGGCCGGAGACGATTGAAGAGGGCACCGACGAGATCGAGAGACGGGCTGCCGGAATGGCCGGCGCTCGCCAGGTCCCGGTTGTGGTGCAACGCGAAGCGGGCTTGGTCAGCTACCGCATCCTCACAAACTCAAAGGACGCGTCCCTGGTGGTCATGGGAAGGCGCGGACACGGGCTGCAGTCTGACACTGGCCTGGGCTCGAACATCGGTCGGGTTGCCAGGCGCACTGAGAAGCCCCTTCTTGTTACGCCAGCCTCCTATGAACTCCTGAAGCGGGTGAGGGTCGCCTACGACGGGCGAGTAGAGAGCCCCCACGCCCTGGAAACTGGCTGCGAAGTCGCGGAAGCTCTTCAGGTGCCTCTCGAAGTCATGACGGTGACCACCTCTTCGTGCCACTCCCCCGTCATTCAGGAGCGGGTACGACGGGAGCTCCCATCGACGGCTCTCAAGCCTTCTCTTCTGCAGGCTGACGGGGATCCCGCAGAAGTCCTGGCCGGCCAAAGCAGGCCGGATGTCATGCTTGTGATGGGATTGGGCAGTCAGTCACGGTCCCGGGGATTCCCGCTCGGCTCCGTTGCCAGAGAAGTCCTGCAGCGCTCCCAAGGACCGATTCTGTTCGCGTTCAGATAGCACCAGGTGAGGCGCGCGGTGCTCGCCTGGGTTCTGGGAACCTTGAGGGGCCATGATTGCACCTCATCACCCCTTGCCGTCCTTCGGGACCTTCCGGTTCGTCAGCCCATTGACGGTCCTGTCTCCTGGCACGGAGAGAGTTACGGGCCCGTCAAGCTCCTCTGATGAGCGCGTTTTCATCCCGAATTCAGGTGCGCTTCATCCCATCGACGCATGATAGGGGTGGACGAGGAGGCAGCGCGTGCGGTCTCTTCTCGATTCCTGAGCGTCTAGTCGCTGAGAGAACGACGAGCAATGCTTGCAGTTGCCACCACCAAGACGGGCCTGCCCGCCGTCGCGGACTGCTCGGGGTCAGAGCCCCCTCCGCCTTCAGTCATCATCTGCCCCAACTGCGGCAAGCGGGCTCGGTGGATGGGACACGACGCCACCCGGGTTGCCTGCCCCCGCTGCAGAGAACCGCTCGTCGTGCTGGTCGATCTGGCAGGTGAGTGGAAGGCTCTCCTTGAGACGGATGAGGCCGTCGAAGAGATGGTTTCCGACTGGCTGCATCCGGACTCCGAGGAAGACGAGGATGAGGACGATCTCGACGACACTGCGCGGGCCCGCGAATGCCACGCTGAACAGGCCAAGCCCTGACGACAAGATCCTGAAGCGGATCCTGGTGGTGATCAACGGGCCAAGTCCCTCCCCGACCCCGCTTCTGCATGGCTTCAGCTTGGCTGAGGGGAGCGGGGAAGCCGTCGCCGTCGGGCCGGAGCAGAGGCAATGACCGAACGAGCTGCATTCGAACGCATTCTGGTCGTCATGGACGGGCTCGATCCTACCGATGCCGGGTTGGAGTACGCCCTCGACTTCGTGGAAGGTGGCGGTGGTGAGCTGACCGTCTTGATCCATACGCAGAGCGTTGCTTCGATGGGACTTCCTTTCAGCGTCGAGGACATGGTTGTCGGCTACGGCGATGGCTGGGTGGACCCCATCGAACGGGCCGCCGATAGGACTGGGCAGCGGGTCCGAAGGTTGGTCCGGCGTCGCGGGGCTCGGGCGAACGTTCGGAGAGACATTGGGTACCTGGGTGGATGCATTCGCAGAAAGGCGAAGGACAGCTCGCTGGTCGTGATCAGCCAAGGGCGCCGGGGAGGGTTACGACCGTGGGCCCCTTGGTCGAGCGCGGCGAGGGCGGCGAAGCATATCTCGAAGCCGTTGCTCATCGCGCCAGAGGAGTACTGGCAATTGAGACGCGTCAGGGTGGCTTACGACGGCACGGATATGGGTCAACACGCCCTGGAACTGGGTAGACAATTCGCCAGAGGGTTGTGTGTGCCCCTGGAGGTTCTGACGATCTCGAAACAGCCAGAGGAAGGTGAGCAAGTCCTCGGGAAGGCTCGGGAGCTGCTGGGCGGCGACGCTTCGGACACCTCATTCGTCCAGAGGAGTGGCAAGCCGTCGGACGTTCTCATCACTCAGAGCTGGTCGAGCACGCTGCTTGTGATGGGCTCCTGCGTCCACTCACGTCTCCACCGGATCGTCTTTGGCAGCGTGACCGACGATGTCCTAAGGCATGGGGATGGGCCTGTCCTCATCGCAGGAGAACCAGAAGCCTTCATGGACGCAGGAACGGGCCCAACGACCCCGCTTCACGGCGCCGATCGCTCGGCAGCCTGACGTTCACTGCCCGACCCGGACACAGCCCTTCCGTCGGGAGCACGAACGCCAAGAAGGCCGAGTCGGTTGCGCGGGAGATGAGCGCGTTTTCACGTCGAATTCAGGGCGGTTTCATTCGGGTAGTGCATCATAGGCGAGACGCGAGGCGTAGCCGTATCGGCGGGACGATTGGAAGCATCTGCCCAGTAGGGATTTGTGCAAAGAGGCAGGGAACTGCAACCGCCAACAGACACGCCGAAGCATAAGAGAGAGGTCATGATTGCGACGACAAATCTGAAGCCCGATGCTCCACAGTGTTCGAGCTGCCCTGTGGACTCCGCCGCGCTCTTGCTCGAAGCGCTCCCCGTAAGACAGGCAGCCGACCCGCACCTGCTGAGGGACATCATGGTTGCTGTTGACGCCTCGAACCCATCACTGGTAACGCTCCACTATGCCGCCGAGCTGGTCAACGCCTGCAGCACGCCTCTCGTTGCCCTCATCTTTGTGGACGGACGGATCGAGCCCGAGATCGGGTTTGGACAGGGAGACACGACCACCTATCTCGTGGCTGAATGGGAGGCCGCGTTGCGTGAGGCTGTCGCCCTCGCCCGTCAGCGCGTCCGGAGCTTCGCGGACTGCCGCGGACTGTCCATCACGATAGGCGACGACGTTGCGCGATTCGAGCATGCGATCGCCAACGCTTCACGAGGGGCGTCCTGCCTCGTCGTCGGGCGCCGAGGGCGCTACATCCGCCAGGCCGGCCTGTCCCGCAAGGCGATCGCGCGAATCCTGGAGCAGACCGGCAAAGCCGTTCTGGTAGCACCTGTTGAGTGGACACGCATCCGTCGCGTGAGCGTGGTCCTGAGCGATCCTGAGGAGGACAGAGACGCGCTGGGTTCTGCATTCCAAGTCGCCGGGGCCGTTCGGGCGCCTTTGGAGATCGTGGCGGTCGCTGAGAGACGCGAGTTGTGGATGTCTGCACTTGAGCAAGTCCGGCGGATGGCCGGCAACGGGCCGTTGCGAACGACCTTCTCGGCGCGACCAGGTGGTCTGTCAGACGATCGGACCTGGCAAGCCCCCCCGGAGTGCCTGCTCGTCGTGGGTAGGAGCGCTCAGCGTAGGACAGGCAACGGCCAACCTGTGAACCTGGTGGATAGCATTCTACGCATGGCCCTGGGCCCCGTACTGTTCTCATCGAGCTCCGTTGAAATGGAAGCCTTCAAGCATGAACGCAGGGGGGCGCTCTGAGCCAGCGCGTCGGAAGGGAGGTGGGCAGCGATGTGCCAGTTCCGGTTCTGCAAAACAGCGTTCGGGCCAGCGCCCTTCCCGGCGGCTCAGGAGGATGTTAAGGTGGAGGTTGCCGGGATGTCTGGGACATCGCCAGAGCTCGCGGGTGGTCTCATGCGTCTGCTGGTCATCGAAGACAACCCCAAGATGGCCGAGATCCTCAAGCAGGGGCTCGTTGAGCAGGGATATGCCGTAGACGTGGCCAGCGGCGGGCACGACGGTGAGTTCATGGGCGCCACGGAGCCGTACGATGCGATCATCTTGGACCCGATGCTGCCCGATCAGGACGGGGTGGTCGTCTGCAGGAACCTGCGACGGCGCGGTATCCAGGCGCCCATCCTGATGCTCACCGCGCTTTCGACGACCCAGGACAAGGTATCTGGCTTGGACGCTGGCGCGGATGACTACCTGACCAAGCCCTTTGAGTTTGACGAGCTGGTAGCCCGGGTCAGGGCGCTATTGCGTCGTGGTCAGGCCCACGGCGCTACGGAGCTGGCGTTCGAAGGCATCACCATGGACCTGGCCAGGCGCACCGTGCACCGAGATGGGCACAAGATCAAGCTGACAACCAAGGAATTCGCCCTGCTCGAGTACTTCCTGCGCAACCCGAACCGCGTTCTAAGCCGCACGGCCATCGGCGAACACGTCTGGGACATGAACTTCGAACCGGAAAGCAACGTGATCGACGTCTACGTGTCCATGCTGCGACGCCGCATCGACAAGGACTTCGACAGGCGGCTCATTCACACCGTCATCGGCGCCGGGTACATGTTGGCGTCTGAGCCGCCGGAGGCGTGAGCGACCTGAGAGGATCTCCTGTGGGCGTGTTAGCCCAGGTCAACACGCTGCGCTTCCGCATCGCTGCCCTTTGTGTCCTTGTCTTCGGCGTCATGCTCGCCGGATTGTGTGCGATCATCCTCAATGTTCGGGACGAGCAGCTACGCCAGGGCTTCGATGAGATGCTCGTCAGCCGCGCCGAGGTCATGGCGGAGGCCATTTCCATCAAGGGAGTTCTCGGCCTGGAACCGACGACAAGACGGCGAAGCCGAACCAAGTTGAATCCCTTTCGGTTTCCTGGCTACTACTTCCAGATTCGCGCTGAGGATGGTCACATCCTGGAGCGCTCACGCAATCTTCGTCGAAGCTCATTGCCCTTGAGCGACGCCGCCCAGGCAAGCCGGAAATCTGCGCTCCCTGTTCTCGAGACGCTCTCTGGAGAGACAACCGCCGGGCTCTCAGGCAGCCCAAGCGAGATCCGTTTGGTGACACTCCATCAGGACGAACCCAATGTGGGGGCCTTCTTCCTCCAGGTCGCCTCAAGCCTCGCGCCAGTGCAGGACTCAATGCAGGATCTCCGCCGGCTCTTCCTCGGCATCGTGCCGCTCGGCTTGGTCGCCGCAGGGCTGGCCTCGTGGCTGCTCGCCCGCAAATCACTGTCGCCTATCGGTGACATCGTTCGGCAAGCACGTGAGCTGACGGCCGCCCGTTTGGATCGGCGAATCGAGGCCCGACCGACAAGGGACGAGGTGGCCGAGATGGTCACCGTGATCAATGAGATGCTGGATCGCCTGGAGGCTGCCTTCAGGTCTCGGGAGCGATTCATCGCTGACGTTTCGCATGAACTCAAGACGCCGCTTTCCGTGTTACTGGGGCAAGTGCAAGTCCTGCTGCATCAGCCGCGACCGACAAAGGAATATCAGCGCTTCGTGGCCAGCGTCCAGGAGGAGTTGAGGCAGCTAGCCCGTCTCGTAGACAGCTTGCTCATTCTGTCGCGCGCGGAGAGCGGTGCACCGCTCAAGCCGATGCCCGTCTCGATAAACGACGTTGTGACCGACGCGGCGAAGGCGTGCGAGCCTCTAGCAGAGGAACGCCAGGTGCGACTCATCCCTCACCTTGCCCTACCTGCGGCGGATGGGCCCGAGCCGGTCGTCGGTGGTGATCCCACGTTGCTTCGGTCGATGATGGAGAACCTGCTTCGCAACGCGATCCGACACTCCCCGATGCAGGCGGCGGTCGAGGTCCATGCGGTGGTGGACGGACACGAGGTCTGCGTCGCCGTACGCGACCGGGGCCCCGGCATCCCGGCAGAGCACCTGCAGCACGTCTTCAACCGTTTCTACCGCATCCAGCGCGACGGGGGAGAGCCTCAGGGCGCCGGCCTCGGGCTCGCGATCGCCAAAGAGGTCACCAGACTTCACAGAGGTTCCATCGAGGCCAAGAACCAGCCCGAAGGCGGGTGCGTGTTGGCGGTACGGCTTCCGCTGCAGCGGGGGGCTGGCATTTCAGCTTAGCGCCGCAACTCATTGGGCAAGGGTGATCCGCTGTGGCTGGTTGAGCCCGCCGCATACCTCGCAAGGTCCCGCGATCGGCAGGCCCGAACGCGTCGACCTGACGATCCATCAGAGCACGAGACGGCTCATGGGCCTCCGCCGGGATGCCTTGCGCCTTGGGGGCCAAGCGGGCGCGAGATCCAGTCGGCGGATTAAGCGGTTTTCATCTCCTTTTCACGCCGGTTTCAGGCACATGGAGCATAATCTTTGGTCAGTTGATGTAGGTGGAGCAGGGAAGAAGCCGGTGTAAACCGTAGGGGAGAAGCCGGTGTCAGCCGATGGGTCCGACCACGGACTCCGGCAGCCCGTTGGACGGCCGGGTCCAGTGTTCGTAAGCATGAGGCCCATTCCCGGGAGCGGGTAAGCGTCAGGCTGCATGTGGCAACGGCTGACAGTCGCAGGCAGGCGGCATGCAACCTGCTGGATTGGACCGCAGCACATGCCTTCGGGCAGGAGAGCGCTAAAGAACTGCTGACGGGGACTAGGTCTTGATGGGGTCGCGCCCCCGCAACATCGGCCCCCTGGCCGCTCAGTAGGTGCATGCCGCTCGTTTGAGTCTCGCCTCATGTATCCGCCCGGTGATACGGAAACCGTTCCTGCCCGGCGGCCAAGCGGCGCGGTCGATGGGACCGCGCCCCGTCGGGCAGCTGTCAGGCAGGAAAGCCAAGAGGTCTTAGCCGCTTGACCAGGAGAGCCGTCATGAATCGCAGCCCTTGGAAACTTGGGATGGTCCTAGTCGCATCATTCATCGCCACGCTTGGAATCGCTGCGACCGCAACGGAGGGCGACAAGCAGGCAGAACCATCAGCCCAGGAAGCAGTCCTGGCCGGCAAGATCATCGATCTGCATACCCACATGGCTGGTACTCGCCAGGGCGCGGGCAAGCCCAAGTCATCCGCTCAGCTCATCCGAAACGGCGTGCCGGTTGCGCTGGATACAGACAAGGGCCTCGTCATCCTTGGCATTGGGCGGAGTGTCTCGCCCCGAATGATCGCGAAATACGCAGACAAACGTGTCGAGCTCAAGGGCAAGCTCTACGAGAAGGCCGGCCTGAAGTACCTCGACGTTAGGGAGGTGGTTTCCAACGCAGGCAAAGCGGTCAAGTCACAGGACACCAAGAGCAAGCGACAGCGGCCACGCCGGACGCCCAAGAGGAAGACGGAGCGCCAATGACGCTCCGCTCCCCCAGGCAGATGAGACCGCCCCCTTGAGTCGAGCGTGGGGCATGTCGCGTCAGGCCACCCCAGAAGCGTCAGCTGACGCCCGCAACAAGGAGCCGTCGTGCCCGACACGGTTCTACTCTCCCAGCAGCGCGGCAGGGCTTCTGGTGTTTCCTACCAGGCGGCTGCCCTGGCCGCGCTGCTGCTCCCACTCTTTGGCTCGTGCAGCTGGGACGTGGATTCGTGGGATCCTCCGAATGGGTTAGGAGACGATGGCGCCGTGATTCCTGACACCGGAGGGCCGATCGCAGAAATCGTCCTTCACTATGTTCCGGAGTCAGCCGAGCTCCTTGCCCCGGCCTACCGTGACCTGTTTGGCGTCTTGTCGTCCGACGTCGCCTTGCAGATCCTTTGCCCTTCGGTTGAGGCGTCCGAGGAGTTCCTGGACGAGTGGGCCGACCTGGCGCGGACGGGAGGGCGCAGGATTCAGGTGGTCAACTGTGCCGGGCCCCTCACCATCTGGGCCAGGGATCGCCGTGTTGCCCGGCAGGACGTTCTCACGGGGCTTCCGCGCACCACCTACGTACCTCCAGCGATCCCCGACTACGATGAGGACAAGCGCCATGAATTGGCTATCCCGTGGTATCTGGCAAATCACGTGCTCGGCCCGGGCGTCCTTGTGAGTCGGATACACCTTGAAGGGGGCAACATCGTCTCGAACCAGCGGCACGCGTTCGTGGGTGCAAACGTCTTGAGCGAGAACCTCCGCGCCTTGCCGAGCGCAGTTCACCTCAACAGGGAGCTTGTCAGGCTGCTCGGTCGTGACTATCTCGTATTGGGGGATACGCAGGACAACGTCCCCTTCTGCCATGCGGACATGTACGTTACCCCTGTTGATGAGCAGACCGTGCTTGTTGCAGACCCGCGTCTCGCGAAGCGTCTCCTCCTGGGACACGACAGCAGTGCCGCCGGGCAACCCGACGGATCGACACCGGAGGCTCCCGCGCCGACACTGGACCACGGTGCAGATCTCCTGGACCAGATATCGGAAGCGCTGACCCAGCGTGGCTACGTCGTCTTACGTCTGCCCGCCGTCATAGACCCCGACGAGAACTGGATGGTCTCCTACAACAATGTTCTGATGGAACGCCGTGATGGCCGAGGGATTGTCTACATGTCTGCCTACCGAGTCCCCAGACTTGACGAAGCCGCTTTTGAGACCTACCAACGCCTGGGCTTCGAGGTTCATCCGGTCGACGTCTCCTTGGTCTATGAGTACGGTGGAGGTGTTCGCTGCCTGGCCAACGTGATCAGACGGAGACCTCCGCGGCGAGCTATGCCCAGGTCTGCCGTGGTGGCGATGTCGGAACTGTCCCGACGCTGCCATTCCCGCCTGCGTGGCGAGACGAGTATCATCCGTCGACACGCCTCGGAAGCCCAATGAACTCAAAACGAAGCCCTCTGACTGACGGCCCGCCCGAAGTAACGACCAGGCCGTGGATTAACGCGGTTTCATCCAGGTTTCACATCGTTTTCACACCGCGGTTGCATAATATCGATCAGTACCGAGACGAGTGACCGTCAGCATCCGGAGCCCCGCGCGACGGAGCAGTGGGATCCACGATGCTGGCTGGGGGGATGCAGCCTTGCCCCGGCGCTGCTGACAAGTCCGGGGTGATTCATCCGTTGCGGAGAGAGTACACAATGCCAAACCGAATGAAGCGAGAAAAACGCAGCCCGGCCGGCCGCCCGGCGGGGAACCGACGAAGATCGAAGGCTGGCAAGAGCTCTAAGCCGCCCGCAGGCAAGACCCCCAAGGGATAACGTCTCAGGCCGTGGAAGCGTGCGGACCGACACGGCGACGAGCCTCGGTCCGCACGCTTCATCTTTGCCGCATAGCCACGCCATTACCCAAGGAACGACGGGGGGCGATGCGTCCCTGGCCGCGCGCCGCCTTGACAGGGCCGCCACTTGGCCCAAACTGAACCCGCAGCGAACCACATGACGCCATCGACGCCCGATGTCACCACAAGGCCTCAGGGACCGGTATGGCACGCCAGCCTCCATCCCGTCGCGTCTCTGGACGCTCCGACCGCTTCCTGGCTTTGCTGTCTGACTGCGAGCGCGTGCTGGTCGTCGCACACGACAACCCCGATCCGGACGCCATTGCCACAGGATGGGCCGTTCGACGCTTGATCCGGCGCAAGCTGGACAAACCGGTTCGCCTCGTGGCCGGCGGCGGGATCGTCCGGGCCGAGAACCGCCAGATGGTCAAGCTCCTGGAGCCGCCCATAGAGCTTGTCCAGGATGTCGACGTGCCAGAAGGAACTTCGGTCATCCTCGTGGACTGTGGGTACAAGATGGGGAATCACCTTCTGTCCGACCGCTCGATCCGTCCTGTGGCCGTCATCGATCACCACGTCCCTTCCGGTAGGCGGGCGCGCCTGCCGTTCCAAGACCTCCGCCCACGTGTGGCGGCTTCCGCAAGTATTGCGACAAGCTACCTGCGCGAGCAGGGCGTAGATCCGGGATCGCGGCTTGCCACCGGCCTGCTCTATGCGATCCGAACGGAGACCAGGGCCTTCGAGACGCAGCACGCCCGACTCGATCGGTCCGCGATTCTCTGGTTGACGCCCGCCGCAAACCCCTCCCAGCTGGCGGAGATCGAAAGCGCGCCCCTTTCGCAGGACTACTTCACCGACCTGGCACTGGCGTTGGAGAGAACGTTCGTCTATGAGGACACCGCGATCTGCCTGCTTCCCCGCGCCGGCGGCCCGGAGATCGTCGGGGAGGTGGCGGACCTGCTGATCCGGTGTGAGTCCGTGCATCGCGTGTTCTGCTGTGCTGCGGTCCAGGAGGACTTGCTGGTGTCCGTCCGCACGAAGGCCGCCGGAGAAAACGCGGCCGATTTGGTCAGAGCTGCGCTGAGGGGCCTCGGACGGGGCGGCGGACACGAGTACCGCGCTGGCGGCAAGATCCCCGGCGTCGTGAGGGACGGGAAGGTCCCGGAACCCCTTCAGGATCAGATCAAGTCTCAGTGGCTCCAGGTCACCGGTGTTGATCGGCAGCGCGCCACGCGCCTGGTTCCCAGGCGCGAGATCGCCGAGAACCTGTAGGCAATCTGAACCGGGTTCCGGCGCTGCTGGAGCGAATCCGACCTTGTCGCAAGCGGACGTGCGGCGGTCCAGTAGGGGAGCATCGTCTCGTGATCTGGCTTTGGCTGGCATTCATCGTCCTTATCCTGGGTCTGCTGGCACTCGACCTCGGCGTAGTCAACCGAAAGGCGCATGTGATCCGCACCCCAGAGGCATTGGCCTGGACGGGCTTCTGGGTCGCTCTGGCGTTGGTCTTCAACGTCGCCGTCTTCTACTTGTATAAGCATCACTGGATGGGCATTGGATTGGAGATCGGGCACGAACTGACGGGGCGCCAAGCAGCCCTACAGTTCCTGACGGGCTACTTGATTGAAAAGTCCCTCAGCCTGGACAACGTCTTCGTCATCGCGCTCATCTTTGCCTACTTCCAGGTCCCGCTCGCCTACCAGCATCGCGTCCTCTTCTGGGGCGTGCTGGGCGCCTTGGTCCTGCGCGGCCTGATGATCGCCGCCGGCACGGCGCTCATCCACCGCTTCGACTGGGTGGTCTACGTGTTCGGGGCCATCCTGATCCTAACAGCTGTCAAGATGCTTGTGGCGCGTCACGACAATCTGAAGCCCGGGAGGAACCCGCTCGTCAAGCTGGCTCGCAGGCTGTTCCCGATGACCGATGGCTACAGGGGGCAACATTTCCTTGCTGAGGTCAACGGCAAGAAGGCCATCACGCCGCTTTTCCTCGTGCTATTGGTCGTGGAAAGCTCGGACGTTCTGTTCGCCGTGGATTCGATCCCCGCGATCTTCGCCATCACCCGCGATCCGTTTCTCGTCTTCACATCCAACGTCTTCGCGGTGCTGGGACTTCGTTCATTATACTTCGCGCTGGCGGGCCTGATGCACCGGTTCCGGTATCTCAAGATGGGGCTGGTCTTCGTCATGGCCTACGTCGGCATCAAGATGCTGCTGTCGCATCACTACCCTATTCCGACGACCGTGTCGCTCGCTGTGATTGCGGGGATGCTGTCGGTGGCCGTACTTGCATCGGTCACCGGGGCGAAGCTGGACACAGCGCCGCTGGAATCTCCCCTTCCCGAGGAGCTCGTCGGTCTGGCTGGGCTCACCTACCGTGCGGCGCGACGCGTTGTCATCCTGGTCATCGGATCGACGGTCATGCTGCTAGGCGCAGCGATGCTCGTGCTGCCCGGTCCGGGAATGCTCGTGATCGCCCTCGGGCTTGGCATTCTGAGCATCGAGTTCGCCTTTGCCCGTCGCCTGCTGAAAAGGGCCAAGGACGCGGCAACGGCCATCAGAGATTCGGTGCTCGACCAACACCGCCCGGCGGACTGACTCCGGAGCCGACGGTCCTTGCCTACTGACCGTTACGCAGGAACCTGGATTGCCTCAGCTCCCGGAGCTTCAGTCGTAGCTGAGGCTGCTCTGGCGAAACACGAGCGAGCCTCCGTCGGTTAGGGGCAGTTGTCGTCCGTGGCGCCAAGCGATCTCAGCGATCCGTTCGGCAGCGATTTGGGCGATGTCGGAGGGAACCCATTGGGCCGAAGCGACGCCGGGCCCAAGCCCGGCCAGGG
Organism: uncultured Planctomycetales bacterium; assembly: GCA_964390905.1. Classification (GTDB taxonomy): domain Bacteria; phylum Planctomycetota; class Phycisphaerae; order UBA1845; family JAFGLZ01; genus JAFGLZ01. Next base: position 31,025 of record CAYMLO010000050.1, on the reverse strand, counting down.
CGTTGGGAGGCTCCACCACGAGCAGCTTGCCATGGCTACGGAGGTCCGTGACCACCATGCCGGCGACGAACCAGTCCAAGCCGGTGATCTCCGACAGCTTCCTCGTCGTTGTCGCGAGGCGGGGCAGCCATGCGTATTCGACGGCGTGACCGTCGATCATCTCGGGGGCGTGTCTGCCCTTGCGGTACCAGCAAGGCACGATATGGCCGAACAGATACCAGACGAGCAGCCTCAGCTCGACGTCGTCCAAGCTGGCGGGTTTCGGATACGAGGCAACGAGGACACGCTTCCTTCTTGGGAACTTGGCTCGGGCCAGCACCGACGACACCGCCGGTGCACTGCTAACCAGGATGCGACGTCGGTCCGCGCCAAACGCGGGCTGGGCCATCCACGTCTTGCCGAGCTTGGCCCGATCGGTGCGGTTCAGTACTCGACGCCGTGGCCTCCAACCTTCAACGACGAATTGCCGAGGCACAGGGATGCCCGCGCGCCGCAGGTAGCCGAATTGGAGTTCGCGATCCCCGTAGACAGGGGCGTCGTCCGGGTCTTCGACGACGAGGGTGCCCTTCGATTTGAGCGATCGGCAGAGGAGCATCGACGGGCCCTGCATGTTCGTAGCGTCAGCCATGGTGTTCAGGAACAGGCCGACCTCGATCTGGCCGACGTCGACCCGGCGCCGGATCCGATCGTCGTGTCCTTTGGGGACCCGTATGACCCGGATTCGCCGTCGCCTGGCGGCCGATTGGAGGGCCTTCGTGAACGCATGGTCCCGCCCATCGGACCAGTTGAAGCCTAGTTCGTATCGGGTCCTCTTCGCCATCGTCTTGTACTCACGACGGAAGCCAGATCGAACGTCCGTCCACCGGCCCAAGGCCTCGTTTGGTTCGCCATGCTGCATCGACCAACCGCTCGGCGACGTGACACACGACCCGGTCAGGCACGCCACAGTGGCTGGCGGTCTGCGCCGTCATGTCGCAAGGGTCGTTCACGTAGTCGATCGCCAAGAACCGACGGCGGGTCCCCTTGCCGACGGCCGCCAACTCGGTCGTGAAGAAATCCATGTGCGCGACCTGCGCGATCTGCCAAGAGATCCGACACAGCGGCGCGAGGCCATACGCCTCGTAATCATCCGCGCTCACGCAGGCGTAGTGTTCGGTCTTTGTATCCCACCAGCACAGGATCACCTGCCCCAGCACATAGAAGGCCCGGAACCAGCCCATGCGATGGCCGTACCATTCAGGAACCACCGTGCGTTGCAGAAGGAAGTCATCCCCCCGGTCGTAGCGCCTGGCCTTGGCGATTTCCTTGATCGTGCCGGCGTTTGCCCGAGCCACGCCCTGTTTGCCGTAGCCTCGCGCGGGTTTGATGACGAAGGGTCGGCCGAGTCGCTTGCGCTCCACCGGAGTCAGCTTGAAATCCGACGGCTCCCAATTCCGAACGACGATGGTCGGTGGGACGGGGATCCCCGCACGCTCGAAGCGATAGTGGGTCTTGGCCTTGTCGATGCCGAGCCTGGCGCTGTCTGGTTCGTTGACGACGAAGTCGCCCTGATCCTTGACGGCGTAGGCCAACCGTTTGTACGGATCGGCGTCATCTTCATGGTCCGCCTGAGCGTCGAGATGAAACCTCACGCGGGCGCGCCCGGATTCAACCCCACGGATCAGGCTGTCGACGTTGGTGTCCCGGGCGACGAGACAGGTCAAGCCCCGGGCCTGACAATGGCGCACGATCACGTCGAGGAAGAGCTCATTCGGCCACGGGCCCCAACCAACGCAGAGATCGATCGAGCGACTTGGCAACGGCGACCCCCGGGATACGCTACACCACGCCCCGGTACCTGCTTCCCTACCGCACTAATGTACAGCGCAGGAGCATTCTCTCAAGCGCAATTGCAGAACAGTGATCCGCATAGGAGGCCTGACGGCCAACCCGCCACTAGGATGCCGAAGGGGCCCCGCACCGACCTGGATGGGCATCCGGTCCCCCCGCGGCGGGAAGCCCCGGTCCGGCCGACGCCCTGAAAAGCCCATATGATCGCACCTTTTTGAAATAATGGGGACTTTGTGTGCGCGTAGCTGTTCGGCGACTTGACAGCGCCGCCGTTTGGATCAAACTGAGCCAGCCCGTGTCGCGACACAGTGGGGAGCCGACCGTCACGCGAGACTTCGATGAGGCTCAAGTCTGACATTCCACCGTCCCTCGCTGCGCGGCTAACCGATACCGGCGTTAGCCCCGGAGATCTTGTCCTGTCCGCGTCCTGCGACATCGATCTTCTGGGCCGGTACGGGCGGCAGTGGGTCCTGGCCACCCCGCAGCGGCTCTGGGTGTACAGCGAGAAGGCCCCCGCCGACCCGATCATCGCGCTCGCCCTCAACGACGTAACAGAATTCCGGACGCTCGCCGTTGTGGGGTCCGGTCTGCTTCAGGCCAGAGTGGATGGTGTCTGGGTTGACCTGGTCCGCTACAGCAACCGACGGAAGTACTGGTTCGGCCGGCTGGCGAAACGGCTCGAGCAGCTGCGGGAAGGTGAGTCGATCGAGCTGGAACCGGAGGACGAACACGACCCCAGGCGGTGCCCTACCTGTGGTCTGACGCTTGCCTTCCCCGGTGAGACGTGCCCACGGTGCATCGACCGCGGCGCCGCCGTTATCCGGGTGCTGCGTCTGATGAAGCCGTACTGGCCACTGGCGACGGTGATGATGGTCCTGCTGCTGATCGGCATCTCCCTGGATATGGTCGGGCCGTTGCTCACCAGGCACCTCGTGGACAACGTGCTGAAAATCGAGGCCCTGGAGCCGGCGGCCGGTGACGAACCTATCCTCTCCGGGCACCTGCGAGCGCTGGTGATCGTGGTCGGTGCCCTCGCGGTGGTTCAAATCCTGCGGGCGACGGTGAGTCTGTTTAACGGCCGGGTTGCGAGCCGCGTGGGTACGGTCATTACGTACGATATCCGTGGGCGGCTCGTGGCCCACCTCGAGCGGCTGGACCTGAGCTTCTACGATAAACAACAGGTCGGTTCGCTCGTCGGCCGCGTCGCCTACGACACCGAGGCCGTCCAGAGCTTCATGAGCCATCTGACGGCCGGGTTCGTCATGCAGATCCTGATGGTCGTGTTCTCGGCCATCTTGATGTTCAGCCTGGCTCCCTCGTTGGCCATCTGGACGTTGATCCCTGCCCCGTTCGTCTTCCTCGGCTCATTGCTCTTCTATCGCTCGGTCCGGCCGCACTACAACCGGTTCTACGACCGCTCCAGCAAACAGGCCGGCATGCTGAGCGGCATCTTGTCAGGGATTCGAGTCGTGAAGGCCTTTGCACAGGAGCGCCGCGAACTGGATCGATTCGAGACGTTTAGCAGTTCGCTCCGCGACGCTCGAAGGCGGGTGGACGTCTCAGCGGCGACCTTCACGCCCCTGATGGGCGTGCTCTTCCAGGTCGGTGGGTGGCTCGTCTGGTACATCGGCGGGGGCTGGGTCCTTAACCAGGGCCTGAGTCTCGGCACGCTCATGGCGTTCTTTGGCTACCTGGCGATGTTCTATGGTCCTCTGGCCGGCCTCACGAACCTGACGAACTGGATAACCCAGTTCAGCACGCAGATCCACCGCATCTTCGAGGTGCTGGACACTCCCGCCGCCGTGGCCGAAAGCGAGGAGGCCGTGTCCTTGCCGGACATGCAAGGCGGGATCCAATTCCACAACGTCACGTTCGGCTACAGCCGGCAGATCCCCGTGCTCAAGAACCTGAAGCTCATGATAGAGCCTGGCCAGAGCCTCGGCGTCGTGGGCCGGAGCGGGTCAGGCAAGACCACCATCGTCAACCTGATCTCCCGCTTCTACGACGTGGACGAAGGGCGGATCCTGATCGACGGGGTCGACGTTCGAAAGATCGCACTGAACGACCTGCGCCGGCAGATAGGTGTCGTGTTGCAGGAACCGTTTCTATTCCGTGGGACCGTCTGGGCGAACCTGGTCTACGGTCGCCACGATGCCACCGAGGAGCAGGCCATCGCCGCCTGTCGCGCCGCGAACGCCCACGACTTCATCCTCAGGCAGTATCACGCCTACGACACCTGGGTGGGCGAGCGCGGTGCGGGGCTTTCAGGAGGGGAGCGCCAGCGACTGAGCATTGCCCGTGCCTTGCTCTGCGACCCGAAGGTGCTGATCCTCGACGAGGCGACCAGCAGCGTCGACAGCGAGTCAGAGATGGCCATTCAGCGGGCCCTGGAGGAACTCATCCAAGGCCGGACCAGCATCATCATCGCCCACCGCCTGTCCACGCTCCGACATTGCGACAGGATCATCGTCGTCGAGGATGGCCAGATCGCTGAACAAGGCACTCACGCCGAGCTACTATCCATGAAGGGCAAGTACGCCAAGTTCGTGAGACTGCAGTCGGCATCCAGCGCGTCCGCCAGTGTGGATGGGCTTGCCGCCGTGGAACGCGCCACAGCGGCACAGGAAGTGGCCCCCAACGACGAAATCGACTCGACCACGGGCCTGTCACCAGTTGGCAGTCACCGCCCGCGATGGCTTACACCGGCCATCGCCAACGTCCACCTTGGCAACCTCGGGGCCCTGCACGTGACCGTGATGAATGAACGCATCTACCACGGCGTGTTCCCCATCCGGTGTATGCCTGTGAGGCATCCCAGCCGGTTTATCAGCCTGAGGTACATCGATTCTGAAGACCGGGAGCAGGAAGTCGGCCTGATCCGGGACCTCGACGAGTGGCCTGGGGAATCGCACCAGCTCATCGCAGAAGCGCTGCTGCGCAGATACTTCGTTCACACGATCGAGCGGATCGAGTCCATCCGTCAGTTCCAGAACTTCCTGGCATTCTCCGTCCAAACCGACCTACGTGGGATGGAGTTCGTTCTGCGCTATACACAGGATTCCGCGCAGGACTACGGTGAGCGAGGGAAGATGCTTCTGGACGTTGACGAGAACCGTTACCTCATCCCAGACGTTGCCGACTTGCCCGAGCCGGACCGCAGTCTATTCGAGCGATATATCTACTGGTGAGTCGACCTCGTGAGGGCCGCCTCGCATGCAAACCGCACCTGTCGAAGTGATCCGTCGCCCCGAAAGGCTCGTCTCAGATGACAAGCGCGTGATCCCACGGTACCTCGATTTCAAGAGCCCCCGACGGATTCGGTCCATCCTTCGACGAGTTTTGCGGGTGCCGGAAGAACAACTCGCGGAGCTGCTGGCTGAGATCCGGCGCACGTTTTCGCATCGGCACCGGGATCTGGAGGCGGCCTTTCTCGAGAACTTCGCAAGGGTCAGCCCCTATCTTGAGCCAGCGGCGGAGATCTCAAGGGATAGGCAGCTGCTGACCGGCGCATACTTCACGCTCGAGTACTCGATTGAGTCGGCCGCCCTGTTCAACCCGTCGATGGTCGTGCATCCGGATCAAACCCACCTGCCTGCCGGCTCGGTCAGATTCCTGCTCAGCCTGCGGGCGACCGGCGAAGGCCACGTCTCCTCGATCGTCTTTCGCCGCGGGGTTATCAGTACCGAAGGCGACATCACGTTCGATCCGCCACCCAGGTACGCCTATCGTGCCAGGCCAATGGCAAACAGGATACTCGAGCGGGTTTGGTTCGAGCAGAGGCTTCGGGAGAGGGGCCTATTGCATGATCCCGCAGTTCAGGTACTGGAGCGACTGCCGGATCGCTTCACCGCCAAGACGCTTTGCGATGAGCTGAGAGATATCAGCAAGGGCCTGCCCAGATCGCCGGCGTTCGGGCGTGCGGCAAGGTCGATCCGCTGGCTGGCGGAGGCGAACTACGACGTCAAGTTCCCGGAAGACTGTCTCCCGAGTGAGATCGTCATCTTCCCGGCCACCGAAAGCGAACGCCGCGGCATGGAGGACCTGCGCCTAACCCGATTTGTCGGTGCTGACGGCCAGGTCACGTACTACGGCACCTACACGGCCTCCGGTGCGCAGCGCTTCTTCCCGATGCTGCTCGAGACGTCGGACTTTGTGACCTTCCGCGTACGCACCCTCGGCGGCCGCCACATCAAGAACAAGGGCTTGGCGCTGTTTCCGAGAAAGGTCAACGGCAGGTACCTGATGGTCTCCCGTCATGACGGAGAGAACCTGTGGCTACTGAGTTCGGACAGACTCCATACATGGAACGAGGCGAGGCGACTCCAGCTGCCCAGGGAACCGTGGGAGTTGGTCCAGCTGGGCAATTGTGGCTCCCCGCTCGAGACCGACAAGGGCTGGATCCTGTTGACGCACGGCGTCGGCCCGGTGCGCCAATACTGCATCGGCGCCATGCTGCTCGACCTATCCGATCCGGCCAAGGTCCTTGGCCGGCTCAGGCAGCCGCTCTTGGTTCCTACGGCCGAGGAACGGGAGGGCTACGTGCCGAACGTCGTCTACTGCTGCGGATCGATGATCCACCGCAACCACCTTGTCATCCCCTATGCCATGGCCGACTTGGCCTCGGGGTTTGCCACCGTGTCGGTATCTAAGTTGGTTGAGGAACTGCTCAGGAACGGACCGTAATCTCCCCCTCAGGCCCTTGGCACTGAGATGTTAGTTCCATGAATGCCTATGCACCCTCCTTGCCGACCCGCCGAAGCGGGTCATTGTTATAATTTTATAGGAGCGCCTATTTTATGCGTGGCCCCAACGGGCGCAACTCTATTTAGATGTGGTATGGTGCACCCCCTTGCCCGGATCGGCCCGACGCGCTCGTGGGGATTGCGTCACGAACACTCCGAGCCAGATACGTCCGCCGTCGCGGACACCGGGTCCTTCGATTATCCTACGCCTGTACCTCGTTATCCGACCTCCGCTGCAATGCGCCTGGCCGCCCCCAGGTCGGCCTCGGCGTAGATCTCCGTCGTGATGGCCGATGCGTGACCGAGTACCACGCGCGCCGCTTCGATACCGTACTGCCGCCTGATCTTTGTTGCCCGGCTGTGACGTAGCCGGTTCGGCGACCATCGGTGCTCTTGATGCCAGGCCGCCACCTCCGCGGGCTTCAGTCCCTTCGGTGCGGACCAAGCCCGATCACAGCCACGGTGAATGGCTCGCCGGTAGGAATCCACCGTGTAGCGGCTCTGGGGTATGCGCTTCGGCTTGCGCTTCCGTCGACGCTTGGCTTGGCTCGGGGTCATTGGCGACTTGCGCTTGGCCCGACGCTCGGCGTTTCGGCGATCTTCAGCCACGGCCGGCGAGAACAGGAACGCCTCGGTGTCGGTCCGCAAGTAGGGCTTGATGATGGCCTGTGCGCGTGGGCCCAACATGATCACGCGATCGCGTCCGTGGTGTTGCGTCTTGTGCTCCGCCGGTCGGTACTCCCACAAGTCGCCGTCGGTCGTCAAGTCGCAACCCCGCATGGCCACGACTTCTGACGGCCGGCAGCCGCAAAGTTCCTGTAGCTCGATCATGGCCCGAACCTCGGGAGCGACGTGGGGCAGAACGGCCTGGACCACACCGTCGGGGACGGGCGTGATCGGCTCGGTCTCACGCGCCTCAGATCGGCCACGACGAAGGCCGTCAACGGCTGCTAGCGCCTGATAGACCGAAGGCGGGATCATCTGATTGGCGACACCCCACTTGAACATCCGCCGGATACGACCGACCGAGCGGTTGACGTTGTTCCGGCACCAGCCTTTGTCTGTGGTCATGCGTTCGCGGACGGCCTTCAGTTTCAACGGGCCGAAGGCCGAGCACACCACGTCGCCATACGACTGCCGCAGAACCTGGAGCGCGGCCTTGAGTGCATCCATCTCGCCGGTTGGCCGATTGTTCTTGCGGTAGTAGGTCTTGGCGTGTTGGAGGTACGCGAGGATCAACTCATTGACAGTCAGATCGGCGGGGCCTCCGGGCAAGCGATCCGCTGGTAGCTGTCGCCCGTTGGCCAACCATTCAGATGTCAGCCGATCGTACTCCTGCCTGCTGGCCTTCGTGCCGTAGGCGCCCAGATAGAAATCGACCCCGTTCAGAGTGACGACCGCTTGTCCGGATGCCTTGTGTCTTCGGTACGAAGGAAGGTTTCTCGTTGGCCCTCGGGTACGTCGGTTCTTGCTGATCGTGCGACCTCCAGGGATCAAATCCGGTAGACTACCGGATTTGCTAAGCCCTTCGAGCCGCGCGACCCGACACAGGTCGGTACGCTAGATCAAGCGTTCGGCGTGTTTTACATCCTATCGGGGCGACTGGATTCGAACCAGCGACCTCTTGACCCCCAGTCAAGCGCGCTATCCAGGCTGCGCCACGCCCCGGGGTTTGGCGGGGACTCTCGAGACGCCGTGCGGCTTCTCACTTGACCCGCCAATAGCGCGAGGATAGAGATCGTCGGCTTGTCTGTCAAGCAGGACGCTTGCGCCCCCCCTGGCCGGCTAGCGACAGAAAGGGCGGGAGGTGGGCCCGCGCGACCCATAAAGAACGCCGGCAGGCCCGGTGCGTTGGCCCAGGCCTGCCGGCATCACAACAACAGATGTTTCCCCCGCCGGAAGCACGGATCACCGCCCGCCGAGGGCGAGCGATACACGAGTAGTAGATGACTCTCGTCGCCGGCCGTGGCCAGCCGCCCGTGACATGCCCCCCCAAAGGGCTCGTCGGAACGCGGCCCACACTGCCGTGGGCCGGACAATCAGACAGTACGATTTGGTCCCGACACGGTCAAATCCGATGTGCCCGCAACCTAGAAAACGCATTGCCACGCGGTGGGTGCGCGCGAACTGGCGCCTGTCCACCGACGACTGGGGCGACATGGGCGGATCGGCCCGCTATAATCTTGTTCTCGGTCGATCCGTTCGTCATGGGAGTGTGCGATGGTAGAGTTGGGCGTCAACATTGATCACGTCGCGACCGTGCGGCAGGCTCGCAAGACCAACGAGCCGGACCCGGTCTGGGCCGCTGCCGAGGCCGAACTCGGCGGAGCGGACGGCATTACGTTCCACCTTCGCGAGGACCGGCGTCACATCCAGGACCGCGACGCCGAGGTGCTTCGCGAGACCGTGGCCGTCAAGCTCAACATGGAGATGGCCATCGCCCCGAGCATCGTTCGGTTCGCCTGTCGACTCAAGCCCGAGCAGGCCACACTCGTGCCGGAGCGCCGCGAAGAGGTGACGACCGAAGGCGGTTTGGACGTCGTGAGGTTTCGCCGTCGTGTTAAGGAGGTGGTCAAGCGCTTGAAGAGCGCTGGCGCGATCTGCAGCGCTTTCATCGAGCCGATCGCCGAGCAGATCGAAACGTCGGCGGACTGTGGCTTCGACGCCGTCGAGTTGTGGACGGGCGGCTACGCCCATGCGCGTGGGCCGCGGGCGATTCAGCGCGAGCTTCGTCGTCTCGAGCGAGGCATCGCCACCGGGGCGGCGTGCGGATTGGCCGTCCACGGCGGGCACGGTCTGACGTATCGCAACGTCGGGCCCGTCGCGTCCGTGCCGGGCTTCGGCGAGTTCAATATCGGCCATTCCATCATCTCACGAGCAATCTTCGTTGGCGTCCGCGAGGCCGTCGCCGAGATGAAGGATCTCCTGGTTCTGCACGCGCCGGAGGAGACATCATGACCTTCCGCGGAACGATGGTGGCCCTGGTCACACCGTTCAAGGGCGGGCACGTCGATTGGGACGCTCTGAACCGGCTGGTGGACTTCCACCTGGAAGCCGGTACGGACGGGCTGGTCCCCTGTGGGACGACGGGCGAGTCGCCGACGCTGAGCCATGAGGAGCACGACCGCGTGATCGAGGCCGTGGTCAAGCGGTCCGACGGTCGGACGCCCGTCATCGCCGGCACGGGCAGCAACAGCACGACCGAGGCCCTGCGACTCACCCTCCACGCTCAGCATGCCGGCGCGGACGCCGCCTTGATGGTCTCGCCCTACTACAACAAGCCCACGCAAGAGGGGTTGTATCAGCACACCGCTCGCGTGGCGGAGGAGGTCGAGCTGCCCATCGTCCTGTACAACATCCCGAGCCGGTGCGGCGTCGAGATCGCCCCGGCCACCATCGCGCGGCTGCACAAGGCGTTCCCGAAGATCGTGGCTGTCAAGCACGCCACCGGGCGTCTCGATGACGCAAGCGAGTTGAGCACGCTGTGCGATATCGGGCTGATCTCCGGCGACGACTCGATGACGCTGCCGCTGATGGCCATCGGCGGAGTGGGTGTCATCAGTGTGATCGCCAACGTCCTGCCACGCGAGATGAAGGCGCTGACCGACGCCGCACTGTCCGGCGATTTCGCCGCCGCGGCCGAGCACCATCGCAAGCTGTTCGCGCTGGGCAAGAACCTGCTGTCGCTGGAAACCAATCCGATTCCGATTAAGACCGCCATGGCGATGAAGGGCATGATCGCCGAGGAGTTCCGCCTACCGCTGTGTCCGATGGCGCCGGCCAACCGCGAGCGGCTCGGCGTGATCCTGAAGGAAGGGGGCCTGTTGTGAGTGCAACGGCCTCGAAGGGCAGACCGACCCCGGAGGTGGCTGCAGGCGAGCTGTTTCCGCCGATGCGGTTCGGCGAGAAGACGCGTGTTTTCCTGATCTGTTGCGTGCTGTTGGCGGTTGCGATCACACTCGGCTGGCGTCTCCTACGTCCGGCTGACCCGCAGGGCGCGGTGACCGTCGTCGGCCATCCCAGCCCGTGGGTGGCCGTCGCGACGCTGGTGGTGTTCGCGGGGGTGGGGTCTTGCGCAGCTACCTTGGCCATGCGGGGCAGGTTGTCCGATTTCGGCGTCTTTGCCGTCGGCGTAGGTCTGGCGGGCGTGGGACTCCGGGGGGCGGACCTGACCGGGTTGCTTCAGTATGAGGCTGCGTCGGCTGGTGAACGGGGCAGCGTGTTCGGCTGGTTGGCGCTCGACGTGCTGCTGTGGACGATCGTCCCGGTCGTGAGCTTCGTGGCCGGCGCCGTTGCCGAGGCGTGGGCCGACCTGGCCGGTCCTGCGGGATCAAGGCGGGATGAGCCCGCCACGCCGGACCGCGGCGGGCTCCTGATTCGCTGGCTGGGTCGAGCGGCCAGGCGGAGCGGCGTCGAGGCCGAATGGAGACGCGAGATCCGTCACGGCCTGCTCACGCTGGTGATCGCGACCGTGGTGGCCATGGTGGCGATCCGCATGGTGGCGGGCCGACCGGACGGTCCGGTCCATCCCGGACAGGTGTGCTTCGCCATCGGCGCAGGCTTCTGGTTGGGAACGTTGGTGGCCAGCCAGTTCTGCCGGCCTGCACTTGCGGTATGGGCGTGTTTGGCCGTGCCGGTGGTGGCCCTTGCGGGGCATCTGCTGGCGGCTGGGCGGCCTGAGCTGAGTGGCCAGCTCGGGCGCCTCAGCGAGATCGGCATCATCGCGCCGAATGCGTTGGTCCGTGGTCTCCCGGTCCACTACCTGTCGGTGGGGCCGGCAGCGGCGATCCTGGGCATCTGGACTGGCCATCGGGTCCATCGCGCTCGAGAGGAGGCCGCCGAGGGCTAGCTGCGGCCGCAGGCGACTTCGTCATGAAGCTCTTTCGCCGAACGCTGATCGATTGGCGCACGGTCCGATTGCGGATCATCCGCGAGACCGGCGATTACATCACCGAGTGCCTTCGCAATCCCGAGATGAGCGTTCGCATCCCCGCCGTCCCTGCCGACGAGGCGCGCTGGACGCGCGAGTTCGCAGATTCCTTCTGGAAGAGCGTGCTGTAGCGACGTCGCTCGCTGGTCGCAACCGTGACCGTGTCGTCACCCGTCATACATGGATTCGATGGTCTGGGCATACATCGCGTCCACGTTGCGCCGCTTGACCTTCGCGGTGGGGGTCAGTTCGCCGGTTTCTTCGGAGAACTCGTGGTCCATCACGGTGATCTTCTTGATCTGCTCGAAGCGCGCGAAGGCCTTGTTGACCTCTTGCACCCGTTCCTCGAGGAGTTGGATGACGTCAGGATGTGCCGCAAGGTCTGCATCCGAGTCCCACTGAATCCCCTTCGCACGCGCCCAGCCGTAGAGCATCTTGAAGTTCGGGCAGATCAGTGCAGCCAGGTGCTTGCGCCCATCGCCGACGACGACGACGCGCTCGATGTAGACCTCGGTGTTGAAGGCCGTTTCGATCGTCAGGGGCGCGACGTTCTTGCCGCCTGAGGTGATGATGAGTTCCTTCTTCCTGTCGACGATCCTGAGGTAACCGTCCTCGTCGATGGCGCCGATGTCACCCGAGTGGAACCATCCCTCGTCGTCGATTGCTTCTGCCGTCTCGTCAGGGCGATTGTGGTACCCCTTCATCACGTTGTCGCCGCGTATCAGCAGTTCGCCGTCCTCGGCGATCCTTTCCTCGACACCGGGAATCGGCGGCCCCACGGTCCCCAGCTTGTTCTTGCCGGGCAGGTTGACGTTTGCGATGGGGCTCGTCTCGGTCAGCCCGTAGCCCTGGTAGATGTCGATGCCCAGGCTCTGGAAGAAATAGCACAGCTCGCAACTGGTCGGGGCACCGCCGGCGTAAGCGACTCTGACGCGGTCCAGGCCCGCCTGCTCGCGCACCTTCGTCGTGATCCTGCGTGCGGCCAGGTACTTGAGCGCGAGCGTCGTCGGGATGCGCTTGCCCTCGCTCTTCAGGTCGAACACGCGTCTTCCCACGTCCAGGGCGGCGTTGAAGAGCGCCTGGGCCGTCGGGGATTTCTGGGAGACGACCTGCTGGACTTGAACGTAAATCTTCTCGAACAGCCTGGGCACGCTCATGAGCACGGTCGGGCGTATGGTCGTGAGCGCGTGGCGGATGTCTTGCGGCGCCATCCCGTTCGAGATCGCCAGCTTCGCCCGCGCCGCAATGCTGCCGAACAGGTCCGCCGTCAGGCCGAAGGAATGGCTGAAGGGTAGGTGGTTTAGAAAGACGTCATCGGTGGTAAAGCCGAAAGGGGTCAGCGCGATGCGCTGGCTCAAAAGGTTGGTGTTGGTGAGGACCGCGCCTTTGGGACGTCCCGTGGTGCCCGAGGTATAGATGATGGCCGCAACGTCCTGTCCGGCGATCTCGCGGGCCTCTTCGCAGAAGGCATGGATGTCGACGTGCCCTCGGGCCATGTCGATCAGGTCGTCATAGGCGCCGACGCGTGCGTCGGTGCGATCTGTGATCGGGTCCATCACGAAGATCTTCTGGAGTCCGGCCAATCCGTCGAAAACGGACAGGATCTTGCGGGCCTGCTCCATCGTGTCGACCATGACGTACCGGGCGTTCGCGTCGCGGAGGATGAAGGCGGCCTCCTCTGCCGTCAGCGTCGGGTAGACGGGGACGGTTGCCGCGTTCCGCCCGAGCAAGCTGATGACGGTCGTGAGCCATCGCGGGCGGTTTCGGGCCATGATGGCCACGCACTCCTGAGGTCTGACGCCGAGAATCCGCCAGGCCGTCGTCACGTGAAGGATCTCTTGGGCCACCTCCCTCGCCAGGTGGTGCTCCCATTGTCCGGTATGGCGTCCGTCCCGATACATCGCGATGAGCTGCACATTGTCCCAGGTTTCCCTGAGGCGGTTGAAACCCACGGCGACGACGCTTTTCTCCTCGAGAATGGGGACATCCACGGTCCTGGTCTCCTCGCTTCGGAGGATGTCGCGACTGCCCGCAACCTGGTTGACAGGCTGCCTACCACGCGGTAGGTTATCATCTACTCTTTGGTAGATCAAGACAAGAGGCCCCGGATGGCATCAGACAGTTCTTCAGGCCCCAACGACGTGAAGCAGCGGATCATCGAGGAGGCGATCCGCTTGTTCGGCGCCAATGGCTTCGACGGGACGTCGATCCAGGCCGTCGCCGATGCGGTGGGCATCCGAAAGCCTTCTCTGCTCCATCACTTCGCGTCCAAGGAGGTGTTACGCGAGCAAGTCATCGAGACGCTGCTGGTTCACTGGCGCAATGAGCTGCCCAAACTGCTGACCTCAGAAATCAGCGGGTTCGATCGTTTCTCGTCCGCCCTGACGGCCGTCGTGGAGTTCTTCCTGGCGGACACCAATCGCGCACGGTTGACCCTGAGGGAGATGCTCGACAGGCCTGAAACGATCCATGGGTTGATGACCGAGCACCTTAGTCCGTTGACCACGGTGTTGACCGACTACATCCGCATGGGCCAGGAGAGCGGGACGATCAAGCGGGACGTCCATCCGGAATCCTACATCATTCAGGTGATGGTGATGGTGGTCGGTACGGTGGCCGTTGGTGACGTCGTGGGCGCCCTCGTGCATCCCGGCGGGGGCGATTCGCTCGAGCCGAAGGTGTCCGAGCTGGTGCGCATCTGTCGAGACGCGCTGTTCACCGCGCCAAGGCCGCCCGGGACCAAGCCGTAGGAGATGCCATGGCCAGCTACTACGACGACAACGAAGACCTGCAGTTCTACGTCGACAAGTGCATCGACTGGGAATCCCTGGTAGAGCTGACCGAGTACGGGTACAGGGCCAAGGACGGCTTCGAGAACGCCTCGGAGGCGTTGGACTTCTATCGCAGCATCCTGGAGATGATCGGCGCGTTCTCGGCTGAAAAGATCGGGGCGCGGATCCGCGAGATCGACCGCGAACACCCCCGGCTGGAGAACGGCGAGGTCAAGTTCCCCCCGGTGTTGGAGGATGTCTTCGAGGAGATTCGCCAGCTCGAAATGCACGGCATGTGCCTGCCGCGCGAGTTGGGGGGCGTGAACTGCCCGTTCCTGGTCTTCATGTTGTCGATGGAACTCTTGGCTCGCGCGGATGTCTCGGTCTCCGCCCATGTCGGTTTTCACGGCGGCATGGCGCTGGTCATGCTGATCCTCTCGATCATGGAGGGTACAACCGAGTTCGACACGGAGAACGCCTGCATCAAGCGCACCCGCTTCGGCGAGGAGATTTCCGAGATCATTGCCGGCGACGCCTGGGGTAGCATGGACATCACCGAGTCGGGCGCCGGCAGCGACATGGCCGCGCTCCGTTGCCGAGGCGAGCAGGACGAGGAGGGGAACTGGGCCGTCTCGGGGCAGAAGATCTTCGTCACCTCGGGACACGCCAAGTATCAGTTCGTCATCGCTCGGACTGAGGAGACCGCCGGGGACGACGCCTTTGCTGGTTTGAAGGGCCTTTCGCTGTTCCTCGTGCCGACGTGGTCGGTCGACGAGCAGGGGCAGCGGGTTCAGCTCGCGACGTTTGAGGCCTTGGAGGAGAAGCTCGGCCATCACGGTTCCGCCACGGTCGCCGTCCGTTTCGACCGGACGCCCGCACACCTGCTCGGGAAGCGCGGCGATGGCTTCAAGCAGATGCTTCTATTGATGAACAGCGCGCGCGTGGGCGTAGGGTTCGAATCGCTGGGCGCTTGCGAAGCTGCCTGGCGGATGGCGAAGGCCTACGCAGCCGAACGTGCCAGCATGGGCAAGACGATCGACCGCCACGAGATGATCGCCGACTACCTCGACGAGATGCGCACGGACATTCAAGGAATACGGGCGATCTGCGTGGACAGTGCCCACCACGAGGAAACGGCCCAGAAGCTGCAGATCCTGCAGGACGTCCTTCCGCCTGAAAACGAGGCCGAACGAAGGGCCCGGCAGGCTGAGATCGGGCGCCATCAACGCCGTTCGCGCCATCTCACTCCTCTGGTCAAGTACCTCGCGGCCGAGAAGGCCGTCGAGATGTCCCGCCGATGCATCCAGATCCACGGCGGGTTCGGCTACACGACCGAGTACGGGGCGGAGAAGCTCCTGCGCGACGCCGTGGTGATGCCCATTTACGAAGGCACGAGCCAGATCCAGGCGCTGATGGCGATGCGGGACAATCTGATGGCGGTCCTCAAGAGACCCGGGGTGTTTCTCCGGTCCGTCGCGAGCGCCGGTCTGCGCAGACGCTTCTCTCCGTCCCGCCTGCATCGGCGCGTTGCCAGGCTGCAGGCAGGTCTATACGCCACGCTGCGCTTCCTGATGGTCCGATTGGCGGCCAAGAAGCTCGGCGAGACGCGCAAGTTGCCCATCCGTCAATGGGCATCCTCGTTCCGGGCGTGGGATCCGAAGAAGGACTTTGCCTTGGCGCTGTTGCACGCGGAGCGGCTGACGCGGATGTTGAGCGATGTCGCGGTCTGCGAGTCGTTGCTGCGGCAGGCCGAACGCTTCCCCGAGCGGGCCGAGGTCCTCGAACGCTATCTGGAGCGGGCCGAACCGCGCTGCCGGTTCCTTCGCAGCGAGATCACTCGCACGGGCAAGCGGTTGCTCGCAGCCCTGAACGCCGAATGACGACGACACGGACACGAGTCTCATGAGCGTGCCAGTCCGCCATCTCTTTCGTCAGGGGCCGATGATCGCAACCTTGTTGCGGACCGCGGCGCGATCCGTCCGTGGCCGGATTCGGAAGGTCAGGTCCGAGCTTCCGGCGCTCCCCGGTCCGGTTCTGGACGCCACCGTGCCTCCCCGGTATCGTCGGCTCGTCGACGACTTCATCCGGCACGTGGGCGGGGACCCAGGCTGGTACGCTGGCGCGACACCGCCACACATGTTCCCACAGTGGGGTTTCCCGCTGCTCGCGCGGGTCTTGCGGGACGTGCCTTACGACGTCAGCCGCATGCTCAACGCCGGGTGCCGGCTTGAAGTCCGCCGCCAGCTTCCGGCGAACGAGCCTTTGCTCCTGCAGGCACGCCTGGAGGAGGTGGACGACGACGGACGGCGAGCCATCGTCAAGCAGCGTCTGGTGACCGGGACCGAGTCGGCGCCCGAGGCACTGATCTGTCGGGTTGACGCCATCGTCCGGTTGCGTCGCTCGGAAGGCGGGGCGGCCAAACCGAAACCCACCGTACCGGAAGACGCACGCGAGCTGGATCGCTGGCACTTGCCGAAACGTAGCGGGCTGCGGTTCGCCTTGCTGACAGGTGACTTCAACCCCATCCACTGGATTTCGCTCTACGCTCGGCTATCCGGCTTCCCCAGCGTCATCCTGCACGGGTTTTCGACGATGGCGCGGGCCGTGGAGACGTTGAACCGGACGCTCTGGTCAGGCCGACCGGAATGCCTTCAGGCCATCGAGGTCCGTTTCGTGCGTCCCGTCGTCCTGCCTGCCGACGTGGGCGTCTATGTCCACGGTCAGGGGGACCTGTTCGTGGGCGAATCGCCGGGGGCGACGGCCTGTCTCACCGGCCAGTACACGACGTGCACAGAGAACGATCATGGGTGATTTCCTGGTCAAGCTTGGGAGGAGTCGGGTCGCTCGCCGGGTGATCCGTACGCTCCGTCTGCCCGTTCCGTTGCCGCAGGAGCTTCGTCGTGACTTCGGGCCCTGGCAGGAGCGCCCCTTGGAAGGGCTGCCCGTCGTCGTCGGTGAGTGTCCCGGCGCGGAATTGGCCTCGGTCTTGGACAGCTCCCTCGCCGCCGCGGGCGCAAAGACGAGGGGCGTTGAAGACCGGACGGGCAGCACGGCTGCCCTTGCGCCCTCTGAGGGCGGTCCGGCCGATGACGTGCGCCCCCACGGTCTTGTGTTTGACGCCACCGGGATGGCAGCTCCGCAAGACCTTCGACGGGCGTATGACTTCTTCCATTCGTGGATTCGGCGCCTCGGTGTCTGCGGTCGGGTCGTTGTTCTGGCTCGCCCGCCTGCCGAAGCGCCCACGCCTAAGGCGGCGACCGCGGCGCGGGCCCTGGACGGGTTCGTCCGCAGCATCGCACGCGAGATCGGCCGGCGGGGGTCCACGGCCCAGACGGTCTACGTCGGTCGCGGCTCCGAGCATCGGATCGAACCGGTCTTGCGTTTTCTGCTCTCGGCGCGTTCCGCTTACATCTCCGGACAGGCGATTCATCTCTCTACACGGGTCCGCGGCGACTCGGACGGTCGTTACGTGCGCCCGCTTGACGGGAAGGTCGCTCTGGTCACCGGCGTCGCGCGCGGGATCGGCGCTGCTACGGCTCGGGCCTTGGCTCGTGAGGGCGCGCACGTTGTCGGCGCGGACCGACCGGCAGAAGCGGAAGCCGCCGGGAAGCTGGTGGGCGAGATCGGCGGGACCTTCTTGCCGTGCGACATCAGCGACGCCGAGGCGCCGGGCAGGATCTCGAAGCTTCTCGAAGAGCATTCTGGCGGGGTCGACGTCGTCGTTCACAACGCCGGCATCACCCGCGACAGGACGTTGGGCAATATGGACGCTCAGCTCTGGGATCAGGCGCTTGGCGTGAACCTCATCGCTGCGATTTCCGTGAACGAGGCCCTCGAGCCGCTGCTGCGCCGCGAGGGCCGGATCGTGTTCCTGTCTTCGGTCTCGGGCATCGCCGGCAACGTGGGCCAGACCAACTACGCCGCCTCGAAGGCCGGCGCCATCGGTTACGTTCAGGCCCTCGCGCCGAAACTGGCCGACGGGGGCGTTGCCGTGAATGCCGTCGCCCCCGGTTTCATCGAAACGGCGTTGACCGCGGCGATTCCGCTGGGCACCCGTCTGGTCGCCCGCCGCCTGTGCTGCCTCTCGCAAGGAGGCCAGCCCGAGGACGTGGCGGAGGTCATCACGTTTCTGGCCAGCCCCGGCGCAGCCGGCATGACCGGACAGGTCCTGCGCGTCTGCGGCGGCAGCTTCATCGGGGCCTGAGCCACAGCGAGCAAGGAGAAGCGTTTAGATGCCGACAGCCTCCGACACGCATGCTAAGCACCGCGCCGTCCTGGTCGATGGCGTTCGCACGCCGTTTGTCCGCGCGTTCGGCGTGTTCATGCGTCTGGACACGATCGACTTGGGCGTGGCGGCGGTTCGCGGCCTGCTGGAACGAACGGGTGTGCCGCGGGAGGAGATCGACAGTGTGGTCTGGGGGGGCGTGATCTTCCCGAGCACCGCCGTCAACATCGGGCGCGAGATCGTCCTGGATCTGGGATTGTCCCCCAGCGTCGAGGCCACGACGGTCACCCGGGCATGCACGTCAGGGCTCGTAGCGATCACGCAGGCCGTTGGGGCCATCGAGCGAGGCGAGGCCGACGTCGTGATCGCCGGCGGCAGCGACTCGACCAGCAACGCAGAGGTCAAGATGCCCCAGAGCTTCGTGCACAAGACCGCTCCGGTGGTCATGAGCTCGAAGACCGGGGTGAAGGACTACTTCCGCCTGCTCGCCCGACTGAGGGTTCGGCGCGACCTGATCCCGCAGCGCCCCAGCATCCGCGAGCGGACGACCGGCGAGCTGATGGGGGAAGCCGCCGAGCGCATGGCCGCCGACAACGACATCTCGCGCGAGGATCAGGACGCCTTCGCGCTTCAGTCCCACCAGCGCGCCGGCCGGGCGATCACCAGCGGGCGCTTTGCCGACGAGATCGTCCCCGTGGACACACCCGAGGGCGCGAGGATCGATACGAGCGACATCGTCCGGGCCGACACGAGCCTAGAGAAGCTGGCGAAGCTTCGCCCGGCCTTCGCAGAGAATGGGACGCTGACCGCCGGCAACTCCAGCGCCCTGACCGACGGGGCGGCGGCCGTGCTGCTCATGAACGAGGAGAAGGCCCGTGCGCTGGGGCTTTCGCCCAAGGTTGCGTTTCGAGGCTGGTCCTACGATGCGGTCGACCCCGCGGACCAATTGCTGATCGGACCCGCCATCTCCATGCCCAAGGCGTTGCGACGTGCGGGGATGGCGTTGGGGGACGTCGATTTGGTGGACATTCATGAGGCCTTCGCAGCGCAAGTGCTCAGTGTCTTGAAGGGGCTCCGCAGCGCCGAGTTCGCCCGCGAGCGGCTGGGTTTGGACGCGGCGACGGGCGAGCTTCGGCCCGAAGACATCAACGTTCACGGGGGGTCCATCGCGTTGGGACATCCGTTTGCCGCGACCGGTGCGCGGATGGTGATCACGATGGCCAACGAGTTGAAACTCACCGGTGCGTCCACGGCACTCCTTGGGATCTGCGCCGCCGGAGGGCAGTCGGCTGGTGCGGTTCTTCAGGTCGTTTCCTAGACCAACATGGCCGGTCGTCTGCTTCGCCTGAACGCTGGCGCTTGGGTGGTTTGCGGTAGGATCGGCACGGCGATAAGCTCATGGGTAAGTGTGGCAGGTGCGGGCCTCTCCCGGAGGGCGCGAACATGATCGAGACGAAAGCGTGGCGCGCGATCCATCGCGCGGTGGGGATGGTCGTCATGGCAACGACATTGAATCCAGGAGCCGCGGAGGCGGCGACGCTTCGGGCGGGGCTCGCGAAGGTCGACATCACGCCTCCCGTGGGCGCGACGATGTGGGGTTACAGCAACCGGCCCGGACCGGGGAAGGCCACGCTCGATCCGCTCTATGCCAAGGTCCTGACGCTCAGCGACGGAGAGACCGGCGTCGCTCTGGTGACGCTGGATCTGGGCCGGGCCTTCGATGAGGACCATTTGGTCCGCATCCGCAAGGCCGCCGCCAAGGTGGGCATCCAGACGGTGTTGGTCGCGGCCAGCCACACGCATCAGGGGCCGAGCCTCGAGATCCGCGATTGGCCTTCGAAAGAGAACTCCTGGTCGCAGGAGGCGGTCGACAAGGTGATCAAGGCCGTTCTCGAGGCCGGCGCGAATCTGCGCAACGTCACACTCGCCGTCGGCTACGGCGAGGTCGACCAGGCCCACAACCGCAGGCACGTCACCGAAGACGGTCGGGTGCTGATGCGGTGGCGAAACGCCAAACGCGAACCCACCCAGCCCGTGGACAAGACCGTCGGCGTGATCCGCGTTGACGACGCGGACGGAAAGGTGTTGGCCGTCCTGGTGAACTATGCCTGTCATCCGGTCGTCTTGGGGCCGGACAACATGCAGTACTCGGCCGATTACGTCGGGGTGATGGCCAAGGCGGTCGAGGAAGTGCTCGGCGGACAGTGCATGTTCCTCCAGGGCGCGTGTGGCGACATCAACCCCTACATGGACAAGACCCCGCTGAGGAAGGACGGCGTCAAACACATGACCGAGATGGGCCAAGCCCTGGCGGCCGAGGTGATCCGCGTCGCCAAGAAGGCCAAGCCCGCGCCCGTCCAGAAGGCGTCCGTCAAGGCCAAGACGAGCCGGCTGCGTCTGAAGCCTCGTTGGGCGCTCAAGGACTCGGGGGTCCGCGAGGCCCTCTTCAAGCGATACAGGGAGTACATCAAGCAGATGGGCGAGGCCGCCTTCCTGAAGTACTTCGAGCGTTTCGCGAACGCCTTGAACGTGAAGTCCACGACGATCGTTCTGAACGACAGTATCGCGTGGGTCGGTTTCCCTGGGGAGTTCTTCGTCGCGTTTCAGCTCGACCTGCGCAAGGCGAGCCCGGTGCCGCACACCTTCTTCATTGGATACGCCGACGGCTTCGCCGCCTACTTCCCGACGATCCGCGCCGCGGCGGAGGGCGGATACGGCGCGGGGTATCAGACCTTCGTCGAAGTCGGCGCCGGCGAGCGGATGGTCAACCAGGCGGTCGTCAACATCTACGAGCTTCTCGGCAAGCTGGGCAAGGTGCCCGATACCGAGGTGCCCGACTATCCCGGTCAGCTGGATGACTGATCCGACGGGCGTGTCGTCTTCGGCAATCTCCAAGCGCCCGTGGGTCGGGGTCATGTCGAGGGTCGTCGCGAAGTCCTCGCCTCTCAGTTCTGAGATTGGAGGATCATGCCGAGCCATGTTGCCTTCCCCCCACGTGCACCGGGTCATTATCTGGGCGGCGGCAGTCTGTCTGGTGGGGGCGGCTCAGGCGGGCGTTGCCGCCGAGCGGGTCATATTGCAGCCCGGGACAAAGCAGCTCTTCCTCGACGGTGGGGTGATTGATCGCCTCAAGCGGGTTCGCAGGACCCTCAACCAGCCTCGCAAGTACACCGGCAACCCGATCATCAAGGCCGACCCCAATCACCCGTGGGAGAGCCGCTACATCCAGACCCGTGACGCGCCCGTGTGGAATCCAGAAGCCAGGCGGTGGGAACTGCTCTATTGGGGGAACAACCTGTCTACGTGTCTGGCCGTTTCTGCGGATGGTCTGACATGGACCAAGCCCGTCGTCGGTCGGCATGCCGTCAAGGGGTCGAAGCAGAACAACCTTCTGTGGCCGTTCGACCCGAAGGCGAAACAGGTCTTCCTCTATCACCGACTCTACGACGCACGGGACTCCGATCCCCGGCGTCGTTGGAAGGCACTGATCGGCGAGCGCAGCCCGCGCCCGGCGGCGTCGCCTGACGGATACGCATGGACGTTTCTCTCGGAGAAACAGATCCCGTCCGGAGAGGAGCACCACCTCACATACGATGAGCTTGGCGGGCAATTCGTCTTCGCGCTTCGTACAAAGGACGCGAACGGTCGTAGGGCGGTCGCACTATCGACCAGCAAGGACTTCGTCCGTTGGTCCGCGCCGAAGCTGATCTACCAGGCCGACCCGCACGATCAAGAACTCGCAAGACAGTGGCTGAAGCGCCACCTGGCGGATCCCACCCGACGCAAGCCTCTTGTCAACGACCCGAATCAGTGGAATGCCCAGGTCTACAACATGGCCGTCTTTCCCTACGAGGGGATCTACATCGGACTGCCAACCTACTTCCGCATGTGCGGGCACAGCGGCAAGGCGCCCGCCGGCGACGGCTTCTCCGAGATGGGACTGGCCGTCAGCCGCGATCTTGTCAACTGGCGGCGCGTCTCCGGCGTGGAGGGTTTCATACCGCTTTCACCCATCAGCGACGGTGCCTACGACACCGCCCAGATCGAGCCGTCCTCGCGGCCCATCCGTCGAGGTGACGAGCTGTGGTTCTACTACTCGGGGCTCAAGTATCGCTACGCGACGGACGACCGCCATCTCAGTTTCGACACCGGGGCCATCTGCCTGGCCATGCTTCGCGTGGATGGATTCGCATCGCTCGACGCGGGCGACCGTGAAGGGGTCATTCTGACGAAGCCGCTGGTTTGGCGCGGTTCGGCGCTGTGGGTGAATGCCGACGCGGACGAAGGAGAGCTTCGGACCGAGGTCCTGGACGCCGAGTGCAAGCCGGTGAAGGGCATGACGAGGGAGGATTGCCTGGCCGTCTCGGCTGATGGTGTACGGCTGCCGATCCGCTGGAAGCGTCGGGTTGGATGTGATTCGTTGAGAGGGCAGACGATACGGCTGCGCTTCTACCTGCGAAACGCTCGCCTCTATGCATTCTGGTCGGAAGCTCGCCAGGCCAAGTCGTCCAGACAGGCCAACCCTGCCGGCCCGGGCAAGCCCGACCGTCCGTGATCTGCCTTCACTACCTAGCTGCCGTCGGTTTCGGACCGTAGGCGTTGTCGAAGACTTTCGTCTTGGCTGATGCCCCCACGGCTTCGCTTGGCTTGGCCTGCTTGACGAACCAATTGTGATGCACGTCGCACTTGTCCTGCGGGACGCCGCGGATCACCACGGGCGTTTGCGGGGCGCGGAAGGTGTTGTTGTGGATTTCGATGGACGTTCCCGCGATGTCCGTTCCGTCCTTCCGGTCGCGCCCGCCGTGCATGTCGAAACAGTGGCTGAGCGACGTGCCCAGCTCCACGTTATGCCTCGCCACGTACGTGCATCCGGGACGGCCCGTGCCCGCGATGGAGTGGCGGTTCCAGTCGAACAGGTTGTACTCGACCAACGACGACGCCGTGTTGTGGGAGATGCCGTACCCCAGGCCGTTGTACTGACAGTGGTGGATGACGTTATGGTGGATGTGATGTCCTTTGCCTGTCCTCAGGCAGATCGCGGCGTGGCCGAAGCCGCTGATGTCGCAGTTGTCCACCTCGAGACGGTCATGCACGGTCTGAATCCCGTCCTGGGTGGGGAACTTGTAGTAGTACGCGTGCCCGTCGCCGCCAGGGCCGAACGACCGGCGGTGATGCTCGAGATACCGCTTTAGATTGGGGCCGCGGATCCGCAGACCGGTGACGCGGACGTTCGGCCCCTTGGCGCGAATGATGACCGGCGTCTTGAGGGCGTCACTGGTGAGCAGGGCCCCCTTCGACCCGTGATGTCCCCGGTCACTGGCGAGCGTGACGCCCTCTCGAACGTCCAGCACAACCTGCTCGATGTAGATGCGGGCCGTCAGATCGATCTCGACGTCGCCCGGGATGAACACGACCTGCTTGGCCTTCGCCTTGGACAAAGCGTCGAGCAAGGCGTCCAGGTTCTTTGCCGTGTAGTCGCCCTTGGTGACGATGCTTGCGTAGCCCGCACCGCCCCCCAGCGGACCGCGCGCGTCGGGCTTGGCGCCGTATCCGACGCCGTCGATCTCCAACGACGTCGGGTCGTCAGCCCTCACGCAGCACGCTAGTCCAAGCAAGACAATCACAAAGGCAGAGTGCACCCTCATGGTGGCATCTCCAAAGCCCTGGAGGTTGCCTCGCGCCATCTGCGTGGCAGCCTGGTTTGCCTGCGCAACACCATAGGCAGGGGGCGGCGATCTGTGCGGTCTGCACCGCTCGCAGCGTTCCTTGCCGGTTCCTTGCGCCCTCGGTTGCCCATCCTGCACCGGGAGAAGAGCGACATCCCGCATGACTGGATCAGGACTTGGGGAGCAGGCCAATGGCGACCAGCAGATCGTACGCAATGTCGTAGATGTCGCCAGGAGAGTAGTCCCTACCGAGCCTCGGGGTCCAATAGCGTCCGTGGGCCAGCCAGTGCCGGAGATTCAACGCACCATTGAAACCACCGACCTTCTGCTTTGTGCCTGGTTTGAGCTCCTTCCAGGTCTCTAGGATGTCCTCATCGAGTGCAGCTTGGCTTCCCTTCGCTTGGTAGATCTCGCGGAATCGCTTCGAAACACTGTCCTTTCCGCGGTTGTAGACGCGGTTCAGGAAATCGATTCTGATGGCGGCTTCGCCAGCGGCCAACAGGTCGAGCATCGTCACGTAGTCGAGTTCCCTGAAGAACTCATCAACTTCTTCCGGCGTCATGCCGACGAATGTGGGATCGGTGGCCGGCCTGTTGTGCTCGATGTCTGACAGTAGCTTGGCCTTCTTGCCGGTGGATAGCTTGCGCAGGCATTCGTACCATTCCCATACGTCCTGGATCGTCTTTTGATCGCCGGAGAACGAGACGCGTCTCATGGCCTCATGATGTCCTTCAGCGCGTCAAGAAGCGATTTCTCGTCAAGCGGTACCACCCTCAGCGTTGGCGTCCGGGTCGCAACGATTCCCCAGCGGTTTCCCGGCTGCAGAACGAGCGTCTTTTCTCCCATGTCCCCCTTCAAGTCGATCCTTCCCGATGCGCCCACAACGTTCCGCCCCTTCGGTGAGAACACCGCCTCTTCGGTTCCGACCTTGATCACAAGCTCGGGGATCTCGTACTTGCCAATCATGTCCTCGACAATGGTCTTGGGAGATCTCGAGACAGATACTATCCCTTCTCGAATTGGCCCAGCCAAGTACTCCTTCTCAACTGTCTCGTAGAGTTGGTCAACCGACTTGAGCCAAGCTCTCTTCTTGGCTGCCCAGTTGACATTCCCACGAGACCTCAGCTTCTTCTTGCGGAAGAACTCCTTCAGGTCTTCTTTGGCCATGATCGTCTCCAGAGTCCCCCGGAGATCGCCCGATTCCAGCCAGACCATCCGCGCTTGGGCGGCATGCAAGCCCAGCCCCATTATACCTCGCCACGGCGGGGCCCGTCCTGTCCGGTGCGATCACCTACGGGTCGGTGGTCGTGCCCAGGTCCTTCCACTCGATGACGCGCTCGTCGAACTTCTTGGTGGACGGGTTGAACATCGCCATTCGCCCCATCATGCTCATGAAGGTGGCGATTCGCGAGGTCTCGATGTTGCAGGCCGGCAGTTCCTTGACGCCCTTTCGACAGCTGGCCGCGAAGGCCAGAATCTGCGCCGTCACGCCGTCGACGTGGTAGCACGTCTTGTCCGTGATCGGTTTCTCCTTGCCCTGGGGGTCGTAGGCCTTCCACTTGCCGGGCCGGCCGTAGTCGAGCTTGTTGATCTCCGCGCCGCCCTTCGTGCCGTAGACCCTGAGCAGCTCGCCGATGAACCGCCGCGTGCCCGCGCCGAACACGTGCGAGTACTGGCAGTGGATCCCGCCCGGGAACTCGAACGTGGTGAAGGAGTGATCCTCGCAGATGCTGTCGCCCGGATTGGGTCGCATCATGCCGCCCATCGACACGCATCGCTCGGGGTGCTGGCCCTTCATGATCCACGTCATCACGTCCATGTGATGGCCCGCCTGCTCGACGAGCTCGCCGCCGGACATGCTCACGTCGGCGACCCATCCGCCGCCGGGCAGCCGCGGCCACTGCCAGTGGCCCTGGAGATAGCGGACGTCGCCGACCAGACCGGCGTGGACCTTCTGGATGGCTTCGACGTAGCCGGGCTTGTACCGCCGCTGGAATCCGATTTGGGTGATGCCCTTGGCGGCGCGGGCGGCCTTGACGAACTTGTCCACGCGCTCGACGTCGGCGTCGACGGGCTTTTCGCAGAAGATGTGGTAACCCGCCTCGAGCACCGGCGCGGCGACCTTGGCGTGGTTGCCCACCTCGGTGGCGATCATGATGCCGTCCAGCTTCTCGGTCTCGATCATCTTGCGGAAATCGGTGTACGTTTTCGGCTTGCCGCGCTGTTCCTGCAGGATCTCCATCGCCTTGTCCAACGCATCCTTCTTCAGGTCGCAGATCGCCCCGAAGCGCATGCCGGGCAGCTTGACCGCCTGCTTGAGCAGGAAACGCCCCCGCCCGCCCGTGCCGATGAAGCCCAGGACGACCTCGTCTTCCTTGCCGATCGCGGCCTGAGATGACAGTCCCAACGCCAGCGCTGCGCCACCCACCGAAGAGGTTCCCAAGAAGTCCCTACGCGAAAGATTCCCAGTCATCGTAATCCAACCCTTTCTGAACTTGGCCCCTGCTACAGGTACCTCGTGTCTATCCACCAGCGGCGCGGGTGCCGCCCGCGCCAAGGCGCATATGCTACCACCGACCGGGCGATCGCTACAACCAATGACGCCGCCGTATCGGAGGAGGGGTCTCAGGCAACGAAAAGACGACTCGGTCAGCGGATCTGGTATCATGGCTGCCGACAAGCCGGGCCAAGCCACTCGCACAAGCAATGTTGCGCATCGCGGTCGTGGCCTGGCGGACGCCCGTCCGGTATGGTACGCACCAGACGTGGGGTGGCGTCGTGACGCCAAGTGGGAGAAGACCAATGCGCAGAGCTTCCCTATGGGGTGCCGTTGCGGTCGTGGCTACGGGGCTTGGCGCCGCAGCCGTCGCAGAGCGGAATCCGAAGGACGAGAGCGGCGTCGCGCGCATAAAGGGCGTCAAGGACGTGCCGATCGTCAAGGGCGCCGGCTACTTCCCCGTGCTCGTCAAACTGAAGAATGGATCGCTCGGCGCGGTGATCCGCAACGGCGATGGGCATATCGGCATCAAGGGCCGTCTCGACTGGATCCACTCGGAGGACGGCGGCAGGACGTGGTCTGCTCCGGCGGTCATCGTCGACAGCAAATGGGACGACCGCAACCCGGGTCTCGGCGTCACGAAAGACGGAACCGTCGTCATGGCCTACGCCGAGGCGCGAACGTACAACGCGCAGGGCAAGTGGGACACGAGCTGCGGCAAGTACGCGATGTACTACGTCCTGTCGACCGATCACGGTCGGACGTGGTCGAAGAAGATCGAGCTGTGCCCCGAGCTGTTCTACAGCGGCTCGCCTTACGGGCGGATCATCCTGCTGCGCGATGGTACGAGCCTGATGCAAATCTACACTTGGGAGCGCAAGCCCAAAGCTCCCGGCGAGCGGCCGGTCAAGACGCCCAATCGCGTCGGTATCCTGCGCTCGGTGGACAACGCCCGGACGTGGGGAGACTGGTCGGTCGTCGCGACGGGGTACAACGAGATCTCACTGGCCGAAGTGCCCGACGGCCGACTCGTCGCCGCCATGCGCAGCGAACGCGGCGACACGGGCGTATGCGAATCGACCGACAAGGGGCGAACGTGGACCAAGGCGCGAACCATCACGAAGGTGAGCCACCATCCGCCGGACATCCTGTTGCTCGAGAGCGGGGCGCTGCTCATGCCCTACGGCTGTCGCCTCGTTCCCCGCGGGGTTCAGGCGATTCTGAGCGACGACGGTGGCAAGACGTGGTCGTTCGACCGACGGGTCTTCCTTGCGTGGGGGGCGCTCAACACCGACTGCGGCTACCCGAGCGCCGTGCAATTGTCGGATGGCACGATCGTGACGCTCTACTACGCCGTCGGCACGTCCGATCTGGCGGGACGCCAGGGCCGGTGCGTTCGCTTCACCGAGAGGCAACTGCGGCAGGCGATGGCGCCTGCCAAAGCCCCGTAGGTGCGCTTGTTCTGTAGGCGGAGGTCTCACAATGCGATGTAGATGCTTGTTCCTGTCGGTGCTCGTGGTGCCATTCGTGCTTGGCCAGAAGGCATCGGCCGCATCCGTTGCGTCAGACGACGGACGAGCCAAGATCGTTCAGGCGCAGATCGTACTGACGGTCTCTGAGAGCAAGCGTCTGATCGCCAAGGGCGTGGCGAAGATGCCCATCGTGGCCGAGGCGTTGAAGCACGGCACGGTCATCATCGCCAAGGGCACGACGAACACGTACGTCGCCGAGGAGATCACCGGTCGGAAGATGCCCCACGGGCCGTACGTGTACGGCAGGACGTACCCCGAGAAGGGGGGCAAGAAGCTCCCAGACGCCGAGCCGATCAGCGAGGTCGTGCTGGTCAAGGGGAAGGTCCAACCGCCCATGCCGCTCGCCGAGGCGGTCAAGCTGCTGAAGCCCGGCGACGTGGTTATCAAAGGCGCGAACGCCCTGGATTATCAGAACAAGACAGCCGGCGTGTTGATCGGCGGCGGCAGCGCGGGAACGTCAGGCAAGATCATGCCCTACGTCGTGGGCCAGAAGCCACACCTGATCATCCCGGTCGGCCTGGAGAAGCAGGTGTCCGGCAAGGTGGTCGACATCCAACTCAAGATGCGCGAGCCGGTCGAGAGCCTCAACCACATCCCGTCGATGTTCCTGCTGACCGGACACATCTTCACCGAGATCGAGGCGCTGAAGCTGCTTGCCGGCGTCTCCGTCTTCCAAGCGGCTGGCGGCGGTATCGGGGGGGCCGAGGGCGCGGTCCGGCTGATCTGCCGGGGAACGAAAGAACAGGTCACAAAGGTCCTGGAGATCGCCAAGCAGATCCACGGCGAGCCTCCCTTCGTCGAGTAGCGAGCCAGACAGGGCAGGCCCTTCATGCGCTCACCGTTGCCTGCGCGATGCTTTGCGTGTATCTAGCTGACGGCAGCGGGCGCGGCTGTAGCATCGTTCAGTTCGTGCGGCACTTGGGCAAGAGGATCGCGGGCGATGAGTGGAAGAGAGCGCATGCTCAAGGCCCTGCGTTTCGAGGAACCGGACCGCCCGCCGCACTTCGAGACGATGTTCCAGCTCGAAACCGAGGCGTTTGGCCTGAAGTTCCCGCCGATCGACAGTTGGCAGGGCATGTCGGCTCGCCAGCGCGATTCGGCGGTTGGCCTGTGCATGGACATCTACGCCAGGATCATCGACCGCTACGCGTGGGATGCGCTCGGCGTCTACTTCCCGTGGAGCGCCCCCGACGGCGTGGCGGCCGCTCGCAAAGCGTTTGGGGATCGGATCCTCGTCGGCGGATACGTGGGATCGGGCATGTGGTCGATCGACAGCATCGAGGACTGGGAGGCGTTCGCGGTCGATCTGGCCTTCGCGCCCGAGAATATCCACGCTGGTGCCGAGAAGATGTGTCAAACGGCGCTCGACAAGATCGATGCGCTCGTAGACGCCGGCGCCGAGTTCATCCTGCTGCCCAACGACGTCGCCTTCAACGCGGGCCCCTTCATCTCTCCCGCGCAGTTCGCCGAGTTCGTCGCGCCGTATTGGGCCCGTCAGGTGCAGCGCATCAAGGATCGCGGTGCGTGGGCCTTCATCCACACGGATGGGCAGATCATGCCCATCTTGGATCAACTGATTGGCCTTGGGGCAGATCTGTTGCAGTCTATCGATCCGATGGCGGGGGTGGATATCGCCGAGGTCAAGCAGCGCACCCACGGCAAGCTTGCGCTGATGGGCAATGTGCAGTGCAGCCTGCTCCAGGACGGCCCCAAAGAGGCGATTCGTCAATCGGCTCTCTACTGCCTCGAACACGCGTCGCCGGGCGGCGGGTACGTCTTTAGCACGTCCAACACGATCTTTCCCGGAATGCCGCTCGAGAATTACGAGTACATGCTGGAGGTGTTCGGGCAATTCAACGCCGACCGCGCCGCCGCCTCCGAGGTCTGACCGCGCAACAGGGCCTGTGGGTCAGACCTCCGGCAGGAGGTATGGCGCGCGGTAGGTCTTGGTCAGCATGGCGTTGGCCTGATCGTCGTCGATGATCCGCTCCTTCTCGGCGTCCCAGCGGATCTTCCGCCCGACGCGGAAGGCGATGTTCCCCAGGTGCGGTGCCATGGACGCCTGGTGGCCGTCCTCCGGATGGGCCACGGGCTGTTTGCGCGTCCGCATGCACGAGAGGAAATCGCGGATGTGCGCGCCGCTGAGCTTGGTCGGCATGTCGCCGCTCTTGCGGGGGGTGCCGACGACCTTGGCCGGCACGCGGTCGCCCTCCGGGAGGATCTGGTAGCCGCCCCGGTCGAGAAACATCGCCGCGTTGGTGCCGTGGAAGACGATGCCCCATCGAGCCCCCTCGGGCGCGTAGCGGCTTCCGTCGCGAACCACGAACTCGCACGTCCAGCCCGGATACTCGTAGAGCACGTTCAGCGTATCCGGCGTGTCCCAGTAGTCCCAAGGCTCGACTGCGAACTTGCCGCCCACCGCCGTGGCTGAGAGCGGCGCCTTGACGCCCATCAACCACTGGATCGTTCCCATCTGATGCACGCCCAAGTCCGTGAGGCGCCCGCCGGCGTAGTCCCAGAAGAACCGGTGGTTGCCGGAGCAGCGCACTGAGTCGTAGGGCCGCATTGGGGCCGGCCCCAGCCACAGGTCCCAATTCAGCGCCTTGGGCACCTGTTGATTCTCGGGTCGGCGAACGCCCGGCGTGCGGTTGGCCGCGTTCCACGATCGGACGTGGCAAACGCGACCCAGCCCTCCCGACTGGATGGCCCATGCTCTTGCCTACGGCGTTCAGGCCGGTCTCCTCTTCTGGGCATTGGCGCCAACACTTGGGCGGGGTCGAGCACTTGTGATCGGGGTCGTGGGCGCGGTGGGTTTCGGGGCGGCGACTGAGG
>CAYMLO010000049.1:0-62479 GCA_964390905.1 uncultured Planctomycetales bacterium | reverse complement strand
GTTATTAAAAAGAAACGCCTTACAAACAGAAATGACTTGGCTTCATGCCATTCGTTCCTGACACCTTTTCAGCGCGGCCTCGTTGGCCTCGGCGCCGATCGGACCGGACTCATGGTGACGGACTGGCTCGGCTTGAACTGAGTAGATCCCCTGAGTAGGGTAATCTAGCTTGCGCTAGACGAGCCGAGAACGTCGGATCGAGCAAGTGCGTCATGAGACCGGAAACGCCAGGAAAGGAAAGGACCAACCATCGTCAACTCGTGAGTCATCTACCGCGTCTCTGTGTGGTTGTTCTGGCTGCAACGATGAACGCGTCGCCGCAACGAGTGCATGCAACGGAGACTTGGACGATCGTGACAGGCCCCGTCCACGAACGGGACGCTGCGATCGTAGCGGCTATCGAAGATCTACAGACAGACGGCAAGCCGCTCGGCCTTGTCTTCAAGCACGCTACCCGTCCCCCGAACATCCCCAATCGGGTCATTGCCGTCGGCGACGAAACCAGAAACACGCTGACGCGCTCGCTCGTGCGCGACCAAGCCGTCCGCCTGCGCAAGGTTGAGCACCCACAGGGATTCGAAATCCTTACGCGGAGCCCGACAAGCGGCCCGGTGGTCGTCGTTGCCGGCGGATCGGTCACCGGAGACGTGTACGGCCTCTACTGGCTCTGGGATCGAATGCGCGTCCACAAGCGGATGCCATCCATCAACGTGGTCCGCATCCCCAGACTGTCCATTCGCCACGCCGGCGCGCAGACACCCGAGCAACTCCGCATCGCGCTCCGCCACACCGTGACATGGGTAGCAGGAGGCGAGATCCTCCGTCTCGTTCCCTGGAACGCAGAGCCCGAGCGCACCGAGAACGAGGCGACCCGCGACAGCGTGCGACATCTGGCCGACCTCGCCCACGGCTATCACATGAAGTTCTTCGCCAGGGGCGACGAGCTGGCGTACCATCCGACCTTGCTCGCGGAGTTTGACGCCTCCCTGGACCCCAGAGACCCCGCCCTGTGGAAAGCACTGCAGGAAAAGTACCGCCGACTGTTCCGTGCCGTGCCGACCCTTGACGGCGTGCGGATCCGAACGGGAGAACTCACCACGGTCTTTGGCAACTATCGCCCCTTCGACATCATGCATGACCCGCCGTCCTGCGACTGGCGCCTGGAGCAGCGATACCGCACATTCGTCCAGAAGATGCACGAGGTGGTGGTCGGGGAGTTCAACAAGATCTACCTCCACCGCACGTGGGTCACCAACACCCACGAACAACACTCCGACCCGGAGCTGTACAGACGCATCTTCACCAAGGACGTACCGAAGCGGAATCTCTACCTGTCGCGCTACATGAGCATTGCAGACCGCTGGTACTACCAGCCGTACAACCCAACGTTCAATCGTACGCCCCATCACACGATGGCGATTCTGACAACGCTTGACTACCACGCTGATGGCGGCGAGAACGTATTCCCGTCCTTTCCCGGGCAGTACCATCAGGGAGGGCTCATAAAGACACTGTCTGCCCCGAGCAGCAATCTGGTTGGCGCGTTTTTCAACACCCCGGTCACCTGTTCGTGGGACACGGCGAATCTCACGGCATACACCGTGTTCCGCCTCGCCTGGGATCCGAACGAAGACCTGCGCACCATCGCGAGAGACTTCGCTGCGATCCATCTCGGCCCCGAGGTCGCCGAAGAGATGGCCGAGATTCTCCTGCTGTCCCATCGCGCGTATAAGGACGGCATCTACGTCAAGCCCGTGGCCGAATCGATTCGAGGCAACACGCTGCCTCACCTTCGGCTGACGACATTCCCCGTGCGCGGCTTTCCCGAGATCGACCAGGGCAGGGCACATCTGGAATGGCTTGCGACCTCGATGTATGCACCGTCACGAGAGCGGATCGATGAAGCGATCGAGCACTTGGACCGGGGGCTGACCGCGGCCGTGGCGATGGAGAAGCGATATCAGGATCTCGCCGGCCGCGTCAGAGACACAGAGCTGGCCAAGCGAATCGGCGATGGCCTGACACTGACGCGGTGGCTGGTGGCAACCAACAACCACTACGTTAGGACGTGCCTCGCCTATTTCCTCTACCGGGAAAAGCGGGACCGAGCCCATCGGGAAAGGCTCCGGCAGGCACTGGGCTCCCTGAGGAGCGCCCGTAAGCGTTTCGTCGAGGCCCCGGGCTTCTGCTATCGCCTGGATGGGATGGACCCACTGATCCGAAACGCCCAGGAGGCCCTGGACGATCTTAAGCGGGCCGAGCGCGCCCTGGCCAACGCCCCGACCGAATCCGAGATCGAAGCCCTCGTCGCCCGACAGCGGCAACTGCACGCAGAGACCTTGGCCAAGCGGCAGACAGACGCCGTCAGAGTGCTCCGGTGGCGCGGCCGGGTGGACGGAAGAGACATCCTCCGGGTCCGCGGCAAGACATTCGAAATCGAGCACCTTCAGAGCGACCCCATCGTCGAAGCAACGTCGGATTTCGTAGCCGCCTTGCCCTCCCGCCAAGTCACCGTACTGGTCAAAGACGTCGTGTCCCGGGACATGCATCCATTCCTGCTCGAACAGCCAGCCGAGCAGAACGACTACACCGCGAAGATCCACCTCTTCGACAGGCCGCCAGGATACGGCCGGTGGGAACTCGAGCTCTACTACCTCGACGCTTCACCCCGGAAACTCGGCCTTGCCCCACCTTGGACTAACTGAAGAATTAATAATTTAAAGATTTTGGACGCCTTGCGTTTCCCGTCCCCTGTTGTCTGTTGTTCATTCTTCTTGTCAACCGCTCGGCGGAAGGCGGAGTAGTTGAGGTAGAACGTGGCTGCCGTTCTCGAGATGCGTACATG
Source organism: uncultured Planctomycetales bacterium (assembly GCA_964390905.1). Taxonomy (GTDB): domain Bacteria; phylum Planctomycetota; class Phycisphaerae; order UBA1845; family JAFGLZ01; genus JAFGLZ01. The sequence continues at coordinate 59,634 of CAYMLO010000049.1, read as the reverse complement.
TCTGGCGCCTCGTTTGGCCCCCGCCGCGTGCGGCGATCCCAGGAGCCGCACGCGGCACCGCCAAACGAGGGAGGCCTGCGACGGGATACCAACTGGGGAGGGACCCAAGATGCTGGGTATGACCGAGGATGAGAAGGGCGCCTATGTCCTGTTCATGATAGTGTTGACGGTTGTGCTGGTGGTGCTGCTGCTGGTGCGGTGGCGGCCGCGGATCCTTCGGGCGGGCTATCCAGGCCTGTATGCCTTTCTCCACTGCGTGCCGCGGACCGACGCCCAGAAGCGCGACGCCCTGGATCTGACGCTTCGGGGCCTGGTGCTGTTCATCGTCGGGGCCGTCCTCCAGCCGTTGTGGGTGATCGGCGCGTTCCTGTTCTACTATGGCATCCGGAAGTTCTGTATGATCTGGATGGGCCTGGAAATCCTCGAGGGAACAGACGAGTCCCCCAGCGAGTCGCACGGTGAACCCGCACGATCCGACGCAACCGTCTGAGGGAACCGAGACCGAGACCGCACGTCAGCGCTGCACGAGGGAGGCCATTGCAGCGGTTCGGTCCGGGGACACCCAGGCCTTTGCCCGGCTCGTCGCGTGTTATGAGGTCCAGACCATGAGCCTGTGTATGGCCCTGATGCGAGACACCGCATCGGCCGAAGACCTGGCCCAGGACGTCTTCGTGCGCGCCTATCGCTACCTCCACACCTTCGACGATCGCAGGCCGTTCTTCCCGTGGTTGGCCAAGATCGCCTATCGACTGGCCCAGACGCGGTGGCAGCGGAAGCCGCCGGAGGTGGGGCTTGCCGAAGAGGCGTGGGGCCAAGTGGCGGACGCCAGCCCCGACGAGGAACCGTTGGGCCACCTCGTGGCGGACGAGCAGGCCCGGTCCTTGTGGCGGGCCGTCCGTGGGTTGCCCGAAGGCCAGCGTACATCCGTCGTGCTATACTACGGGCATGGCATGGCCGTCCGACAGGTCGCGCAGGTCATGGGGGTGTCCACCGGGACCGTCAAGACGTTTCTGTTTCGGGCCAGACGACGCCTGCATTCGGTCCTGTGTCCCATTGATGGGGATGCACCAGACGAGGGCGTGAGGTGAACTGCCAGCAGTTCAGGAAGTTCGTCGATGCCAAGCCGCTCTCGGAGCGGAGCCCGCAGGAGATGCGGCGCGCTCAACGCCACGCGGCGCAGTGCCCTGGCTGTGCCGAGTATCTGCAGGCTGCCGAGAAGCTCGAGCAGACCCTCACCCGACCGCTGCGCGTCGCGCCGTCCACGGATTTCTCCAAGGCCGTCATGAGTCGCATCGCCCAAGAGACGCCCGCGCGGCGGCCACTGACCTCAAGGGTCCGTCCCGAGGTCGTCGACTGGGTCGCCGTGCTGATCGGCGGGCTTGCGTTGGCGGCCGGGCTTCTGTATCGATTCCAACCCCACGCATTGCTGGACTGGCTGTTCTCACAGCCGCGGGGGATCACCGTCGATGAGATCTACCGGATGATCCGGGAGCCCGACCTGGCCACATGGGTTACCGCGGCGGGGATCGCGCTGGCGGCCTGTGGGGTGTGGCTGTTCGAGGCCCGGTCCGGCCGGGCCCGATCTTCCCCAGAGCGCTGACGCCCAGACAGCGATCGACCGTTCCCGTAGAATACCGCGCATGTCCGACACCGGCCCGGGGGCCCACGCCATTGATCTGCATGCGGTGCCCTGCCCGTTGTGCGATGGGGGACGGCACGACGAGGAGCGGTGGGTCCGGGGGTTTCGGTTGGCGCGGTGCCGTGATTGCGGCATGGTCTTCGTGAACCCCCAGCCATCGGCTGAGGCCCTCGCAGCCGGCTACAACGCCGAGGACGGGCTTTCGAATTTGATCGGCGGTCGACCCGACAAGGTCGCGTTCTACGAGACCTGGTTCAGCGACCGCGACCGCCGGCGGTGGCGCACGGTTCTGGACCGAATGGCCCGAAGGGTCGGGCGGGGCCGACTGCTCGAATACGGCTGCGGCCCGGCGATGGTCGGCCAGCTGGCGGCCGACGACGGCTGGCAGGTCGACGCCATCGACATCGGCGCGTGGATCCAGCAGCTCCAGTCCGAGCGGAGTTTCCCGCTGCACGTGGGCACGCTCCGCGAACAGGATTGGGCCACCGGCCATTTCGACGCCGTCTACGCCCAGGACGTGCTCGAGCACCTTCAGCGGCCACGCGACGAGTTGGACGAGCTGGCGCGACTCCTCAGGCCCGGCGGGGTGCTGTACGTCCACGTGCCCAACTACGCGTCGCTGACGATCCGGCTGGGCGTATCCCGGTTTGCCTACAACGAGCCGTTGGGGCACCTGAACTACTTCACGCCCGCCACGCTAAGGCGGATGTTGCGGCGAACCGGCTTCGGGTCCATCAGGCTCGGCTCCGATCACCTGGAGTTCCAGGACCTGTACCAGCGCGGCCCGTTCGATTATGCGGGGTTCGAGCAGGCCATGGCCGGGACCGGGCGTCGGGAAACGGGCCGGGCGTGGGGGCTCGCACGGGCCCTGATAAACATCCCCATCCATCTGTTGCGGTGTGGAACCTACCTGTGGGGATACGCCATCCGGCAATGACAGTGCACAACGTGTTTTGTAGAGAGAGCAACTGGATGTGAGGCTACTGGATCGGTTCGCGCTCGGACACGGGCCGGCCGAGGATTTCCGTCAACACGATGGCCCGGCGAAGGTCGCCTTGATCCAACGGCAGGTCCAACAGCTCGCGCGCGTCTTCGATCCCGTCCGAGGTTCCTTCGTCGGCCGCACTCACCAGCCTGGCGCCCCGCAGGCGGCCTTCCTCGGCCAAGCGGGTAGCCGTCTTCTGAGCGTGATCGGCCACGGAGCGTCTGGCATGTTCGCTGACGGATCGCTCCGCGTGTTGGGCGATCTGGTGGGCGGCCTCCACCGCGCCGGTTCCAAGGGTGGCGGCCCGATCACCGGGTCGTCCGGGCTCGCGTCGTTTCGGCCTGGCCTGACCGGGTTTCCGCCCGGGGGGACGGGCCCGAACGGGCTGTTGGCCGGGCAGAGGCTCCAGAAGCGGCTCGCCGGCCTGGGGCTGCCTCCTCGTTGGCCGGGGAGCGCCGGCTGCCGGACGACCGGGCCTCGGCGGGGTCGCCCTGGGCGGCGTGGGTCGAACGGGCGACCGACGCTGCGGCGCCGTGGGTCGCGGCGCTGAGGGTCTCGCCGTGGGTGGGGGGCCCTCCGCCCGCGGGATGCGGCGCGGCGGTCTGGGGCCTTTGCGCTCCTTCTCCTTCTCGCCCTTCTTGCCCAGCAACGACCCGAGAGCGCCGAGGACCACCACCACCGCGACCGCGATCAACTGGATCCAGTCGCCCTTGTCCTCCGCCGCCAGCATGGCGACGCCCGTCAGTCTAATCGACGCTAGCCACATCATGCCATCAACGTCCTTGACGCCTAACCCGTCGGACTGCCCAATCCAGCGGCGCCGGGTTTGTCCCCCGCCCCGGCGATGGAATCGCGCATGGACGTGTCGGCCACGATGTTCTTCATCCGGTAGTAGTCCATGATCCCCAGGTTGCCCGATCGGAAAGACTCGGCGATGGCCTTGGGGACCTCGGCCTCGGCCAGGACGACCAGGGCCCGGTTCTTCTGGACCTCGGCCATGAACTCCTGCTCCTGGGCGACGGCGAGGGCGCGGCGTTTTTCCGCCTCGGCCTGGAAGCGCCGCTTGTCAGCCTCAGCCTGGTCGGCCTGGAGCTTGGCGCCGATGTTCTCACCGACGTCGACGTCGGCAATGTCGATCGAGAGGATCTCGAACGCCGTGCCAGCGTCGAGCCCCCGCTGAAGCACGTTCTTGCTGATCTTGTCGGGGTTTTCCAGCACCTCTTTATAGTCGTTGGCCGAGCCGATCGACGTGACGATGCCCTCGCCAACGCGGGCGACCACGGTCTCTTCGGTGGCCCCACCGATCAGCTGCAGGATATTGGTCCGCACGGTGACGCGGGCCTTGGCCTTGAGCTGGATCCCGTCCTTGGCGACCGCGTCGATGCTGGCCTTGGCGCTTACCTCACTGGGCACGTCGATGACCTTGGGGTTCACCGACGTGTTGATGGCCTCCAGGATATCCCGCCCGGCCAGGTCGATCGCGCACGCCTTCAGCCAGTTCAGGTCGATGTTGGCGCGGTTGGCGGCGATCATGGCGTTGACCACGTTGGGCACGCGCCCCCGGGCCAGGTAGTGGCTTTCCAGGTCGTTGATGGTGATCTCGTGGATCCCCGCCTTGACCAGTTGGATCTTGCCCAGGACGATCGTTCGGGAATCGACCTTTCGCAGCCGCATGCCGATCAGCTCGACGAAACTGACGCCCGCCCGGCTCGCGAAGGCCTGCAGCCACAGACTGAAGAACTGGGCCAGGACCAGCAACACCACCAGACCGACGATGATCAGGATGATCGCCACGATCCATCCGTAGCTGAACTCCTCAAGCTGTCCAAGCAGTGAAATGGCGGCCTTGCTCATGGTCTCGCACTCCTTTCGAAGATGTCTCGGTTCCGGCTGGCGGTGTCCCGCCGGATTGAACTCAGCCTACGTCATACCTCATTCGATCTCGCCAATACCGCCCGCGCGTCGGGCACGCCGATGGTCTCCAGGATGTCCTGACCGGCCAGGTCGATCTCGCACGCTTCCTGCCAGCTCAGGTCGATATTCGCGCGGTTCGCCTCAATCATGGCGTTAGCGACGTTGGGCACGCTGCCCTGCGCGAGATCGTGGCGTTCCAGGTCCTGGATCGTGACCTCGTGGATCCCCGCTTTGGTAAGCATGATCTTGCCCAGCAGAAGCGTTCTGCAATCGCTTCTTCTTAGTCGCATGCCGATCAGGTCGACGAAGGTGACGCCCGCCTGGCTCGCGTAGGCCTGGAGCCACAGACTGAAGAGCTGGGCGAAGACCAGCAGCACCGCCACAGCGGCAACGACCGAAATGATCGCCACGATCCACGATGCGACCGACGCGCCCTCGAGCTGTCCCAGCAATGCGATGGCGGCCGTGCTCACGGTCTTGCGCACCTCTCAGGAAAAGGCCCGGTTCCGCCTGGCGGAGCGCCGTCGGATCTAGCTCAGTCTGTCGCCGGGGGCTTACGTTCGCACCTCCCGGACGACCAGGTCCCGTCCGCGAATCGCGATCCCCTCCACCTTCACGTCCCGTTCAATACTGCCCATTTCGGCCACGCATTGTACGCGCCGGTTGTCGAACTCACAACTGCCCACGGGCCTCAGCGGCGTCAGCGACCGGCCCGTCTTGCCCACCAGGTCCTCGAGCTGGGCCGTGTGAAACCCGAGGTCCGATTCGGTCACGATCGGGTTGGGTGGCGCCATCCGCTTGCCCACCGGAAGCCGATACCAGTACTTGACCGTCAGCACCACGCCCGTCGGCACGAGCACGACGGCGAACAGAACGGCCGCGTAGCCCACCCCCGAGCTGATCCGGAACGCGAACACGATCCCGCCGACCAGGAATCCCAGACCGGCGATGCCCAGGACCCCGTGGCTGGGGATGAAGATCTCCAGCACCAGCACGGCGATCCCAACCACGTACAACAGCAGCGCGAGTGTGACGTCTTCCATAGCTGTCTAAAACTCAATGCCGCCGGCTGCGAGGGTCTCAGGCGTCTCGCACGCGTCGCACGACGACGCGATTGCCCCGCCGCTCGATCACCTCGACCGGCTCACCCGCGCCAATGTAGTCTGACTGGCTGACCACGTCCACCAGGGTGTCTCCGAACCGCGCCTTGCCGGCCGGCCGGAGCGGGCCTTCGGTCTTGCCCATGTCGCCCAGAAAAGCCGACCGCGGGTACGCCTCGGGCATGGCGACCTCGCCCGACTCCGGATTGGGCGCGACGATCCTGCCGACGTAGGGCACCTTCGGGAAGAACCGGCTCAAGACGACAGCCCCCACGAACGACGCCACCATCGCCGACGCCATCACCTTCAGGCCTGTCCCGATGCCCCGTAGCGTGTAATCGAAGCGCGGCAACGTGAACGCCGGACCCGGCTCTTCGGGCACGAACGTCGAGATCAGACCCACCAGGATCAGCACGACCCCCGCGATCCCCGCAATGCCAAACCCCGGGATCACGAAGACCTCGACTCCCAGCAGGACCACCCCGAGCAGGACGACGATGATCTCCCAGACGTTCGCCAACCCGGTCAGGTAGGGGGCGCCCAGGAAGATCACCAGACAGATCAGCGCCACCAGTCCGGGCACGCCGACGCCCGGCGTGTGGAACTCGACGTACGCCCCCAGCAGCACCAGAACCATCAAGATGCCACGGACGATCGGGTTGGTCAGCCAGTTGACCAACTCCTCGGACCAGTTGAAGGCCGCACGGTCCACCGCCCCGGCGATGTCGTACAGCTCCATCAGTTCGAGGTCGTCGGACACCTTCGCCCGCGCGAACCCGTACGCGATGGCCTCGTCCTGCGTCATCGTCAGCAGCTCGTCGGAGGCCACGATCGGGTTCTTGTGGACCTCGAAATCGCCCGCCTGTGTGACGTACTGCCAGTCCGTCTTGCTCTGCACGTCCTCCCAGATCGCGCGGGGGCGGGCGACCACCTCGCGTTCCCGCTTCTCGACGTCCTGGCCCTGGACCTTCCGCTTGGTAACGGTCTCCTTGGTCCGCGTCTCCGGCGGCTCGGTGGCATCGATGTCGAACAGCCGGTCGCGCTCCGCCCGGTCGACGAACATTCGTTCCTTGGTCTTGCGGTTCTCCACCCAGAACACTTCGATGTGTGGCTGGATCATCGACAGGCACATGAGCTGGTTGTAGCCCCGCTTGCGGGCCGAGTCGCGGAACTCCGTCAGCACCGGGGCGCTGAACTTGGCCCGGACATCGTCGGGGATGGCCTGCACGCCCTGCGGCCCGACCATGATCGGCTGGCAGTCTCCCAACCGCGCGTTGTGGCTGACGATCACCTCCTTGCATGCCAGCGCGATCATCGAGCCGGCGCTGAACGCGTCGGGATTGACCCACGCCACCGTGTGGATCTCGTCGGGGAGCTTCTTGATCATCGAGCAGATGTCCAGCGCGCTGCTGACGGCTCCGCCCGGCGTGTCGAGCTCGAAGACCAACAGACGCGCGTCCCGCTCCCGCGCCTCGTCGATGCGACGCTTCAGGCTCTTGTACATCACGTCGTTGATCTCGCCCTCGACGGCCAGAATCGTCGCCTGGTTGAAACCGCGGGGGGGCTGCTTCTTGGCGGCTTGATCGGCCTCGGCATCGGCGGCAGGGGCGGTCACGGACGGCATGGCCGTGCCCAGGACCAGCGCCGCAGCCGCGGTCCATCCTGCGGCTCGCAGCCGCCCCCACCCGACTGGATAGGAAGATCGCTTCATGGCCTCACCCAGTTCCCTCCCCAGGGCCCAGACCACCTCCAACCCCGACGGGGCTTAACACCTCGATAGTACGACGCCCCACGGCGGCTGGCAAGTTGAATCGGCGGCCAAGATTGGAACCAGCGTCCCGGGCCGAGGACCGCGCGTGACGCGCCCGGCCGCGTCGGGAGGCCACGTCCGATAATCACCCCGCCCGGACTCAGGTGGGATTGTGCGTTCCCGTTTGCGTTTCGTCGGCCTGGGTGACTATAGTCATAGGTAGGGGCGAGCGCTTTTCCGACCGGCGAGGCGAGGGTCAATCCGCTTTTCGAGCGTGAGGGACCGCTTCTTGCCGAAACGGTGTCTCACTGTGGAGGAACCGCACATGCCCGCAACCGGGCCGAAGCTTGTCGTCGTGTGCTTCGCACTCGGCGCGATCCTGATCCCGGCCGGTTCGACCGACGCGGCAACGTTCGACATGCCCCGCTGCCAGGTCCCCGGCGGCGGCGAGCCCAACGGACCCGCCTACGACTTCTGGATGGGCCGGTACGAGGTCACCGTCGCCCAGTACATCGCCTTTCTCAACGACGCCGAGGCCAACGCCGACAACGAGCGCGGCGCCTACATGGTCTTCGACCCCAACAACGGCGACGTCGGCGTGCCGAACGGTACGTTCCCCGATGACATCTTCGATATCAGCGACTGCAACAACGTCACCTTCGTCTACGTCCCGCGCTATACCCTCACCTATGATCCGAACCTGCCGGCCGGTTCCCGTTATGCCTATGACCCCAACGACGCCGAGTACCCCATCGTCGGCGTGAGCTGGGTCGGCGCCGTCAAGTTCTGCAACTGGTTGACGATCGACCATGGCCTGGACCCCAACCAACGCTGCTATGCGGAGGGGGAGACCCTTGACGACTGGCACCCCGTTACGATCGACAAGGCCGAGTGGGTCGATCGCGACTTGAACGACTCGGAACGCCAGACGCTCGTCGACGACTACGTGGGCTACCGCCTGCCGATGGACAACCTCGGCTGGGAAGCCAATGGTTGGCTCGACGGCCAGCCGAATGCGTACAACGAGTGGTACAAGGCCGCCGCCTACGACGCCAATGCTCCCGACACCGTGCGCGAGGGAAAGCATGGCGAGAAGGTCCCACCGGATCACTGGCAGTTCGGTTACGGCGGGGACGATCCGGACCTGAGCAAGGCCAATTTCACCCTCTACGACCCCAACGACCCGAACGGCATCGATCCGAACACGGTCCGGTTCCCCGTCCCAGTGGGGACCTATGCCGCCAACAACGGCAACCCGTGGGGAATCGACGACCTCAGCGGCAACGTCTACGAATGGGGCCAGGACTACTGCGGCAGCACCAGCGAGTTCATTCGACATGCGACGCATGGCAAGGCGTACAGCGGCGCCAATCCGACGGCGTCGCTGAGGCATTACCGACAGAGGGACAACGGGACGCACTTCCTCGGGCTTCGGGTGGTCCAAACGGGCAGCTTCAGCATCGACCTGGACACCGTCAACGGCCACCTGGGCCAGGTCGACGTCGATCCCAACGAGACCGTCTATCCCCCGGGGAGCGAGGTGACGCTGACGGCCATGCCGATTCCCAACGAGGTGTTCTCCCACTGGGAGGGCGACATCCCCGCCGAGCAACAGCTCGACTTACAGGTGACGGTCCTGATGGACCGCGACCGGAGCGTCACGGCCGTCTTCGGACAGCCACCGGTCGAGCGCTCGCTGACGGTTCAGACAACCGGCCAGGGCACCGTCACGCCCGGTTCGGGCACCTACGTCGACGGCACAGAGGTGACGCTGACGGCCGACCCCAACGAAGCGTGGCAGTTCGATCGGTGGGACGGCGACGTGCCCGACGGCAAGCAGAACGACAACCCACTCACGGTGGTCATGGATCAGGATCGAGCCCTGACCGGCGTCTTCACCGAGATCCCCCCGCCCGTCTACGCCCTGACCGTGGAGGTCACCGGCGAGGGGGTGGTCGTCCCCGGTTCGGGGAACCACACAGAGGGGACGGAGGTGACGCTGACGGCCGACCCCAACGATGGCTGGAAGTTCGATCGGTGGCAGGGCGATCTGTCTGACGCCAACGACACCGACAATCCCCTGACGATCACCATGGATCAGGATCGAACGATCGAGGCAAGGTTCGTGGAGGGGCCCTTCCCCGTGTACATGCTGACCGTTGAGGTCACCGGCAAAGGCAGCGTGATGCCCAACTCCGGGCCCTACACGCCCGACACCGCGGTACGATTGAGGGCCAGCCCCGCTTCAGGCTGGCAGTTCAAGACATGGGAAGGCGACGTCCCCGCCGAGCAAGTCACCGACAACCCCCTGATGTTGGTGGTCGATCAGGACCGTGCGGTGACAGCTTCGTTCATTGAGGCGCCTGCGACCGAACCCGAGGCGGTCCCCTGTTTCCCCGCTTCGGCTGGGGTGGCGGCCGCCCTCGTCGGCTGGGCGATGATCGTGATCGGGCCGCGTCGCCGATCGCGCACGTCGTAGGGGTCCACACAGAAGAGATCCCCCGCGCGACGCCCGGACGCTTCGGAGACGACGCTACTTCTTGACCGGCGCGATGGTCATGATCAGCCGCCGGCCTTCGAAGCGCGGTTCCCGCTCGACCTTGACCTTGTCCCCGAACTCGACCAGCATCTCCTTGAACATCTCCACCCCGATCTCGGGATGGAAACGTTCGCGCCCGCGGAACAACATGGTCAGCTGGACCTTGTCGCCGCGCGCCAGGAAATCGCGAACCCGCCCCAGCTTCGTCTCGCGGTCGTGGACGCCGATCTTTGGCCGGAAGCGGACCTCCTTGAGCTGCGACTCGTGCGGGGGCTTTTGCTTCTGCTTCTTCTTCTGCAGGTACTTCCATCTGCCGTAGTCCATCATGCGGCAGACGGGAGGACGCTCGTTCGGCGCGACCTCGACCAGGTCGAGATCTACCTCCCGGGCGAGCCGCAGCGCCTCCTCCGTCGACGTCACTCCCAGCTTCTCGTTGTCCTGGTTGATCAGGAGAACCGGGGAGATCCTGATCTGCTCGTTGATACGCAGTCCCTGAGCGATAGACCTTTACCTACCTTTCCAGTGGTGATCGCCGACGGACGGGCGCCCCCGAGCCGAGCACGGCACCACACCGCGCAAAGACCCAATCGACTCCAACGCCGCTGCCCATGGACCTCGATCACCGGGTCGAGACACCGCACCGCCTATCGAGCGCATGAATGTTGGCTCGGACATGCCGGCTAGCCGTCGTCCCTCCGTCCCTTGCGGGCGACCTCGTCCAGGCAGGCCATGATGAATTGGTCCAGCCGGGGATTGCCCTCCAGGACGTACTCCTCTGGATTTTCGGGGTTCCGGGCGTGCACCTGGACGACCCCTTCGGCTGCCTCCTGCTCTCCGACGAATATGATGTAGGGGATTCGGTACTGGCGGGCGCGGTGCTTCTTGGGCCCGGGCCGATCTGACGACCGATCGATCCCCGGCCGGAGGCCCGCCTTCCCCAGCGTTTCGTAAACGCTTTCGGCGTAGGCCGCGCTCTTGTCGCTCACGCTGATGACGCGCATCTGCTCCGGCGCCAGCCACATCGGAAACGCCCCCGCGTAATGCTCGATCAGCCCGCCGATAAAACGCTCCATGCTGCCCAGGACAGTCCGATGGATAATCACCGGCTCGTGGGGCGCGTTGTCCGGACCGACGTAGCTGATGCCGAACCGCTTGGCCGCCTGTAGGTCGACCTGATGGGTCGGGCCTTGCCACTCTCGCCCCATCGAGTCGATCAGCTTGATGTCGATCTTGGGCGCGTAGAAGATCCCGCCCCCTTCGTCGATCTCGTAGGGCAGTCCACGACGCTCCAACGCCGATCGCAACTCGTTCGTCGCCCGCTCCCATTCTTCATCCGTGCCGAGGTACTGCTCCGGGCGGGTTGCCAGGTAAGCCCTGTACTTGTAGCCGAACGACCGCATCATGAAGTCCATCAGCTCCAGGATGAGATCCAGCTCTTCGCCCAGTTGCTCGGGGGTGCAGAACGTGTGGGCGTCGTCTTGCGTGAACCCGCGAACGCGCAACATTCCATGCAGCGTCCCGGACGGCTCGTAGCGGTAGACCGTGCCCAGCTCGGCCATGCGGATCGGCAGATCGCGGTAGCTCCGCGTGTCAGTCAGGTACATCATGTAGTGCCCGGGACAATTCATCGGCTTGAGGTAGTAGTTCACCCCGTCAACGTCCATGGGCGCGTACATCATGTCCGCGAACTTCTCGAGGTGGCCGCTCCGCTGGTACATGCGCTCACTGGCAAAGTGCGGCGTGAAGACCAGATCGTAGCCGCGCTTGTAGTGCTCGTCCTTCCAGAACGTCTCGATCTGGTTCCGGATGAAGGCCCCGTTCGGGTGCCAGTGAATCAGTCCCGGCCCGATGTCCTCGTGAATGCTGTAGAGGTCGAGCTGCTTACCGAGCACGCGGTGGTCGCGCTTCTTGGCTTCCTCCAGACGGCGGAGATAGGCGTTGAGGTCCTTTTTGCTCGGCCAGGCCGTTCCGTAGACCCGCTGCAGCATCTTCTCGCTGGCGTCGCCGCGATAGTAGGCCCCCGCCACGCTGGTAATCTTGAACGCGGGGATCCTCCCGGTGCTCGGCAGGTGGGGACCGCGACACAGATCCTCAAACGCTTCGCCCGGCCGGCCGCCGGTCACGTAGAAGGTCAGGATGTTACCCTCGGCCCGCTCGGCGTTGTCGATCTTGTAACGGTTGCCCTCGGCCTGGAGCTTGGGCATTGCCTCGTCCCGGGACATTTCGTAACGGGTGAACGGCTTGTCGGCCTTGATGATGGCCTGCATGCGCTGCTCGATCTTCGGGAAGTCCTCGGGCGTGATCGCGTGGTCCAGGTCGATGTCGTAGTAGAACCCGTCCTCGACCGGCGGACCGTAGACCAGCTTCGCCTCGGGCCACAGCTCCAGGATCGCCTCGGCCATCACATGGGCGCAGCTGTGACGAAGCAGCTCGAGGGCATCGGCGTCGTCCTTGAGCGTCACCACGCTGAGGGCACAGTCCTCGGAGATAGGGTAGCTCAGATCGACGACCTGGGTGCCGTCTTGGCCCGAACTGACCCGTCCCCCGATGGCGGCCTTGGCGAGCCCCGGACCGATCTTCGCTGCCACGTCGGCGACCGTCGCGCCGGCGTCGACGGCGAGCGTGTTCCCATCTGGCAAGGTTACCTGGGGCATGATGTCACAAAAAAAGCACAGAAACCGATCTGACGCACCCGCCCGGGGCAAACGCTTCAGGTTTGCCGAGCGCCCCGAGCATCATGCTGTTGTAAGCGTCATCGGTCTGTGCCGCTGTATCTTTAGCCCTACAGCCAAGTTGTCCCCGGCCACCCCGCTGTCCGCCTTGCAGCCGGTCCATCTAGGATAAATATACACCGTCACCCATTGGCGTCAAGCGATTTGGCCGACTGGCTGCCCGTTCGGCGCCGTGTTTTCGCCGAGCTGGGCGGCGCCGCGGGAAACCACTCGGGGATGGCCTGCACCCGCCCGTTCCTGTCCACGCAGGCCAGAGAGATGGCTGCCTCGGCCAGGATGATCCCATCCCGCTTCAGGACGTAGGTATGGTCCACCCGGGCCCGCGTACACCGGGCCAGCGTCGTCGTGACCGTCAAGACGTCTTCGAACCGGGCGGGGGCTCGAAACCGGCACTCCAGCTTGTTGACCACGAAGAACACGCCCCGAGCCTCGCAGTCGCGATAGGACATCCCCATTCGGCGGAGCAGCTCAACTCTTCCTAACTCAAAATACTCAAAATATCGTCCATGGTGCACGTTGCCCCATGGGTCGCATTCGGCGTAGCGAACGCGGATTTCAGCATCGCAGCTTGGCGGGTCCTGATCCACGCCGACAATTGTCGCGATTGGCGCGGGCCGGTCAAGCTCAGGCCTGGCAGAGCCGATGGACCGTGATCTCGGGCCGGCAGTTGAACCGGACCTTCATGAGGTGTCCGAGGCCCCGCGTGACGTAAAGGACCTTGTCGTCGACACGGACCAACCCGGCAGCGTACTGGCGGTTGTCGACCGGCAGGAGGATCGGCCCGATCCACGGGATGCAGACCTGTCCACCATGGGTGTGGCCGGACAGGACGACGTCGACCGGCCAGTGGCGCAAGATGCCCATGCTGTCGGGGTTGTGGCTCAGGGCGATCACGGGCAGGTTGCGGGATGCCCCTCGGAAAGCCCCCTCCGGATTGCAGCGATCCACGAGCAGGTCGTCCAGTCCGATGATGTTGACGCCAGATCGGCCTCGGGTGATGACGGTCCGCTCGTTCCGGAGCACGTGGCAGCCGGCCCGGGTCACGGCGTCGGTCAGCCGGTCGGCGATGTCCCAGCGGATCGCGCCGGGCGTCCAGCAGTGGTAGTCGTGGTTGCCCAATGACACGAGCACGCCGTCCCGGGCCGTCAGGCGGCCCAGAAGACCGGCGGCCGTGGGTATCTGCGTCTTGAGTCCCCCCGTGATCAGATCGCCCGTGACGACGACCAGATCGGGCCCGATCGCGTTGATCCGGTCCATGCACCGCCGCAGGTAAGACGATGACACCCCCTGACACGTATGCAGATCGGAGACGTGCACGATGCGGTAGCCCGCCAGATCCGAACCCAGCCCCCGAACCGGCAGGTCAACGTTCGTCACCTCGACCCACCGCGGCTCGATCTGCCAGGCGTACACGCCAACCCCGGCCGCCAGCCCACCCCCTCCCAGCAGCAGCCGCTTGAGGGCGCGGCGTCGCGACGGGTGGCTTGGCGTCAAGTCCGCTCGCTCGTTTTGCTGATCCGGCATGGGATGGTAGGCCGATCGCCGCCGGCGCAGGGCCGGACGATAGCTTGCTGATACGACATATGATATCGGCTCGTCGGTCCAGGGGGCTTGCCGGAATGTCGGCCGCGGCTTGCTGGCGCACGGTGCAGACGGCTGGGCATCTGGGAGGTCGTCCGGCGGGACAGAACGGCTCGCGCTCCGCCCGTCACCGGACGCTACTTGACGACCTTGGCGAACAGCCGGTTGGCCGTTCGCTCGGCGATCTCCAGCTTGCTGCCGTCCTTCAGCTCCATCGTCATCAGTCGGGCGGCCAGGTCGTCGATCTTGTTCTTCCAATCGACCTCGATGTCGGCGGCGTTCTGCACGACCTCGCGGAGCTTGGCGCCCGCCGTGCCGTCGAGCTTCTTGAGGTCTTCGGTGAAGACCAGTGCGTCGGCGTAGCTGATCGGGCGGACGTTCAGCCGGATAATCCGCCGAACCGAGGCCCGCTTCCGCCAGGCCTTGCCGATGTCCAGTAGGATCTTGGCTTCGTGCTTCTTGGCCAGCTCCCGCAGCGCGATCACGCCGCCGCCGGTCCGGCCGGTGGTGTTCTTGGTGTATTCGTACTGTCTGGACATGAGCATCTTGGCCGAGTCGGTCTGGATGGCGCGGATCGTCACGACGCCCCGCCACTTGTAGAGTCGGGTTCCGCTGATGTCGACGGACCCGGCCGGCGTGGCCTCGGCGCGTCCGAGGACGACGACCTCGGCCTTGAAGGCGGCCCCCGCCGAGGCCACCTTGTTGACGTCGTCGTTGATGGCCGCCAACGCCAGGTCCCGCTGGCGGACTTCGTCGCTGATGCCTTTGTCCATCAACTGCACGTCCTTGTCGATGAAGAACCCCTCCAGTTCCGACTGCACCACGCCGTTGGTCCGCGGGGGCCTGTCGTCGGTGGTGTTGTCGTCCTCCACGACGATCAGGACGCAGCGCGGGTTGTCCTCGCCCTCCTTGATGTGGGCGAACTCGGCCCACTTTCGCCGGAACGTGGCCGGGAAGACCTCGATCTCCGCCTTGACGTACGTCAGACCGTCGGCCTTCTCGGTCTCGATCACTCGGACCACCCGGGCGAAGCCCGTCGCCTGCGACAGGATCTTGTCGTAGACGGTCTGGTAGTTCTTGGTCTTGGTCATCGAGTTGATGAAGGCGCCGCAGACCTGCTCGACGGCCCTGCGCTGGGCGTTGAGCGTCGCCTCTTCCTCCGCCTTCAGCCCGGCGCCGGTGGCCTTACCGACCACCGTGACCGTCTTGGATTCCTCACCGCCGCCCGCCGCGACGGCGCCGCATACCGGCATCAGGACGGACAGAACGATGACGAGAAGGCCCTGCTTCGGTTGGATATTCATAGTGAGTGCTCCTGCCTAGATGTCAGACACCCCAACGGCCGCGACGTTGGCCAGGCAGACAGGGGAAAACCTCGGCGGCCGTTATCGGCCCCCGCACGGGCCATTCTACTTGCGGCACCTGCCAGGTCAACGAGCCACCCGGGGCTCCCGGCCGAGTGGGAGAGCTGCTACGATGCTGCTTGGGGCATCACCGGAGCGTTCCACATGTACGACCGGCGCTATTCCAGATCGCGAGCCGAAAGGAGCATCGTCTTGTGATTGCGGGGACTCCGGCCGATGAGACCACGCCGTCGCCCCGACCCGCGAGGCGTCCGGACATCGACTGGGTCAGGGCGCTGGCCGTGCTGCTGCTCGTGCCCTTTCACGGAGCGTTGGTCTTCGGTCCCGCGCGGGGGTACCACATCAGCACGGGCGAGGACTACGCGCCGCTCATGTACGCGGCCGGCTTGGTGCACCAGTGGCACATGCCCCTCCTGTTCCTGCTGGCGGGCATGGCGACCTGGTTCGCGCTGAACTTCCGGACGGCGGGACAATACGCGGCAGAGCGGGTCAAGCGACTCGTCGTGCCGCTCGTCTTCGGCACGCTCGTGGTCGTTCCTCCCCAGATGTACTTCCAGCGCCTGAGCGAGGGGAGGTTCCAGGGCTCGTACCTGGCGTTCTATCCGCATTTCTTCGACGGGCTCTACCCCAGCGGGAACTTCACCTACAACCACCTGTGGTTCATCCTGTACCTGGTCGTGTTCTCGATGCTGTCGCTGCCGTTGCTCGTCCGGCTCAACCGGGAGGCGGGGCGGCGGTTCACCTCGAGGCTCGCAGCCGCCTGCCAGAAGCCAAGCGTGATATTCCTATTCGCGATGCCCGTCGCCATCACCGAGGTGATCTTCCGGGCCAGCTACCCGGGGCTCCAGACGCTCATCAGCGATTGGGCCAACTTCACGCAATATCTGTATCTGTTCATCCTGGGGTTCGTGATTTGCTCGGACGGGAGGTTCTGGCGTGCCGTCGAACGGCACGGCCTGGTGGCCCTCGTCTGCGGCATCGTCACCGTGTCGATCGGTGTCGGTTTGCACGTGGCCGGCAAAGCCCCTGCCCGAGGCTACTCGGTCGGGTGGAGTTTGTATATGGTCCTGCGGGCCTTCAACGCGTGGTTTTGGATGATCGCCATCCTTAGCGCGGGCATGAAGTACCTCAGCTTCGGCAACGGCCTGCTGCGGTACGTCCGCGAGGGAAGCTACCCCTTTTACGTCCTGCATCAGACGGTGCTCATCGCCATCGGCTTCTACGTCATGAGATGGAACACGGGCGTGATGGTGAGATACCTCACGCTCGTCGTTGCGACCCTCATCGCGACGACGCTCGTCTACGACGTGGTCGTGAGGCGAACGCGTGTGACGCGCTTCCTGTTCGGGATGAAGCCCCGACGGAGGTAGGGGGGCCCTCAGCGAGCGCCACCCTCGCCTCGAGCATGTGCGTAACCGTTCTGGCCCGACGTTTCAGTCTCCAGAAAACCAGGCACTTATCGCCACAGCCGGCTTGGGTTCTTGCCGATGCTAAGGATACGTGGTCAGCTCCGCGTGTCGGAGCCGGCATGCGCCGAATTCCTGGAGACGTCACCGTGTACGGACACAAAGAGCTGGCAGAACGGCTGGCCCGATTGACTCAGATCGGCATTGCCCTGAGCAGCGAGCGCGACTACGACAGACTGCTGGACAGGATTCTTCAGGAGGCCAGGGATTTCACGCACGCCGAGGCCGGCACGCTGTATTGCGTCGAGGGAAAGGGCCTGCGCATCGTGGCTGCCCAGAACGACGTCCTGACCCAGCGGGATGGGGACCCCAACCCGTCGGTGCTCGGCCTGGACAACCGCCTGCCCTTCTCGTCGGACAGCATGGCCGGTCACGTCGGCATCACGGGCGAGGTGATCAACCTCGAAGACGCCTACCAGATTCCCGACGATCGCCCCTATCGGTTCAACCCGGAATTCGACAAGCAGAACAACTACCACTCCCAGTCCATGTTTCTGGTGCCCCTGATCGACCCGGACGGGGCGATCCTCGGCGTCCTTCAGCTCATCAACGCGCGTGCG
Source organism: uncultured Planctomycetales bacterium (assembly GCA_964390905.1). GTDB lineage: Bacteria > Planctomycetota > Phycisphaerae > UBA1845 > JAFGLZ01 > JAFGLZ01. The sequence continues at coordinate 42,004 of CAYMLO010000049.1, read as the reverse complement.
CCGGATGGCAGCACCTGTCCGTTCGATCCGCAGTGTGAGGACCTGGTGAAGTCGTTGGCCTCGCAGGCCGCCGTGACCTTGCGGAACGTGCGCCTCACCGAGCAGCTTCGGGCCGCGTACGCCGACACGATCTTCCGCCTGTCGGTCGCGGCGGAGTACAAGGACGAGGACACCGCCAACCACATCCGTCGCATGGCGCACTACGCAGCCCTGATCGCCCAGGCGATCGGGTTCGATCACGACCGCACCGAGATGCTGCTCTACGCCTCCCAGATGCACGACGTCGGCAAGATCGGCGTTCGCGAGTCCATCCTCCAGAAGGCCGGGAAACTCACGCCCGAGGAGTTCGAGGAGATGAAGCAGCACACGCTCCTGGGGGCCCGGATCTTCGAGGATACCGAGGTGCCGGTGCTGCGGATGTCGGCGACGATCGCGCTGACGCACCACGAGAGGTATGACGGGACGGGCTATCCTCAGGGACTCCGCGGCGAGGAGATCCCGATCGAGGGCCGGATCGTCGCTCTTGCGGACGTTTTCGACGCTCTATCCTCCAAGCGATGCTACAAACCCGCGTTCTCCATCGAGAAGTGCCTGCGAATCCTCGGGGAGGAGCGCGGTCGGCATTTCGACCCCGACTTAGTCAGCGCCTTTCTGTCTCGACTCGACGACGTGCTCACCATCCGCGACCACTACTCATCGACCGAAGACCCCACCCAGGTCCTCGAGCGCCCCCGGCCGGAGAGCGTCCCGGCGTGACCGCGGACTAGGTCGCTACTGGGTCGCCTCGATGAACTGAACGGGCAGGAGCGGGCATCCCTTCTTGGCCTCGAGCAGGAAGTAGGCCTCTGCACGCTTCCGGCCGCACGCCTTGCCGCGGCGGCGATGCATGCTGTCGTGCATCTTCCACAGCTCGGTCGGGTCCTGGCTGACGATGCAGTCGACGGCCCTTTTCTTGATATCGAGGACCGGCTCGATGTCGAGATACAGCTCCGGCCTGAAGCCCAGCGACTGGATGTCCGTATACACCTCGTAGAAGTACAGGTTCCAACCGCCTTCCTTCTTGTAGCACAGCCAGGTGAGCGACCCGACCACATGGTGGTTCGGGTGCGTGTCGAAAGGCCAGTGCGCCACGACGACGTCCGGCTTGACGTCTTCGAACCACGCCGAGACGGCCTGGATCGTGTCAGGATCGGCCCAGAGCTTTTCGTGGGCGTAGGGGAAGAACTTCGGGGTAGCACCGAGGACCTTGCACGCCGCGGTCGATTCGGCCCGCCGGACGGTGTCTTCCGGCTGGCCCTTGATCTTGCGGTTCCCGCGGAACGTCGTCGCATACGCGCAGATGACCTCGTGCCCCGCCTGGGTGAGCGTCGCGATCAGTCCGCCGGCCCCGGTCTCCGGATCGTCACAATGCGCCCCGAAGACGACGACGCGCAGTTTCTTCTCGCCCGCCTCCGCGCCCGAGGCCACCGCGCCGGGCTGCAGGGCAAACACAGCCGGCAGGCACAACAACGCAAATGAGGGGATTGCTGAATCCATGATGTGTACCTCCCTATGGGTTTTGGGCGCGGATGCGCCATTTGCCGAGCTGCCTGCCGTCCGGGTCCACCAGACGGACGGTGTCTCCGGCGCGAACGTCGGTTACGCCGGGAAGCTTGGCGAGGTCTATCAATTCACCTGCGCGGACATCGATGTGTGGGACGCGTCTCTTGCCGGACCGGCTGACGATCTGCAACCGGCCGTCGCAGAAGACGGCGAGCTGTCCCATACACCCATGCGTCGGACATCGCCGGATCGGCCGGAGCTCCGCGCCGGCGTCGGTGACGGCGATCACCGGACCCGTGCCGCGCGCCAGGTGAAGTCTGGTTGCGTAGGAGAACTGCTGCCCCGGCCGGAGCCGGGCGAACGGCGAGAGGACCTCGCTCTCGATCAGCAGCGGTTCGTCGGACGCCATCTTGACCGTCTTGTCGGCCAGCTCGATCTGGCCCGGCCCGCTGGCCCAGAACTCGACCGACGCGCCGTCCGGGTGCTCCTGGTTCGGCTCGGGGGGGAAGGTGTGGGCATACAGGTACCCAGACGCCTGATGTGTCACGGCCAACCAGCCGGCCACGTTGTCCGAACCGACCTTGCCCACGCGATAGCGGTAGCCCAGGCGGAATAGCCTGACGCTCGCGGACGATGCGACCGACGCGTCGACCGAGAACTGGGGGTTGTCCTTCGGCCCGAACATGACGTAGTAGCCCTTGGGGTATCGGCTCGTGGGATTCAATGGCGACCAGGCCTGTACGTCCGCTCTGCGAGGGTCCCAAGCGATGGGGCCCCCCTTCTTCTTTACATGTCCCGCGTGCTGGGTGACCTGCCAGATGCCCCAGCGAACGGGTCGGTCGACGACGTTGACCATCGTGGCCGTCAGCTCGACCGTGGACGTGCGCGGACGGACCCGAATCTCGCGGATGAAGCGGATGCCGGCGTATAGATCCTGCGGGCTGGTCAGGCGGACGGCGGTCTCGGCCGGGCCGGCTGACAGGATCTCTAGCTCATACGCGCCGTTGTCCACCACGCCGCCCTTGTAGACCGGGTCGGGCGGACCGGGCCACTGATCGGGTCTCTCGAACCCCTGCGGCGCGGGCCACAGCTTGTCGCCGCCGTAGTTGGCCCAGTCGGGCGGCTTCTTCGCCTGCGTAGCGGCGTTGGCGATCTTGCCCGTGGCGTATGAGACCACCTCGCCCGCCAGCTTGGGATTGACCCACAGGTACTCGGCCTCACCGAGCCGTAGCTGGATGATCCGCCCGCCAAGCTGCGGCGCGACGACGACGTCGATCCGGCCGTTGCTCAGCTCGACGCACTGCCATCCCTCGTAGTCCACGTTGCGAACGCGGCAGGCGTCGCCGGCCGACGTCGGCGTTACGAACATGCCCCAAGCAACCAGGGCGCCCCCCACCACGACCGTCGCGTCGTGACGCATCTTCGATACTCCGCACCCCCTGAACCGGCCAAGCTGTGTGGCCGCAAGTATTGGCCAGATCCCCAGCGGTCGCAAGGCCCGACGGGCCATGCGGCGCGTCCGGATCGAATCGCTCCCAGGGCTCGTGCCGGCGCCGCAGTCATGATAGCATGATGGCCCATGTTCGAATGGCTTGCCAAGTACGTCGGCGCGAAGGTCCTGTTGGCGGCGTGCGCGCTGGGCTGCATCCTGGCGGGCATCTGGTTCTACCAACATCCCGAGGACCTGCGGGCGCTCTGGAGCGTGATCCGTCTGACGCTGGCGTGGCTGGCGTTCGTCGCGCTCCTGCCCTGGGCGCTGTTCTTCGTTCCGCCGATGGTCGTCAAGGCGGAGTCGAACGCGCTCAGCGCGGCCATGCTTATCGGTTACGTCGTCGCCGACGCGCTGGCGGCGTTCTGGCTGGCTGGCTGGCACGTCGGCAGCACGTTGGGATGGGTCGTCCTGCTCGCCGGCTTCCTGGCAGCGGCCGTCTACAACTTCCTCGTCTGCGAATCCATCGCCGAGCGCGCGGAGGATCGGCTCTAAGCGGGCCGGGGTCCGGGTTTCGGGATCCGGGTTCCGGGTCTCGGGGATGCGGGCAGTTTTCGCTATCTGCGCAGATGTCCAGCGTCGTTCCGATCGCCTACTGGGTCAAAGGGGGGTGACGACGCGAGGGGGTTGATAGGTAACCTGTTGTTGCGCAAGAGCATCGGACTTCTTCCATTGCGTGGGTCAGTGGGGAGGCGGGCCTAACCTTGCCACCGGAGCCCGTGTCTAATATATGGACATGCATGCAGGCAAGCAGCCAGCAGGTCGAGGACCGGCTCGTCGACGCGGAGATGGTCCGGCGAACGCTCGCCGGGGACACCACCGGATTCGACGAGTTGATCCATCGCTACCAGCGTCGGGCGGTGTCGGTGGCCTATCGGCTGCTGGGCAACGCCCACGACGCGATGGAGGTTTGTCAGGAGGCCTACCTGCGGGCGTATCGCGCCCTGGAGTCCCTGGAGGACCCGGAGCGGTTCGGGCCTTGGCTGATGCGGACGGTCAGCAACCTGTCGCTGAACTTCCGGCGTGCCCGAAAGCCCAGCAGCCCGATCCCGGTGGACGATTGCCTGCTGCCTGGCGGCGAGGACGGCATGGGCAGCGACTGGACGGCTAGCGCCGGGATGCCGCCGGACGAGACGCTGGCGTCGGAGCTGGGCCGGGCCATCTCGTCGGCCGTCAACGAGCTGCCTGAGAAACAGCGGCTGGCGTTGATCCTCTTCGCGATCGAAGGCATGCCGCAGAAGGACGTCGCCGAGGTGCTCGAATGCAGCGTAGAAGCCGTCAAGTGGCACGTCTTCCAGGCCCGGAAGACCTTGAAGGGGAAACTGGCGGATTACATATAAGCTTGGGCGGCAGCGCGACGACGATGATGATGAGGGTGCCGGTGGACAGACACACCGTTGGACTGATGGAATCGTGCCGTGGACATTGACCCAGAACAACTCGAGTTTCTGATGAGCCAGGCCATCGACGGGCAGTTGTCGGCCGAAGACGCCGAACGGCTCGAGCGCCGCCTGGCCGACGACGCCGACGCACGGGCCGAGTTCGAACGAATGAAGCGGCTTAACAGCCTGCTCGGCCAGTGGGGACAACGGCCGGTCCCCGTCGATGACGAGCAGGTCGGACATCTGCTCGGGGAGCGCGTTCGCCAGGACCCGGAGTTCGCGATCAGCCAGCTTCTCGACGGTGACGATGAGGCCGGGCGCGAGCTGGCCCGCTACGCCGAGCGGGATCCGAACGTCGGGCTGTTGGCGCACGAGTACCGACGGGTCGAGATGGTCGTGCGGGCATGGGGGGCGATCGACCCCCCGGTCGATCACGAACGGTTCTACGAGCGCCTGTGTCAGACGATTCGGATTGAATCGGCCCGTCGCGGGCGGACCTGGCCGCAGCGGATCATCCGTCTGTACGCGCCGCTGGCAGCGGCGGCCTCGTTGGTGATCGCGATGGGCGTGTGGTGGATGGTCAGGACGGCAGGCCCGATGGCGACGGGCCCTGCACGGATCGAGGTGGCCCTGGTCGGTCCGCCCACAGCCGAGCCGGAGGCCAAGCCCGTGGTGGAAGTCTCGTTCGGGCTGGCGCCGGGTGCACCGATCCAGTCGATCGCCAAGGCCACGGACGGCGGCGGCAGCGGGGTCGTGGTCTCCGTCGGCGGATTCCAGGGCCCGCGGGAGGCCGCCCCAGACGAGTCGGCCGAAATGATCTTCTGACGCAGTGACGTGACGTCGAACGGAACAAAGCCGCGTAGAACGCCAAGAGGTCATCGATGATAGGAAACATACCTGCGATGAGGCCGCCGAGATGGGCGGTCTTCCTATGTCTGTCGGCGGTGGTGGCGCCGGGCGCATCCAGCCATGGGGCGGGGGAATCGAAGTCGCTGCGAGCGCTGATCCAACAGGCCCTCGACCAACAAGTGGATATCACCATCGAGAAGCAACCCCTGTCGGCCGCCTTCGAGCTGATCGGCAAGAAGACGGGGGTCAAGCTGACGATTCGTCCCCAGGTGGTGGAGCTGCTGCCGTACGGCCACCAGACGGTCGTGAACGCCAAGATCCAGAACGTGTCGCTGCGGCAGGGTCTCAGCGAGATGTTGAGCCATCTCGGCATGGTCCTGCAGGTTCGGGACAACGACGTGGCCATCGAGCCGACCGACCCGCTCCGTCGGGTCTGCCGTCGGGTGACGTGGAGCGAGCTGCGGCAGCTCCGGGAGCTGCATACGACGCCGTGGACGTCCGAGGCGGCGGCCAAGCTCCCGTTCCATTTCGAGATCCGCACGACCGGCGACGCCCGAAAGGAGTTGCTGGCCGAGGCGGGCAGGGTCGGCAAGGGCACCGTCGCGGAGGTCCTCGAGGCCGCCTGCGACCAGCTCGATTGGGCCTGGTACCCCTGGGACAACTGGATCGTCGTCCTGACCCAGACCGATCAGGCCGAGCGGTTCGTCGAGAAGCCGGTCTCGCTCCGCTACAACCACGCGGCGCTGATCGACGTCCTGTCGGATCTCGCCCGCCAGGCCGACCTCCGGCTGCGGCTCGAGCCGGGCGTGCTACAGGGCCTGCCCGTCCAGACGCGGCAGAACTTCACGCTGATGATGCGAGACAACACGATCCGGACGGCCTTGGAGATGATCAGCGGCGCGACCGGGCTGGCGTACGACGTCACGCCCAAGGAGATCGTCATCAAGCACACCGAGACGAGCAAGGCCGCCGCCACGCAGCAGACCACCGTCATCCGCTCGCACGACCCGATCGTGGGTGAGGTCTCCGTCCAGGGCAAGAGCGGCGCGACGTTCAGGTTCTGGATTCGTGAGTCCCACCTCTCTGACCAGCTCAACGAGTGGCGGAAGCAGAAGATCCGCGAAGAGGTCAGGCGGATGGAGCAGGAGCTGGCGCCCTGACCCTCCCGGGGGTCCGAGGTCAGTCGGTTGTCGGTACGCCTCAGGCGGACGAAGGTCGTCCGGTCCTCGATTTTCGAAAAAGGCGAATCCTCGCGGTAACAAGCTCAGGTCCGACTTGCGGTATGCCGATAGACCGATCGCGGGGGCCCATAACAGTTTGGATATCTCGCCCAGAGAAAGGCCTTGACGGCCTGGGTGGAGCGGGCCTATCAGTCTGTGTAGGAGTGCTCCGGCAGGATTCGCCATGTTCCTCCCGATGCGAGGCCTTGCACATCACCTGGCGCTGGCCTGCTTCTTGACCGCATGCACAGGCCTCGAGCAGGCCCTGCACCTGCATGTTGTTAGTTACCATTCTAAGTCCAAGGATTGTCAGGTATGCTACCAGTTGACGGTGGGCTCGCACGCCGTGGTGGACGTTGCCCCACCTGTGATCAACACGTTGGCGGTCTCTGCTTCCGCCGAACGGATCGTCGCCGAGCCCCCCGTGGCGGGACCCGAGCATCAGCCGTTCTCACCCAGGGCTCCCCCCAGCAGCGACCTTCCCTAGCCCGTAATGTGACCGCTTGACCTCACGAACCGGCGCCAGCGATGCCGGCTTGCCGCGCATTCGGCGAGCCGGCGCGTGGCGTGACGGCATCGGATGTCAGCAGGCTGGCGGTTGGACCGACGGCCTCCCTACAACCTGGTTAAGGAGGACCGCTATGAGCACGCGAGATGTACCATCTCGGCGATCATTCACACTGGTCGAGCTGTTGGTGGTGGTGGCCATCATCGCCCTGCTGATCTCGATCCTGTTGCCCGCGCTGGGACAGGCGCGCAAGCAGGGCCGGGCGACCGCGTGTCTGAGCAACATGCGCGGGATGGGCATGGCCGTCCTGATGTACTGCAACGAGAACCGGGATTGCCTCGTCAACGTCGGGCTGTCCCACGGCGGGGCCCACTTCGAGCCGGAGGAGGCGTGGATCAAGACGCTCAGTGCGTACTACAGCAACAAGCTGCTGGCGCGATGTCCTTCGGACCGAAGCCCGCACTGGACGCTGCCCATCGACGGCAGCCCCGAGGTCCACATGCCGGTCGAGGACCCCAACGACCCGCTCTACCCCAAGCTTCGTCACGTGAGCTACGGGATGAACGGGTATACGCACTTCGCGGTTGGGCCCCCGAACGATCAGCGAGGGCCCTACAACCGTTTGGGGATGTTCCGCAGGCCGGCCACGACCATCTACATCGTCGAGATGGCCGAGGAAGGTGAGTACGCGACCGCCGACCACGTTCATCCCGACAACTGGGTTACCAACCCAGAGGAGTTCGCGGCCGAGCAGGTCGAGCTGGAACGTCACCGGGGTAAGGCCAACTACAACTTCATTGACGGCCACGCAATGTCCCACACGTTCGAGGAGACGTACGAAATCGACCTGGAGGCCAGTGAGTTTCCCAACATCGTTTGGGCGCACAACATGTACGATCCCGAAGTTGCATGGTAGTCGGGGCTTGGTTCGAGAGGAGAACGCTCATGGAGGCGGACTGGTCCGTCCGCCCGGGGGCCCCAACCATGAGAAGGAAAGGAAGGAGAAACGATGAGCACGAAGTCTTGCGGTGTGTTGGCCATCCTGTTGGCCGCTTCGGGCCTTGCACCGGGAATCGCCGTGGCGCACGAGCACCACGAGGGCGATTTCGTGGTGGCACGTAGCCCGGGGGATCAGCTCATCCTCAATGAGGAAGACGGACGTCACGTCGACGAGCCGATCGACCTGACCCCGATCCCGCCTGGCGGGCTCGTGGAAGGTTGGAGTGAGGATGACCCCGGGTTCGACCACCAGCACGAGGACGAGGCCGGCTACCTGGCACTCGAGAGCGGCGCGGAGATCTGGCTGCAGATCGTGTCTCTCGACCCGGCCTTGAAGCTGATCTCGGACAACATCCCCTACGACGAGCCGAACGACCTGATTTACCTTGGCGATCACGAGATCCACAAGCATATGACCTGGTGGGTCGATTCCGAAGACGCCGGGTTCAATCCGACGCAGGGCGCCTGGTTCGGTACGTTCGAGCTGATCGACGAGGGGATGACGGGTTACGGTGATTCGTCGCCCTTCACGCTCGAGTTCCACATTCCGGAGCCCACGACGCTGACGGCGTTGGCGTTGGGTGGCCTGCCGATCCTGCTGGGACGGCGCCGCCGGGCTGAGCGTTGACCGGCGCTGACGCAGGTTGCGCATCGTAGCGATGATTTCGGGGGCCGCCGGCGGAGTGCCCATCGGCGACCCCCGTTCTGCGCGCTGATCCTCTCTGATGTCCTTCGCGGCGAGAGGCGGCATGGTCGGACGTGGCGGGTCGTGATATGCTGCCGGCACGTCCGCGCCTTTGTGCGGCGATGACAGAGAGGAGAATCCCTGTGACCCAAAGAAGACGCGACACGATTCGCGTTCTGGCCGCGGCGTCGGCGATCTGGCTGACCGGCTGCGGATTGGCCGAGCGGAGGGTCTACGTCTGTCCGGACGGCAACGATGCGTGGTCGGGGCTTCTGGCCAAGCCCAACGCGGCGCAGACGGACGGGCCTGTGGCGTCGTTGATCGGCGCGCGCGATGCCATCCGTCGCCTCAAGGCCGACGGCAAGTTCAACCGGCCCGTACGCGTGATCGTCGACGGTGAGATACAGCAATTCGAACCGCTCGTGCTGACGCCCGAGGACAGCGGCACGGCGGAATGCCCCATCATCTACGGGCAGGCGATGTACCCCATGCCGCTCATCACCGCAGGCCGGCGGATCACGGGCTTCAAGGAAGGCAAGGACGGCGTATGGACCGTGCACGTCCCGGAGGTGGCATCGGGCCAGTGGCGGTTCGAGCAGCTGTACGTCAACGGCCGGCGGGCCGTCCGCGCCCGCTCGCCCAACAAGTTCTACCACTACATGATCCGCAACGTGCCGCACGGGATCGACCCGGCCACGGGCAAGCCGGGCAACTTGGCCAACCGGGCCTTCATCGCCCGAGCGGGTGACATTAAGCCGCTGCTGAAGGTCCCCAAGGACCGGCTCAGCGACGTGGCGCTGGTGGCGTACCATTCGTGGGCGGTCTCGGTACACCGGCTTGCGTCTGTGGAGCCGCGGACCTCGACGGTGATCACGACCGGCCCGGCCGTCTGGCCGTTCTGTCGATGGGGTCCGAACCAGCGATACCACCTGGAGAACTACCGCGAGGCCCTCGACGAGCCCGGCGAGTGGTTCTGCGACCGCGACGGCACGCTCAGCTACATCGCGCGACCCGGTGAGGACATGACCCAGGCCAAGGTGGTTGCGCCGGTCGCCGAGCAGTTCGTCAAGCTCGTCGGCGAGCCGGAGCTAGGCCTGTACGTCGAGCACGTCACACTGAAGGGACTGGCGTTCGCCCACGCCGGGCACATCCTGCCCGACAAGGGCCACAGTAGTCCACAGGCGGCTTTCCACATCCCTGCGGCGGTCATGGCCGACGGGGCCAGGCATATCGCCATCGAGGACTGCAGCATCAGCCAGGTCGGCATCCACGGCATCTGGTTCCGGCGTGGGTGTCAGCACTGCCGCATCGCTCGGTGCTTCATCCATGACCTCGGCGCCGGCGGCGTGCGGATCGGGCAGGGCTGGGACAACGAGAAGCCCGCCCCACACGACCAGACCGGCCACATCGTCGTCGACGACAACCTTGTCTACGCCGGTGGGCTGCTTTTCCACGGCGCGGTGGGCGTCTGGATCGGCCACAGCGCTCACAACAAGATCACCCACAACGACATCAGCTACTTCCGTTACACGGGGATCTCGGTGGGGTGGCGATGGGGCTACGGCGACAGCCAGGCCCACCACAACGAGATCGCCTACAACCACGTCCACCACCTCGGCTGGGGCGTGATGAGTGACATGGGCGGCATCTACACGCTCGGGCCCTCTCCGGGCACGACGGTGCACCACAATCACTTCCACCATATCTACTCCTATGATCGCTACGGACGCGGCGGTTGGGGGCTGTACAACGACGAGGGCAGCAGCCACATCGTCATGGAGAACAACCTGGTTCACCACGTCAAGACGGGCGGCTACCACCAGCACTACGGCAAGGAGAACGTCATCCGCAACAACATCCTGGCCTACAGCATGGACGGCCAGCTGCAGCGATCTCGGGTGGAGAAGCACCTGTCCTTCACGTTCGAGCGGAACATCGTCTACTGGGACGACGGCGAGCTCTACACGGCCGGAAGCTGGAAGGACGAGAACGTCGCCTCGAGGAACAACCTGTACTACGACGCGTCGGGCAAGCCGGTGACGTTCCACGGCAAGACGCTCGAGGCGTGGCAGAAACTCGGCAAGGAGCCCGGCTCGATCGTGGCCGACCCGATGTTCGTCGATCCCAAGGCAGGCGATTTTCATCTGAAGCCCGGCTCGCCGGCGGGTGAGATCGGGTTCAAGCCGTTCGACATCAGCAAGGCCGGCGTCTATGGCAATCCGTTCATGGTCCAGGCGGCCGAGTTACTCGCGTCGGCGGATCGGCCGGTCGAGTTCGCCCCGCCGCCGCCTCCCCTGCCTCCGCTGACGTTTCGCATCGACTTCGAGGCCGCCCCCGCCGGCAGCCAACCGCCCCACGCGCGGGTCTACACCGAGGGCAAGGGCGACCATGTCTGCGTGGTCGACGGCGGTCCGCCTGGCAGCAAGCGTTGCCTGAAGATTCAGGACGCCCCCGGCCTGAAACACGGCTACAACCCGCACTTCTTCTGGAGCCCGGGCCATACCGAGGGCGTCACACGGTTCACGTTCGACATCCGCGTCGAGGCCGGTGTCGTCATGTACGTCGAGTGGCGCGACGGTCACAGCCCCTATCGCGTCGGCCCCAGCCTATGGGTGCGAGACGGCAAGCTGATCGTCGGCGGCAAGCCGTTGCTCGACATGCCGACCGGCAAGTGGGTGCACATCGAGGCGGCGGCGGGACTGGGCGAGAAGTCCACGGGCACGTGGGACCTGTCGGTGACGCTGCCGGGCCAGCCGGCCAAGCGCTTCGAGAAGTTGAAGAACGGTAGCGCCGATTTCAAAACGCTGCAGTGGCTGGGCTTCAGCAGCAGCGCCACTCACAGCGCCGTCTACTACCTGGACAACCTGGCGCTGACGAACGCCAGCGTCAAGTAGTCCAGGCGTTCGCCCTTGTTAGGGAGGCAGAAGATGCCAGTTGCACGGAAGAGATCCTGCGTGGTCGCACTTGTTTGTGCGGTCAGCCTGGCAGTGATGCCGGGGTGCGTCGGCAGCACGAAGATCGAGGCGACCGGCGCCGGTCACGAGTGGTGCGTCGTCCCTCAGAGCGGGGTGAGCGCGGACTTCTTCGGGGACGACCCCCTTGCGGAAGGAGGGCTGCCGGTACTGTCCTTCGCGAAAGTGTGCAAGGAACGTCGTCTGTTGGCGCTGGAGATCCGGCCAGTGAAAGACGTGCCTGCGGCCAAGGCACTGGAGTTGAAGTACCTGCTCTCCCTGCCCCGCGGGCAGTCTGCTAGGCTGGTACTCTTGCTTTTCGAAGAGGAGGGTAGCGCCTGGTACAAGATGAGCCCCCAACCCCTCCGCGCGCTCGACTCGGAGACGGGCTACCCCCTCGATTCGAAGACGGGTCCCGCCACCACACAGGAGTGGTGTGATGAGGACGCGGAGCTGAGCTTCCTATCCTGTTGCGTCCGGCTCCCTCTGACAGGATTCAGGCAGGCAGCCTTCAGCCGGGATGCCGATGGGCAACTCGGGCTAGACCACGTGCGCAAGGCTTGGATAGGACTGGCTCTGGACGGCCCCGTGAAGGGCTCCTTGTGGATCCGCAGCGCGGCATTCACTTCCGAGCCCTTCCAGCCCACCGAGCCCTTGCGCGTCACGGCCGACTCGGCCGGGTTGTGGACGGTCGCGAAGGACCCGGCCGTCCGGGCCAGGCTGAGCACGCCCAAGGAAGGTCCGCACGACAAGGCATGCATGAAGTTCGAGTTCACGTTTCCCCTGAACCGCCACATGTTCGCGCTGCCGAAGATCCAGCTGCCCGAGGCGGAATACGAGGGGTACGGGGCGCTCCGATTCGCGTACAAGGCCCAGCTGCCGAAGGGCATCGACGCCCTGCTGGTGTCGGTGTTCGAGCAAGACGGCTCGCAGTACTACGCCACGCCCGCTCCGCCGCCGAGCCGAGTCTGGCGGACGGTCACGCTGCCGTTCGCGTCGTTCAAGCTCGGCGAATGGTCACGGGACGAGAACGGCCAGCTCGACCTGCAACAGATCCGTTCGGTCCTCATCGGCCTACACGGGACCGCCAAGGCGGCACCGGGCACCGGCGTCATCCTCGCCACCGATGTCGAGTTCGTCCCGCGGGCGAAGACATCGGACCGCAAGTGATCTGCGTGGGCTTGTCGGACCGATACACAAGAGCTTGACCTCGCCTTGGGAAATCCGTTGAATGATAGGTGAGGAAGCTTAGAGGATCCGACTGCGATGAACCCGAGGATAACGGCCGATCCGAACATCTGCGGGGGCCAGCCGTGCATTGCCGGGACGCGGATTCCAGTGCACATCATCTTGAGCCATCTGGCGGCCGGCGATAGCGTCGAGACCCTCCTGCGGGACTTCCCGCGCATCCAGAAGGCCGACATCGAGGCCTGTCTGGAATACGCGGCCTACCTCTGTACCGAGAAGACCCTTGTAGGATGAACAACTGGCCTGCTACCGCCCCGGCCTCGGCTCGCCGGGGCGGTACTCGGCCTCGAGATGTTTGCGGAGCTCGACCTCGTCGAGCCAGACGTCTTTGAGCTTCCGCGCCGCGAAGAGCGGGGCCTGATCCGCGTAGTGGGGCGACGATTCGTCGAGCGTCGCGCTGCCGAACTGGTGGATGCTCCGTGAGTGGACCTTCCCGTTGCGGTCCCAGGTGACCAGCAGGATGTAGGAGTCGCCGCCGGCCAGCACGATGCGGTCGTTCTTCCACCCACCGTAGGTCGCGTGCAGCGCGTCGGGACCACCGCCCATGCCGACGTCGACCTTACCCCGGACCAGCCGGTTGACCTGTTGCCAGGGCATGTCGATCCGGCCCAGGGCGTCCTTGAGTTGATGGGCCTTCTGGGCGAGCGTCTTGATCAGATCGGGGCCGGGCCTGCCCCGCATCCGAGCGCGGACGATCGGTTCCATGGCCAGGACGGCAATGGCGGTTCCCCGGCTGTCGGGGGCGGCCGAGAAGTCCCAGTTCCGCAGCACCTCGATCGCCTCGCGGACCACCGGGTCCTCCGACGGGGGCGCCGCCAAGATCTCCCGCATCAGCTCGCCGGCGTACGACTTGCGCGAGTACTTCCAGTCGTACTTGTAGGCGTAGAACTCCTCCTCGGTGATCGACTCGTCCGCCCCGTACAGCTCCAGGATCCGCCAGCTGCGGTTGGTCATGTACGCATGCGGCTCGATGCCGAACGTCTTGGAGTAGTCCGCCTCCTTGGGGTTCTCCGGGCCGATCGTCGCGCGGAACGGCGTGGCGTTGCAGTTCTGGAAGAAACCCGACTTGGGGTTCCGCACCTGGGGCAGCTTCTCGAACGGGAGGTACTCTTTCCAAAGCGTCTTGGAGGTGTTGCCGGGCACGTGCTTGGCCCAGTCATAGCCCTCCGCCCGCAGGGGCAGGAGGGCGTTGTAGATGTACCAGATGTTGCCCTTGGCGTCGGCGTAGCCGACGTTGAAGGACGGGATGGCGCGGATCCGCATGGCCTGTTCGAATTCCCTGATGTCCCGCGCCTTGCCCATGCGGTACCACTGCTCGATCTGGCGGATGTCGCCGTACCCGGCATAGCGGACGGCGTAGGCCCCGTGCGTCTGCCGGATGACCGGACCGTGGACCGAGTAGCGGACCTTGCGATCCAGCGTCATCTTGGCGTTCCCGACCAGCTTGACCTCGATCTTGACCCGCTTGATCTCCAGGTCCCGCCACTGCCCGTCGAACTTGTACTGCACGGGGTTGTCCGGGTTGATCTCGAGCTCGTAGATGTCGGCAAGGTCAGGGCTGTTGACGGTGTGGGCCCAGCCGAGATGGGGGTTGTGCCCGTGGAGGATGACGGGCGTGCCCGGGAACGCCCCGCCGACGATGTCCAGGCCCTCCTCGCTCTTGAGCCGGGCCTCGTACCAGGCGACGGGGCCCGTCCAGGGCTGGTGCGAGTTGATGGCCAGATGCGTCTTGCCGTCGGGCGTTCGACTCGGGGCGACAGCGAACGTGTTGGAGCCGATGGGCAGGTGGTGCGTCAAGATGTCCCCGCCCCTCGCCGAGGTCTTCTTCTTGGCCGCTCCCTTCTTGGATTCCGGCTCGAGGAGCCGACGCACCTGCCTGTCCAGGCCGAAGAACAGCGGCGTCTTGATGACAAAGCCGGCGACGATGTCCTGTCCCCTCACGGGCAGGACGCCGGGGAGGACCTTCTCGGGATGGAGGGCGGCGTAGTGGTTGTATCCGTCGGCAGCAGCATCGCAGATCGCCCGGGTCTCGGGGGCCAAGTCGGTCGCGTACTTCTCCTCGACGATCTCCTGGTAGCGGAACAGCTTGACCAGGTAATCGAAGGGGACGGCCTTGAACCCCTGGATCGAGGCGAGACGGGCACGGGAGAGGAACAGGGCCTCCTGAATCGTCTCGAAATCGTCCTCGCAGTGGGCGTAGGACAGGCCGTAGGCCACGTCGGCGTCGGTCTTGCCGTAGATGTGCGGCACGCCCCACGTGTCGCGGAGGATCCGCACGTCGTACTTTCCCTTCGGCGGGATCAGCTTCTCTGGCGCCGGGGATTCCTGCGCCGCACACACCGACAGCACCGCCGTCAGACCCAAGACCGACGCACATCGATACAACGTCCCGTTCATGGTTCTCCTCCCGATGATCGCTTCGCCCGCATCCCCGCAGGGCGCTCCCTGCCGGTCTCATGCTGCGCCCTGGGAC
The DNA here is from genome assembly GCA_964390905.1 of uncultured Planctomycetales bacterium. Classification (GTDB taxonomy): domain Bacteria; phylum Planctomycetota; class Phycisphaerae; order UBA1845; family JAFGLZ01; genus JAFGLZ01. The sequence goes on along the minus strand of CAYMLO010000049.1, from coordinate 26,658 downwards.
GTGCATGTTACCAGACTGTCCGCTCTATGGGTGAGCCCCGATTCCCCAGATGGGATGCATGGCGTGGTCTAGATGACGTACAATCCAGCCGCGGAGACACAGGGCGTTCTCGTTGCCAAGGACAGGCAGTCCGGGGAATCCAATGGGCGAGAGCGGGCGAAGCGCGCTTCGGGATGTGCTCACGCAGTCCCCAACGCGGAAAGGACCCCTGATGACTTGTCCCTACGAGCGCAGGATACACCGCACGACTCGCCCATACACAGTGACCTTGTTGATCCTGGGATTCGCAATCAGCAGCGCGACCGACAAGGCCAAAGGAGAAAGCCGATTGACCGAAAGGGCAGTCAAGGGCCGGTACCGCGTCTTGTACAACCAAGACTGCACGGACCTGTTCGATAGGGCAGAGAAGGTTACCCCCCAGGATGTCCAGCGTATGGTGGACGAAGTTGCTCAGGGCGGGGCGGATGTGATGCTGGTGAACCCGAACGCCCAGCGTGTCAACTACCCGAGCAAGGTCTGGCAGACCTATTGGGAGGGGTACAAGAAGGGCGACCGTTCGTTTTTTGGGGACGTGCCGGACGAATCGGTCGAGCGACGGGATCAATGGGTCGGACAGATGGCGCAGCTCGCCCGACAATGCAACTACCTGGCCACGGCGCTGGTCCGATGTCGCGAACGGGGCATCGCGCCCGGGATCACGTTGCGGATGAACGACATGCACGATGCGCCCTGGCCTGGTTCGCACATGTTCAGCCGGTTCTACAGGGAGCATCCGCAGCTTCACCTCGAGCCTCTTGACGGGCGGAGTTGGGGGGCGGCCGGGCTGGATTACGCCCATGCGGAAGTGCGCCGGCATTTTCTGGCCCTGGTCCGCGAACTGGTCGAATCTTACGACTTTGACGTGCTGGAACTCGACTTTCTGCGCTTTCCTTACTACTTCGAGCGGGACAATATCGATCAGCACTGCACAACGATGACGGGCTTCATCCGCGACGTTCGCAAGACCCTCGACCGCGCCGAGCGGCACATCGCGCTGATCCCGCGGGTGGCTTCCAGCCCGGGCGCCGCCCGACAGCTTGGGTTTGATGTGCAAGCCTGGGCTCGGGAGGGGATCGTCGACGGCATCACGGCGGGCAACTTCCTGGCGACCTGTTGGGGCCTTGCCGTCGAGGATTTCCGAAAGCTTGTGGGTCCGCGGATCGCTGTCTACGCAAGCTCAGAAGTGGCGGCGGACCGGCGCGAGGGCCTGCCGGTTCGCTACCTGCCGGGGAGCTACGAGATGCTCCGAGGGTTCGCTGCCGGCTATCTCGCGGCGGGCGCCGACGGCGTCAACACGTTCAATTTCTTCCTTGCCCGCAATCATCGTCCCGTGACGGCCGAGGAGTTCTACGGTGGCCTGCGAGAGATGCGCTCGCTGAAAGCTATCCGCGGCAAACCGAGAATTCACGTACTCACCGCCGGCTTCTGGTTGCCCGAATGCGACATGCCCGAGCAAGTGCCCGTGACGATCCGCGCGGGGCGCGAGCGAAAGTTCGAGATGCTGCTGGCTGCGGAGAGTCAGGGCGCCCAGGTGACCGTGCTGGTGACCTTCGACGGCGAAAACGGCCCGGACGACATGTGGCTCAGGATCAACCATCATTCCGGCAGTCACGCTGCCGAAATTCGGGAAGGACGCGCAGACAAGAAGCCCGAGGCTGACACGAAGGACAAGCCGAGCCCCAAGAACAAGATCGCGGTGTTCAAGGTGCCGCCCGCCGTCATCCAGGACGGAAGAAACGACCTGATCATACGTTCGGGAAGAGTTAACACCACGATCGTGGGCATCGATGTGGACGTCCGCTGAGGGATCGTCGGCGAACGGCCCGACCCACTCGAGCGACCTGCGCTGCGGCGTACAATTCCGACAGCGTCGCCGACATGGCGTTGGGCACGGCATCGGTGGAGACCGTCCCTATGTATCGTCACCTCGGCCACTTCGGCGACATTGCCGTCGTGCAGCCAACATGCGACTGGTACGACATTGAACACCGAAGGGAAAAGAGTCATGGCCGAAAACATGGCGGACTGTAGAGTGTCTCGTGCTATGAGGAACATGTTGCCTGTGGTTGGCCTGGCGTCGTATTGCTTGGGTTTCGCGCCGGGAGGTGTTCTTCACGCGGCCGATCCCGCGGTAGCCCAGGACGGCAAAGACCTGGCGGCCCTGGAGCCGACACCACCGGATCTGAGAAGCATGGCGACCTCGAAGCGGCGCTTCATGAACACGATGTTTTTCTTCGACGACTGGAATCTGCGCGCCCGCGAGGGATTCGATCGAGAACAAGGGCAGCCGAAGATGGGCAAGGAGTTGCTGCTGGATTTCCAGGACGATCCGGATCTCAGGGACATCCGCGGCCTGGGGCCGAGCTACGATCCCGCCAGGGGCTGCTACACGATGATCATCGACTGCCACGACAAGAAGAAGAACCGTTTCTGGTTCCGGCTCGATTCGAAACGCGCCGACAAATGGCCGCCGGTACGCTGGCGCAAAGGCGACGGGCCGCTGTGGACGCGCATCGACAACGTCTTTCTCGATCAGGATAAGAACCCACTGTGCTGCTTCAATCTGCATCCGCTCGGCGGGACGCCCTGGGCCGACAAGGGCTACTTCGTCAACCTCGTCGACCGCGGCAACGCCACCGGTTTTTCCAGGGATGGGCTGAATTTCCAATTGGACGCCAAGGCCCCCTGGGTGCGCGGCTACGGTAGCGACACGGCCAATTGGGGCATCTACAATCCATGGTCGGGCGAGTTTATGATCTTCTGTCGGCCCGACTGCCTCGACCGCAGAATCTCGCGCATCGTTTCCACCGATTTAAAGACATTCAGCAAGCCACAGGTCGTTCTGCAACCAGACGCCCTAGATCCGGTGGGCCGTGAGTTCTACGGCGTGCAACCGATTGTCTACGGCGACATGTTCCTCGGCATACTCTCCATCTATGACTCGGAGCCGACCGAACAAGGTCGCTACAAGTGGCAGGGCACCAACCAGATGCAACTGGCCTATAGCTATAACGGCGAGAACTGGTATCGCGCCGCCCGCAAGATGTTCATCCCGCGAACCGAGCCGGGCACACACGCCGGCGGCTCGGTCTATGCGGGACTGGTGGGCCGCACGGCCGAGAATCGTCTGCTGCTGTGCGGCATGGTCACCTGGACCGAGCACGGCATGGACATCAAGCACACGCCCAAGGAGTGGCAAGATCGTGCCTACCGCGTGTACCTGTACGACATGCGGCTAGACGGTTTTGTCTATTTGCGCACCCGGGCCAAGTGGGGCGTGGTGCGAAGCAAGGCCATCGTGCCCCAGGGCGGCGAGATGACGATCAACACCCGCACCACGCCCAGCGGGCACACCACGGTGGCGTTTCTCGACGAGTCGACCGGCAAGCCAATTCCCCACTACACCCACAAAGACTGTAAGCCCATCACGGGCGATCATCTCTTTGCCAAAGTGCAGTGGGGCGATCGAAAGAACCTGGACGAACTCAAAGGAAAACGCCTGCTGCTCGAGGTACGTGTCCGCGAGGGTGAATTGTACGCATTGCGTTTCACTCACCAGGTAGCGCACGGCGAACACATCCGCGATCGACATGAATGAACATTGCTATCGACAACGTTCTTGGCGTGGACAGGAGCCGACATGAGGAACGTAATAACGAGAACCACAAAAGCCCTGGCGTTTCTTGCAGTCACCGCCGCGAATTCGAGCAGTCCGACACACGCTGTAGCGGCATCAGGCGAGCCGTTTCGGATCGGATCGGGCAAGCAGCTCTTCATCGGGCCGTGGGCGAAGGATGGTCGAGACGCGCATCTCGTTGCGTCGATGAAGAACGTCACGATGACCATGCACGAGGCCATTCCGACCGGGGAGCGGCTCTTTGAGCTGGATCGGTCCTGGGAGGGCAAGTGGATCGTGGACATGCGGTTCACGGTGCTCAAGGACCGCGATCGGTTTCGGTTGTACTACTGCGCGATGCCGAAGCACCCGAAGCTGTGGGAGGTGGAGCACACGCGCATCGTGTGCTACGCCGAATCGACCGACGGGGTCCACTGGACCAAGCCGAATCTGGGGCTCTGGAGCTGGAACGGCTCCCGCGACAACAACATCCTGATGCCCAACGACGACTTCAAGTACGTGTTCTCCGAAGCGGAGGGGTGTTGGGTCTTCATAGATCCCCACGCGAAGGATCCAAACGAACGGTACAAGATGCTCCTGAAGATCGCGCCGGTCAGCGGGGGCAAGGCCGAGCGTCCGATGCTCCCGAAGGGTCAGTACATGTTCACTGCTCCCGACGGGATCCACTGGAAGCTGTGGCGAAAGCGGAAGATCAACCCGGGGGCCTCCGACGCGAAGTTCACCATGTTCTGGGACGAGCGAATCGACAAGTACGTCGTCTACTCGCGGATGAAACGGCGCGAGAAGGCCGGCAGCTTTCGCTATGTCGGGCGAATCGAGAGCGAAGACCTCGATCGTTGGAGCAAAGAGACGCCCGTCATCGTGACCGACGCGATCGATCTGGCAGGTTCGTCGCCAGGCAGATCGCGCGTCGATGTCTATGATCCGCACATCTCGAAGTACACCGAAGCGCCGAACGTCTACGTTGCCCTGGCGAACATGCTGTACCACTGGAAGGCGGATACGAGCCCGCGTCGTCTCGGGATGTTGCCGGGGACGATGGACGTGCAGCTAGTCACGAGCCGCGACGGAGTCCACTGGAACCGGACGCCGGGACGCCGCCCGTTCGTTCGCGTGGGGCCTCGCGGGAGCTTCTGGAGCAAAGCCATCTGGCCGAACGGCAGTGTCATTCGTGTGGGCGACGAGCTCTGGGTCTATTACAACGGGCAGAACGTCGCGCACAACAAGGAACAGAGCACGGTCAAACCGACGGGCACGTACACCCGTGCGGTGCTCCGGCTGGACGGCTTCATTTCCGCCCGGGCAGCCTATACGGGCGGCGAGCTGGTCACCAGGCCCCTGGTCCTTGCGGGTGGCAAGTTGCGCCTGAACGTCGACACCGGAGCGGGTGGGACGGTTCGGGTCGAGATGCAGGATGCGTCTGGCAAGCCCATCAAAGGCTTCACGGCCGCCGACTGCGACGAGATCAACGGCAACTACCTCCGCGTAGACGTGACATGGCAGGGCAAGCCGGACCTCAGCGCCCTGGCCGGCAAGCCGGTGAGGCTACGATTCGTGATGCGTAACACGGACCTGTACTCCTTTCAGGTCGTGCAACCGCCGAGGTGACCGCGATCGAGAACGAAGGCCAGCCTATCGCTTCGGAATGGGCCTGGGGGACTTGATCCGTTGAATCTTGGACGGATCTCCCTGCATCCAGGTCGGGCCGACGTCCTTTGGCGTGAGGGGTCGACGCACAGGGGGTTCGTCTGACAGCTCGTCGGCGCCGATGTCCGGCTTCGAACCACGCTTCTGGCCGTCCATGTCGGTCGTCAGACCAGGGATGGGAGCGTTGACGTCGCGGAAGTTGGGCGATGGCGGATCGACGACCGCCGACTTCTTGTTGGACGGTCGATAGAGGCCGTCCTTCTTGGCCATTCCCGGGTCGACGCGTTTGATCCCCTGGTGTTCATAGCCGACGTCGGCCTCACCCGTCGCCCAGACGATGTTGTTCCGCCACGTGCTCCTCAGGGCGCCGTCGTCGCGGACCAGTACCCCCCTGTTGCCCACGATCAGGTTACCGATGAACGTGTTGTTGCACAGCTGGACGCGCCATAGCTCCTTGCCCTGCATGTTGGGCTCGCCGATATGCAGGCCGACCTTACCGGCGTTGACGATCGTATTGTGGGCGACCACACAGTAGTTGACCGGCCCGTAGTAGCCGAGCTCCCCGAGGCCGGCGGCCGTAGGCATGTAGATCCCGGCGCGCCGGCAGCCCTCGATGTAGTTGCCCACGATGGTGTGATAGCTGTCGTGGACGCGGATGCCGCCGGCGTTGTTGATAAAGAAGTTGCCTTCGACGTGGGCATGCGATCCGCCACGGAGTACCAGCATCGCGCTGCAGTTTCGAAACGTGTTGTATCGAATCGTGTTGTAGCAGGACTTGTTGGAGATGATCTCGGCATCGCCGCTGGCGTTGTCGAACAGATTGAACTCGGCCAGCGAGTGCTGAGGCATTCGGTCCGACAGGCCGCCCTGGCCGAACTGGATCGCCTCCTGCCCGTTGCTGGACCGTCTCTTGATGTCCTTGAAGTGGTTGTGATCGAACCGGTTGTGCGTGTTCTCGAAGTCGTTCTGGCCGATCCGGACGCCGATGCCCATCGACAGGTTGCCCAGCAGGTAGCAGTGGTCCACGCGGTTGTGCTGCGAATGGTTCGCCAGCCCGATCATGTGTGAGTAGGTGCTCTTGGGGTTGCCCGACTCGATGAAGGCGCAGTCCGTCAGCCGACACCTCGTGGCGCCGGCGAAGGACACGACGCCGCTTCGCCAGGCCTGGTCGAACACGAACCCGGAGACGACCAGATACTCACCACTGATCACAACCACGGATTCGCCCGTGATCGTCGCCTTTCCGGGGGTCTGGGGGCGCAGCGTGATCGGGCGACGTTCCGCCCCTTTCGCCTTGAAGTCCAGTCGAACATCCTTGTACAGACCGTCCGCCAGGATGAGCGTATCGCCCGGCTGGGCGCGTGCAACCGCCTGGCTCATTTGCGTGGCGTCGTCGACTGCGATCTCGCCGCCAGGCGCGCCGTGCCAACAGAGACTCACTATCGTTGCCGGGATAAGGAGAGGTGACAGAATGCGTTTCGTATCGGTTCTCATTCTCTAGCTCGCACGTACCTCAAAGGAACATGAAGCAGCGTCCACGGATCATACGCCGAGGAACAGTACGAGCAGAATCCACTGCCCGTCAAGCCGTTCAGCTACATGAACGAAGCAGTCTAGAAGGCTTCCAGAAGGAGCTGCCGGCCGAAGTACGTCAACACGGTGACCTGCTCGGGCAGCCATTCGATGAGTGCGTTGGGCGGGAAGAGCAGTTCCGCCGGGTCGGCGGGCTCCTGCGGGTCGGCGGTGTAGTCGGGGACGGAGAATTCCCGGTCGAGCTCGATGGTGCGGATGCGGGTCTTCTCGATGACGAAGGCGATGATGGCCGGGCACTCGTAGACCGGGCGCAGGCGCAGAGGCGGTTGGTCCTTCGTGATCGGCTCCATCTGCGTCCCGTCGAAGGGCGGGGCATTGAGGGGCGTCAGGAGGAAGTTCTGGTCCGCGATGACGTGATCGTCGGACGTCACGAAGTTCTTGAACTGGGCGATGTAGGGGGACGGCTTGCCAATGATGGGGATGTCCTCGGTGTTGGGCAGGCCCGCCAGGGCCGGCTCGAGCCGGAGGGCATCCTCGGTCTGCCTCACCATGTCCTTGGTGATGACGATGATTTCCTGGCGACCTGCCTGAACGAGCCGGCGCGGCACGATCGGCTGGAAGTTGACCAGCACGTCGAAGGCGATGTCCCTGTCGAACTGATTCTGGAAGATGAACAGCAGCGAGAACTTGTAGCCCGCCAGATTGGGCTCGACCAGGTCGAGATCGGCAATCGCCGCCAAGGCCGCGGCACGATCATACGGGAGGTTTGCATCGTCGACGATCTGGTCGGACAGCGGATCGTCAGTTCGAACCGTGATCTGTCCGGTGTTGGGATCGGTATCGACCGGCTTGGGAGGACAGTAACAGCCGGCGGGCCCGCTCAGGGCGCCGGCCGTGAGGACCGAACCGACCAAGGAACAGAACACAACCCCCACAGTCAGACGTCTGCAACGCATCGTCACTTCCTGCCCTGTTCGCGCAATTCAGGTCCTGCAGCGCGGAAACCACCCCCGCAAAGGCCAGCTCAACGTACAGACCGCTACCGTTGTTATCGGTCGGTCGGGGGCCAAACCTGAAGCCCAAGCGGCCACGGGAACCAGGCAATTCCCCAATGCCGTATCAGGCCATCTCACCGAGCTTTAGGATCTGCAGGACGCTGACGGCCAGGGCCTGCTGGAGCTGGCGGAGGTCGATGCACTCGTCGGCGCTGTGGGCGGACTGCAGTTCGCCGGGGCCGAAGGTGACGACGTCGTGGCCGGCCAGGGCGAAGAGCCTGCCGTCACAACTAACCTGCCAGGCCGCCGGCTCGGGCCAGGGCATGTCCAACGCCCCGAATGCGGCCTCGAAGGCCTGCATGGCGGGGCAGTCGGGGGGTGAGGCGTAGGCCTCGTTGTGCAGCTTCTCGTAGGTCATCTCGACCATCCGGTCGTCGTAGGGGACGCGGAGGAACTCGCAGTACTGCCGGGCGCCTCGGCGGGCGGCTTCGGTGAGCCGCGTGCGGAGTTGGGCCATCGGATGGGTAGGCTGGAAGCCCTGCCCTCCCTCCAGCACGATCGGGTCGCGCGCGTCGGGCGCGTCCGCCAGGTAGGTTTGCGCCTGGATGGTGGGGTAATTCCTGGCCACGCGCAACAAGGCCACCAGCATGAACGCCGCCTTGGTGATAGCGCAGTCGCACTGGGCGATCGCCCCCATGTGACCGGCCTTGCCGTAGACGTCCATCCGGTAGCCGAGCGCGTCGCCCGAGGGTTCGAACGTCTGTTTGTAGTGCAGGGGCACCTTGGGCTGGCCGGTGACCGGATCGGCTTCCTTGCTCTTGTCGCCGTAGAGCCGCGTGTACTCGGCCAGGGCCGTCTCGGCGATCTCGGTGATCCGCATGCCGATCCGCTCCGGGTTCGCCGAGGCGCGGACCTCCATCTTGAACGCGACATGGTCGTTGACGGCCGACGGGTGCTCACCATAACAGCCCAACACGCCATGGCTGGTCTGGACGTGGTCTGGCCGGAACAGCGGGTGGTTGCTTTCGGCCTTGATCCTGGCCCCTTCCTCCTCCAAGGCGCGGACCACGAAGGGCCACATGCCCGTCGGCCTGACGTCTATGTTGCCGGCGCTGCTGAGCGTGCACTTGTACCACATCGCGCCGCGGTTGGCCGGGTGCGGGACGTTCGACGTGATCTCGTAGACGACGGTCTGCCACCCGGCGAACCGCTCATCGCGGGCCATCGACAACCCCCCATTGCCGCCCATCTCCTCGTCGATCACGAACTGATAGACACGGTCCTGAGCGGGGCGCATGCCCAACTCGTCGCGGATCTCGTTGAGCAGTTTGATCTGAGCGAGCAGCAAGGCGACCTGGCCCTTGTCGTCGCAGGCGCCCCGGCCGTAGATGCGGTGTCCGTCGCTGCGGGGTTCGATCCAGCCCGCGACGGTGTCGATATGACAGTTGTGGATGGAGGGCTGCCCGGTCTCGCCCGGCGGGTTGGCGTTGAACAAGGCGATCAAGTTGTGACGGTTCTTGTAGACCTCCGACGCGGGCGGCGGCGATGGGTTGTCCGGGGTGATGGTGTAGTAGGGTTGGCTGTAGTTGGCGTCTTCGGCGATACCTGGATCGATGCCGACGCGCTCGATCCTCACGTCGTCGCCGCACAGGGCGCGAAGCTCGTTTTCGATCACGCCGAAAACCTGCTCCTCGTTGCGGGCCATCTCGGCCGGGTCGGACTTCGGCGAGGTGTCGATCTCGATCAACTCCTGAAGCAGGTTTCGGCAGTAGGCGGCGTACTCGTCGCTGGAGGCGCGTTGCTTGACGAGGCTGACGAGATCTGCTGGGAATGCGTCGGACATCCTTGTGCTCTCCAAGAACCGAGGCCGGACCGCGGCCTGGGTGGCGTAGGTCTCCAAGGGTTCATCATCAGGGACCGGCTGGCACGTAGACGTTCAGTCTCCGCTGGGGGGGCCGGACGACCACGCGGTAGCCGATGGCGGTATTGAGCAAGTCACGACCGGCGTCGTCGGCCAGGTCGAGCAGGGCGTTGAGCAGGACGGCCCGTCCCGCGCCGGTTCGCCGCCGGTACCAGCCTACCAGCAGGGGCTGCTCACGCCCGATCATGTTGGCGAGCCGCAGCGACTTGTTCTCGTGGTCGATCTGGACGACGTCCGGGTTCTGCATGGCGGCGGCGGACACGGCCGAAAGCTGCTTGTCGAGTGTGGCTGGTTCGAAGGGCTGGTCGTGCAAGGGCGTGCCCTCCCTGGCCGGACATAACGCCAAGAGGATCCGAACGTCGGGCGTCTTGCCGCACAGCAGACGGTGGCGGATGTCCACCAGCGTCACTTCCCGACGATGGAGCCTGAATCGGAATTCGTCCTCACCGGGCGCTCGGGCCCGATTCGGGTCCCCACCGGCGGCGCGATAGCGCTCCAGACCGGCCCGCATAGCAAAGGCATTGTAGGCGTTGATGAGCTCGGCCGCCAGGTGAGGGCCGTTGTCGTCCGGCTCGTCGCCGACGGCCAGACGGGTGAGTACGCGGTCGAGCGTCTCGGGGTGTGCCGAGAGGCGGGCGTAGTGGACCCGACCTTCGCGGATGTTTGCGTGCAGGCATTCGGACCAGTCCCAGCCCCCCTCCGTGGGCGCAGAGCAAGTCGTCGGAGGAGTGGCGACGGGTCCCAACACGAGCCGACCGCAGCCTCCCACGCAGACCAGGCCGATCAGGACGGCATCTGCCAGAACCATGAGTCTCATCTGCAACTCATCCTGTCCAACGCCGTTATTCGATTCCGTCGCGGCGGTTGGCCCATTCTAACGACAAACGACGCACCGTCGAGCCCCGGCTGGTATAATGGTCCCTCGCTAACATGCGGCGTTGTCCGGGATAACGTCGCTCCGGAACCGCCCGATCGGATTCCTCGGATGACGTGCAGCCTGTCGTCGCGCAGGCAGCTCGGGTACGTCTCGGCGGCCGAAGGGCATGGAAGGGGCGGGTCAGGCGACGGACCCGTCCGGCGGAACAGGAGGCGAGCAGACCCATGGCCGAGTCCAACGATGATGCACTGTCCCCCGCGGGTGGGGTTCACCCGCCGCAACTGCTTGATCCCGACGCCGACTACGAGGGCAAGGAGGATGACGTCCGGATGGTCGACGCCCTCGGACGGTCGTATCGACAGATCGCCCAGGAGCTGAGCAAGGCCATCGTCGGGATGGAGGACGTGATCGAGCAGGTGCTGGTGGCGATGTTCTGCCGGGGCCACTGCATCCTGGAGGGCGTGCCGGGGCTGGCCAAGACGCTGCTGATCAGCTCGGTGGCCCAGGCGCTGCACCTGACGTTCAAGCGGATCCAGTTCACGCCCGACCTGATGCCGGCCGACATCACCGGCACGGACGTGCTGGAGGAGGATCACACGACGGGCAAGCGCGTGTTCCGGTTCGTTCACGGCCCGATCTTCGCGAACATGATCCTGGCCGACGAGATCAACCGGACACCTCCCAAGACGCAGGCCGCCCTGTTGGAGGCCATGCAAGAGCACCAGGTGACGGTCGGCGAGGAGACGTTCCCGCTGGCCCAGCCGTTCTTCGTGCTGGCCACGCAGAACCCCATCGAGCAGGAGGGGACCTACCCGCTGCCCGAGGCGCAGCTGGATCGGTTCATGTTCAAGGTTCGCGTCGGGTATCCGTCTGCTGAGGACGAGCTGACGATTATGAAGCGGGTGACGAGCCACTACGCGGCCGAGGTCGAGGCTCTGCTGGCAGGCGAGGAGATCCTCAAGCTGCAGGACATCGTTCGTCGCGTGCCTGTGGCCGATCACGTGTACCAGTACGCCCGGAATCTGGCCCGGGCGACCCGCCCGCGGACGCCGGACGCGCCGACATCGATCGATGAGCTGGTGGCCTGGGGCGCGGGCCCGCGCGCGAGCATCTATATGGTCCTGGGCGGCAAAGCCAGGGCGATCCTGAACGGGAGGTTCCACGCGACGACCGACGACATCCGGGCGATGGCCTTGCCGGTGCTGCGGCATCGCATCATCACGACCTTCAACGCAGAGGCGGCGGGCAAGACCCCCGACGACGTCATCGAGCAACTGCTCCGCGAAGTGCCCGTCACCAGCGAGAAGAAGCTGTCGACGGCGTAGTCGCTGCCGGCAGGGCTGGGAAGGGCACTGAGCGAACGAAGCCGGGGTCACCATGTCGACCGAACCCGCATCCTACTTCCAACTGATCGATCCCAAGGCGCTGGTGAAGCTGGGCCGGCTGGAGCTGATCGCCCGGCGGGTGGTCGAGGGGTTCGTCAGCGGCAAGCATCGCAGCCCCTACAAGGGGTTCAGCGTGGAGTTCGCCGAGCATCGCGAGTACACGCCCGGCGACGACCTGCGCGACCTGGACTGGCGGGTGTACGCACGGAGTGACCGGTACTACGTCAAGCAGTACGAAGAGGAAACCAACCTGCGGGCGTATCTGCTGCTGGACGCGTCCGGGTCGATGAAGTATGAAGGGGATTCGGTCTCGAAGTTCCGCTACGCCCAGTTCATCGCCGCCACGTTGTCCCACCTGATGCTGCACCAGCAGGACGCGGTCGGGCTGGTGACGTTCGACGACGAGATGCGGCGCTACATCCCGCCGCGAAGCCGGCCGAGCCACCTGCGCGTCCTGCTCGAGGAGATGGAGCAGACCGAGCCGGGCGGGGAGACGTCGTTGTCGAACGTGCTGCACTACGTGGCCGAGCGGATCCGTCGTCGTGGGCTGGTCATCCTGATTAGCGATTGCTTCGATGACGTCGATGCGCTGGTGTCGGGGCTACACCATTTCCGGCACCGCAAGCACGAGGTCATCCTGATGCACGTGATGGCGCGGGAGGAGCTGACGTTTCCGTTCCGGAAATGGTCGCAGTTCCGGTGTTTGGAGGCGCCGTCGCTGCGGTTGATGCTCGACCCGGCCAGTGTCCGCGACGAATACCTCCGTCGGATCACGGCGTTCCTGGCCGAGCTGAAGCGGCGATGCGGCGAGATGGAGATCGACTACGTGCAGCTCGACACGTCGACGCCCTACGACGACGCGCTGCTGCAGTACCTGGCGTTTCGGGCGGCATGGGGCAAGGCGCGGCGTTTGTAGACACCGGGAGGTGTCTGTTTCATGCCGGAGTGGATTGCGAGCTCGTTTCGGAACGCGTCGCTGTTGTGGTGGCTGCCGCTGGCGTTGCTGCCGCTGGTGATTCACCTGTTGAACCGACTGCGCCGCAAGAACGTCGAATGGGGGGCGATGCAGTTCCTGCTCACGTCGCACGCCGCGCGGAACAAACGAATCCTGCTGGAGGAGATGGCACTGCTGGCCGTTCGTGTGCTGGTGCTGGCGGCGTTGGTGTCGGCGGCGGCCCGCCCGTTCATCCGCAACCCCTATTTCGGCGGCGAGGGCCGAACGCGGCAGGACGTGGCCGTCGTGCTCGATGCGTCGGGATCGATGGCGCTTCGCCAGGGCAACATGACGCACTTCGAGCGGGCGGTTGCGATGGCGGAGGAGGTCATCGACACGTTGGGCGATGGGGATACGGTCAGTGTGATCCTGGCCGGTCCGACGCCGCGGGGGTTGAGCGAGCGGCCCGAGTTCCTCAGCGACGAGTCGCGCGAGTCCCTGAAGGATCGGCTGGCGGGTCTGAGGCCGACCGCGGGCGGGTTGGATATGATCCGGGCGCTCGACAAGGCCCAGGACATGCTGGCGACCGGCAAGTACGCGCACAAGCAGCTGCTTGTCATCACCGACGGTCAGGCCGAGGGCTGGCAGGCGGAGGAGGCGAGACGGTGGCAGTTCCTGCGCCAGGCGATGTCAGAGTCCGCCGTCCCCCCGAGGGTTCGCGTGCTGGTCGTCGGCGCTTCTGCGGGGCGGGTGACGAACGCGGCGGTCGCGGGTGTCGAACTCGATCGTCAGGTCGTCGGCACGGACCGGCCGGTCGGCATCCGCGTGACGGTGACGAACACGGGCACGGAGGCGATCACGGATCGATCGGCGGAGCTGTTCGTCGACGACAGGAAGACCGCTGACCAGGAGTTGGGCCCGCTACAGCCGGGGGCGTCCAACACGCTGGCGTTCTCGCACCAGTTCGGGCAGGCGGGGTCGCATCTGATCCGCGCGAGGCTGACGGGCGAGGATCAGATCGACCTGGACGACGGGGCCTACTTTGCGGTCGAGGTGTATGATCGTCTGGGCGTGCTGTTGGTCGACGGCGCGCCGTCCGCCCGTCCGTTGGGGTCGGAGACGAGCTACCTGGCGGCGGCCCTGGACCCGGCCGAGGTCGAGGGCGAGCCGAGGATCGACTACCTCGCCGACGCCAAGACGATCGAGCTGGCCGAGACGGAGACCGCCGACCCGTCCGATTGTCGGGTGGTCGTGCTGGCCAACGTGGCCCGGCTTGGGACCCGGTTCCTGGGGCGGTTGACCCAGTTCGTCCGCGACGGCGGGGGGCTGTTGATCACGCCCGGGGATCTGATCGACGTCGACTGGTACAACGCCAGCCTGTACGCCGACGGGGAAGGATTGCTGCCCTGCCAGCTCGGCCAGCCGGTTGGGGACGCGGTGAAGCGGGACGCGGGGCAGGCGCTCGCTGCGGAGGGGTCCGAGCACCCGGCCGTCCGGCTGTCCGCGGATCGGGAGAAGACCGACATCGCCAAGGTGCAGGCGTTTCGCTGGTTCAAGCTGACCGTCCCAGATGAGGCGACCGGGCGCGTGGTCTTGCGGCTGGCGAACGGCGATCCGTTTCTGACCGAGAAGCGCGTCGGCCGAGGACACGTCCTGATGATGGCCACGCCGCTGGACGTCGATTGGACGAACCTGCCGGCGACGAAGGTTTACGTGGTCTTGGCGCATGAGATGGTCTACTGGCTGTCGCAGCCGACGCTGTCGCAGTGGAACACGGATCCGGGCGAGCCGATGGTGGCCAGGTTCGGGACGGCCCACGCGCTCGCCGAGGCCAAGGTGACCGACCCGACCGGCAAGACGGTCGACGTCGCCGGTCAGCTGGACGGGGCGAGCATGGTGTACCGGTATGACCAGACCGAGACACCGGGCGTCTATCGCCTGACGATGTCGGCGGGGCAGAAGGACCGGTCCTACTACTTCACGTCGCGACCGACGTCCAAGGAGTCGGCGCTCGATCCGCTGAGCGATCAGATGCGCCAGGGCCTGGCGGATCGGATCGGTGCACAGTTCGCCAATGACATGGAGACGTTCCGCCAGCACCTGCAAATTGACGTCGCGGGGACGGAGATCTGGCAGCTGCTGGTGGCGGTGGTGTTGGTGCTGTTGATGGCCGAGGTGTTTCTGACGCGGAGGATCGCGGCGGCCCGGCACGGTCAGTTGGTGGATGGCGTGTCGTTCGGGTAGGTCCAAGACCGCGGCGGTCCGAGGTCAAGATCGCATGATTTCACTGCTGGCCCAATCTGATGCGAGCCACACGGCGCACCGCCTGATGTTCGTCGGGGGGTTGTGGCCGGTCTTCTGGGCCGTCGTGGCCGCGACGGCGCTGGGGGCCGTGCTGTGGCTGCTCATCGTGGACGGGCTGACTCGCCGGCGGTTCGGGCTGGGGTTAGTGTTGCGGGGGGTTGCGTGCCTGTGGGTGGGCATCATCGCGGCGGCGCTGGCGACGGCGCGGGTCCAGGTGGGTTCGATCGGCGTGGTGGTCGTGGGACTCGTCGCGCTCGGCATGGTCGGCTACCTGTACGCCGCGGAAAGGCGGTACGTTAGTCGGTTGATGGGGCTGACGCTGACGGGCCTGCGGCTGCTGCTGATCGTGGTCTTGTTCGCGATGATGGCCGAGCCGATCGTCCGCCTGAACCAGAGCGAGACGAAGAAGCGCTGCTTGGCGGTATTGGCGGACGAATCGGTGAGCATGGACGTCGTCGATCGCCACATGACGGCCGGCCAACGGCTGCGTCTGGCCGATGCGTTGGGCGAGCTGAGCGAGCTGGCGCGTCCGATCCGTCTGGAGGCCGACGCGATCGAGCTGCGCTGGATCGCCCGGCAGTTGGCCCCGCACGCCGAATGGCTGACCGACGTCCTTCGGGACCGGCAGCGAGGCGATTCGCCCACGTCGAGCGCGGACAAGCGTCGTCAGACGATGCACACGTCGCTCGAGCGGCTGACGCGACGCGCCGAAGCGGTGAGGGAAGTCCTGGCCACCGTTCTGGAAGACCGTCAGACGATTCCG
Source organism: uncultured Planctomycetales bacterium (assembly GCA_964390905.1). Classification (GTDB taxonomy): domain Bacteria; phylum Planctomycetota; class Phycisphaerae; order UBA1845; family JAFGLZ01; genus JAFGLZ01. The sequence goes on along the minus strand of CAYMLO010000049.1, from coordinate 10,623 downwards.
CGTGATTCGGTCGGTGATCTGGTGGACCTGCGGAGCCGATTGACGTCGCAGGCCATCGAGCCGTTGAAGGGGCTTCTCGAGGCGGTCGCCGACCGGCGACCGTTCGAGGCCCTGACGCCCGAGCAGGTCCGCCGGCTGATGCAAATGCACGAGGACGCCGTGCGGGGGCTGGCGACGGCGGCCGAGTCGCTGAGCGAAGCGGGCCAGCGACTGGACGAGGCGTTCGCCCGCCGCGCCGACGCTGAGGCCCGCGATGCGATGGACAACGCCGGACAGGTATCGCGCCGGCAGATCGTCGCGCGCCTGTTGGGCGGCGGGCGTCATGGGTTGGCCGGTCAGCTCAGTGAGGACGTCAACGTTCGATACTACCTGTTCGCCGACAAGGCCCGGGCCGCAGGGCTGGATCAGGTCACGGCCGAGTTGCAGGCGCGACGCGATTCGCCCCCCGCCGTGATCGTTGCCACGACGCAACCGACGACGACCGCGGCCGTCGCGGTGACCACGCAGCCCACTGGGCCAGACACCGACCGGGCGTTGACCCATCTCGCCGAGGCGCTGGAACAGGTCTCGCGCGATCTGCCGACCGAGCAACTGGCCGGCGTGATCGTTCTGAGCGATGGCCAACACAACGCGTCAGGCGATCCGGTGCGGGTCGCCCAGACGCTCGGCTCGCAGAACGTGGGCGTCTACCCCGTGGTGGTGGGCGCCCGGGAGGCGCCGACCGATGCCGCCATCGTCAAGGTCGACGTGGCCAACGTGGTTCACGTCGACGACACGATGGACGTCTCGGTGTCGGTCCGCGCGGACGGCCTGGAAGGCAAGGTGCTCAAGGTCCGGTTGCTCGACGACGCGGGCCGCGTGCTCGACCTGGAAGACGTGGACGAGCAGGGGCGAGCCGTCAGCCGTGATACGCCGCTGAGAGAGAAGACCCTCACCATCGCCTCCGACCACGAACGGCATGAGGTGCGTCTGTCGCACAAGCCGAAGGGCAAGGGACGGCACGTGCACCGCGTCGTTCTGGACACGCTGCCCGAGGAGGTCTTCACGGAGAACAACGAGCAGGTGTTCGCGGTGGACGTCACGGACGAGCGGACCAAGGTGCTGATCGTCGACGGCTTGCCGCGCTGGGAGTTCAGGTATCTGCGGAACCTACTCGTGCGGGACGATTCGGTGCGTCTGCAGCACGTGCTGTTCGACCCGGCGCTGATCGCGCGGCAGCCTGAGATGAAACTGGTCACGGCCCGCGTGACGAACGAGACCCCCGAAGCCGACCGCCTGCCCGACGAGGCCGAGGAGCTCAACGCGTTCGATGTGATCGTGTTGGGCGACGTCGGTCCCGACGACCTGCCGCGCGACAAACAGCAGATGATCGAACGGTTCGTGTCGGATCGAGGCGGGGCGTTGGTGGTGGTGGCCGGCAAGCGTCACATGCCTGCCGAGTACGAGGCCCAGCCACTTGCGGTGATGCTGCCGGTGCAGTTCGGGCGGCAGGACGTGTCGGCGGCGACCAGGCCGATCGCGGGTCTGGCGCTGGCCGCGGCGTTCCACCTCCGCCCGACCAGCGAAGGCCTGCACCACATGGTGACGGAGCTGGCAGTGGAGCCGGAGATAAACCAGGCGCTGTGGATGGCGCTGCCGGCGATGTACTGGCGGAGCCCGATCCGAATGGCCAAGGGGGGATCGTCCGTCCTGGCGTGGGCCGAAGGCGTCGCCGGCGCCGCGGGCCCATCGGGCAACGCCAGCACTCGCCCGGGAAACGGCGATGGCGAGGGAGACGTCCATCGCCAGAACGCCATGCTGGTCGCCCAGAACTACGGGTTGGGTAAGGTGCTGTATATCGGCTGGGACGCGACGTGGCGGTTCCGGTACAAGCACGGGGACAAATACCACCACAAGTTCTGGGGCCAGGTGCTGCGATGGGCGACGGCGGGCAAGCTGCCGGCCGGCCTGAAGCTGGTCAAGATCGGGACGGACAAGGCGCGCTACGATGAAGGGGAGCCGGTGCTGGTGCGGGCGAAGTTCACCCGACCCGATTTCACCCCGATGACCGACGCCGAGGTCCGCGCCGTCGTCCACCAGGGCGAGAAGACGATCACGTCCGTGCGGATGAGCTACGTCAGCGGTTCGCCGGGGATGTACGAGGCGAACGTCACCGGGCTGCCGCGCGGCAAGTTCACCGTCAGCCTGGACAGTCCGCAGATCGATGAGCTGCGGCAGCGCGACGACCCGCCAGGCGAGGTCGGTACGACCATCGTCGTGGACGCGGCGCAGTCCGCGGAACGGCTCGAGTTGGCGGCGAACGGACAGTTGATGGCCCAGTTGGCCGAGGCGAGCGGCGGGGTGGAGGTCGTTCCCACCGCCAGCGATCGCCTGGCCCGACACGTCGCCCTCGACCCGGTCGTCACGCACGTCCATCAGCAGGTGACGGTCTGGGACAAATGGTGGCTGGTCGCGCTGTTCGCCGGCATCGTCGGCGTGGAGTGGATCCTGAGAAAACGTGCGGGCCTGATGTAGCGGCCGGGAGCGTGTCATGTCGCAGATAACCCCCGACAGTGCGATCCCGATTCACATCCGGCGGAAGCTGACGTCGATGTTGTGGCGGGCGCGGGTGGTGGCGGTGGTCCGCGGGTCGGCGTTGGTGACGGCCGCGCTGCTGACCGCGCTGCTGCTGGCCATCGGGGCCGACCATTTCCTGATGGGCTACGTCGAGCGCTACATCATCGTCTATGAGTGGCCGGTGCGCCTGGCGGTCACTGTGGGGATCCTGTTGGTAGCGATCGTCGCGACCGGGCTGGCGGTCGTCCGGCCGTTGGTGCGGCGATTCAGCGATTCGGGGATCGCCCAGACGATCGAGGAGCACCATCCGGAGCTGGAGGAACGGCTGAGCTCGACGGTGGAGCTGCTGGCGTCGAAGGACCCGGAGGTGCTGCGCGGCTCGGACGAGATGATCGGCATGCTGACGGACCAGGCGTCGGACGGGGCCCGCGTGTTGAAACTCGGGGGGATCATCAGCTGGGACCGGGCCGCGCGGTACTGGGCGCTGGCGGGACTGATCGCCCTGATCGCCGGGGCCATCGCGTTCCGCTGGCCGGGGCCGTTCATGCTGTCGCTGCAGCGGTTGTTCGTGGCCAACCTGGAGCGGGTCGGACAGGCGGAGCTGGCGATCCTGGGCGAGGGCGATCGCGTCGTGCCCGAGGGCGAGCCGATGATGATCCGCGCCGAAGCGCGGGGCGGCTCGGTCAAGTCCGCTTGGCTGCTCATCCGAGGCCAGGACGACCGTTTGCAGACGCGGAAGATGGATCTGGCGGACGCGGAGGCGGGCGTGTTCGCCGTGACGATCGGCCGGGCGTTTGGCACCTGGCTGTATCAGGTTCGGTCCGGCGACAGCCACACCCGATGGTACACCGTCCGCGCCGTGCCGCGCCCCTACGTGATGGGGACCGACGTCACGGTCACACCGCCGGCCTACAGCCGCAGACCGGTACGGAACCTCGAGAACCTGCCCGACACGCTGAAGGTCCTCCGCTACAGCCAGATCGAGCTGGACGTCACCACCAACAAACCGGTCGCCTACGCCGTGCTGGAGTTCGACCGCGACCGACCCATCGAGCTAGAACCCGACGCGGAGCGCGAGCACCACTACCTCGCCACATTGACGGCGATGAACGGCACGTCGTTCCGCATTCTGCTCGCCGACGAGCACAAGCTGGACAATGTCTCGCCCGCGCGGCACCGCATCCGGGTCGTCCGGGACGAGCCACCGTCCGTCTCGATCGTGCAGCCGGGCCGACGGGTGACGCTCCAGGCGACGGACAGCCTGCCGATCCGGTTCATGGCCCGGGACGACCTGGCCATCACCCAGGCCGAGCTGATCGTCACCGTCGGCGTGGACGAGCCCGTGGTCCTGCCCATCGAGCTGCCGAAGCGGCGCACGCGTCGCATGGAGCAGGACACGACGCTGGATCTGGCACAAGTTGGTGTCGCTCATGCCAGGCAGGTGACCTACCGCGTGCGGGTCTCGGATTCGCTGCCGAGCGATCTGGACAACGGCCCGCAGACGGCCGTGTCGGCCGAGCACGAGATCATGATCGACGCGGCGGCCAACTCGTTCAAAATGCAGGTGCTCCAGAGCGTTCGCAAGCAGTTCAAGACGGCGTTGGACCAGATCACGGAGTTGCTGAAGACCTCGCAGAAACAGACGGCGGCACTCAAGACGTCCGCGGGCAAGAAGGAGGCCTACACGCCGGAGCAGGAAGAACAGACCGAGGCGGTGCGCGAGTCCCTGCGGAAGGCGGAGAAGCTGGCGGGCGACATCAACGAGCTGACCGCCTACACCGACTACCGCAACTTGGGGTCGACGCTGGGCACGGAAATCGCCAAGCGGCACATCGCCCCGGCCGAGCAGTTGGTGACCCAGGCCAAGCTGTTGACGCGAGAGCACGCCGAGCGGGCCGACCGTTTCGGACGGGCGGAGTTCGAGATCCAGCGAGCCCTGGAGAAGTTGGCGGCGCTGACCAAGCAGTTTGACGACGCGGCCATCTACCAGGAGACGGCCCAGGCGCTGGCCGATGCGGCGGCCAGGCAGGCGGATCTGGCCGATCGTATCAAGCGGCTGTCGGAGGTCGAGGCGGAAGCCGGGGCGCTGCCGTTGGCGAGCCAGCCGGCCGGGTCGCAGCCGGCGGGGATGGAGGCCCAACAGGAGGCTCGCGCCGCCGCACAGCAGTCGCCCACCACCGGCCCGGTGACGACCGCCCCGTCGGACCCGGCCGATCTGATGAAGCTGACCAAAGAGCAGCAGGAGCTGATCAAGGCCACACAGGAGATGATCGCCCTGAATCCGGAGATGTGGCACGCGGCGCTGGAGGTCCAACAGGCCCGCAGCAAGACGCTCCTGGAACAGCTCGAGGACTTGGGCAAGCGCCAGGACGAACTGACCAAGCTGGTCAACGAACAGCAGACGCGGGACAAGGCCAAGGCGAATCGTGAGCAGTTGGCCAAGGCGCTCAAGGCGCTGGGCGAACAGGTGGCCAAGCTGTCCAAGGACCGCGCCGATCTGCTCAAGCAGGCAGCGGCAGCGGCCCCCGATCCACAGAAGCTCGCGCAGGCCGCCGAGAAGGTATCGGGTGAAGAGTTGGCCCAGGCCAGCAGCCTGCAGGCCGAGTCGGAGGGCGCGCTGGCCAGGATTCAGCAGGCAGCGGCCGCCGCGGCCAAGAAGCTGACCCAGCAGGCGCCCGATCCCAAGCCGCATCAGAAGCTCGCCGGGACCGCCAGGGAGCTGGCCGGCCAAGCGGTCAAGTTGGCGCAGCAGCAGCGTCACCTGGCGACCGAGACGGGCAAGACGGCCCAGCAGCGTCAGGCCCAGCAGCAGTCGCTGACCCAGGCGCAGGCCAAGGTGCAGACGAAGCTGGCCGAGCGGACCAAGCAGCAGCAGGCGCTGGCGGGTGAGACGGCGGCGTGGGTCGGGAAGATCGACAAGCACGCGCCGCTGGCGTCGGCGTTGGCCGGGGCGCTGAAGAAATCATCGCCGGCGGCGACGGCCAAGCAGGCCGCCGACCAGGTCAACAAGAAGCAGCTCGACCAGGCCGCGTCGACCGAGGAGTCGGTAGCCAAGCAGCTCGAGGCGATGGGCAAGTCGATCGCCGAATCGGCCAAGCAGGCCCGTCACGAGGGCGAGCGCATCAAGGCCCAGACCGCCAAGTGGAAGGCGGCCGAGGCCAAACGGCTGGCGGCGGTCAAGGCGTACGAGGCCGAGACAGCCCGTCGCAAACAAGCCGTCGACAAGTGGCGTGTGGACGAGGCCAACCGCAAGGCGGCCCTGGCCAAGTGGCTTACCGACGAGCAGGCCAAGCGAAAGGCCGCCGCCACCCAGATGGCCAAGAAGCCCGCGCCCACCACCCAGCAGAAACCGACGACCAAGCCGGCCACCACACAGAAGGCCGCCGTGCCGAAACCGCCCCCGCCTCCCCAGCCGCCCAAGGCGCTGGCCACACCGATTCCCGAACCGAGGTTCGGCGCGCTGGCCAAGCCGGCCGACAAACCGGCCCCAAAGCCCCAGCCCAAGCAGGCCCTGTGGAACGAGGGGCAACTGAAGTCGGCCGATGCGCTCGCCGCGGAGGCGGCTGCTCTGGCCAAACGGCAACGGGCGGCGCGCGAGCAGACCGTCGCCGCTGCCAAGCAGGCCAAGCAATCAAGCGATCAGGCCACGGCGCTGACCCAGCAGATCGCCAAGCAGGATGCGTCGTTGCTGAAGCAGCAGCGGGATCTGCAGCGGGCGGCGAGCCAGTTGATGCAGCGGGCGGTCAAGATCGTGCCGCCTGTCAAGGATGCCGTCCAAGCCAACACGCCGATCCCGCCGATGCAGGCGGCCGGCGAGGCCATCAAGAAGCACGACCTGCCCCCCGCGCCCAAATCGCAGGTCGCAGCGGCCGAGCGATTGGAGGCGATCAACAAGGCCCTGGCGGGCGCGTCGGACCAGGCCACCGCCGCCGCCGCCGCGGCCGCCAAGGCCGCCGACGAAGCACGTCGCCAAGCGCAGGCCCAACAAGAACTCGCCAAGCAGGCCAGGCAACTCCACCAGCAGCAGGCCCAGGCCCGCAAGCAGACCGAACGGCTGGCCAAGCGACTGGCGCCGCTCGGCCCATTGCTCAAGGACAAAGTCATCGGAGACCTGACCCGTCAGCAGGACGAGCTGGCCAAGGAGGCGACGAAGCTCTCCGACGAGCTGGCCACGCCCCAGCAGGCCGACGGCGTCGAGCTGCCCGCCCAACCCGACCCCGTCGCCCAGACGGCGGCGATGGCGGCGCAGAAGACGTCCGAGGCGATGAAGGCGATGGCGGCGGGCAAGCCCGTTCCCGGCCAGCCCGAGGGCGACGCGTCGCAGGCTGCCGCTGCCGAGAAAGTCCGCGGCCTGCAGCAGAACGTCGCTGCGCAGCTCGACCGGATCGTCGACCGGTTGAACGAACCGGTCGAGTTGGACCCGGCCCGATGGGAGCAGCAGGCCACCGAGGAGTATCTGCGGGTCCAGCAGGCCGAACGCGCCGCCGAGCTGGCGGCCCGTCAGCGCCGCCTGTCCCGTCAGCTCGAGCAGGCAGCGGCCGGCAAACCGATGCAGGCGATCGCGATCGAACAGGACCAGTTGCGGGAGAAGGTCGGCGATTTCGCCCTGGCCGCCGAGTTCCTGGCCGAACAGGTCGAGGCGATGGAGCCCAAGGTGGCGGCGGTCAAGCCGAAGATCCTGGCCAACGCCAAGCAGGCGACCGAGCTGCTGACCCAAACGGCGCCGACGGCGATGGCATCGGCGACCAAGGAACTCGAGCAGGACCATGCGTCGCAGGCGATCAAGCCGATGGGCGAGGCCCGCAAGGCCCTGACCCAAGCGCACAAGCTGCTCGGCACACTGCAAGGCCAGTTGGCCAAGGCGGCCAGTGATGCCCCGGCCGGTCAACCCTCGGACGAAGAGATGAGCCGGCGGCTGACCGAGTCGCTGGAGGACCAGTACGACGCGCTGCGGCGGATGCTGGAGGCCCAGGACGCCGCGGCCGACGCGACGATGACCGACCCGACCGAGGCGGCCGCCCAAGCGCTTCGCGAGCGGCTGACCGCCCAGGCCGCCCGCGCCGCCGCCAACGCCAACGCCGCGCGGATGCAGGCCAGCGCTCGTGAGTTCATGGAGGCCGCTTGGGAGGCCGCCGGCGAGACGAACATCGACCCGGACAAGGCCGTCATCATGCCCGGTGCGCCCACGGGCGGCGGGAACTGGCGGATCGTCGTGCCGGATTCGACGATCCTGGATCTGGAGGTGATCGGCCTGACCCGCAGCGACTGGGCCCGTCTGCCCGGCACGCTGCGCGAGGAGGTCATCCAAGCGGCCGAAGAGAAGGCCCCCGCCGAGTACCGCGAGGTCATCAAGCGCTACTTCCAGGCCATCAGCCAACAGGCCGGCGCCGACTGGAACAACGTCCTACTCGACGAACCCACCAAGCCCGCCACGCCGGCCAAGAAATAGCGCCGCGCCCCGCGGACCCAGGTCGCTCCGCGGCCCTATCGCTGTCCGTGTTTCGCGATGAGCCGCCGGAACATCTCCAGGATTCCCTGTACGAGCAAATACGTTCCCTCGACCCCCAGGTTGGCCTCGGTGGCCCTATCGAAGAGCAGCGACAGCTTTGATTCGAAGCCTTCCTCCGGCGGCCAGTAGAGAAACACGATGGGCACCTTCGGCAGGGGCAGCAGCAGGATCGATCGGTCCGCGGTGACGTCCTCCGCGTCAAAGTCGCGGCCGAACAGCGACAGGATGTCGAAGAACAGGTCCGTATGCTCGTCGGCCATCTCGTGGAAGGCCTTCTCGCAACGATGGGAAAAGAAGCGGTCCCACTTCCGCAGTCCGTCGAGCTCCCTGAACGTCGCCCAGACGCCGGTCGGGTCCTTCCCCTCGCCGTGCACCACGTACTGAAGCAAAGGCAGGTGGATCCAATCGTGGACGTGGGCGTCTGAGTGCAGGCCACCGTCGGGGTCGATCTCGAAGACCTTGCCCAGACACCGAATCGCCAACCGATCGCCGTGCATGACGCCGCCGAGCTTGTCCGCGACGGCAGACAGATCGACGCCGCGGACGTCCTTCCTCAACGTCTCGAGCAGCGATTCCCGCCGGTTCGGTTCTTCGGGCTGCGGCTCGGGACGGGACTGGCCGACGCGCTCGGCGATCTCCGCCTCCAGGTATGGGCAGTCTTGTGGGGCCTTTTGGCCTTGGACGACCTGCAGGGCGAAGGTCATGCAACTGCCAACCCCGCACTCCCCGCAGTTGGTGCGAGGGGTCTGCTTGAACAGTTCCAGAGGTGTCACAGCTGGTTTGCACATCCACGCCGTTCCCTGCCCGCCTTCAGGCCATTCCTCATTCCACAATAGGACTTGGTTGAGGGACAGGCAAGGAAGCCGGGTGGCACGGGCGTCTCGCCCGTGGTGGTCCATGGGCAAGCTTTGTAGGCTGGATTGTCTCGACCCACCACTTCGAGCGATCAGAAGCGGAAGGTGGGTCGAGACGACCCATCTACACGGTTGCCGTCGCTATCGGCGTCGGTGGAGCAAGGCTAGGACGCCGAGCGCGAGCAGGCTGAGCGTCACCGGCTCGGGGGTGATGACGAAGGCCATGGCCAGCGGCTCTTCGGTGACGGGGTCCAGCAGCTCATACCAGACGGGGGTGGATGGGTCCTGCCAATCCTCCCAGACGGCATCACCCTCGAAGGGGTCCAGCGACGTCTTCCAGCCGAGCTGCCGACCTGGAATGTAATTCAGATTTGCGCGGAGCCAGTAGATCGTGTTCTCGTCCTGCCAGAACGCCTCGTCCTCATATCCCACGTGTGTCTTGCAGTACTCGTCGATGGCGGTGACGTCCAGCTGCCAGATCTGCAGGTGGTCGTGCTCGACGACGCCCGCATTCGGGTCCATCAGGTGGTCGTAGATGTCGTACCACCCCTGATCCCCCGTGCCGTACTCACTCACGGAGAAGTAGTCCGGGTCGAGGATCCAGTTGCGCCAGAGGCGTTCTCCCGGCCTGCTGAAGTTCGGATCGCTCCGATCGTCGGCGAAGATGCTGATGCCGACCGCCCCGACCTCGAACGGTTGGTCCTGCTCCGACGAGAACCAGAGGTGGACGTCGTCCACGAGCCCGCTGGCCGAGCACCGCCAATCGTCGGCCAGGGCGCCCTTGTAGGCGACGTCCCACCCGTTCGGGTCGGGCATCTGCGGGTAGTGCATCTTGTGTGAAGTGTTGGGGTCCCATTGCCCCGCGAAGGCGTGCGCGGCCAAGGCCAGCACGGCTACAAGGATACCCCCCGGTCGCAACGTCATGGGTTGGTCCTGCCCGTTCCCTCTTGCGGTTCTGGTGTGATCTGGGAGACGCATTGTCGGCCGGCAGGCCGACAGAAGCGGTCCCCCGCTCTGCCTTCTGAATCGGCCAACGGCAAACCTGACGATAGGCGAAATTCAGTGTGCTTGGTATTCTGTTGTTGCGAAAGTATTTACGTTCTTCGTTGGACAGCCTTTCCTTTGCCGGGGCAGACGAATTTCACAGCCCCAGGGGCTCGCCCTGGCGGCCATCCCGTTGGCCTGGTGACTTGCCCGGTCGGTGGGGGACTGATACGCTGCCCGCCATCGGTCGGAGTCGTCCTGGAGAGAGGCGGACGGCGTGTCCGGCCCATCACAGGTGAGGCCGACGACCCGAGAAACGGGGAGCGCCACGTCGCATTGAACACCCTCGAACTGCACAATGAGCGGTCCGGTCGTGGCGCGGCTTGGCTGATCGCGCCGCTGTTTGTCGTTTTGCCGGCGATCATGCTGGCGCCGGCGTGGCGGCTGTGGGGGCTGTCCGCGCTGGAGGACGGGCTGCTGTACTATCTGCCGCAGCGGATCTGGTTCGGCCAGGTCCTTGCGCGGGGGGAATGGCCGTTGTGGCAGCCGTGGGTCTACGGGGGGTTCCCGGCCTTCGCGGATCCGCAGATCGCGATGGCCTATCCGCTGACGTGGTTGTTCGCCGTGCTGCCGCCGCAGTGGGCCTATCCGCTGACGATCTGTCTGCACCATTCGTTGGCGGCGTGGCTGATGTATCGTCTCTGCCGCGCCCTGGGGCGC
>CAYMLO010000048.1:41416-62600 GCA_964390905.1 uncultured Planctomycetales bacterium | reverse complement strand
AAAAAGAAACGCCTTACAAACAGAAATGACTTAGCTTCATGCCATTCGGGTCAGGTACGTTTTGCCGGAACGGCCCGAAGGGTGCTTCGCACAAAACGTACCTGACCCCTTTCTGGCGCACACACGGAACCCGCACCGGTGACGATTCGACGGGGGCGGGGTGACCTGGTAGGGTACCCGGTCCCGGAGGAGGGTGCCGACATGAGAATGCCCTGTGTCTGGTCGCGTCCGGGGCTGATTGCGGCGGTCGTCGCGTCGGGTGTCGCTATCGCGTCCGCCGAGCAGGCGACGATGCCCGAGGTGCCGCGGGCGGACCTGTCGAAGCTTCACCCAGATGATTTCCGAGACGACGAGTTGGACGTGCCTTTCTATCTGGCGCACTTCCATCGTCTGGCCAACAGCATCGAGGCGTCCGGCCCGAATCGGGGCTTCATCACGCTGCCCGTGTGGCGGCCCAAGAAGCACAACCGCCCGTACAACGTACGCGTCCTGGAGAACTACATCTCGCTGGCGTACTTCTACTGCACCGATCGGAAGTGGAATCCCTACCACCGACACCCGGCCGTCCGAGGGCGATTGGAGGCGCTGCTCGACTTCTGGTGTCGCAGTCAGAATGCCAACGGATGGTTCAGCGAGTACCGTCCGAAGGGGTGGAATCTGCCGGCGACCGGGTTCGCGGTGATGTTCATGGGCGAGACGCTGCGGATGCTGCACGACGGTCCGCCGATCGATCGTGCGATTCACGATCGGGTCATCGCCGCGCACCGGAAGGCCATCGTCGCGCTGCTGACCGACGCGGCCCTGTTCAACGGGGGCAAGTCCTGCTCGAACCAGTACAGCGGGCTATGGGGAGGGATGCTGGCGCACCTGGAGGTGTATCCGGACGAGAAGCTGCTGGCTTTGATGCGCAAGCGTCTGGTGCAGAGCCTCGCCGAGCACCAGAGCCCGGCGGGGTACTGGTACGAGAACCGGGGGTGCGACTGGCCGTATACGCTTCGGACGCACACGGGCAACATCCTGATGGCGTGGCACTATGCGCGGGAGACGGACCTGGCGGAGCTTTTCGTTCGGGGTGAGACGCGATGGACCGTATGGCGGGCCTACAACGCCGTCCGCGAGCCAGGTGGGGCCTACGTGCTCAACCGGGCGATCGACTCGCGGTCGCGGCGTGATTTCACGCCCCGACACGGTCCGTTGTCCGAGAAGGTGATTCTGGCGAGGGCGTTTGTGCCGACGCAGTCGGAGGCGCGGGCGGCTTCGGTTCGGAAGCGTCGGCAGCTGGAGAAGGATTGGCCTGGGGTCCCCGAGCTTCGTGTGGGAGACCACCACGCCTACTCCCCACATGTGTTGCTCAACCTGAAGCACCGGCGGTGGTACCCGACCGAGGCTCAGCGGGGCGAAGCCGTCAAGCAGTTGCCCTACCTGGCTAGCAGGAGCTTCAACCATCAGCGGGGGGACGACCATCTGCCACAGGTCTACACGTTCGTGCGTCGTCCGGCCTACTACGCGGTGTTCAACGCTGGCAAGCGTCTCCACCGTCAGCAACGATACGGTCTTGGGTTGGTGTGGACGGATCAGGGCGGGACGCTGCTGCAGAGCCAATCCGCCTCGCACGACGGTGCCTGGGGAACGCGGGCGGCCGGTTCGAAGGACGTCTACGAAGTTGAGCTGACGGGCGCCGCCTTCCACGTAGCCGGCAAGACCATTCACCCCGAGCCTGGCGCGCGCGACCTGGCCCGGGGTCAACTGACGATCAGCTATCCACTGGGCAAGACGGGCCGAAAGACGCTCACCTTCGGCGAAGACCACATCGCCGTGGACGTTCGACACGCCGGCGCGTTTACAGAACAGTTGCCGCTGCTTCTGGCCCGCGGCGCCAAGCTTCGACTCGAGAAGGGCGTCGCGAAGCTCAACGGTGCGGGAAGTGAGCTAACCGTTCGCGCCGAGCCGGCGGGTCAGGTGGGTACGAAGGAGCTCGACGCTGTCGTTGCCGGCAAACGGGTCGTCGCGCTTCGCCTGCAGGCTGTGGACACGTTGAGCTACAGGATCGATCTGGCGCATTCCCAGTGACGTCGAACCTGCCGCAGCGGTAGAATCGGCGGCGCAGGACCCGAGGGGGACATGGTCTGTGGCGAGGTGTGACTCCGATGAGACGTCCGCGTGGGATCACGGAGACGCTGCTTGTGATGGCGATTGCGCAACAGGTCGGAGCGACGACGGTGACGCCCGATGAGATGTATCAGGCCCGGCGGTGGGTGGCGGCCAAGTTCGAGGGCGCCCGGCAGATTGCCTCTCCCGAGGCGGGCCTCGTCGTGTCGGCCAACTACGCCGAGATGTGCCAGAACAATCGGATGGGCATGCCGCTGACGATTGGCAAGACCGTCTATCGGCGCGGCTTGTTTTGTCATGCGGCCAGCAAGGTGGGGGTCCGCCTGCCGGGCGCGGGCAAGACGTTTACGGCCATCATCGGCGTGGACAGCAATCCCCAGACGCATGGTGGGAAGGGCAGCATCGTTTCTTCGGTCAGCGTGGCGGGGACCGAGTCGTTTCGCTCGAAGGTGATGCACGAGGGCATGCCCGGCCAGCCGATCCGCGTCGACTTGCGAGGCGCCAAGGCGTTCTGGCTGGAGGTCGGCAACGCCGATGACGGCATCGCGTGCGACCAGGCGGATTGGGCCGATGCGAAGGTGACGTTGGAAGACGGCCGCGTCGTGTGGCTGGGGGATCTGCCCATCATCGAAGGGCAAGCGGGTGCGGAGGTGACGGCCGATCCGCCGTTCTCGTTCATTTATGGGGGACAGCCGTCGTCCGCGTTGCTCAAGACATGGGACTTGAAGCGCAGCGCCAAGAAGCTGGACGACCACCGGACGGCGCGGAGGCTGACCTACACCGATCCGAAGACGGGCCTGGTGCTCCGCTGCGAGGCGATCGAGTACTGCGACTTCCCGACGGTCGAATGGACGCTGCACTTCAAGAACACCGGTTCTGCAGACACTCCGATCCTGAAGGACATCCAGGCGTTGGACACGCGCTTCTTGCGCCAGACGGACGAGGTCTACAAGCGACACGGGACGTCGGGTGAGTTTGCGCTGAACCATCACCTGGGGAGTCAGTGCAGCCCGTCGGACTACCAGCCGCTGCGGTGCGTGCTGGGTGCCAAGACGAAGAAGGGGATCGCCTCGTCGGGCGGCCGACCGACCAACGGCAACATGCCCTACTTCAACATCGAATGGCCGGGTGAGGGCGTTATTGTCGTGGTCGGCTGGCCGGGTCAGTGGGCGGCCCGCTTCACACGCGACGACGGCAAGGCTCTACGGGTCCGAGCGGGTCAGGAGCTGACGCATTTCAAGCTGCAGCCCGGCGAGGAGGTCCGCACGCCGCTGGTCGTGTTGCAGTTCTGGCAGGGCGATCGGGTCCGGTCACAGAACATCTGGCGGCGATGGATGATGGCCCACAGCATGCCCAAGCCGGGCGGGAAACTGCCCGAGCCGATCGCGCTCGGGTCGAGCTATCGCGTCTACCACGAGATGCAGAACGCCACCGAAGCGAATCAGATCATGTTCATCAACCGCTACCTGGCTGAGCGGCTGAAGATCGACTACTGGTGGATGGACGCGGGGTGGTACGTGAACGGGCACGAGCGCGGGTGGCCGCACGTCGGCACGTGGGAGATCGACAAGAAGCGGTTCCCGAAGGGCTTTGTGCCCATCAGCGACCATGCGCACGCCCATGGCATCAAGATCCTCGTCTGGTTCGAGCCGGAGCGGGTCGCCGCCGACACCTGGCTGACGCAGACCCACCCCGACTGGGTCCTGGGCGGGGCCAAGGGCGGACTGCTGAACCTGGGCAACCCCGAGGCCCGGAAGTGGCTGACCGATCACGTGGACAAGCTGCTGACCGAACAGGGCATCGATCTGTACCGGCAGGACTTCAACATGGACCCGCTCGGCCACTGGCGGGGGAACGACGCGAAGGATCGGCAGGGCATCACGGAGATCCGACACGTCACGGGGTATCTGGCGTACTGGGACGAGCTGATCCGCCGTCATCCGAACATGCTGATCGACACGTGCGCATCCGGTGGGCGGCGGAACGATCTGGAGACGTTGCGGCGTGCGGTCCCGCTGTGGCGGAGCGATTACGGGTACGAGCCTGTGGGCAGCCAATGTCAGACCTACGGCCTGTCGTTCTGGGTGCCGTTTTACGGGGCGGGCAACGTGGCGTCCCCGAGTGGCTACTACGGCGCCGGGTCGACGGTGATCGACCCGTATGCGTTCTGGAGCACCTGCTACCCGAGCAACAACTTCCCGTTCGACATGCGGGCTGAGGAGAACGACTACGAGACGCTCCGGAAGCTGTTCGCTCAGCGGCAGGCGATGGTGGGCAACTTCTACGGGGACTTCTATCCGCTGACGCCGTATAGCCAAGCGGATGACGCGTGGCTGGCCTGGCAATTCAACCGCCCCGAGTCGGGCGAGGGCATGGTCCAGGCGTTCCGCAGGCCCCAGAGCGATTTCGTGGCCGCTCGGTTTCGACTTCGCGGTCTGGACCCCGAGGCGCGCTATGCGGTCGGCGAGTTGGGCGCTCCAGACCCCGGTGACGTGACTGGCCGCGAACTGATGGAGGATGGGGTCTACGTCGTGGTGGAGACACGCCCGGGCGCGGTGGTCGTCTGCTACAAGCGGAGATAGTTGCATGAGCCCGGGCGGGAGACGCACGGGCCGGAGAGACTGACCATGAACGAGACCCTCGTTGAGATACTTAGCGCCGTTGGCAAACCGGCCGAGCGCCATTCATGTTCGGACGGCAGCGAGGTCCTCATCCTGCCGTACGGCGGGCGGATCCTGGGGCTGTTCGCGCCCGGGAGCGACGAGAACTTCTACTGGACGCATCCTGCGCTGGGATCGGTCGGGTCGGCGAGGGACTTCTACGACAGCGACGAATGGCACAACTCGGGGGGCGATCGTACGTGGCTGGCGCCGGAGGTGGACTTCTTCTTTCCCGACTTCCCGAGCACCGAGACCTACTGGCAGCCGCGTCAGCTCGACCCGGGTCGGTACGAGGTCGCCCAGACCGAGACGGGTCCGCAGCTGGTCAACCGGCTGACGCTCAAGCTGTCGCGATCTGGGCAGGAGGTGGATCTTCAGATCACCAAGTCCGTGGGCGGGGCGCCGAGTCCGTTGCGACACGAGCGGGGTCTCGGCGACCTGGCGGGGATCGAATACGCGGGGTACACGCTGCATACGTCATTGGAGTGTCAGGGGACAGCCGCCGAAGACGCGCCGGCGGTGGGGTTGTGGAATCTCGTTCAGATGCCACACGGCGGGGACCTGCTCGTGCCGACGTACGTTCGGACCGAACCGAAGGTCTACTTCGGGACGGTTGATGACGCGGACCTGATCGTCACCGACCGCCTGGTCCGGTATCGGATGCGGGCGGCTGGGGAACACAAGATCGGGATCCGGGCGGTGGCGACGGCAGGGCGGGTAGGCTATGTGTATCCCGTGCGCGACGAGCGCTGGAGCCTGATCGTCCGCAACTTCTTCGTGGACCCGTCCGGGGAGTATGTTGACGTCCCGTGGGGCGACACGGAGGACATGGGGTATTCGACGCAGGCCTGCAACGTGAACAGCGCCCTGGGCAGCTTCAGTGAGTTGGAGTACCACGTCCCCGCGCTTGGGCGCGGGACGGGCCGTCGTCGCAGCGTAGACGCGGCGCAGGTCTGGGCGTTTCGTGGGCCCCTGGAGGGGATTCGCGCCGTGGCCGAGCGCCTGCTGACCCCCGATGTTGGCGGAGGCTGATTGAGTGATGAAGGTGGACCTGTCGGACAAGGTGGCGGTGGTGACGGGAGCTGGGCGCGGGATTGGTCAGGCCATCGCCGGCGCCCTGGCGGCGAATGACGCCCGCGTCGTATACACGGACATCGACCTGGACGCGGCAACGGCGGCCGCCGGCCGATCGCCCAATGCCAGGGCGATGAAGATGGACGTGACCGACGAGGCGGCGGTTAAGGCTGCGATCCTGCAGATCGAACGTGAATGCGGGCATCTGGACGTTCTGGTCAACAACGCCGGCGTCAACACGCTGCAACATCGCGTCCCGATCGATGCGTTTCCGCGAGAGGAGTGGGACCGCTTGCTCGACGTCGATCTCACGGGCCTGTACCTGGTGAGCAAGGCGGCTGCGGGCGTGATGCGTCGGCAGAGCTCGGGTCGGATCATCAACATCGCGTCGATCGTCGGGCTGGTGCCGTTGCGGCTGCAGTGTGCGTTCGTGGCGGCCAAGGCGGGGGTGATCAACCTGACCAAGTCGATGGCGATCGAGCTGGGGTCGTGCGGGATCACGGTGAACGCCATCGCACCGGGGTCGATCCTGACCGAGGGCACGGAGAAACTGTTCTACGGAGAGGACGGGAAGTTCAAGGATTCGGTGGCGCAGTTGCTGGCCCACATTCCCGCCGGCCGGCCTGGAACGCCCGAGGAGGTCGCACACGCCGCGGTCTTCCTGGCTGCTCCCGAGGCCGGCTACATCAACGGGGGCGTCCTGACCGTCGACGGCGGGTGGACGGCCGGCTATGCACGCGAATTCTGACTGAGTTGGCTCGCCGCGCCGGGGGACGAGCCAGAAGACACTATGGCCAGTGTTGTCGTCTTAGAAGGCTGACAGGGTAGGGAGGGTCCGTGACAGAATCGGCGCGAGCGGGTGATGCATTGCCGGGGCGATACCGCACGATCTTTGTGAATGGACGGATCAGAGACGCAAACCGCGGCGGATCTGCTGTCGCGTCCGGTGTATTCAGTCCGGGCACGCCAGCGTAGCCGCTGGCGTGAACGCTCCCTGACGGTCGCGTCTCTGATTGGGCCGCCGGATGTGTCACGGACCCGGGCAGGGACGACGGCGCGGTCGGGAGTTGAAAACCCGGCCGGTGCCGTGTAGATAATCCCGCCTGTGCCTTTTGCCGGGTGATGATGCAGGGCAGTCGTCGACGCATGCCCTGCGTGGTGTGTCGAAACAGGGGTCTGCGAAAGAAGGGAGCTATGATGAGTCGATCCAACCGTTCCGTGATGGCGCTGAGCCTGGGTGTGCTGGCCGTTTGGGCCAGCCTTGGCGTGACGCCGGCGTCGGGAGACGTTCGGTTGCCGCACGTCATCGGCAGCCACATGGTGCTGCAGCGTGACATGCCGCTGCCGATCTGGGGATGGGCCGATCCGGGCGAGCAGGTGACCGTCAAGCTCGCCGGTCACGAGGCGGCCGCGGCGGCCGACGCGAACGGTGCGTGGCGGGTTAAGCTGCCGGCGGCGAAGGCCGGCGGGCCCTGCCAGATGACGGTGAGCGGCAAGAACACGATTCAGTTGACGGACATCCTGATCGGTGAGGTCTGGGTCTGCTCGGGTCAGTCCAACATGGAAATGGGCATGACGAAGATCGCCAACGCCAAGAAGGAGGTGGCGGCGGCCAATTGTCCCAAGATCCGTCTGTTCCAGGTGCCCCACAGGCCGTCGGGTTACCCGGAATCTGACATCAATGTCCCGTGGCAGCTCTGCACGCCGAAGACCGTCGCGATGGGCCAGTATGGGGGGTTCTCGGCGGCGGGGTACTTCTTCGGGCGGATGCTTCACAAGGAGCTGAACGTACCGATCGGGCTGATCGACACGTCGTGGGGGGGCACGCGGATCGAGCCGTGGACGCCGCCGGCCGGGTTCGCGTCCGTGCCGAAGTTGCAGGGGATCGCCAAGAGCATCCCGGTGCACGACGCCAATCACAAGCGGGCGATGGACCAGACGTTGAAGCAGATCGAAGCTTGGCTGCCGGGCGCTAAGCAGGCCCTCGCTGCCGGCAAGCGCGTTTCGCCGCCGCCGGGCTGGCCCCGGCACGCACTGAACCACCATGGGACGCCCACGGGGTTGTACAACGGGATGGTTCATCCGATCGTGCCGTTCGCGATCCGCGGCGCGCTGTGGTATCAGGGCGAGTCGAACCGCGGCGAGGCCATGATGTACTTCGAGAAGATGAAGGCCCTGATCAACGGCTGGCGGCAGGTCTGGGGCCAGGGGGATTTTCCGTTCTACTTCGTGCAGTTGGCGCCGTTCCGTTACCAGGGGGACCCGGTTGCGCTGCCGATGATGTGGGAGGCCCAGACGGCGTCGCTGTCGATTCCGAACACGGGGATGGCCGTCACGGTCGACATCGTCCACAACATCGCCGACATCCACCCGATCAACAAGCAGGACGTGGGCAAGCGTCTGGCGCTGTGGGCGCTGGCCAAGGTGTACGGCAAGGACGGGTTGGTGTATTCAGGTCCGCTGTACAAGTCGATGTCGGTCGAAAGCAACGCGATTCGCATCACGTTCGATCACGTGGGCGGGGGGTTGGCGTCGCGCGACGACAAGCCGCTGACGTGCTTCCAGATCGCCGGGGCGGACAAGAAGTTCGTGCCCGCCCAGGCGAGGATCGACGGGGAGACCGTGGTGGTGTTGGCCGAGGGCGTCGCCGCGCCCGCCGCGGTCCGGTTCGCGTGGCATCAAGAGGCCGTGCCGAACCTGATGAACAAGGAGGGGCTGCCGGCCTCACCGTTCCGCACGGATCGCTGGTAGGCCGGGCGCCGTTGACGTCAGCGCCGTAGCAGGGGATGCTTTCGGGAACCGTCCAAGGGGATGGCGACCGGAGCGTTGTCTGTGGATACGCCGAAGCTGAGCCGAAGAACGAGCGCCGTGGGCCGCGAGCTGCAGCAGGTGTTGGGGCTGCTGGTCGCATTGGCCGTGGTCTACGGCGTGATGGTGGGGTTGTCGGCCGTTGACGTCGGCGAGTCGTTCTGGGACGTGGGGGGGTGGCGTCTGCGGGCCCCGATCCTGCTGATCGATCGGCACGGACACGTCAACTGGGACAACCAACGGAACATCCTGGAGCAGGGGGCCATCAACGTCGTGCTCGGCGTGGGGATGACGCTGGTCATCCTGTCCGGCGAGATCGATCTGTCCGTCGGGTCGGTGCTGACGCTGTGCAACGTGCTGTTCGTCGTGGGCGCCAGCCAGAGGTACGGGGCAGGGAGCGTCCCGCTGGGAGTCGCGATGGCGCTGGGCGGCGGGCTGATCGTCGGTTGCGTAAACGGGATCCTGTCGGCGCGGTTCAAGGTGCCATCGTTCGTGGTCACGCTGGGGATGCTGATGGCGGCGGCGGGGACGGCGCATCTGGTCACGATGGGCGTCAGCGAGGGGCAGACGATTTACCTTCCCTGTTCCCTCGAGGCCAAGCGCGTTATTCCGTTGGTCGTCTCGGTGGGCCTTGTCGCGCTGGCCTGGCTGATCCTGGGCCAGACGCGGTTCGGGCGACACGTCTATGCCGTGGGAGGCAGTGCCGAGGCGGCGCGGCTGAGCGGGATATCCGTTGTAGGTGTGAAGGTGGGGGTGTTCGCTTTTGCGGGGTTGGCGGCCGGGCTGGCGGGCATCGTCAAGTGGGCGCGGGTCTCGTCCGGCACGCACGTCGTGGAGGAGCCCTACGAGCTCTACGCCATCGCCGCCGCCGTCATCGGGGGAACGAGCCTGATGGGCGGCCGGGGCAACGTCTTGGGGACGTTCGTCGGGGCGCTGATTATCGCCGTGCTCATCAAAGGCCTCAGCACGCTCGGCGTGCACGAGAGCGTCCAGAAGATCATCATCGGCGCGGTCATCATCACCGCCGTCCTGTATGACCGGCGCCGGGCAGGAAGTGTCGGCTAGGCTGTTCATTGGAGTGCTTGAGCAGTGGCCAAGGGTCATACTGTGTGGCATGCCCACGCTTGCGTGGGCATGCGGCAAGGAGGACGGTCGTTCTGTTTCGACATGGCCACGCAAGCGTGGGCCATGCCACCCCTCGGCAAGTCGCATTGGAGACAGTCATGAATACCACGTATCGAACGATCGCTGTGTGCCTGATGACCACGTTGCTGGCCGCCACGTGGGCGGGCTGTCGGCGCGGTGAGCAGGTGGGGCGCGCCGGCGAGGGCAAAGGCGGATCAGAGAAGCCCCGCATCGCCTTGATCATGAAGGCGCAGACGAACCCGTTCTTCCGCAAGATGGAGCAGGGCGCGCGGAAGGCGGCCCAGAAACACGGAGTTGACTTGCTGGTGATGTCGGTGGACCGCGAGACCGATTTCGCCAAGCAGGGGGGGCTGGTCGAGAACGCCGTCAGCCAGGGGGTGGACGCGATCCTGATCGCGCCGGCCGACAGCAAGGCCATCGTCGGCCCGCTGCTGGGCGCCCAGGCCAAGGGGATCCGCATCATCAATCTGGACAACCGGATCGACGCGGAGGCGGCGAAGGGGGCCGGGCTGAAGGTCGAGACCTTCATCGGTCCGGACAACGCGGAGGGCGCCTACAAGGCCACGCAGCGGCTGATCGAACTGATCGGCGGGTCGGGCCAGGTGGCCATCCTCGAGGGGATCCGCGGCGTCGACAACGCCGAGCAGCGTAAACGCGGGTTCGAGACGGCGGTCGCCAAGACGAAGGGCAAGGTGAAGGTCGTCGCCAGAAAGACGGGCAACTGGATGACCGAGCCGGCCCAGCGAGAGATGGAGGGCATTCTGACCCGGTGCCCGGACCTGAACGGGGTGTTTTGTGCGAACGACAGCATGGCGTTGGGCGTGATCCAAGCGGTCCTATCGGCCGGCAAGGGCGGCAAGATCGCCATCGTTTCGTATGACAACCTCAAGGCCGCTCAGGATGCGATCAAGGCCGGCAACCTGCACGGCACGATCGAACAGCACCCCGACCGCATGGGCGAAAAGGGGGTCGAAGTCGCCCTCGACCTCCTGGCCGGCAAGACCGTGCCCAAGGAGATCCCGATTCCCACCGATCTGGTCACGGCAGAGACGCTGAAGGGGGGGGCATAGTCGTCAGGTGCGTCCGCCAGACGTGCCCAGTGGCGGCGATGCCTGGTCTTGGTGCGCCGCATGGGGGTTGCCTGGCAGCTTGTTAGTGACTACAATACTTAAATTCAGGAGATCCTTCGGTAAGGTATCGGGGCGCATGGGTTTTGCCTGCCCGGCCGGCCGATGCCGGTTGAGTGGAACTGGGCGGATCCGGCCGAGGCTCGGGTGGATTGGTTAGCAGCGAAAGGAGCAAGAACATGGTGGCGAAGTCATTGAAGATCGTGAGCCTGCTGGGACTCGTTCTGTTGGTGGGTGGGGCGTATCCGGACATCTGTTACAACGGGTGCTTCGGCAATCCGCCGGCCCGGTGGGTCGAATACACCTTCGCGGATCCGACCCCGCCCGACGGCTCCATCAGCGAAGACACGGTCACCATCACCATCGGCGGGACCGAGGAGGCCACCGTCGCCGCCGGCTACGTCGAGTCTGCCTGGATCAAGAAGTGGAACGAGACGCTCGAGAAGTGGGAATACCTCAACCCCGACATCCCCGATACCTGGAACCGGGGCACGTGGATCGAAGAGACCGGCATGTGCAGTAAGACGCGCGAGACGGAGTTCAGCTTCGTGGACGTCCCGCTCACCGCCGGGACGAACGCGTTCCAGATCACGCTCTACATTGACGGGTGGGACGGGATGGAAGACCAGTGGTTCTACTGGGAAGTGACGTACACGCACTGAGTGGTCTGCGGGAGCGCCCCAGCGGATGCCGGGAACAGCTTGCGGGGTGTACCGTCAGACGTACCTCCTCGCAGCGGCGACGGGTATGCGCTACGATTCGCCACGCAGACGCGGCTTGCTGGACGTCCCGCACTTCGATCAAGATAATGGACGTTGTGAGGTGATTCGTCCCGGAAGCCCACCGCTCCATGCATGGGAGTGGCGGGCGTGTGCGGAACCGTGGGGTTGAAGCTGCGCGGCCATGTTGCCGTGAGCAGAGAGTACCATGCCGGAAATCAGCCGATTCTTCGGCATCGTGATCGCGATGTACTACAACGACCACGGCACGCCACATTTTCACGCAAGGTACGGAGGCCAGAAGGGCCGGTTCGCCATCGATGATCTGCGGATGATTGAGGGAACGCTGAGCCCTCGTGTCCGGGGACTGGTGGTCGAGTGGGCGTCTCAGCATCAAGAGGAGTTGGCGCACAACTGGGAGTTGGCAGCGAAGCAGCAGCCGCTGAAGGCCGTTGCGCCTTTGGAGTAGTGCCATGTCGAAAGACGTGATCGAGGCGAGTTGCGCCGGCGACTACCGAGTGATCCTGACGTTCGAAGGTGACGAGAGACGGGAGATCGATCTGCGGGAGTTGCTGACCTTCACCGGCGTTTTCGCCCCACTCGAGGATCCAGCCTACTTCGGTAGGCTCCGCGTCGAGCCGGACGTTGGGACCATCGTCTGGCCCAACGGCGCGGACGTCTGCCCGGACGTCCTCTACGAGAAGAGCCGCCCGGTGGCGGAGCGGGTTGCCTGACGCCGCCCCCGAACCCGACTGCGCCTTCATGAGATGCGTCTGCACATCGCACATGCGGGCGGATCCGACTCGGGCCAGGATTCCCCGAGATCCCCCCCGATTCTGTGAGGAACAGAGATGAATGGCATGTTATGGATGATCGGAACGTTCGTGCTTTGGGCGTCGTTGGCGCATGCGGCCTCGCCGGCTGCGCCGACGTTCCAGGAACTGATGGACCCCAAGCTGTTTCCTGATCCGCAGCGGGGGATGACGGTCGAGTCGGCGAAAGCCGAGGGGGATTCGATCCGCGTTCGGACCACGGGCGCCGACATCGTCATCGACGTGTCTCGCGGCGAGGTCCGGTTCGGGCAACGGATCGGGCATCAGAGACCGGTCGCGGTGTTGCGGATCGGCAAGGCGCTGACCGGCGCGCGCGTCACGCATTCTGGGCCGGGGCTGGCGCGGGTGACGTTCGAGCGTCCACAGGTGACGGTCCGCGTCAACGGCGATTCGCTGTTGATGCTGCACGCGCACGAGCCGCTGACCGTCTCGGTCGATCGCAAGATCGATCCGGCCTGGAACGGGTCGTTTCGCGCTCACCATCTGGTCGCAGACGAGTGGGGTGCGTTCGGGCTGTTCTGCTCGGACGCCCACCTGGACGATCGCTTTGACGCCTACGGTGACACGGTCGCGACCTATCCGCTGCGCGCCGACACCGTCTTGTGGGTGGGGGTCTGTCCGCCCAAGCCCTACGACTGGGCGCGGTCGTTGAAGGACAACGTGGTGTGGCACTGGTCGCGGGAGACGAGCTACCCGCCGGACGAGGTGCTTCGATCTTGGAAACCGCACGGCAACATCGTGCTGCTGCAGTCGGAGGTGATGTTGTGGAAGGACTGGAACCTGGACTTCGTGCCGCGCCTGGGCCTTGAGGAGTTCGCGCGGGTCCGCAAGACGCTGCACGACCAGGGCCAAAGGTTCATCGTCTACACGAGCCCGTTCTACTTCCTGAAGGGCACGGCGTTGGAGCCGCGGGCGCTCAACAGCTTCGTGGGGTTCAAGGGTTGGCCGCCGGGCACGCCGACGGGCGAGAACATGGGACTGTTCCTGCCGGCGATCCGGAAGGTCATGCGCGAATACAAGCCGGACGGTCTGTACTTCGACGGCCAGTACGTCCACAATCCGGCGGCCCTGTACGCGCTGGCGCGAGAGGCCCGGGCCATTGTCGGCGAGGACGGCATCCTCGAATGGCACTCGACGCTGGCGATCGGCTCGGGCCACTGCTACTTACCGCAGGCCGACGCGTACGTCGACTTCATCCTCCGCGGCGAGGGTCGCGGGCGACTGTACAGCAACTTCGACTACCTGCGCTTCTTCGTCTCGGGCTACAACATCAACAACTGCATCGGGGTGGTGTGCAACAACGGCCCTATCGGCGTGAACGCGACGCTGGTCCGGGACGCACTCCGCGCCAACGCGCGGTTTCACACGATCGTCAGTTGGCTCGACAAGCCCGACACCATGCGGGTCCTGAAGGAGGCGTATCAGCCCAAACTGACGCCCGCCCTGCGCGAGACGGTCGATCGTCAAGTGGATGCGCGGCAAGCGCTGGTGGTCAAGAAGACCGCGGCGATGCGGGCCGAACTGGCGGCGATCCGGGCGCTGCCGAAGTGGGGGGAACCGGTCTTTGCGGCGTCCTTCGACGCGTTGCCTGAAGCCAAGACGTTGGTCTCGAAGGCCAACACGAACCCGTTCTCGATCGTCAACGGCTGCCTGCGCATCCGGGCGCATGCGCACACGTATGCGTATCTCCGCATTCCGCTCCAGGTGGAGGCTGGCGGTTTCGTCGTCAAGATCCGCCAGGGCCGTGACGGGGGTCTGTCCTGGGGGCCGGGCGCGATGCTCCGCTGGTCGGATCGGGGCGGCCTGCGGATCGGCACACGGAGCGACGGCATGCTCCAGGGCGACGTCCTCGGCCAGCAGCTTCACGGCGGCAAGTACAACCGCAATGGATGGGTCTGGCTGCGTGCCCGCTGGCTGGAACACCGCGGCGTGATCGAGCAGAGCGACGACGGCAAGTCTTACCGCCGCGTCTGGCCGTTCGAGCACGGCGGCGCGCTGAACGGCAAGACGGCCGAGCTGCTGATCGGCAAGGTCCCCTACAACGGCGAGCCCAAGGACCACAGCGTGCCCGGCGGCGTCGGCGAGTGCGATATCGACTTCGTGAGCGTGTACGCGAAGTAGGCGGTCGAGCCGAGCGGGGACCTCTCTGGATTGCGGGATGGTCAATGCATCCGTCAGGATACGCGCGAAGGGACGCGTGCACCATCCTGCTCGAACATCAACGCGGGGAATGGACGCTCACGTTCCCCAAGACCAGCTTGGCAAGGCTGCCAACTGAGTGTATCTCTTGAGGCATGAGCCGCTCAGAGGGCATGTGTCATATCTGCGGGGAAGTCAAGAAGCTCACCTACGAGCACATACCACCCCGACGAGCCTTCAATGACAAGATGGTCAGGGCATGGACCCTGTGGGATCTGGGCAACAGGCACAGAAGTCCGAGTGCATATCGACGGGGCCTAGGAAGGAAATCGCTATGCGAACGCTGCAATGGGCAAACTGCAAAGGACTATGGCCCCGCGTTCGCCGAATGGTCCCTTCGGGCGGCCGACTACTGTTCCCGAGTTGGGGATGATCCTTGTCTGCTGGTTCCGTTCTTCGTTCGGCCGCTTCATGTCCTCAAACAGATAGCAGTCATGATGCTGGCGCTGACGGATTTCGCGTCTCCGGCCTATCACGTCGATTTGCGCAAGTTCGTCATGAAGCCCGACATGAGCTACATCCCCCCGGACTATCGTTTCTACATCTACTTCAACCGAAGCGGGGCGCCGCGATTCTCGCAGATGGGAGGCATCCTGAACGTCAAGACAGGACGCTCTGATCTCATCCTTGGGGAAGTCGCACTCTACCCGCTCGGGTACGTGGGATGTGTTGGTGGTCCCAGAGAGACGTCTCTGGCCGAAGCTCAGGGGCTGTGCGACATCTCTCACTTTGCTCGGTACAGACACGACTACCGTGCGACGCTGTGGCTTCGGATACCTCAACGCTGTCCAGCTCAGTCTTCGCCGCTCAGCTACGATGGGGAGTAGATCTGGTTCTTCCCATTCGAAGGCGGCAGTGGTTTCAGCAGCGCAGGAGACAAGGCTACCGTTCCCTGATACAGCGCCTCCGGACCGCTCCGATCACTCAGTTTGGGCTGCTCTCAGGGAACTGGCGGCGCCCGCATCCAGAAACACCGTATCGACGCCGAGCGCGATCAAGGTGTACCCCTCTGCGATGGCGTCTTGGACGTTTTGGGGGGTGGGGCGGACGACGTGCATGCCGGCGGTCGCGTTGTGGCGGGCGCACGCGTCCCGATAGGTATCCAGCGCGGCGACGACGTCGGGATGGGTCATCTGTCCGGTCAGGCCCATCGAGCCGCTCAGGTCGAGCGGGCCGATGAACAGACCGTCCACGCCGTCCACCTCGAGGATCGCGTCGAGGTTTCCGATGGCGTCCTTGTGCTCGATCTGCATGACCATGGCGATTTCGTCGTTGGCGGTGGCAATGTAGTCGTCGAAATCCACGCCGTGCATGTTGGCCCGGCTGTAGCCGAATCCGCGGACGCCGCGGGGCGGGTACTTGGCCTCGCGGACGGCGGCGTCGGCCTCGGCGGCGGTCTTGACCATCGGGATGATCAGCCCGCGGGCGCCGGCGTCCAGCGTGCGGTGGATCCAGATCGGGTCGTTGAGCGGCAGCCGGGCGACCGGCACGCAGTCGAAGCCGTCCAGCGTCCGGAAGATGTTGGTCATCGTCTCTGGATCGATCCCGCCGTGCTCCAGATCGACACAGACCCAGTCGAAGCCCGCCCGGGCCAGGATCTCCGCGGAGGCGGGGTGCCCGATCTGAATCCACGTGCCCAGACTGAGCGATCTGTCCAGCAGCGCACGGCGGAGCTTGTTGTTCATCCAGGTCACCTCGTGTCAGAGCGACGCGACGACGTCGGGGTTGAGCAGGTCCATCTGGTCGTACTTCCGTTCTTCGGCCAGGCGGATGTTGGCGAGTGCGCGCATGCCCATCCGGTCGCAGGCCTCCTGGGTGCTGCTGGCCACGTGCGGGGTCATGATGACGTTCTTGAGCGTCCGCAGGTCCTTGTCGAGGGCGACGGGGGTGTAGGGCTCGTGCTCGAAGACGTCGAGGGCGGCCCCGGCGAGACGGCCTTCGTTCAGGGCGTCGTAGAGCGCCCGTTCATCCACGACCGCCCCCCGCGCGGTATTGATTAGCCAGGCCTTTTCGGGGATCAGGCCGAGCCGCTCCTCGTTCAGGAAGTGATGGGTCGCGGGCGTGCTGGGCAGGTGCAAGCTGACGAAGTCGGCGCCGGCGACGGCCTGGTCGAACTCCTTGTGGACCTCCTCGAAACCCAGGTAGCCCAAGTCCACGTCGCGGGTCTCGCAGCCGACGACGTGCATGCCGAACCCGAAGGCGGCCATCCGACCGACGTGGCAGCCGATGGGGCCGCACCCGATGATGGCCAGCCGCTTCTTGCGGAGCTCGACGCCCAACCTGGACACCCAGACGCCGACCTTGGCGTCCTTGGCCATGGCGGGGATCCAGCGGGCCCCGGCCATCATCAGGGCCAGGGTGTGCTCGGCGACCGAGTCGTTCAGGACGTTGGGTGTGTTGGTGCACAGCAGGCCGGCTTCGGTGGCCTGGGCCTTGTCGATGCTGTCGTGACCGACGCCGAACCGCGCGATCACGCCGCCCTTGGGCAAGGCTTGATAGAGCGCGCCCGTGTACTTGCGAACGCCGACGACGACGTGCTGGACGCCTGAGGCGCGAATGGCCTCCGCCAACTCGTCCTCGACGGCGGGGGCGGGCAGGCACTCCAGTCCCTCTGCCGACGAGAAGATTCCCTCGGCCTTGTCATACTCCATCTCGGTGACGGCAACCTTGATCATGACGCGGTTCCTTTCCTGCCAAGAGCGCCTTGAATCCACGCGACCTGTCCGGCCCGTCCGTCACGAAGAGCCGATGGAGGATGCCCCGGCTCGGACCGGAGACCGCCCCCCCCAATTCGGGGGCCCGGGGCGGGCCGTGTCAAGTCGCCTCTGCTGGTCCATAGTTGAACGGAATCCTCGACCGATGGGAAGGGCCTTGCACCGCGTGCCGCCCATCGCATGCCGAATCCACGGTGTCGAAGGGCGATTACGCCAACTGCCGCCGGCTTGGGCCTGGCCGCTTGAGCAGGGCGCCGGGGCGTGCTACAACCTCGGAGGGATCGGCTGCGACAGGCTATCCAGCCGCCATGCGATGTGGGCAATCGTCCGGACATGGCGGACGGGGAGATACGTGAATGGAGTACACGGTTCTCGGCAAGACAGGGCTGAAGGTCTCACGGTTGGGGTTTGGGGGGATGCGGTTTGTCATGAAGGACGGTCGGATCGACCGCGACCTGTCGACGCCGATGCTTCACCGCGCGTTCCAGCTGGGTGTCAACGTGATCGATTCGGCGGTGATGTACTGCAATCACGACAGCCAGCGGGCGTTCGGCGAGGCGATCAAGAGCTGGCCGGGTCGGGTGTACGTCTCGACGAAGAACCACCACTACAACACGCAGGACGAGGCGGGCTGGTGGAAGAACCTCGAGGACTCACTGGATCACCTCGGCGTGGACGCCATCGACCTGTACCACCATCACAACGTGAACTGGAAGACCTACGTCGAATCGATCCAGCCGCCGAACGGCGTGTTGCGGTGGATGCTGCGGGCACGCGACCAGGGGATGGTCCGTCACGTTTGTTTCAGCTGGCACGACACGGCGGAGAATCTGAAGCGGATGGCCCGGACGGGACACTTCGAGGCCGTCGTTCTGCAGTACAACCTGCTGGACCGGAGCAACGAGCCGGCGTTCGAGACGCTTGCTGAGGCGGGGATCGGGATCATCGTGATGGGGCCGGTTGGCGCGGGTCGGCTGGGGGTGCCGACCGAGGCGCTGGCCAGACTGCTGCCGGGCGCGAAGAGCGTTCCGGAGATCGCCCTGCGGTTCGTGCTGAGCAATCCGCACGTGAACGTCGCGCTGTCGGGCATGACCACGATCGCGCAGGTGGAGGAGAACGCTCGCGTGGCGTCGCGTCGTGCGCCGCTGTCCAAGACCGAGCGGCGTCGCGTGACGCAGATCCTCAACCGCTACAGGAAGCTGGCGGATCTGTATTGCACCGGCTGTGGGTACTGTATGCCCTGCCCGTCGGGGGTGAACATTCCCGGTGCGTTCATGTCGCGGATCCAGCAACAGGTCTATGGGCTCGATGAATACGCTCGGCGGCACTATCGGACTTGCGCTCGCAGTGCGGTGCAGTGCGTTGCCTGCGGCAAGTGTTTGCCGAAATGCCCGCAGTCGATCGACATCGTGGCTCAGCTTCGGGACACGATCCGGTCGCTTGACGAGCGCTATGGCACGCTCGAGGCCGTCGTCAGGCCGGTTCGCGTCACGCGTGTGACGCGCAGGGGTCGTCGGATCGGCGCTGACCTACAGGTCCGGGCCGAGCTGAACAACATCAGTGATGTGGAGGCGGCCGCTCGGATTGGGTGGTCGCCGGCGCGGGGCGTCTCTATGCTGTCGTCGCCGCCGCCGGCGCGCACGCTGGGCGCGTTCGCGAAGGCACAGGTATCCGGCGAGGTCCATGTGCCTGATTTCGGTCAAGCTGTTGACGTCGGCATGGCGATCGAAGCCGGCGCTACGTCGTCGGCCGTGTCGTCGGCGTTTCGTGTCGCGCTGGCGGCGCCCGAGACCACGAAGCGTCAGGCTGACATCGGCACGGTTGTGCGAATCAACCAACGGGCGCAACTCGTCGGCGGCCATGTCCGCGCCCTGAAGACACATGCCGTCCGCGCCCGGTTCAGCCATGACGGCAACACGTTGATCGTGCGAGCCACCGTGACCGACGACCTGCAGTCGCCGGCCGGGCCACGTCGGAAGCGTGCGGCCACCGACCGCCTGGTCTTGTTTCTGGACGGACGGCGGGGCCGGCAGTTCGGCACAGCTGGAGGCGGCGCCGGTACGATGCAGTTGGATTTCCTGGCTCCACCGGCGCCGGGCGGCGCGAAACCGGGGGTGGGGGTCTTCGGATCGCATGGGCTGGACATCAGCCGGGTCGAGACGAGGACGCGTCGGACGCGATCGGGGTTCAGTGTGACGGCCAGATTGCCCCTGGACCTGATCGGCGTGAGGCGTGCGGTCGAAGGCGGTCGGCTGGGTGTGGACCTCGTGTTGCTCAGTCACAACCGTGCGGGTAAGCCCGTGGTGAGGCTGTCTTGGACCGGGGATCCGGACCCCTTGCGGTCGGCGGGGCTGGGGGGGTATCTGTTCTTCGTGGGTCGAGCGTGATCGGCAGGAGGGTCCCATGGCGGTCAGATTCGGCGTGATCGGGTTGGGCAACTGGGGGGCAATGCACGTGGCGGCGTTGGGGGGGCACGCACGGGCTGAAGTGCTGGCCGTGTGCGATGCGAATGGCGATCGGGCCAGGGAGACGGCTCGGGGGGAGGGGGTGCCGAAGCACTACGACCGGGTCGAGGATCTCGTGGCCGACGTCGACGTTGACGCGGTCTCGATCGCCACGCCCGACTTCGCGCACACCGACGTGGCGGTGGCGGCCATCGAGGCGGGCAAGCACGTGCTGATCGAGAAGCCCCTTGCCACGACGCTGGCCGATTGCGAGAAGATCATCGAGGCAGCCGCCCGGTCCGACAGGAAGTTCATGGTCGATTTCCACAACCGTTGGAGTCCGATGTTCATACAGGCCAGGCAGGCCATCGACGACGGTCAGGTCGGCGAGCCCCGTCTGGTCAACATTCGACTGAACGACCAGATCTCCGTGCCGACCGACCTGCTGCCCTGGGCGGGTCGATCGACGGTCACCTGGTTCGTCGGCAGCCACGCGGTCGACACGGTTCGCTGGCTGTTCGGCCAGGAGGTGGAGCGGGTCTACGCGGTCAAGCGATCGGGGGTTCTGAGCTCGACGGGGATCGACACGGCCGACTTCTACGAGTCGACGCTCGAACTGGCGGGCGGGGGCGTGGCCGTGGTGGAGAACTGCTGGATCCTGCCGAACTCGGGGCCGAGCCTGTTTGATCTGCAGTGCGAGCTGATCGGCACGAAGGGGGCGATCTACATCGACGCGAGCCACCACGGGGCCCTGGCGACGTACACCGACCAGAAGGGGACGTACCCGGACCTGTTCGTCTGCCCCCGCGTGCGGGGCCAGGTCCAGGGCTTCGCGTTGGAGAGCATTCGATCCTTCGTGGACTGCATCGTCGAGGACCGCCAGCCGATGTGCACGCTCGAGGACGGCTTGGCCGTCTCGAAGGTCATCCTGGCCATGGAGCGATCCGCCGACGAGGGCAGGCCGGTCGAGGTGTGACAGCGGAAGGCGCGGCCGGGCCGTCTTCGCCGATTCAGGGGGGTGGGCGGCGCCGGCGAGAAGCGGAGACCTGCACGTCATGGCGGACCCGCAAGGACTCGCAGCGGACGGCGGCGGCGACGAGGTGGCGCTGCTGAAGTTTCCGTATCCCTACGAGGCTGCCGTCACGGTTGCTTCGGACATCGATAGTGCCAGCTTCGATCGGTTTTCGGCCATCCACGCGTTGTTCTGCGGTTCCGAGGTGATCGAGCGGGGGGGGCGACACTGGCAGACGCTGGGTTTGACCACGGACAGCGTCTGGTATGACGCCTCACAAGGGGGCGTGGTTGGCCTGGGTCTGGATTCTCGCGTCATCGCAGGGCTCCGAGAGGATGT
>CAYMLO010000048.1:0-41406 GCA_964390905.1 uncultured Planctomycetales bacterium | reverse complement strand
CCTGTCCGATTCGTTCTTCCTGATAGGCGATGACGCGGCGATGGGGATGTACCGGCACGACGCCGCCACCGATCGGTTCGTCGAGGACGTCAGCGACGGCCAGAACGCCTGCCAGGCCATCAAGGAGTGGTTCAAGGCCGGTCGGATCGAGGTGTTCCACACGTTCCTGCGCTATACCCGCGAGCATTTGGGCCCGCTGCTCGCCGATTTCTATGGTTGGTGCGAGCGGGAGGGCGTTGCCAAGCCGATGGTTTGGACCAACCATTCGATGACGAACACCCCCACCGGGATCTGCCCCGATGCGATGCATCCCTACGACGTCGCGATGCTCTTTCGGCACATCGCCCGGGCGATGGTCGGACCGATGTTCGGCAGAAAGCGGGTTAAGGTCAACTGGCGGCAGAAGTGGTGCCAGGGGGACACGCCGGGCAGCCCCTACTACATCAACGACCTCCTGTCCGGCAACGGGCTGCGATACGTTTGGCTGAACGCCAGGGGGGACGCATTGGAGAACGTGATCGCGCTGCCGGAGCAGACCTGCGGCGGGCGAGCGTCCATCCTGGACGTGGTGACGATGGACGACGGGGTGAAGTACTTTCGTTTCCCGAGGTGTTACGGCCGGGTCAACGCCTCACCTCGCGCTCTGGTCGGCTTCCGCCAATCAGAGAGTGCGTTTGACGCGTCCGCGCTGTTCACGGAGGAGAACCTCTGTCAGTTGTGCGACCGCAACGGGACGTGCATCCTGTTCACGCACTGGACGCATCGGCGGGCCCTGCCGATCCAGGACGAGACGATCGAGCACATGCAGCGGGTGCGGCGGTTCCGCGACGAGGGGCGGGTGTGGGTGACGACGCTGGCCAGACTGCTGGAATGGACGCGGATCCGGGCCTTCCTGCGGTTCTCGACGCATCGCGAGCCGGACCGCCTGGTCATCGACCTCGAGGGCGTGGATGACCCCGTCGTGGGCAAGCAGACCCTCAAATTCGGGGACTGTGAGGGGCTGAGCTTCCGGGCACCGGCTGGGCTTCAGGATGTCCGCTTCTGGGTCGGCGGCAGGCCACTGGCCCAGAACGCCGTGGTTCGACACGACGACGTGTGGACCGCTCAACCGCGCTAGGAAGATCGCGCTGGACGTCTCGTCGGCCACGGACGCTCTGCGAATTCTCGTTTCCCCGGAACCGCCCCCAGTATATCATGATCGCCAGGACGGGTTACGTGGAGGGGGATCTGATAGGGACCGGTGTGACGCCATGCCGAGACAGGTCTGCCTGGTTGCGGGGTTGATCCTTGCGGCGAGCGCCGGAGCGGCCTGCTGGTCTGGTTGCAGCGTGCTTGGGCGGCTGAGCCGGCGGGCGCCGGACGAACCGACGTCCTCCCCAACCCAGGGATTTCGTCTCTGTGACGCGCAGGCGATCCTGCTGGGCCGGGCCCGCGGGATTCTGGTGGCCGCCAACGGCGGATTGACCAACGAGGCCGCGCCCCCCAACTCGCTGGCGGCCATTCAGGCTGCCATCGATCTGGGCCTGCCCATGGTCGTGGTCGACGTCTGCCAGACGCCCGACAAGGTCTGCGTGCTGGACCGGAACCATGCCCTGACCCAGGCGGGCTCGCCACGCCACCGTCGACCGGCCTCCGAACGCCAGCCGCTCCGTCCGGGGGGGCCGCAGGGCCCGGACGCGCCGATCCCCACGCTCTCAGAAGCGCTGGCGCTGGCTGGCGGTCGCGTCCTGATGGGTTTGCGTCTGCGCTCTGCCGAGCTACCGGCCGTCGTCGCCGTCATCGATAAGACGGGACTGGCCGACCAGGTTCTCGTCATTGCCACGACCGCCGACCAGGTTCGTCAGGCCACGCCCTACCTACAGCGCACGCCGCCGATCCTCATTGGCTTTGAGGCCCTCACCCAGGATCGATTGACCGGGATCGAGTCCACGCCCCCGTGGCCGGCGATCGTCCAGCTGGGACCCGAGACCTTCAGCTCGACCAGCATCGCCCGCACCCAGGCCATGGGCGCCCGCGTTCTGGTCCATCAGCGCGGCGTCCTTCTGGTGCGGACCGGCGCGGGCCTAGCCCCTTACCACAGAATGGGCGCGACGATCCTGCTGACCGATTGGCCGCGTCAACTCATTCGGGAGATGCGGGAGATCAACGCGCAGGACGGGACATCGCACCCGACTCAGGACGCTACGGTTTCACGGCCACCTGCGAGTGACCGATGACGAGCAGTGTGTAAAGCTCGTTGACGTCCTGGTTGTGCAGACGGATGCACCCCAACGACAGGTTCTTTCCGATGCTGTCGGGCTCGTTCGTGCCGTGGATGCCGTAGCGAAGCTGGCTCTTGGCCTCGCCGGCGATTCCCTCCAGCCCGAGCCAGTGCTCGCCGAGTGGATTGTTGGGGTCGTCCGCCTGGACGATCTTGCCGCCTCTGGGCGGGAAGTAGGTGGGGTTGGTCAGTTTGTTCTTGACCTTCCACGTTCCCGTCGGCGTGCTGTCGTGCTCGCCCAAGCCAACCTTGTAGGTCCTGACCAGGACGTCGTCCAGGAAGATGTCCATCACGTGCTCGCCCTTGTGCACGACGGCGCCAAACGGGCCGTTGACGATCTTCAGGCGAGCGCCCTCACGGATCATGGACATGTTGGCCAGGCTGTTGACGCGGGCGATGAGCTCGGGGGTGATCTTGTACTGCTTGGCGATCTTGCGAAGCGTATCGCCCTTCTTGACGACGTACGTTGCCGTGTGGGGATCGCCCGAAACGCGCGCGGGTGAGAAGACCGCGTGATTGGCCAGTTGGACCAACTTGGCCCGGAGCTCGGTGGCCTGCTCGCCAGCGGCGCCGGCGCGCAAGGCGGCCGACATCTGGACACGTGCGGTCAAAACGTCGTCCTTGGCCAACGCCTTCTGCCCCGCCTCGACGGCGGTTTTGACTCGTTCTGGGTTCGGAGGCGGCGGGGCTTCTTCAGGCGGCTTGGGCTTGGCGCCGCGTTCCACCGGCGCGTCGGTCTTCGCCGGCGCGGCGGGCGGCGCGGGTGTGTCGTCTGCCTGCGCCATTGGTGTATCTGCAATGATTTCCGATTCGGGTCCGGCCTCGTCGGCGTCCGACACCCACCAGACGATAACGAACACGGCCACGACCGCGATCCCTGCCAGCGCCGCGGGGGTCCGAAGCGGGTGGCGCCGAGTGGGGGGGGGTAGATATCTTCTCGCCACGGTAGCTCTCCTGCCTTGTGCGTCGGTTCTGGGCGGTGGGTCGTGTCGGCTGGCGATGGCTGTTCGTGTGGGAACCAGTGTACCAGATTCAAGGTCGGGTTGCGACCGGCCACGGCGAGATCACCGGTCATCCCGGACGGCCGGACCGCGCGGCCGGCCACACCCCTGTCAACGACCGAAACGCCGGACCTTCTTGTCGGTTACCAGCATGTCGATCGGCATGTCATGCGAGCCGACGGGCACGGAATCGACGACCTGCTCCTCCATGGCCAGCGCGCACGAGACGGCCCGGTAGTCCCGGTGTGCCAGGAAGCGATCGTAGAACCCCTTGCCCCGTCCCAGTCGATTCCCGAACGGATCGAACCCGAGTCCCGGGAGGATGACCAGATCGATGTCACCCACGGGCACGGGGGTCCCCTCAATCGGCTCGCGGATGCCCATGTAGGCCTCGCGAACGTCGGCGATGGAGCGGATCTCCATGGGGAGCATCCGCCGCTGTTCCCAGCTCACCTTGGGGGCCAGCACGCGCTTGCGATCCTGCCAGGCCCGAAGGACCAACGGCATCGTGTCGCCCTCCGTGGGCAGCGAGAAGAAGACCTGCACGACCTCCGCCCGCTGGTACTCCGGCTGGGCTTCGAGCAGACGGCAGGCCGTCGCCGAGCGGGCGCGCAGCTCCTCCGGATCAATCGCGTTCATCACCGCGCGGAGTCGTTGACGAAGCTCCTTCTTCACCGCCCGGGTCCCTCTGTGTCTTCCGAGGCGCTTGCACGAAGTTCTTTGAACTTCGATAGATACGCCGCCATCTTCGCTTCGTGCCCTCGCTCAGAAGGCCTATAATATACCTTATCGACACCCAGGTAATCCTGCTCCACAATTCCGCCCGGGTGGTCGTGGGCATATTTGTAGTTCGCGCCGTGCCCCAATCGCTTGGCCCCCGCGTAGTTGGCGCTTCGCAGGTGCTTGGGGACCGGCAGGGTTCGGGCGTTCTTCACGTCGTCCATCGCCTGCCAGATCGCCACGGCCGAGGCGTTGCTCTTCGGTGCACACGCCAGGTAGATGGCCGCCTGCGCCAGGACCAGCTGACACTCGGGCATGCCGACGAACTCCGTGACCTGAACGGCTGCGTTGGCGAGGACCAGCGCCATCGGGCTGGCGTTGCCGACGTCTTCGGCGGCGCAGATGGCGATCCGACGGGCCACGAACCGCGGGTCTTCGCCGGCCGACAGCATCCGCGCCAGCCAGTAGACCGTTGCGTCCGGGTCGCTGCCCCGCATCGACTTGATGAGCGCGCTGGCCGCGTCGTAGTGGCTGTCGCCGGTGGGGTCGTACTCGAGGGCCTTGCGCTGAATGGACTCAGCCGCCGTTTCCAGGTCGATCACGATCCGGCTCGCCGGCTCGCCTCCGCCTGGGTCTGCGTCGCGCTGCTGATTGTGGCGCTGGCTGAGGATGGCGACCTCGAGCGCCGCCAGGGCCCGGCGGGCGTCGCCGTCGCTCATCGTGGCCAGATGGTCCAGGGCCTCGTCCGTCAGCTCCGCGCCGAACCGTCCCATACCGCGCTCGGAATCGGCGAGCGCCCGATGGAGCAGCGTCCGGATGTCGTCCTCGCTGAGCGGTTCGAACTGGAAGATCTGGCTTCGCGAGATGAGAGGGCTGTTGACGGCGAAGAACGGGTTCTCCGTCGTCGCGCCGATCAAGAGGATCAACCCGTCCTCGACATCGGCCAGCAGCACGTCCTGCTGGGCACGGTTGAAGCGGTGCAGCTCGTCGATGAACAGCACGGTCCGGCGCTCGGTGGCGACCAGGTCGGCTTTGGCCTGCTCGAGGATCTCGCGGACCTCCTTGACGCCCGTCCCGGGGGCGCTGACCTGACGAAAGAACGCCTGGGTAGTGTTCGCAATGATCCGCGCGAGGGTGGTCTTGCCCGTGCCCGGCGGGCCGTAGAAGAGCGCGCTGCTCAGCCGGTCGGCTTCCAACAGACGTCGCAGCAGCTTACCGGGACCGATGAAGTGTCTCTGGCCGACGAACTCATCGAGCCTGCCCGGTCGCATGCGGACCGGCAGGGGCGCCACCCGCTCCCGCTGTTTCTGCTCAGCGGCCTCGAAGAGGTTCACCGGCCGTCTCCGCTAAGCCCATCCGCACTGCTGCGCCCACGCGACACGCGATATTATAGGACGGGCACGCACGTGAGCCAATGGCTGGCTTCGGGGTTGAGCGTCCTGGTCGGCGGACCGATACTAGGGAAGTGACCGTGTGCGCGGTCGGTCCAGGGCGGTTCCCTGGTGCGGAGAGGTCAACTCATGTGCGGAATCGTCGGCTACATCGGGACCAAGAACGCGACTCCCATCCTCGTTGAGGGCTTGAAGCGACTGGAGCACAGGGGGTATGACTCGGCCGGCATCGGCGTGGTCCGCGACAATAGGCTGGCCGTCTATCGATCGGTCGGCAGGATCACGCGGCTGGAGGAGAGGATTCCGGACGACCTGACCGCCCAGGTGGGGCTGGCCCACACGCGCTGGGCCACGCACGGCGGGCCGTCGGAGGCCAACGCCCATCCACACAGCGACGCTTCGGGCCGGATCGTCGTCGTCCATAACGGCATCATCGAGAACTACCAGGTCCTCAAGACGTACCTGGAACAGAAGGGCGTCATCTTCCGCAGCGAGACGGATACCGAGGTTCTGTCCCAGCTGATCGGCCACTTCTACGACGGTGACATCGAGCAGGCGGTTCGGTCGGCCTTGCTGGAGGTCGAAGGTACGTACGGTATCGCGGTGCTCTGCGCCGACGAGCCCGATCGACTCGTCCTGGCCCGCAAGGGCAGCCCGCTGATCGTCGGTGTGGGCGACGGCGAGTACCTCGCCGCCAGCGACGCGTCGGCCATCGTCGAGCACACCACGCAGGTGATCTACCTGTCCGACGGGGAAATGGCCGTCGTCACCCGGGACGGCTTTCGCACCACCACGCTCGACGCCGTGCCCGTCGCCAAGTCGGTCCAGGGCCTCGAGCTGACCCTCGAGCAGATCGAGCTGGGCGGCTACGAGCACTTCATGCTCAAGGAGATCATGGAGCAGCCGGATGCCCTGGAGACGGCGCTGCGGGGCAGGCTTGACCTTCGCGAGGGCCGTGTCTATCTGGGCGGCCTCAAGGATCACGCTCGCGACATGGTCCGGGCGCGACGGATGATCATCACCGCCTGCGGGACCGCCTGGCATGCCGGGCTGGTGGGCGAGTACCTGTTCGAGGAGCTGGCCCGGCTTCCCGCCGAGGTGGAGTACGCCAGCGAGTTCCGATACCGCAACCCCGTCATCGACTACGGGACGGTCGTAATCGCGATCAGCCAGTCCGGCGAGACGGCCGACACGCTCGCCGCGCTCCGCGAGGCCAAGGACCGCGGCGCGCTGGCGTTGGGGATCGTCAACGCCGTGGGCTCGACCATCGCCCGCGAGACCGATGGGGGGGTGTACCTCCACGTCGGTCCGGAGATTGGCGTGGCCAGCACGAAGGCCTTCACCGGGCAACTGGCCGTCCTCAGTTTGATGGCGGCGATGCTTGGACGTCGGCGACACCTGAGTCATGGCCGTTGTGAGGAGTTCCTCGGGGCGCTGGCAGAGATCCCCGCCAAGATCAGGGCCATCATCGATCAGTCCGACGAGATCCGCCGCGTGACCGAGCGCTTCGTCGACCGCGACAACTGGCTGTATCTGGGCCGGGGCTTCAACTACCCAATCGCCCTGGAAGGTGCGCTGAAGCTCAAGGAGATCAGCTACATCCACGCCGAGGGTCTGCCCGCGGCCGAGATGAAACACGGCCCCATCGCCCTGATCAACGAGGACATGCCCGTTGTCTTCATCGCGACGCGCGGCTCGCAGTACCAGAAGATCCTCGGCAACATCGAGGAGGTCCGCAGCCGGGGCGGCCGCGTCCTTGCCGTCGCGACCGAGGGCGACGATGAGATCACCCGTCTGGCCGAGCACGTCTTCTACGTCCCCGACTGCCCCGAGCCGCTGCAGCCCTTGTTGACCGTCATCCCCCTGCAGCTGCTGGCCTACCACGCCGCTGTCCTACGAGGCTGCAACGTCGACAAGCCCCGCAACCTGGCCAAGAGCGTGACGGTGGAGTAGCCGCGAGGCTACGCGCTCAGCGATAGGCGTCGCGCCGGTGCCGGATGTACATCACCCGGACCACGCGCGCCGCGTCGTCGACCTCGTAGATGATTCTGTAGTCCCCCACGCGAACCCGCCAGTCGTGCTCCGACCCCACGATCTTCCGAGAACCCACCGGCCTGGGATTGCCTGCCAGGCTCTTGATAGCGCGGATCACGCGATCGAAGACGTCCGTCGGCAGACGCCGCAGGTCCCGCTGCGCGCGGCTTTCCAGGAGCACCTCATGCGCGCCCGGGCCCTTCGCTCAGGAACTCCTCCAGTGTCTGGTAGCTCAGCGGCTGACTCCGCATGGCCCGGAGCATCTCCAGATCCGCGACATCCTCTGCACGTTCGAGCAGCGCCTCGTATTCATCGATGTCGAGGATCACCGCGGCGGGTTTGCCGTCACGAAGCACGATTTCAGGTCTTTGTCGCGCACGCTTCATAGGTATGCCCTTCGAAATGATCCCGTCGCGTGACGAGAGGCCCGGCAAGTGGCCAGGCATTCATATCAGTCGATTATAGTCCCCCGTTCGCGAGGAGACCATGCGTCGCGACGCACCTTGCGCAACTGCCGTGGAAACCCCCTGGCTTGCAGCCTAGAATGCAGCCGCCGAGCCCGCAGGGCTCGGATTCTGGCAGGTCCCGATGGCTCCTGAATTTCAGGAAAGGGGGCGCTTTCGTGAAAGAACCGATCGTCAGCTTGACCGTCTTGCTGGTGCTTGTGGTTGCTGGGCGCGTGGCGGTGGCGGGGCACAAGACGGACTGGTTTCATCAGGCCAAGTGGGGCGTGCTGACGCACTACCTGGGTGCGGCGCCTAGCTCGGACGGCGGAGCGGAACTGACGGCCGAGAAATGGAACGCGCAGGTCAACGCTTTCGACGTCGCAGGCCTGACCCGGCAGCTCGCGTCGACGGGTACGAAGTACTTCGTGATCACCCTCGGCCAGAATTCGGGGCACTACTGCTCACCCAACGCGACGTACGATCGGATCGTGGGCATTCGACCCAGCAAGTGCTCGCGGCGGGATCTGGTCAAGGACCTCTATGAGGCCCTGGAACCGCGGGGAATCCGCCTGATGCTCTACCTGCCCAGCGGCGCCCCGGCGGCCGATCCGGTGGCGGTCAATAAGCTCAAATGGGCCTGGGGCCGGGCGAATGGCTGGCCGCGCGGCGGGCCGCTCACGCACGATCGGCTGGTGGACTTCCAGCGGAACTGGGAGGCCGTCATCCGTGAATGGTCCCTACGCTTCGGCAAGCACGTCCACGGCTGGTGGATTGACGGCTGCTACTTCGCCGACGACATGTACCGCTTCGATGACGCGCCGAACTTCGCCAGCCTCGCCGCGGCGCTGCGAGCTGGGAATCCCGATTCGATCGTCGCCTTCAACCCGGGCATCAAGCTGCCCGTCATCTGCCACACCCAGCATGAAGACTACACCGCCGGCGAGGTCGGCCTGGAACAGCTTCCCCGGGCCATCGCGACGTGCCCCGGGCGATGGCTCGAGCGCGACGGACGAAAGGCCCAGTATCACGTCCTCACCTTCCTCGGCACGACCTGGTGCGGCGGCAAGAAGCCCCGGCTGCCCGACAAGAAGATCGTCGAATACACCCGGCAGCTCACGGACAAAGGCGGCGTGGTGACCTACGACGTTCCGATCGGCAAGAACGGCCTGATCCCACAGCCCTTCGTCGATCAGCTTCAGGCCATCGGGCGAGCGTTCGCGAAGTAGTGCGGGCGAGTGCCCTGCGCCGCCGCGAGGCGGGAACGTCGACAAGCACCGCAACCTGGCCAAGGAACAACGCGAGGGCCAAGTAGTCGAAGGGGGCGTCGAGATGCGTCCTGCGCAGCTTGTGACCCTCCCGCGAACGGTCCTACAATGGAAGCAGGAAGGCGGCGGCCTGTGCGGAAACCGAGACCTCGTCCTGTCTGCTAGCCTTGGGAGGAAGCGGATGGACAGTGACAGCGTCATCGCACAAGAGGTCCGGCAACGGCGCAACGATATCAGCGAGCGCTTCGGGGATGATTTGGCCAGGTACGCCCAGCATCTCCAGGCGATCCAGGTCGAGTTTGTCGATCGCGTCGTTGACCAGGTCAGCGTGGTCAAATCACGCCCGGCCCAGCCCGAGTAACGCTAGCGCCGTTGCCCCCCTCGTCACTTCTCTCCAGCCGTCCCTGTCAGATAGTGGATGCGCCAGAGCATCGTTCTGAACCTTGTCCTGCCTCGTCGTATCTCGGTGAAGCCATTGGCACGCACGGCCTCTTCTACGGTCCGCAGGTTACGCATCAGCAGGGGGTCTATGTCCACGGCCACGAATCGCCCGCGGGGCTTCAGCACGCGTGAGACCTCGGCGATCCCCTGTCGCTTCAGGTCCCTGGGCAAGTGGTGCAGCATCAGGCTGCTGAGCACGACGTCGAACGTGCCCGCTGGGAACGGGATCTCCTCAATCAAGCCAACCTGGAAGCGGACATCCACCTGCCTGGCGGCCGCTTTTCGTTCTGCTTCCTGGATCATTTCGGGGGCGGCGTCGATGCCGCGAACATCGCCGTCCGTTCCGGCCTGATCCCTGGCTGCCAGGGCCAGGTTGCCCGTCCCGCAGCCGACATCCAGGACGGCGTCGCCAGGGCTGATCGCCCCGAGATCAGCGGTCCATTCCCTGAACTGGCGCTCCCGCCCCCAAAAGGCCCATCGATTCATGGCGTCATACCGAGACGCCCAACGAATCGTCACGCCTCTCGTCGTGGGGGGCGACGTGTTGTCTCGCGGCTTGGTCATGTTCTCATGTCCCGAACGCCGAGGGTGATCATGCTAGTGCGTGCCTCCATCGTCATCTCCGCATCTATGCTGCGCCAACGCTGCCTAATCACTGCAAGAGAAGGAGGCGGGTCGAAACGACCCGCCCTACACCTACTCCACAGTCCTGCGGTCAACGAAGAGAAAGGCGGGTCGAAACGACCCCATCTTACACGAAAGCCCTCTCCATCAGAACGTGCGTGTCGGTTTCACCGGTGCATATGAATCCCAGTCGTTGGTAGAACGTCAGTGCCCGTTGGTTGACCTTCAGCACGCCGAGGCGGAGCGGCAACCCTAACCGACGCGCCTCCTCCATAATCAGTGACATGCATTGGGTGCCGATGCCGTTGCCTTGATG
The DNA here is from genome assembly GCA_964390905.1 of uncultured Planctomycetales bacterium. Lineage (GTDB taxonomy): Bacteria > Planctomycetota > Phycisphaerae > UBA1845 > JAFGLZ01 > JAFGLZ01. The sequence goes on along the minus strand of CAYMLO010000048.1, from coordinate 30,908 downwards.
CTCTGGCAAGACAAACAGCTGATTCAGCTTCACACAGTCAGCCACAACGACCATCGCCATGATTCCGACGTCCGTGCCAGCCAGGTTGATGACGCGGAAGTCCTGGGCCGCGAATCGTTCTTCATGGAGTTGCCGCTGCTCATCCTCATCCCATCCCCAGACCTGCTCCACGTACTCCCGGAGCGCGGCCCGCTTCACACAGTAGGCGAACTCGCTGTCGGTCGGAGTGGCTTGTCTTAGCGTGAGACTCTGCATGGACTCAGTACGCCGTACGTGACCGGAAAGGTACGTCGAAACGTACCCTACGCGGACCTGCCCAGCCGGTCGAGGAGTTCGGAAGGGCCCACGATCTCGATGGTTCGGTAACGCCCCAGATCCAGAAGGTGGTGGTCGCCTGTGACGATGCAGTCGGCGCCGGCCTCGAGCGCACAGGCCAGGACTGCGTTGTCGTTTGGGTCCTCCTTGATAACCAGCGCTTCCTCCTGCGGATAGACGAGCTGGAGGAGATCGCGGAGGGCTGTGCAAATCTGGTCCACCTGTGCCTCAGCGAGTCCGAACTTCGGGCGGCGGAGCACCTCCCGGAACTCCTGGGCCAACGCGGGCGATAGGAATCCGCGGGTCCGTCCTGTGATGAGGGTCTCCAGCACCTCACGCGGACGGCCGCCGTAGACGACGGCGGACACCAGGACGTTCGTGTCGCAGACGATTCGCACGGGTCACCGTCGCTTGCGGTGTTGCTCGATCTCTCGCGCGACGACTTTCGGGGTGATCCGGCGCTTGCGGCGGGTCTCATCCCCCAGCGCGAAGATGTCCCGCCACTGGCGTCTGCGCTCGATGTAGATCCGGGCCGCCTCCCGGATGAGCTCCGAGCGGGACCGCGATTCCTCCCGGGCGATCTCGTCAAGCTGCCGCAGAAGCGACTCCTGCAGCGACAGGTTCACGGTCTTGTTCATGCGAGCGCTCCTTCCCCAGCATCATACAAGCTTTGTATGTTCGCTTCTACTGGGAATTGCCGCGGGGAAGTGTGCCGGCACTCCGCCAGCCCGGTTGCCTGTTCGGATGTATCCAGGGGGTCGTCTGCATCACCAGGAAATGGCCTTCGTGTAGGATCAGCTGTCTGGCTCCTCCTCGGGACCCTTGTCCGGAAGACGGATCCCCAACTTCTCGACCGCGTGTTTGGCGGACTCTGCAACGTAGTCCGGTGAATCTGCGAGTCTCTCCTCGACCAGGGCCCTCAGCTCGTCGTCGATCCTGTCCTCCGGAAGGGACAGGACGGCCTTCATCGCATAGAGTCTGACCTGAGGATCATAGTCCTTCGCTGCCCGCTTGATCTGCGAGACCGCTTCGTGCGTTCCGAGCTTGCCCAGGTACTTCACGATCCATGCGTACTCCATGTTCCCGAGGTGCTCTGGCCCCAGGACGTTCACCGGGCTGAGGGGCCGCTCCTGTCGTCCAGGCAGGTCGACGATCTCTGGGATCTTCTGCATCATGGCCTCGAGGTGGGACGCGTCCCCAAGATGGCCCAAGACATCTATCGCCGTCGTGTCCGGTTTCGCATCGAACGACTCAAGAACGTCCGGCAGGAGCTCGACGAGCTTCTTCTCTTGGATGATTTGCAGTGCCAGCCAGCGATCCCGTTCCTCACCAAGCCCAGCCTTGACGATCTCCAAAGACATGCGATCCTCGTAGAGCTGGCGCGTTCTGTCCAGCAAGTGCTCTCGCCCATCCCACGCTACGTCTTCGTGTTTCAGGAACATCGTCATGCTCCGCAGGGCGCCGAGCACCTCCATGTCGGTCGGTCGCGCTTCGATGAGCGCGGAGTATTGCTCGAACAGGCTCGGCCCGTCCTCCAAATCACATATGCCGCCGAGAGGTCGACGCTCCAGGAGAAGGGTGTGAAACAGGGCCGTGATTGCCGGGAAGACGTCTTCATCTCGCCCGGCCTTGTCCAGGAAGTGAGGGATGTCGATCGCCTTGGCGATCGTGAAGGCGACTTCCATGGGGATGCCTTCACAGTTGCCCATTCCGTACTTGAGCACCTGCTCCTGATTGGCGTGGTCCGAGATCAGTTCGGGCTCCTCGACGATGTGATCGATGACGAAGATCACGCCCCACTGTCGACTCACTGGCAGGAGATCGAAAAGGGCCTCCTTGTACTCGGGCTGACGCCTCGATTCCTGGACGAGGACGTGACTGGCGTACAACGTGAACTCGCTGTGCCGAGCGAGCGTGAGCAGATCCGGGAGCTCTTGCTCTGTCAAGAACAGACCTCCGATGGCGAGGCCCCACTTGACCGCTTCGTAGTCGTGGCTGTTCCTTGCCGCCTCCCAAAAGAGGCGCTTGACCGTAGGCGTGATGTCATTGCGTTTCAGGCCACGGAGAACGTTGTCAAGGTGTGAGGCTGCACCGATACCCCTGATGTTGCGTTCCACCACATGCCAGCTCGTGATCTTCCCACGATTGATCGCTCGGATGACGTTTCTGACCCTCTTGAAGTCCTTGGGGTTCCCGATGGGCCCTCCGAGGATCGCGTCAATACTTCCGGGTGCGAAGTGGATCCCTGTAGAGCCCTCGGGGATCCTGGGGAAGACATCGTCGTCGATGGGCTTGTCCGGCGCTTTGAAAGCCTGTTCTCGGATTCGTTCGTAAAGCGACGGGCCGGAAGGTCTCTCTTGCGGCTCGTCGAGGTGCAGAAAGGTTGTGCGCGCCGAGCGTCGCCACAGGTACAGGATGACGCAGAGGAGCACGGCGACGAGAAGGATCGGCGCGAGCGACTTCATGCGTCATTCCCCGATGTGGGTGGGAATTGACTCCGCAGAGCGCCCGAACGCCAAGCGACCTCTTGGCGGTCGCGCGGGCGATGCCTCAGCCCATCACTTCGTCTCGAACATGACGCGTGCGGTTTCGGCGCGGCTGGCCTGGACGGTCACTGTCATACAGAAGTGGCTGTTGCCGGGCAGCTTCACCGTGCCGTCCTTGGCGCCCTTGTACGTGGCCGGGTAGATGACTTTCACGCTGTCGATCGGTGTGGACAGGTCGTACGTCACGTTCGGCTTGAACGCGAGCGTCGTGTTGTCTTTCGACGCCAGGGCCAGCACGTAGCTGGCGTCGAAGGGCTGGTCCTTGCGGTCGGGATGCATCAGATGGATGTTGAGGATCACGGAGGTGATCTTGCCGAAGTCCTCGGGATCGCTCACGCTGAACTTGAACCTCGGCGAGGCGTTGGCGGCGTCGGAGATGATGATGTCGCCGGTGTTCTTGTCACGGCTGCCTTCGTTCCCGTCAATCATGACGTCGACGTAGCGCTTCACCTTGTGGCCGCTGTCTGAGGGTCCCCCCGAGGCCTTCTTGGCGATGCCCAGGCCGGTGCTCACGTATCCGCCGTAGGAACACCCGATCGTCGCCGCAAGGCCGACCAAAGACCCGATTCTCAACGTCGCCACCCAGTGCTTGTTCTCGCAGCGCCGCATCGGATTGCCTCCAGAAATGGACCACCCCCGAGACGCCCGCCAGACTAGTAGGGCCGTTTGATGATGTCAATCGATCGTCAGCATCCGGCCAAGCGGAGGCGACGAGGCCTGGCCCCACCCAGGTAGGGCGGGTTCCACCCGCCTTTCGAAGACGGACCGAGCACAGCGGCGGGTGAAACCCGCCCTGTTTGATTCGGCTGCGCTCGGGAATCGCTTACCTCGTCAAGAAATCGGCCTCGTGCAGGATTACGCGGATGTTGCCTTGCATCGTGGTGACCCACAGCACGCCGGGTTTGACCTCGAAGATGTGGGGGTAGGCCAGCGACGTGCCGGGTTTCCTGGCGAAGACCACGGGCTTGCTCCAGGTCTTGCCGTCGTCCTCGCTGAACATGATCGACAGCTCGCCGCGGTGGTTGCGGACGGGGACCTCCGAGAACTGCCCCTTGCCGCCGATGCGGGGGTAGTCGGTCTTGCCCTCGGGCAGGGGGCGGTTCCAGATCAGCACGAGCCGGCCGCTGGCGAGGCGCTTGAGCAAACCCGGCGAGGAGGACGCGGGGATCTCGCTGGGCCGGATGATCCGCCACGACCGGCCCTCGTCGAGCGAGAAGGCCTCCCAGAACCGCTCCCAGTTCGTGCGGATCAGCATCCAGATCCGACCGTCGCGGAGCTGCTCAAACGTGGCCTCGATGGCGCCGCCGTGGTGGCCGTTGCCGCCCAGGTCGATCGTGTTGCTGCGCGTCCAGGTCTTGCCGTCGTCACCGGAGGTGTAGGTCAGCACCGAGTGACGCCCGGGGTTGTTCAGGAGGTTCATCGACGAGAAGATCACCTGGCCGCTGGCGGTCTGGATCATGTCGCGGGCGTCGCCGGTCCAGGCGTCGTGCAGCTTTTGCGGGGCGAGCCAGGTCTTGCCGCCGTCGGTGCTGCGGACGATGTAGGTCGGTAGCTTCGTGCCCGGGTCGGCGTCGCGCTTGGCGGCGTTCCACTTCCAGACCTTTTCCTTGTAGTTCATGAACCCAACGATCACGGTGCCCTTCTTGGTGCAGACGATCGCCCGCTCGCGGCTGACGACGAAGTCCTGACCGGGTTTGAAGATCGGGTGCGTCTCCCAGGTCTTGCCCTCGTCGCGACTGATGACGGCCTGGGTGACGTCCACACCGAGGATACCCCCGTCCGGGAGCCGGACGAACGGGCCCTGACGTTGCGTGGGCAGGGGTTTGCACTTGGGATGGAGCCATAGCTCGGCGCCGTCGGCGGTCGCCAGGCATCCGGCCAACACCAGCGGTACGATGAGAGTCGTGACGGATTGACGACAGGTGATGGTTGTCATGTCATCGGTCCTCCGAAGAGAGAGCCTACGGTGCTGATCAGCGGACGCTGCAGCTGCCTAGGTGCAGCACCCATGAAGCCATGTCGCCGCCACAGCTACTCGACCGTGAGAACGATGATCGACGTGGCCTCGACGGAGGTCTCCTTCTTGCCGTCCTCCCCGGTTTGGGGAACGACCTCCTGGGTGACCTTGCCATGCTTGTCCAGGACGGTGAAGGAAGGCACGCGCAGGGGATCGCCGTTCTTATCGAAGGAGGTGCACTCGATTTCATAGAGGCCGGGCTCGGCCTCGGCCGGCACGATCCCGGTCGCGGAGTAGACGCCGTCGCCGGCCTTCTTGTCGGCTTCCTTGCCGTTGTCTTTGAGCTCCCAGGCAAACTCGGGCGCAACGAGGGGCACGGCACTGATCCAGCCGACCTTCTCCAGATCACCCGTCACGGTACAGTAGACGGTGAGCTTCTTGCCGATCTTCCCCGGGTCGGGATCAATCTCCTGCTTGTAGGTCCACTTGACGGGCTGCTCACAGCCGAAGGCAGCCACGACCACCAACAGGGCTCCCACGCGACACAGTTTCAGCAACATGTCTAAGTCTCCTCACGTCGAGAACCGGATCCTGTGCGACGCTATCTGTACGCTAGGACAACCCACCGCCGATGATCGTCATCACGATGTCGGCAGTCTACCTGTTGCGGCAAACCGGAATCATACCACATCCCAGCGCGCCGAGACGACCTCTGGCTGCGCTCCGCAGGCTGCGCGGTGCGTGACAATCTAAGCGGGGGGGTGCCCATTCTCTTCGAAGACCCGCGGAACGCGGGCCCTCGGAGGGGGTGGGGGACTGCCGCGCCTGTCGTCTGAAGTCAGGACCCCCTGCCCGTCGAGGAGCACTTCGTGCGGATCATGGGGTCTTCAGCCACGCGGGGATCGGCTCGGCAACGGTCAGGTACACGGGCCCATCGGTCACCTGCAGCCGGGATCCCTCCGCGATATCGATCGACCCGCCCAAGTGATCGACGGCGCCGCCGAAGCGGATGCCAGATCCCAGGATGATGTCGTGGGCCTTTCCCCGCGTCCATACGGCCACCTTGTAGGCCTGTCCCTTCCGAAAGACGACGGCGAAGTCGTTGTCGCTCGCCAGGTCGATTCGCCCAACCGGCATATAACCCCGGAGCTGCGCGATCAACGTCTTCATCGCAACGTACGCAGGCTTGGGCTCGTAGTCATGTGTCACCGTGCCGAAGTTGTGCTCCATGTCGCCCGGTTTGGGCCCGTCATCGTGCCAGTCGTACCAGATACTGAAGGGGACACCATGGGTCATATTCGCCAGCCACTGCCGGGCGAGGTACTTGCCCTGAAGCACTCGTGTCACGTAGGTCGTCGAGTAGCCCCACTCCCCGCTGAGGATGGGGATCGCCTGGCCGGCGGGTTTGTGGCGATCGATCAGGGCCTGGATCCGCACGTAGTCGCGAAGGGCCGATTCGGGGTCGCTCCGGAGCGCCAGCCGTGCCTTGGGCTCAACGTGCTTCGGGAACCGGGCCAAGCCACCTCGATAGGGGTGCACCGTCACGCCGTCGACCAGCTCCAGCAATCCGCGCTCGAAGCACTGCTCCAGGAAGACGAAGTCGCACCGCCCGAGTGCCGGCCCGACGATGCAGGCATTCGGGTCGGCCTGGCGGATCGCGGGAACGACGGCCTTGCACCAGGCCATGTACTGATCCACATCGGATGTCGGTCCCCAGAAAATGTCGAGATTGGGCTCGTTCCACAGCTCCCAGATGAGCTTCTTCTGCGCATATCGCTTGGCCAAGACGGCACAGAATCTGGCATACGCTTTTCGGCATCTTTCAGTGTGCGGCGGCCGACCCTCGTCGTAGAGCGGGTTGCCGTACGACACGACGAACAACAAGCGGATGCCGAGCTTCTCGAGATCGGCGATCAGTCTGTCCCGCAGGGCGAAGTCGTACTGGCCGGGCTTGGTTTCACACCCCTGCCAGGAGACGCCCATACGGATCGTGTCGACGCCGGCCCGGGCGATCATGGACAGGTCTTTCTCGTTGCCCTTGTAGAAATGGATGTTGACGCCCAGGCCAACCGGAACGGGCTGCATCCTCAGCGTCGGATGGACCCGCCCCTGGGCGAACTCGATCGGACGGACTCTGGGGCCCCGCTGCGCACAGCCTGCGCTGAACGAGAGGGCTGCAAGGCAGGCCAGTAGGGCTGCGGTTGGTCGGTTCATCTCTTGTCCCCGTTCGTACGGAGTCTGCTGTGGCTCGGGGGCCTGGATCCTGCCGATTCCGGTCTCGGAGCCTGCAAGCCCCTGTCCTCATACAGGCTCAAGTCAGTCTGCATCATACCTCAGCAGCCAGCTGTACTGGGAGGCCCAGGTCGAATCGGGCGCTCAGTACCGTCGTCTTGGTAAGGGGGATTCGTCGCCAGGTCCCTGAGGGGTTACCGTGAGCAGAGGGCTCGCGGCCCGCGGGCCTTGTCGTATAATCATGGCTTGGCGGCAAGCCGATCGTGTAGGAGACATGCATCATGTTTGGCATCAGGCTAGCCACGTTGACCTGTCTGCTCGCCGTCGCGGGAGTTGGCCGCGCCCGTGCGGAGGCCCCGGCCACCGCGCTGGCCGATGACAAGCCCGCTCCCATGGCGGTCAAGGCGCCCGCGACACTGGCGGAGATCGCCAAGCGCCGCCAAGCGCTACAGGAGGAGACGAAGGAAGCGGGTCCGCTCCAGCTCGCGACCCGGCCCGCTACGACACAGCCCCTCGAGCCGACCACACAGCCGTCCGATGTGGCGACGAATCTCTGGCTTCTTCTGCAGACCTATGATCAGCTTCTCCTGCAGCAGGAACTTGCACGCGCACGCCTGAAATCTCTGCGGGGAGACGAGGGCATCAGTAAGCTCAAGGACGAGCTAGACAAGCTTCAGTCCGAGACCAAGCAGCTCGAGCAGCGGCTCACCGCCGGCAAGGCCCGGGAAGAGGCCTATCGCGCCAAAGAGTTCGCCGACCTCCATGAGAAGCACTCTCAGGAGGTCAACGCCCTGGTCAAGACGCAGACGGCCCGAGAGGAGCGGATCAACACGTTTGCCGACCAGCGGAAGGAAATCACCGCCAAGATCGCCGAAGCCCGAAAACAGCGTGACGAGACCATTGCGCAGTTCGCCGTCCGCACCACGACGGCCAAGGCGGGCCCAGAACGAGACCAGATTGATTACGAACGACGTCTGGCCGAGTTGAAGCTCGAGCTTCGGCTCGCCGAGGCCGAAACGCTGAATGTTGAGGAGGAGCTCCTCACCGAGGAGCGGCAGCGGGATGCCCGGCGCATTGCCGCGCAGCAGCCTTACGTTGAGGCCTTGCGGCAGTGGGCGAACGCCCTGAAGGCGGCTGTCCAAGAGGATAAGCGCTCCCAGATCGAGCAGCAGCTCAGGCAGGCAAAGACCGAATACGAAAAGATCTACTGGCAGGCTGCCAAAGAGATTGACGAGGCGTACGATGCCTTCGAGCCCTTCACCAGTCAGAAGCTGGATCGTTTTCCCAAGAGTGAGTTGGCAGAGCTCGAAGCCACCATTGCGGCCGCACAGAAGTACTGGCGGACCTTTCTGGACTCCTTACCACTCCGCACCGGCCAAGAGGTGCTCAGCAGGTACAAGGAGAGCCGAGCTCGGTTGGTGCAAAGAAGGCAGTACCGCAAGGACCTGGTGGGACGTTTGGAGAAGAGCGTCCGAGATCGCGAATCGGTCGTTGCGCTTCGAGAGAAGGTCAGAGAGACCGTCGATGACTTCCGCGACGAACTGGCCAAGGTAGCATCCAAGGTTGGCGATGAGGAGGCCGCCAAGCTCGAATCGAAGCTTTCCAAGGCGAGGCTGGACCTCTTCAAGCACATCGATGCGATCGCCACCAACCAGATCGAGGTGATCGACCGGCTCACCGACGCAATCGGAAAGCACAGGGACTTCCTCAACGAGTTCGAGAAGTACCGGAGTCGACTGTACTGGTCTTATCTTGCCGTTCGTGACGAGGGGCTTGCGCGAGTGGATTGGCAGAAGCTCCGCTCGGAGTGGGCAGATGGGGCCCAGCCCCTGGAGAGTAGGCTGAGCGTGATTCTGGAGGAAGCCCTGGCACAGCTGCGTCAGGCCTCGGGGCCTCGGTGGGCGTGCGCCGCCATCTTCCTCGGGGTGGCTGCCTACCTGGCCTGGCGGTTGTATCGCAGCATGACCGGGAGGGCCAACCGCTACGAAGCAAGCTTGGGAGAGAAGATCCAGGAGGAGGGGATCGAAGTCGCCGGCATCGGCGAACGGCTCAAGCTTGCGTGCCTCCATTTTGCCGGTGACACGCCACTGCTCCTGGTCAGCCTGGTCGGACTGCTCCTGGCTGTCGTCGCGCTCGGCCTGCGGGAAGGACCGTTTTACCTGGTCGCCTCTGCCGTGCTCTTCGTCGCGGCGGCGCGGTTCCTCTTTGGGGTCGTTCACGCCCTCTTTCTGCCCGCGCGTCCCCGGTTCCGCGTGGTCCGGTGCAGTAACAAGGTGGCCAGCTACTACCGCCGATGGTCAAACGTACTGCTCTGCGCAACGATCTTCGCCGTGCCGCTGCCCTTGCTTCTCGGCCTGCTCGACGTGATGCCTGCAACGCGCGCGTACCTCTGGCAAGTCTACAAGAGTGTGGCGCTCCTGATCATCATGCTGTTTTTCCTTCAGAAGCAGCGCGTCCTCAAGGTCGTTGGGCGACCGGAGAACCTGCGGGCGCGCTGGCTTTACACCCTCGTCGCCAGTCTCTATCCCTTGATCGTGTTTGGCACGCTAAGCCTGCTCGTCTTGGAGGTCATCGGCTACGGTGCCTTGGTCAGCTACCTGGGGTGGAACACGATCTTGACCTTCTCCATTCTTCTTGGGGTGACGCTTGTTACGAGTTTTGTGACGGACGTCGCGTGGAAGCTTCGACAGTCGGCGACTGAGAAGCGGCTTGCCCAGGAGGCGAATGCAGAACCGGCCCAACCATCCGGCGCGCCGCGCGGAACCGCCGCTGCGCAAGAGGTCGTCGTTGCGGATGAGGGGGTGCCCGCCGACAGCGAGTACCTGATCGTACCGATCGCTTCGTTGCTGAAGTGGGTGGCGCGGGCGGCAGGCCTTGTCCTCGTCCTCTATGTCTGGGGCGTGACCCCTGTCGAGTTGAAGGCAGCCTTCAACTTGCCCTTCATCGGGAGACCCGTTTGGCGCGTCTTCGCAGCAGGTGCATCGATCGTGGTAAGCGTGGTCCTGTCCCGGAGCATGCGATCCGTCCTGAGAAGACGGGTCTACCCCGCCTACAAGGCTACGCTTGACCAGGGCGCGCGGGCGGCCGTCAACACGATGCTGCACTACTTCCTCGTGGCGCTCGGCATCTACACGGCGATGCAGTTCCTCGAAATCCACTTGGGCGCGTTTGCATTCCTTCTCGGAACCTTGGGCCTGGGTCTGGGGCTAGGCTTGCAGCCGCTCTTCATCAACTTCATCAGTGGGTTGATGATCTACTTCGAGCGCCACATCAAGGTGGGCGACGTCGTGGAGGTCGGGGACAAGCTCGGCGAGGTTACCGCCATCAGGATGCGGTCCACGTCGATCAAGACCTACGACAACATCGACATGGTGATCCCGAACGGCGAGTTCATCACTACCCAAGTCACCAACTGGACCCTGCAGGACCAGCGACTTCGAGCCCATCTGGACGTGGGCGTCGCCTATGGGAGCGACGTGGAATTGGTCCGTGAGATCCTGCTCCAGATCGCCGACGAGCATCCCAAGGTCCTCAAAGATCCCGCGCCCAAGGTCTGGTTCACGGACTTCGGGGACAGCGCCCTGATGTTCAAGCTTCTAATATGGTGCGCTGACGTGACGGACAGGTACACGAGTCTGACGGATCTGCGCTTCGCCCTCAACAGGGAGTTCAAGGAGCATGGCATCACGATCCCGTTCCCGCAGCGAACCCTCAGCACGGTTGGCGACGAGCCGCTGCCGGTGAAGATCGCGGGCACCAGTTCGGATCCCAACGCCGTGTCCGATCCTTCTCAAGGCCACTAAGGCTCGGAGATCCAGGCGAGCGCCGCATGCTCATCCCAATGCTATGCGAACGCGAACAGAATCGGTCCTTGCGAGCGCTGCAGGGCAGTTGTGGCAGGCGCCGCTGGATGCTTCATGGCGTGGACGTCAGTCTGGCTCCTTGATCGGGTGCCACAGCGTCCACGGACGCCTTTGACGGCATCCTCGTGTTTCGATACGTTTCCAGAAACGCCGCGGGTGGGGGCCGGAAGCGGGAGGCGAGGTCGGACTTGGAGCAAGAGATCACGCTGGTCCTCGGGACGGACAGGGCGACGATCGAGTGCCACCCGGTCGCCGATGGAACGGCTGCTGTCTGCTCTGCCCGCGCACCCAACAAAGACTCTCCCAACGAAGATGGCGCCGCCGTCATTCCTTGTGGTCCTGCCCGAGGGGTCTTGGCTGTAGCGGACGGGATGGGAGGACAGTCGGCAGGCGAGGTCGCCGCTCGGCTCGTCCTGACCGAACTCGCCGATGCCGTTCGAGACGCCGCCGCCGCCGATGGGCTTCTACGAGCCGGGATCCTGAACGGCATCGAACGCGCCAACGTGGCCATCAAGGATCTCGGCGTCGGCGCGGCTACGACGCTGGCTGCTGTCGAGGTGGAGGATGGGCGAATCCGCCCGTATCACGTCGGCGACTCGATGGTCTTGGTCGTGGGACAGAAGGGCAAGGTGAAGCTCCAGACCGTCTCTCACTCGCCTGTGGGTTACGCGGTGGAGTCGGGCCTGCTGAGTGAGACGGATGCCTTGCATCACGAAGACCGGCATTTGGTTTCCAACGCCGTCGGGTCAGGTGAGATGCGCATCGAGGTCGGACCGACCCTCCAGCTCCGGCCGCGCGACACCGTCGTTCTGGCCAGCGACGGGCTGTTTGACAACTTGCACACAAACGAAATCATAGAACACGTCCGCAAAGGTCCGTTGCGCAAAGCCACTCACTCCCTCGTCGCGGTGTGCAACGAACGCATGCGGCGTCCCCGCGAAGGCGTTCCTTCGAAGCCGGACGATCTGACGTGTATCCTCTTTCGGCTTAACGCAGCGCGGTCTGCTGTGAATGTCATGCGCGACTCTAGTGGTACACGAAAGGGCTCAACTCCCGGCCCGGGTCCCTCCGAATGAGAACCGTCGGCGGACAGGATCGCCCGCGTACGCGGGAGAGCGGGAGTCAGTACTTCAAATCGTGCCAGCTCTTGGTCAGCAGCACGTTGCCGCGGAGCCGCGAGACCAGATCGGCGTACGCGGCCAGCGGGTCGTCCTGTTCGGCGAGTCGCTCGACGGCGATACCGGCAAAGCAGATTTCCGACCGCTCCGACGTTCGCGCGATAACGTCAAGCGGACGGTCCTCAGAGACGATCACACGGATCTCGGTCTCGATACGAAACTCGTCGACGAGCTCGCGTGTCCCGGCCTCCGCTTCCTGCACGCCGGCCTCGTCGGCAATGATGCGGAGCACCCGAATCCGGTGGTCTTGCCACGGCGGGTTGCTATGGATCAGGTGAGCCAGCGTCAGCATCAGAGATCCATTGTCCTTGGCGTACCACCAGACGTCGATCTGGGGCTCCAACTCATGGTCGGGTTCCGCCTCCACAAACACAACGAGGTTCCGATGGAGCTCGAGGATCCGGCGGACCGCCCGCGCGAAGGCGGCCTGTTTCACCGCGTCTTCGCTCCAACCAACCATGACCGTATTCGGCTGGAACTGGCCCAAGCCCGTTACTTGAAGCAACGTTGCCACACCGTGTTCGAAATCGTCGGCGATCACGGTCGTGCCGAAGGCCGGCAAGCGATGCTCTCTGATGAAGTCCTGCAGCGCCTGCTTCACGCCTTGATGGCGCGGCAGCAGCTTCTCCCATTCCCCGGCGACCACCTGCGCCAGGAAGAGCAATCCGCGGTCCGCCTCGATCCAACGGGCGAACTGGATGAGCTCCAAACGGGCGTTTGGGGCACCGGACAGAACAAGCAATGCCGGCCGCCAGTTGCGTACGTGCTGCCGCGAAGCCTCGAAACGCAGCATCGCGGACCGAGTGGCAACGAACCACAGCCCGCTGCGGATATCCCCCCAGGCGGTCTGGAAACGAACGCGTGCCAACAGGCCGTAGATCGCCCCGATGACAACGATCGCCGCCAACGTCGCCCAGGCGTTGATCAGAAACATGACGAACGTACACCCCAAGGCTCCGAGCAAAGATGGAATCCAGTGAACCCTGAATGCCGGTCTGTAGCTCGGATTGAGGACAAGGCGCTCGACACCTGCGACGAGATTGACGGTTCCGTAGGTTGCCAGGAAGAACATCGTGATGATGGGAGCGATCAAGTTCAGATCACCGATCAGAATGGAGGCCTCCGCGATTAACGCCGTGGCGATCAACGCGACGCGCGGCTCCGCGCTGGCACCCACTCGCTTGGCGAACCACCGAGGGGTAACACGATCGAGGCTGAGGGCCTGCAGCGTTCGGGGCGCAGCGACCAGGCTCGCCAGGCCGGACGAAAGCGAGGCTGCCCACAGCCCAGCGAGGATAAGCGCCGGCACTCGGGCGATCTGCTGCATGACCAGGCTATCGGTCAGCAACGCGTCGCGGCTCACATTGAGCGATAGCCACCCCATCTGTGCAGCGTAGATGACGAATGTGAGGAGAACGGCTGCGATGGTCCCGCGCGGAATGCTCACCGATGGGTTCCGGAGATCGCCGGACATGCTCACGCCGGACATGATGCCCGTCACGGCAGGAAAGAAGATCGCAAACACGCTCCAGATCGTGTGGCCCGCGCCATACGCGGGCGCCCAGTTCTCTTCGGGCTGGGCCACCGGGGTGTACCCCGAGAAGAACGAGACGAGCGATAGCGTCAGCAATACCAGAATCAGATACTGGGCCTTTACGGCGAAGCTTGCGCCGACCCATGCGACGACAAAGAAGACCCCCAGCGACACGGTGGCTGCGAGCCGAACGTCCACACCGGGAACGATCGCCTGCAGCGACTCGGAAAACCCGACCAGATAGAAGGCGACGGAGATGGCCTGAGCAAAATACAGGGGTACGCCGACGCTCCCCCCGACCTCCAGGCCCAGGCTACGGGAGATCAGGAAGTAGGCCCCTCCGACGCCGACCTTCGTGTTTGTGGCGACTGCGGCTAGGGACAGTGCGGTCAGGAACGTGATGGCGTTGGCGATGAGCAGGATCAGCAGCGCGCTTCTGAGTCCAGCGTTGCCGACGACCCAGCCGGTCCGCAGAAACATGATCACGCCGAGGATCGTCAGCACGTTCGGTACAAACACGCCGCCGAACGTTCCCAACCGCCTGGCGCCATTCGTTGCTGTTTGTTCCTGGGCCATGTGCCTTCTACGATCCCGTCTGTCCTTCCCGCCGACGAAGTCATCTGAGATCGTTGCGGTTCTTCGGATTGAGCACGGCACCGAAACGGGATACGATATTCTAGCTTGTGCGCAATCCGCAGAAAGCCAGAAGATGGCGGAAACCATCTGGCAAGAGAGGCGAGCAGACGGGCCGCTCGTTGCCGTCGCGATCCATGACGGACACGCCGTGCGCAATGAAGTGGCCCGCCATCTCGCCTTGAGTGAGGCAGACCGGCTACGTGAGGAGGATCCGTCTACGGGGGAGTGGGCGACCGTGGCCCCAACGAGCGTGGTGGTCTTGCGATCCCGGTTCGAGGTCGACCTCAACCGCTCGCGCGGCCAAGCGGTGTATCGCAAACCCGAGGACGCTTGGGGACTTCAGGTCTGGTCTGACGAATTGCCTGACCGACTGATCAAGCGGTCGCTGGCCGAATACGACGCCTTCTACGAGACCATGCGAGAGCTGCTGCAGGAAAAGGAACACCGTTTCGGACGGTTCGTCGTCTACGACCTACACAGCTACAACCATCGGCGTGCAGGTCCGGACGAGCCGCCGGCGGACGAAGCTGAGAACCCGCAGGTCAACGTTGGGACGGGCACGATGGACCGCGAGCGCTGGGCTCCCATCGTGGATCGATTCATCGCCGATCTGCAGGCGTACGACTTTCCCGGGGGTCGTCTCGACGTGCGTGAGAACGTCAGGTTCCGTGGGGGGAACTTCCCACGCTGGGTTCACGAGACCTTCCCCCGGACGGGTTGTGCTCTGGCCATCGAGTTCAAGAAGTTCTTCATGGATGAGTGGACGGGCCAGGTCGATCCGGGGCTGTTGCGAGCGATAACCTGCGCGTTGCGTCATGCCGCGATGGGAACGCTCGAAGAGCTGGGGCGCCCATGAGCAAGCGGGGCACGAGAAGACCGATCGCGCTCAGGGACCACTTTGACCAGACGATAGTAGCTCAAGCAGTGGAGGCGAGCGCGGTCGTCTGTGGAACAGAGACCGGCGTGTTGTTCCACCACCTGCACGGAACCGCTGCCGACCACCACCTGATCGCCGCGACGTCGAACGCCGAGACATATCACGCCTTGACTCGGGATGGGTTTGACGCGCTGCGGCTGTCGTTGTGCGTCGCGAACAAGTATAGGCAGGCCCGGCATTCCGTCTCGGCCGCCCTGCAAGCGGGCAAGGTTGCCGTTGGAAGTCTGGTAGTCTGGGCGGTCGGCCAGCACCTCTGTCACGGTGGCGGAGACCTCGTGCTTGTCACCGATGTGGACGCTGATGTCGCCGAGGTGGCGTTTTCCGAGATGATCAGGCTGACAGCCGTCATCCGCGCTTGCTGATCATGAGGATGGCGCAAGACGTCTCGCGCGCGACACGGAGCGCCACATCGCCGAAGACCTTGTGCCGCCGGCCCAGACGCTGCAAACCGAGTACGACCAGATCACTGTCGGCCGCGTACCGCGCGATCTCTTGGGCGGGGTTGCCGCCCTCGACCAGAACGACCTGAGATCGACCGGGCACCTCGTCCCGCGCGATCTGCCTGAGTTCGTGCCGCGCTCTCTTGCATTCTCTGGCCGACGTGGATAATGGCACGACCCGCATGAGGGCAACGTCACGCACGGCCATGCGATGGAGGCTACCAAGCAGCCGTGCGCGTAGCTCGTCATGGCCTCCGCGCCCAGCGATGGGCACCAACACGCGCCGAACATCGCGCAATCGCCAGCCTTTCGGCGCGCGAAGGACGACCACATCGCAGCCCACCGCGCCCATCAGCTCCTCCAGGTGTCTGCCCAGCGTAGGCGCAGTCAGGTCAGTCAGACCAAGCAGCAGGCTTTCGCAGCGATGGGTGCGAGCCACGCGGGCGATCTCGGGCCACGGCTGGGCCGCAATCGTCGTCAGCGCCTCGGGTGCCAACTCCCGCGCGAAGGATGCGGTCAGTGCCTCGCGGACCACCATCTGTGCGGCCACCAGCGACTCCGGGCTCCGGTCCGGTTGCCACTTCTCAGGCGGCGCCACGACCGAAAGCAGCAAGACACGCCCGACGCGCGGAGGGGCAAGGGCGTTGGCAACACTGACCATCGCCTCGGCCGTGTCGGGATTCGCTACGGGAACGAGGACCAGCGGGTTCCGACCCCGCAGTCGCACGAGATCGGCGTCGGCGGCCTGGCTCCATGCATCGAGGCTGCGAGCTCTACGAGCGAACAACGAGGAGAAGAGGACCCCTCCCAGGGCTAGCCAAACGCACGCGATGACGCCCGCTGTTGGCACACTGATGCCCTGGAAGATCGCCAGAGCTACGCAGGCCACGATGCCCACAGTGGGAACGACTGGGAACCAAGGAACACGGAAGTAGTTTTGCTGCACGCCGCCCCGGCGACGCGCCATGACACTGATCCGATGCGCCAGGGCGAACGTGATCAGGAAGATCAGGCTCGACGCGGCACCGATGACGGCGACGTTAGGCACGACAAGCAGCACCAGGATAACGATGGCGGCAGTCGCCAGAACCGCTGCGGTGGGTGTTCCGTAGCGCGTGCTGATCCTCTCAAGCCGGTGAGGTAACGTGCGGTCTCGGGCCATGGTCAGGGCGATGCGAGAGGCAGCAAGCAGGTTCGCCTGTAGCGCCGACAGCATGGAGAGAATCGCTGCGACGATTACCAGCCAGTAGCCGAACGCCCCGAGGTAGTTGTGGGCAGCCAAGGCCACGATGGCCTCCGGCTGCTCAGCGCTGGCCGAGGCAACCGATACGCCTGACGCCATGTCCACCGTGGCGATGATGAACAGCAGCGGCAGGTAGATCCCGAGTGCAATCCCCAATGCGAGCAGCATGGCCCGTGGAATGGTGCGCGCGGGCTCGCGCACCTCTCCGGCAATGGCGGCGATGAGGTCGAATCCCTGCAGCGCGATGAACGTGTACCCCATGGCACGAAAGAGTCCCGACGCGCCGCCGGGGAAGAAAGGAGTCAGGTGTTGGCGCACGCTTTCCGGGGAACGACCGGCGATCGCCCAAAAACCGCCACCAATGAGGATCGCGAACGCGAGGATCTTGCCGATGTTGGGCCAGTTCCCGCCCCCTGTTGACTTGCGCGTCAGGCCTACCGCGTAGAGGGCCGTCGCGCCGGCCGCCAGGCCGACGAGGAACGCACGCCCGGTCAGCCAGGGGGGTGGCTCGGCGCTTGCAGCACCCCACAGGGCCTGGAGGGCGATGCTGGCAAAGGCCCCGAAGCCAAAAGCATACAGCACACTGGCTACGATCGAGGCGAACCAGACCACCCAGCCAACCGTGAAGGCGGCCTCTACCGAAAGGACCTTCTTGGCAAACGTGTAGGTGCCGCCCGACTCCGGAAACTGGGTGGACAGCTCGGCGAAACTGAGCACCGTCAGGATGGCAATCAACCCGTTCAGCGCGAAAGCCACCATGGCTCCCGGGCCGGTGGCGGCGAACGCAACGCCCGCCAGCGCGAGAATCCCACCGCCTACGATGGCCCCGACCCCGACGCCGGTGGCGCCGAGCAAGCCGATCGAGCGTTGCATGCTGTGCTGACCGCCCATCACGATTCTCGCGGTGCTCGCCAGTCGCGAATCAGTCTACCAGATCGAACTTACCGTGGTGTATACTGCTGCGAGCTGCTCTGCACGGAAGAGGCGAAGGCATGCAATCCGCGGGCCAGGAAGGTCGGAGGCAACTATGAAAGTCGCCGTCGTCTACAACCGAGAAAGCCGGAGTGTGATCAACCTGTTCGGCCTACCGAATCAGGAGATCATCGGCCTCAAGACCATCAAGCGAGTTACGGACGCCCTGAAGAAGGGCGGCCACCAGGTCATCGCGATAGAAGGTGACAAGGACCTCGTCGAGCGCCTCGAGGAGTTCATGCCGCGTGTGGTCAAAGGTGAGCTCCCAGGCATGGTCTTCAACATCTCGTACGGCATCCAAGGACAGGCCCGGTACACGCACGTGCCGAGTATCCTGGAGATGGTCGGCATCCCCTACGTGGCTTCGGGCCCGCTGGCGCATTCGCTCGCGCTGGACAAGGTCGTCACCAAGATGATCCTGCAGCAGCACGGCCTGCCGACACCGAAGTTCGCGGTCCTAGATGAGCCTGACGCTCCTTTACCGGATCTGGCGTTCCCGCTGATCGTCAAGCCGAAAAACGAGGCCGTCTCGTTCGGGCTCAGGGTGGTGAACAGCGAGGCGGAGCTGCGGGAAGGCGTTGACGTTATCTTCGAGCGGTTCAGGCAGCCCGTTCTCGTCGAGCAATACATCGAGGGGCGCGAGGTCAACGTCGGCCTGATCGGCAACAGTCCGCCCGAGACGCTGCCGCCGGTAGAGCTCGTATTCGGCGGGGACGGTCCGGCCATCTACACCTACGAGGACAAGACGGGCAAGAGCGGCCGAGCGATATCCCACAAGTGTCCCGCTCCGATCGGCAAGGACCTCCAGGAGCGTGCTCAGGATATCTCCAGAAGGGCCTTCTCCGCCCTCGGTTGCTACGACTGCGCGCGGGTGGACATGCGGCTGGACAACGATGGCAACCTCTACATCCTGGAGGTCAACAGCCTGCCGAGCCTGGGAGAACACGGGTCCTACCTGGTGGGTGCCGCCCACGTTGGCCTCGATTTCGTCGCGGTGATCAATCGTCTCGTCGACGAGGCGAGCACCAGGTACTTCGGCACCCCAGAGCCCCCCAAGCTTGACGGGGGGCGCCTCGACTCGCCGACACAACTGTTCTCGTACATCACCAAGCGCCGCGATCAGCTCGAGGAGAAGCTCAAGGAATGGACGGAGCTGACAAGCCACACCACCGACCCGGTGGGCGTACAGGAAGTGGTCCGACGCGTTGATGAGATGTTGTGCGGCCTGGGCATGAAACAAGTCAAGGAATCCACGGACGAACGCTCGGCGTGGACATGGGAAACCGCGAAGGGGTTTGAGAAAGGGACGCTTTTCGTTGGGCATCTGGACGTTCCCGTTCAAGGGCAAGTCGCCCCCCAGAGGTTCCGCAGGGAGCCCGAATGGCTCTATGGAGATGGTGTCGGCTCATCCCGCGCACCGTTGGTGATGCTCGAGTTCGTGCTGCGGGCCCTGCGGAGTCGGCGGGCGCTGCAAAAGCTGCCGCTTGGCGTCGTGTACTACACCGATGAAGGGCGCGACGCTCGCTACAGCGCCGAGATCATCCGAAGCGCATCGGCAAAGTCGCAACGCGTCCTCGTGCTCCGCCCCGGCAACGTCGGGGACAAGCTGATTACCCAGCGTCGCGGTCAGCGTAGATACCGCTTCCGTGTTGAGGGAGAGCCGCTCAGGCCAGGACGGGCGGTGAAGAAGCCGAACGTGCTTCGCTGGGTCTGGGGCAGACTGGAGGATTTTGCCAAGCTCACCTCACGGAAGCAACGCGTGTCCGTCTCCGCTCTGGACGTAAACACCGAACGACTCCCGATGCTTCTGCCGCACCGGGTGACCGTCACGGTGATGGTGACGTACCCGGACCCCAAGGTTGCCGACGAGGTCGAAGGGAAGATGCGGTCCATTCTTGACACGCAAGGCCCTCGTTGGGAACTCAAGTTGGTTTCGGACCGTCCGCCGATGAGGGAACGGCGCCTAAACCTCCAGCTTGCCAGATCGCTCGAGGGCGTCGCCGAGGAATGGGAGATCCCACTAAGCCATGAATCGTCTGTCTGGCCATCGGTGGCCGGGCTCGTGCCAAGCAAGGTCGCCTGCGTGTGCGGTGTCGGTCCGGATGCTCGCGATCTTGGGACGCCCCAAGAAGCCGTGCAACGCATCAGCCTTGTGCAGCGCACTTTGCTGCTGACGCAGTTCTTGGCGAAGGATCTCAGGAAGTAGGAAGCATGGAAACCAGACCCCCGCGCGTGGACACGGACCTGCTGGATCTCGGTGACCGCCGGATTCACCACCCGCAACGCGTCGCCGTGTCGAAGAAGGGCATGATCGCCACGGCGCACTACCGGGCCACTGAGGCAGGCGTGGAGATGTTGCAGAGCGGCGGCAATGCCGTCGACGCCGCCGTGGCTGCGGCCTTTGCGCTGGGTGTGTGTGAGCCCGCCGCCTCGGGCCTGGGCGGTCAGACCATGATGATGATCCGCCACGAGGCCTCACGGCGCACGTTCGCCCTGGACGGATCCTCACGCGCCCCGCACAGGGCGACCGCAGAGTCGATCACGAAGCAGCAGCGTCGGCGAGGGTACCGCGCAACGACGGTGCCAAGCACCCCTGCTGTTCTGAGATACGCACTGGAACGTTGCGGGAGGCTGAAGCTCGCACGTATTCTGGAGCCCGCCATCCGTTTGGCGGACGAAGGATATGAGGTCACGCCGCTGCAGTACGCGGTCACCAAACGCGATTTGAGGCATTTGCAGCGGCGGAACGCCGCGCAGTTCTTCCTACGAGGGGGGAGCAGGCCGTATCTAGCGGGGTCGGTGATCAAGCAGCCGGTGCTCGCCGAGACGCTCCGGCGCCTGGCCAAGAAGGGGATCAGGAGTTTCTACTCCGGCCAGATCGCCCAACAGATTCACGACGACATGGTGCAGAACGACGGGTTCATCCGTAAGGATGATCTCGCACAGGTACCGCGACCCATCGAGCGTCGACCGATCACCTGTCGATTCAACGGGCTTCGTGTGTTCACGTTTCCCCCCCCGGGGGCGGGTCGAACGTTGGTCGAGATGCTCAACGTCTACCAGCACCTTTCGCCAGCGTACCGAGACATCGATTCGGCGCATGGAGCTTGCGCGCTGGCCGAGATCATCCGTCGGGCCTTCATTGACCGTCAAGACCGACCGTTCGACCCCAACTACTTCCCTCAGGTGGCCGGCAAGCGCATGTTGAGCGAAGACTATGCCAAGCTCGCATCCGAACAGGTCATCAAGAGGATCAAGGTCCACGGGGAAACGACACATCTGTCGGTCATGGACGGCGAAGGGAACGCGGTGGCGCTGACGCAATCGATCGAACGGGTCTACGGCGCCTGCGTGGTCACGCCGGAACTCGGCTTCCTCTACAACAACTACATGGGGGCATTTGAGTACGAGGACATCTCGCACCCGTACTACATGTGCCCAAACGCTGTACCGTGGGCGAGCGTTGCGCCAACGATCATCTTTCGGGGCAAGAGGCCTTGGCTGGTAATCGGCTCCCCCGGCAGCGAACGGATCACGTCCTCCATCCTGCAGGTCCTGATCAGGCTTCAAGATCACACCCCGTTCGCTGCAGTGGATGCGCCACGGTTACACTGTTCGCTGGACGGGGGCGTGGCCTTGGAGGCGACGAGGATGCGAAGCGACGTACCGAAGGCACTGGCGCGATACGGTTTCAAGACCGACGTCCGAGACCCGTATTCGTTCTACCTGGGTTGCGTCCAACTGGTGAAGCACGAGCGCGGCGAATTCACCGGAGTGGCCGATCCGCGGCGGGACGGTTCGGCCGGAGGGCCAGACTGACGCCATGCGACTTCCGCGCGCGTACCTGCTCGTGGGTGCTTGTTGGCTGTTCTTTCAGGACCGGCCGCCAGACACCGTTCGCGCCGAATCATCCGATTCGACTGAGTCGGCCTTCGCTGGACTCGTGAGTGCCGCGACCCCTGAAGCGACGGCAGCAGGTGTTGAGGTCCTGCGCGCCGGTGGCAACGCCATTGACGCCGCGGTGGCAACCGCCTTTGCCCTGGCCGTGACCGAGCCCTTCGGATCCGGGCTCGGCGGGCAGATGGTCTTGATCGTTCACCCGCCGAAGGCCAGCCCATTCGTCATCAACGGCAGCTCCTTCTCGCCCA
The DNA here is from genome assembly GCA_964390905.1 of uncultured Planctomycetales bacterium. GTDB lineage: Bacteria > Planctomycetota > Phycisphaerae > UBA1845 > JAFGLZ01 > JAFGLZ01. Next base: position 8,907 of record CAYMLO010000048.1, on the reverse strand, counting down.
GGGGTGTGCCCAAGGACGCGAGGGCGAGGGATCTCGTAGGTCGGCGGGCCACGACCATACCGACCACGGTCAAGGTCCTGGGCTTCGCCTGGCGGCGCTGCGGCAGCGGGAAGCTCACATGGGCACAGCTGGTCCAACCGGCAATCCGTTTCGCCGAGCATGGGTACAAGATCGGCTCCTATCATGCCCGCGTTCTGGAGCGCTACGAGGACGTCCTTCGGACGGAACCTACGGTCGCTGCTTCTCTGCTGCTCGAGAGCGCTGCTGCGCCAGCGGAGGGGAGTCGGTTCAAGCAACCTCTATTGGCGGCAACCTTGGAGCGCCTGGCGCTGAATGGCTGCGAGGATTTCTACAGCGGATCGATCGCCCGTCAGATCGCTGCAGACATGGTGGCCAACGCGGGTTGGATCCGGCTGCGAGACTTGAAGGAGCTCCCGGAGCCAAGGGTCCTTGCGCCGCTGAAGGGGGTGTATCGCGGATGGGACGTCTACACGCTACCGCCTCCGTTTGGGGGATGGGTCGTTTTGCAGGCCCTGGAGGTCTTGGAGCACGCGCCGGCTGAACAGCTTCGGGCCAATGCTCCCAACCGCATTGTCTGGTTGGCCGAGGCGCTCCGGATCGCCCACCGCAGCCGTCTGGAGTCTCCCGTGGCTGACCTGGTCAAGTACCAGGCTGCGATCAGGAAGCGCCTCGGGGACTCGACGATCCAGAAGCTTCGCCGATCGTTCGAGCGGCCCGGGGTCGGCGAGACGACGCACTTCTCCGTGGTGGATCGTCAGGGGATGGCCGTGAGCGCTTCGGCCAGCATCAACTCGTTCTTCGGAGCGAAGGTTGCCCACCCCAAGCTCGGGTTCCTGTACAACGACTACATGCGCGACTTCGTGACGGATGATGACGACCACCCCTTTGCCCTGGAGCCCAGCTCGATGGCTTATTCGTCGATGAGCGCGACGATCCTGTCTCGAGATGGTAAGGTGGGCCTCGTGTTGGGGAGCCCGGGCAGCAAGCGGATCATCTCGACCGTCGTCCAGGTCATCAGCCACTGGGTCGATGGAGGACAGGACGTTGCCAGGGCGATAGCGGGCCCGAGGATCCATGTGATCCCGGACGAGGACCTCTACGTCGAACACGATAGGCTCACGAGACAGCAGCTTGTCGAACTCGAACGCCGAGGATTCTGGGTCGCCCGGCCTTTCTCGAGTCTCGGCAGTCGCCAACTCAACCCCTACTTCGGCGGGGTCCATGCCATTGCCAGGGGGACCTCGGGTTGGCGAGCTGCTGCGGATCCCAGAAGAGACGGCGCAGTCGGGACTCCGTCCGAATGAAGCTTCCCCTGCTGATATCCGTGCCGCATGCCGGTCTTTGGATCCCCCCAGAGGTGCGGGGCATCTGCGCCCTGACGCCCCAGCAGATCGCAGCCGACGGTGACGAAGGAGCGGCTGAGATCTACGACTTGAAGGAAGAAGCAACCGCATTCGTCACCACGGACGTAGCGCGGGCCATCGTCGACCTGAACCGGGACGAAGACGATCGAACGCCCGATGGGGTCGTCAAGACACACACCTGCTGGAACGTCCCAGTGTACGATGAGTTCCCGGGAGAGGAGGTGATCGAAGCGCTCCTGGACCGTTACCATCGCCCCTACCACACCCGACTGCGAGACCTGGCTCGAGCGGACGTCAAGCTCGGCTTGGATTGCCATACGATGGCCGCCAAAGGCCCCCCGGTCGGTCCAGATGCGGGCCTGGATCGACCTTGGATCTGCCTCAGCAACGCCGACGGTACGTGCCCCCAAGACTGGCTTGAATCGCTGGCGTCATCCTTTCGGAGGATCCTCGAGGGCCCAGTTTCGCTCAACGTTCCGTTCAAGGGAGGTCACATCATCCGTTCCCATGCGGCCGAGCTTCCCTGGATCCAGATGGAGGTATCGCGAGCACCGTTCATGTCTTGCCCCGACAAACGGTCACTCCTCGTGTCGGTCTTGCGAGAGTGGGTTAGCAGCGTGACGTAAGGGTGTCATTCCCAGGCCTGAACCCGCATGGCTATTCAGAAGAGCACCTCCACCTCCGCCAGCTCACGAATCCACTGGAGGTGGGTCTGAGGTGGCTGTCTGCCCCGTGCCATCACCACGGCCGTGAGGCCCAAGCTGATGGCCTTCTCGACATACTCAGGGGCGTCGTCGACGAACAGCAGATCCTCAGGCGGGAGTCCCATCTCGTCGATGGCCTGTTGGTAGATCGCCTCGTCCGGCTTGCAGCAACCCACCTGCGCCGAAACGACGAAGGCTTTGAAGTACTTCCTCAGCCCCAGGCGTCTGTACTTGCTCTCGAGGGAAGGCCACGCGTTCGAGATGATCCCGAGCGGGATGGCCCGCTGATGCAATCGTTCCAGGACGATTGGCGTGTCCGGGTAGGGCTCGAATTCCGGTTCGTCCACGGTCTCGTTCGCCAGCGCATCGACCAGTTGGTCTTGGGATGATGTGAGGTCAAGATGCTCGAACAGGATTTGACAGCACGTCCGGAACTGCTCGCGCTCCTCGTCCTCCGTCGCGAGATGGTGGTGTTCCTCCAAGTACTGCCTGGCTTCCTGGAGGGCTCGATCCAGCCGGTCCGGCTGAAGGCCCGGGATCGTCCCGTCGGACAGACGCCGTCTGAGCGGTAGCGGCGGCCACCACCGTTCCCCGATCGGTCGGACCAGCGTATCACCGGAATCCAACAAGATGCCCCGAACTGGGCCAGTGGTAGGCATGACGAGGCTTCCTAGCTTGCCGTAGTCTCGACACCTGGGCGCTTCGTTGGGGCATCCCAGCTCGGGACGACCGTGCGACCGGGTTGTGGGTGGCGACCGGTGTGTCGGATTGGCATTACTTCCCCACGTAGTCGCGCATGGCCTTGACCGTCGCGGCGTTGGCGGGGGGCAGGCCGATGTAGTCGGACTCCCACAACAGCAGTTCCGGCGCCCCCAGCCGCTCAGCCAACTTGATGTCTGCGCCAAACTGCGCTGCCGATCCGATCCAGCCGAAGAGCCAGACCGGTACCTTTCCGCCGGTCTCCTTCTGCATCGCACGATAGGCGGCCTCGGGACCGCCGCCCTTGCGATAGTAGCCGGCTGCGACGATCTCGTCGATCAGCCCTTCGTTGGCCCAGGTCTCCGTGTCTAACAGCAGGCCGTACAGGTTGTCCTTGTAGGGCGTGTCGGTGGGACTGCCACGATAGCCCCACGGGTTGTGTACCATCGCCGAGATGACGATCCGACGATCGGCCTTCTTGATGAGGTCACGGGCCTCGCGCATGAAGATGGTTTGTGGCTCGGCGCGGACGTGGACCCATCGCTCGTCGTTGTTGGCGATCTTCGTCGGCTCCGCGCCGTACTTCTTGAGAAACCGTTCGGTGTTCGGCCGTTCGTACCCGTAGATGGCGACGCCCTCCCGGTCCGTGTGCGGGTTGTCGCGGACGTCGCCGGTGCGAATCCAATCGAAGAAGACGCCATCCGGGCGATAGGCCAGGATCTCCTTGACCAATGCCAGCTTGTAGGCCCGGACCTTGGCAAACGCGAAGCTCTGTTGTGAACGGAACGGCCGACCGTCGCGCCGGACCCAGCGTGAGTCCGGGTTCTGGCGCGTGAACCGGCTGGTCAGCCCCCAGCCGTGATCGTCCTCGTTGATGCTCAGCCAGGCATGGACCTCCAGCCCGATCCTCCGGCCGTGGACCAGGGCTTCCTTGAACGCGTCGAAGCTGCCCCAGTCGTATTGCCTCAGCTTCTCGACGACCCAGGCCGACGACTTGTCGCGGTGGTAGTTGTCTTCGTCCATGCCGTGCAGCGGCTCCATGAGCTTGCTGAGATAGCACGCCCGCCCGCCGTCGAAGCACCGCCAGTAGACCCGCGACCATCCGCACTGCTTGGCCCGGTCCAGGATCTGCCGGACCCCCTTCGGTCCCCATGCCGGTGCCGGATCTCGCAACATCCAATCCGAATGTGTGATCGGCGATCCGATCCGAGCCTTCCTTCGCGCCAACGTCTCGCCCCGACCTCCGTTGGGCGTGAAGGCCACAGGCACCAGAGCCATCATCAAGAACGCCCTCCGCATCGGAAGACCTCCCAATATGCTGTGCCGCTCCCAACGAAGGGCGCGACCATGGGCATGCGCCGTGACCGGGGCTTGCCGATGGCAATCGCGATCTTTGTCGTGTCCTTGTCCCGACTGCCGCCAACCGTTGGCGACTCGTGAGCCCGGGCGGCCGGCGGGTGCCGAGGGGGGGCAGGTCCAACCAACGTCATACGCTGACGGCACGCGAATGCTCCGCTGGCTCTCAGGCATCACGTAAGTCCCGACGGGACTGTAAGAACCAACCAATAAGAGACTTAAGGTAGGAAGTCAAGCCGGGGCACGCTTGTGCCGGCGAGACTTTCGGTTGACCTGCCCGTTGCGCCCCTCTAGACTAGAAGGGAGGTTGGGGAGTGCGGGTGTGCATCGGAGGCGGGAGCTTCACGTCCAGATAACGCACCGCGTTCACTAATTACGTCTTTCTAGGGGCACGCTACGAAGGGACGTCGTCCGAAGGAGGAGATCATGTCGAGGACCCACGTGCTTCGATGGGGTTGTGTGGTGGCGGTCTGCCTGGTCGTGCCGACCCAGGTGATGGCCGACTACTGGGATGCGTTCGATGACATGAACTTTTGGAACGATCCCAACTTCAGCTCGGGCGATCCGAACCTCATGTCGTCGTTTGACCCCAATCTCCACTGGGATCCGTGCAACCCGCAGTGGTGGCTGTATCCGGTCTTTGCGCATCCCGACGATCATTTTTACGATGCGAGTTCGGGGGCCTTTCGGTTCTGGGGCACGCCGCATCCATGGATTCCGTTCATCTGTTACGTCGGGGCGGCGCCCGATGACACCATCTACGATGCGAACGCCAGCGACTCCTATTGGACTGACGAGCAGAGCCACTACGTCCTGTGTAGGGTCTACTACCCGGGCAGCCCGAACGATGCGGACGACCCCAACCACGACTGCGGCAGCGCGCTGATATTCATTCATGGCCATCCTTACTCGCAGTCGGCCTTTGGCTTGTATGTGAGTTTCATTAACCACGCGCACCGGGCCCCAGGGCAGTCGTACGCGTACGCCGCGCATCACCAGTACACGCACAACATAGAACTCATCTCGACCGTTGGGACGGAGTTCGTGAACATCCAGCGGGCTTTCATCGACCCGAACGGCGTTCGCGATCCCAACAACGGGCTCGATCCGAACACGGCCGATCCCAACGACACGCTGTGGCTCTATCCGCCCGAGCCGTGGTGTCGACGCGACCCGAACTACGACACGCAGAAGTGGCTTGGCGTCGACGTGGACCAGATGGAGCGCGACGGGATGTGGTGCCTCCTGGAGTTCGAGCCGGACCCGAACTACGCATCCGGTGACCCGAACGGCAAGTACATGCGGGCGGCGATCTGGGACGGCAGCAAGTACGACTGGGACGGCGAATGGCTCTTGAACATGAATCTTGGCGATCCCTGGTGGGACACCGGCGCCGACAAGTCGATCTACTACCACTCGGAAGGCCGAACGTTCTTCGCGGCGATGTCGGCCGACTACACCTATTGGGGCAACGGATACCCCGCGGATTGCGTCTATGAAGAGATCGAGGCCCGGACGGGTCTAAGGGAGGTGTACCGCAAGACCGACCTGACGATCATCAACCCGCAGCATGGGGCGGTCGCCATCGCTCCGCCCCCGGACGTGTACGAACCGAATGACCCGAACACCGAAGCGAACAAGGTCTTTCGGCACGTCGACGGGACGGCGCTCGTGTTGACCGCCCAGCCGCTCAGTGGCAAGTCGCTCAAGCAGTGGACGATCTATGACCCCAACCACCCCGGCGATGCCAACTACGCCGTGACGGACACCAACACGGTGCTGTACCTGACGCTCGACGGCAACTACGAGGTCGACGCCCACTTCAAGTGCGGCGGTTCGGTGCCGCCGTTCGTGGCCCTGGCCCTACTGGCCTTGGGGCTGGCCGTGGTCATCCGAAGGCTGACGTAGAACGAAGCACACACCGCCGGGGGCTCGTCCCGAGCCTCCGGTGTCGCGGTTCGAGGAACAAGGTAAGCGGCGGTCGGGACTCCTCCCGGCCGCCGCTTGTCATTGGCATTCTCAAGATGATCCCGCGGTGAGGCGTGCTGGAGGGCCCTACTTGGCCAGCCAGGCGGCGAGGATGTCGACGGCGGCTTGTAGGTCCTTTTTGTGCACGGACTCGACGACGCTATGGACGTAGCGGCAGGGGACGCTGATGGCCACGCTGCGAACGCCTGCGCGGGATCGTTGTATGGCGGCGGTGTCCGTGCCGCCTCGTGGGAGGATCTCCATCTGATACGGGATCTTCTTGCGCTTGGCGATGGCGACCAGCTCGTCGACGAGCTTGCGGTCGCAGATCACCGAACTGTCCATCAGCTTGATGGCCGCACCCTTGCCGAGCTCGGTAACGCGCTCCTCGGCCGACACGCCCGGCATGTCGCAGGCGAGCGTTACGTCGATGGCGACGGCGATGTCGGGGTCGACCCCGAACGCGCCGGGCCCCGCGCCCCGAAGCCCGACCTCCTCCTGGACCGTGCCGACGTAGTAGATTTCGTATGGGCTTCGCCGGCCGACCTTCTTGATGGCGTTCAGCGCGACCCAACTGGCGACGCGGTTGTCCATGGCCTTGCCGCAGTAGGCGTCGCCGATGGCGACCGTCTCTTGTAGCAGTGTGACTGGGTCGCCCACGTCGACGAGCTTGCGGACCTGCTTGGCGTCGGTCATCAGGTCTACGAAGAACTCGCTGATCTGGGGGATCTTCTTGCGATCCTCGTCGGTGAGCAGGTGCGTGGGCTTGGCGGCTGGCGTGAGCACGCCGACGAGGTCCTTCTTGCCCTGGACCAAGACCCGTCGTGCGAAGAGCGTCCGCGTGTCGAACCCGCCGACGTTGGCCAACCGCAGCCGGCCGCCCTCGTCGATGGCTGAGACGTAGAACCCGATTTCGTCGAGGTGGCAGGCGATCATGACCTTGGCGGCCTTCCTGCCTCGCCCTGGCTTGCGGCCCGGGGGCTTCCGGCAGATCAGATTGCCCATCGCGTCGACCCGCTGATCGTCGAACATCGATCGGCTGTAGGCCTTGACGAAGTTCCGGATGCGCTCCTCGCGACCCGGCACGCCGGGCAGCTCGGTCAGGTTCTTGAGCAACTCCATGTTGGGCTCCTGCGTGAGATGGACAGCGTGACGATCGGTCGCCGACGGCGACGGCCCTGCCGCTGAACCAATAGCCAATGACGATCGTATAATACCCTGATCGGCAAGAGGTTTCATCCGTCGGGGCCCGGCGATTTTCTGACAGGATGGCCCGCGGCGGAGTCCTCTATTTCAGTAGACATGGCGATGACGCAGCCGGCAGAACACGACGCGGACCTGCTTCTCGTTGAAGCGCTGGTGCGCGGGGAGCCCGAGGCACTCAGTGAGTTCGTGCGCCGGCACGAGCGGTGGGTCCGTGGCGTTATTTTTGGCGTCGTGGGACGAAGCGATTGGGTGGACGACATCGCCCAGCAGGTCTGGACGAGCGTCTGGCAGCAGATCGGCACGCTTCGGGACCCGAGCAGGTGGCGGGCCTGGCTGTACCAGTTGACGCGACGGGCCGCCATCGACGCGGGCAAACGAGCGAAGCGTCGCTCGAGGGGCGAGGTGGCGGCCGACGACGTCGCGATGACGGTTGCTGGGCCGATCCGGTCGCCCGAGGCGGACCTGATCGCCGACGAACGGCATGGCCAGGTGATGCAGGCGGTCCAGTCGCTGCCAGTCCACTATCGCGAGCCGTTCGTGCTCAAGCACCTGGAGGACTGGAGCTACGCCCAGATCGGCGAGGTGCTGGGCATGCCCGTGGACACGGTCGAGACCCGGCTGGTTCGGGCGCGACGCATGTTACGCGAAACGTTGCAGGGCGTGTCATGAACGAAGTAGACGAACGAACCGAACGCCTGATCGTCCGTCAGCTGGACGGCGAGCTGACCCCGTCAGAGCAGGATGAGTTGAACCAGATCCTACTCCGGTCGGCGGCGGCGCGTCGGATGTTGAGCGACTACCAACAGAACGATCGGCTCGCGTCGGACGTCATCGGGACCGTAGCCGAGGGCCGATGGCCCAGCGCGGCCGAACCGATCCGTGCGGGCCGATCGTCCGCCAGATGGGTCTGGGGAACGCTCGCCGCGGGGTTGGCCGCTGCGGCCGCGATCGTCATCGTCTTGTCGCTGCCGCGCGCCGTCGAGCCGGTGGGCCCGGCCGACGCCCCTCTGCAGCCCGGGGCGGTGGCCGAGGCGCATCGTTCGGGCGTCCCTGCCGACACCCTCGTCTACACGTCGACGGACTTGCCCCACCACGGCGAACGGTGGGTGAATCGGGACTACATCGGCGTGCTCGACGAGTCGAAGGACCTGCTGTTCATCGTGGAGGTGGATCGAACGCGGACCATACGCATGCCGGTGGCCGGAGATCTCTAGTCGATGCCGGTCCTGGGCGGGACGACCCGGGGGGAATCTTCAAGAGGTGGGTGGACATGCCGCGTAGGCGTACGTCTGAATGAAAGGATGTCGCGATGAAGAGCGCATGTATGCTCCTGTTGGCAACGATGTGTGGGCCGGTCATGGCTTCGACGGCGACGGCGCCCGAGCAAGGCGCCTGGTTGGGATGCCGAATCGCGCCGGTGCCCGAGTCGCTGGACGCGCAGTTCGGCCTGGACGACCGCGGGGCAATGGTCATCAACGTGGCCAAGGGCAGCCCGGCCGACAAGGCCGGACTGGAACGCTACGACGTCGTCGTCAAGTTCGGCCCCGACCCCGTGACGTCGCCCGACGACCTGGTCGAGCGGGTCAGCA
>CAYMLO010000047.1:58005-62862 GCA_964390905.1 uncultured Planctomycetales bacterium | reverse complement strand
CGGACCGAACCGACGTGAACCTGACCGTCCGCATGATGCGGGGCGAGTACCGCGCGACGGCGTTCAACCTGACCAACGCTGGGCCGTCCACCTGGACCGCAACCATTCAGATATCCGGACTCCCGGGGCAGGACGGAGCCAGTTCTGCCAAGCCCGATTACCTGACTGTCTGCGAGGTCGTGCATGTGGACACCAAACAGGGGGTGGTTGTTGCGGACGCCCTGCGGAAGCCTCAGTCTCCTCACGGAATCTCGATTCCCGCCGGGACGACCAAGCAGATCTGGCTTGCGTTCCACCCCACCACAGTGAAGCCGGGGAGATACGACGCGGAACTCCGGGTGGGAAGGATCCGCTACGCCGACGAGATCGGCGAGAGTCCGCAGATCATCAGGACCATTCCGTTGTCGCTCCAGGTGGAAGACGTCGACTTCCCCAAGCAGCCCACGCTGTCGCTCGGCATGTGGGACTACATGAACCACCCGCCGTATCACCGCGACCTGACCGCCAAGAACATCAAGGCGGCCATCGCCGACGCCAAGGCCCATTTCCACAGCGCGCCGTGGGCGACGAACGGGGTGATGCCCTTCCCGCAGAAGAACCAGGTCGACGCGGACGGGAATCTGAAAGCGGACACCCTCGACTTCAGCCGGTTCGACCGGTGGCACGCCGACTGGAAGGACACCGCGCGGCGGTTCATGGTCTTTTCGAACGTGCCGAAATCGCTGGCCGGGTTCGCGATGGGCACGCCGCAGTTCAACCGCCTCGTCGGTCGGTGGTGCACCGCCTGGGCCGATCACTGCAAGACGCTCGGCATCAAGCCCAAACAGGTCTGCCTGCTGATCCGCGACGAGCCGCACGCCGACGCGCAACACCGGCACATCCTCGCCTGGGCGAAGGCGATCAAGGCCGCCACCGACTTCTTCTGCATCTGGGAGGACCCCGTCGACAAGACGCTCGGCACGCCGGATCAGACCGCCATGCTCGAAGCCTGCGACGCGATCTGCCCGAACCTGGGGATCTACACGCGGCTGGGCAAGAAGGCGGAGGCCTTCTACGGCCGGCTCGTCGCCGACGGCAAGCGCGAGCTGTGGTTCTATCAGTGCACCGGGCCGGTGCGGCTGCTGTGCCCCTATGCCTATCATCGCCTGCAGGCCTGGCATTGCTGGGTGCACGGCGCGGTCGGTCAGGGCTTCTGGGCCTACGCCGACGCCGGGGGCGGCAACCCCTGGTGCGAGTACCTCTGCAAGGGCACGACGTACTGCCCGGCCTACGTCGCCCCGGACGGGATCACGACCAGCAAGCACTGGGAGGCCGTCCGCGAAGGGATCGAAGACTACGAGTATCTGCACATGCTCAAGAGGCGCGTGGGCGCGCTGACCCAAGCGGGCAAGACCTCACCCGCGTTGGACAAGGCCAAGAAACTTCTGGTCGAAGGCCCCAAGCGTGTGGCCGTCTACGAGCCACTCGGTTGGTTCGCCGAGCGGGATCGTTCGTTGGCAGACGCCGTTCGGCTCGAGGTCCTCGACGCGCTGCTGGGGCTGAAGGACCTGTAGGAGTCGTAGGGCGGGTTCCACCCGCCGCAATGGGGGACCAGAACAAGGCGGCGGGTGGAACCCGCCCTACCATATCTGGCGGCGCTGGAGGACCTGTTGGAGTTCTCTCAAGGAGCACACACGATGCAAAGGACTGGATGGGTTGTGGCGCTTGTCGCAGCGGCGCTGGTGGGCAGCGCGCCGGTGATCGGCCAGGAGAAGATGAAGGTCATCCTGGACACGGACATCGGCGGGGACAGCGACGACGCTTGGGCGCTGGGGTTCGTGGCCAAGTACAAGCACTTCGAGACGCTAGGCGTGACGGTCGGGTACGGTCCGACGAAAGCCCGCGTCAAGATCGCGCTGAAGCTCCTCCGCGTCGCCGGCAGGGACGACATCCCCGTGGCCGTGGGGCGAGAGACGTCCCAGTTCTGGCGGCCGCAGTTTTCTTGGGCCGAAGACTACACCGCAACCAAGCCGATCGAGACGCCCGCGGCACGGTTCTTAGTCGACACCGTCTGCAAGTACCCCAAGCAGGTGACGGTGATCGCCGTCGGGCCGCTGCCGAACATCGCGGATGCCGTGCGGCTGTCGGACGATTTCAAGAAGAACATCAAGGAGCTTGTGCTGATGAGCGGCTGCGTCTACGGCCGGGCGGGGGGTCAGCCGCCGGTTGCCGAGTGGAACGTTCGCGCGCGGGCCCAGGACGCCCAGGTCGTCTACGCCAGCGGCATTCCGACGCGGATCGTGCCGCTCGATTCGACGACGCATGTGAAGCTCAGTTACCCCGAACGGGTCCGGTTTCGCAAGCAAGACACGCCGTTCGCGCGGGCGCTCGAGTGCCTGTATCGGCTGTGGATGGCCCGCGGCGACGCGCGGATGACGCTGCACGATCAGCTTGCCGTGGCCGATGCCGCCAAGCCCGGCGTCTTCTTCGGCAAGCGCGAGACGCTCCCGATCGTCGTGGACGACAAGGGATTCACCAAGATCGATAAGGCCAAGGGCAAGCCCATCACGGTCTGCCTGGAACCCAAGCGCGACGCGTTCATGAAGTTCTACCTGGACGTGCTCATGTCGAAGTGAAGCCTCATGAGACGGATCGTCGCGATCGGCGGCGGCAACCTGCGCAAGCGCGAGACCTGGACGATCGACCAGGAGATCGTGCGTCTGACCGGAAAGACGCGTCCCCGGGCGCTGTTTCTCCCGACGGCCAGCGGCGATTCGGAACGTTATTGGGAGGTTTTCAGGCGCATCTACGGCGATGCGCTCGGGTGTCGGCCTGACGTCCTGACTTTGCTGACCCGCCGCTACGAGAAGGCCGAGCTGAGACGCAAGATCCTGTCCGCCGATCTGGTCTACGTCGGCGGGGGGAACACGCTGGCGATGATGCGGCGATGGCGGCGATTGGGCATCGATCGGTTGTTGCAGGCCGCCTGCCGCAAGGGGACGGTGCTCTCGGGGCTGAGCGCAGGTGCGATCTGTTGGTTCACGTACGGTCACAGCGATTCGATGCGCCACTACGGCCACAAGCCTTGGGCGTACGTCCGCGTCCGCGGGTTGGGCCTCATCCATGCCACCCTCTGTCCGCACTTCCACGGGGAGAAGCGGGAACGAGACTTCCGTCGCATGATCCTGCGCCGCGGTGGGATTGGTCTGGCGTTGGACGACCACTGCGCGTTGGAGGTCGTCGGCGCGGAGTACCGGGTGATCCGGTCCAAGCGTCGCGCGATGGCGTACCGGTTTTACCGGCAGGGCGGTCGCGTCGTCCGCGACGTGCTCGAGCCGTCCGACGCGATGCAGCCCTGCAGGACGCTGCTTAGCAGGGGCGAGCTTCGCTCACTTGCGTAGGCCTCTTTCCCGGTGTGCGATGGACTGACGTTGGTCATTCCCCAGGCAATCCAGTATGCTGTGGGAGTGAATCAGGCTTCGCAAGGAGGAGGAAACATATCTTCGATGATCCGCAGGCGTTCGGTTCTGGCGACGATGGGGTTGGCCGGTGCGATGGCCGCCTGTACCGGGATGTGCTGCATCCCGCCGGATCCGCCCCGGGAGTGCATTCTCACGCTCGACTCGGTAGACCCGCCTGGCGGGCCCATCTCCGTAGGCACGGCGACTCTCACGTTCGATGGCACCGACGAGCGAACCATCACCTACGACCGCGGGAACTCGCTCTTCCGGGCCGACCTGTACAGGAAGGTGGGCTCGGAGTGGGAGAGGGAGGCGTACTTCTGGGTGCCCGCACAGCAGGATCCGAACATCTGTACGTGGACGCCCTTCGTGCCCACCGACGACCCGAACTACGAGATTCGCAACGTGACGTACATCTTCCAGGACGTGACGCTGGCCCCCGGCACGAACGCGTTCAGGTGCGAGGTGTGGAAGCAGGACGCCCACCCATGCGGTACGGGGGAGACCGCTGAGGCCACACTCGACGTCACGTACACGCGTTGAAAGACTTACGGAGTGGGCGTACCGGCCCAGGGAAAACGAAACGCCTCACCCGGCATCGACTGGCGGAAGGCCGCGTCGATCCCGGGTGAGGCGTGATGTCATCTACTGCATCTCAGCAGGTCCCTCCCACGCTGCCGGGAGGGCACTTCGCCCTACGGAGGATCGGGAGGCTCCGACGTGTGGACGATGGCCCCATCCAAAACGGCCGTGTCCCACGCGAAGAACTCGACCCCAAGCAGGATGTAGAACTCGTCGCTGCGATGGGTGTCCAGCTCGAAAGCGAGGAAGTCACCGACGCCGACAGCCGGGTAGTCCAGTCCGGCCGGGCCGAGGGGCAGATCCAGGACGACCAGCTCGGCATCGCCGACCGGATGATCCACCTCGATCCATCGCATGGGGCCCCAGTCTTCAACGGTCTCGCCATCCTGAAGCCGCTTGGCGATGACGGTGAAGATCAAGCCCGGGTCGGGATTCAGGTGGGGTTTGCCGTCTGAGAAGCCGTCCAACTTCCACAGGTACATCCGCATCGTGATCGGCGCGTCCGGGCTCAACAGGTATTGCTGGGGGATGGCCGCACGGTAGGCAATCCTCGCCGCTACAGTACAGTCCGAGTCCTGGTCCTGCCCATCTGTATCTCCCGAACACCTGCCGAGGCGGGGCTCTTTGATCGGGACCACTTCGACGTAAAGCGGGGCCTCGCCGCCGGCCGCCCCGTATCCCCAGAAATCCTCAACCCACAAGCTGAAGTACGAGGGGCCTGGGTCACCTTGTTCGCCCTGCTCGCCCAGCTCGCCCTGGATTCCTTGCTCCCCTTGGATTCCCTGCTCACCTTGCTCGCCCTGCTCACCTTGCTCGCCCTGCTCACCTTGCTCGC
>CAYMLO010000047.1:0-57905 GCA_964390905.1 uncultured Planctomycetales bacterium | reverse complement strand
CCTGCTCACCTTGCTCGCCCTGCTCACCTTGCTCGCCCTGCTCACCTTGCTCGCCTTGCTCACCTTGCTCACCTTGCTCGCCTTGCTCGCCCTGCTCACCTTGCTCGCCTGGGATGGGCTGGCCGATCTCCTCCTCAAGTCCCTGTATGGCCTTGTCGGTTAGGATAGAGGCCGCCAACCAGCCGGCAGCGATCCCGGTCAGGGCAGTCGGCGGGACAAGCGCGACGCCAGTGTCGAGGGCCAATGAGCTCATCCAGCAACCGCTCCACAGGGGAACGGCCGCCACTAACAGAGCACACACGATCGCCAACACTCGAGTTCTGGACATTTTTACGCCTCCTCCGCAGTCCACGGACTCCACACAGTTCCGTATATGTTAGCACACCTTCCACCGGTTTGACAACCCCTACCCTCGAAGTCTTCCCCAGATAGGCCCAGAACGTGGCGGGGCGTCCGGCCGGGACCCGCCTCTCCTTGGTCAGCTCTTCATTTGGTCAGCTCTGCCCACGCGGCCATCAATCGAGGGCCGACTTCGGGGCCACAGCTGTTGAACTCCCCGTACTGTCGTTCCTTGCGCCCATAGGCATAGGGCGCGAACCAGTCCCACTGCGACTTGGGCAGGATGTAGCCCACCTCGTCGTTGGCCAGTCCGATAACCATTTTGTAGCGACCCGTCATGCGCGGGTAGATCGTTGGCTCGAGCGGCGCGCCGGGAAAATCGGCGTTTTCCTCTTGCGGGCGTTGGAACTTGCCCAACGTCAGCTCCGGGTAGATCTCGCCCGGGATGGCGGCGATCTGCAGCGGGCCGATCTGGATCAGCCCCACTTCCGTCTTGAGGTGCGGGTCCGCGACCTTGGGGAACGCCGGCCCGCTCGAGGCGGTCGTCGGCTTCGGTACGACCACGGGCGTGGCGTCGGCGTGATAGACCTGTCTTGAACACAGGCCCATCCGCATCGCCGTCTTGTACACCTGGTTCCACACGGGCAACAGGGCCTCCTTCGTCCGAACGGAGATCGGGCCGGTGAGGGGCTTGGCGTCCTTCAGGGCGTGTTCGACGATGCGGCCGATGATCCGCCCGTAGGCCATCATCCTGCCGATCTCGTCGCCGGGCAGCGCCTCTCGGGTGAAGGGGTCCGCCTTCGGCGTCCGCGGAGCGAGTAACCCGCCGACGGTGCCGCTGTTGTAGATCGCCACCCCACCGTACTTCTCCTCGAGGTACTCGCGCATGGTCGACGGGAAGTCGCTGCTGAGCTGGGGATTCCTCGACCCGAGCACCTCGGGGTGGCAGGGCATGTTGACGAGCGTCACGACGGCGCGTCCGCGTTTCGGTGTGGCCTGAATGACGGTGATCTTCGAATCGATCACCTTGGGCAGACGCGAATCGCCGATGAGGGTGGCTTGTGCGTTGGCGTCGGCGGTGGCGATCCGCAGCGTCGCCCGCTTCGCCTTTTTGTGCGCGGTCTGGACCGCCTCGACGCAGGCGGCCCGGACCTTCGCCAGATGTCCCGGGATCAGGCCCGTCCGGCCGAAGGGCCCCCAAATCCCGATCGTGTCCGGACCGGCGTGGGTGTGCGTGGCGCTCACCAAGACGTAGTCGACCTTCGGCTCGAGGCCGAGCTTCTCGACCGCCTCGCGGATCTTGAGCACCTCGTCGTAAAAGAACCCCACCAGATCACACGCGACGATGGCCAGGCCGAACTCGCCGTCGTGGATCACCATCGCCCGGGCGTAGATGTCGTCGTGGACCTTCTGGGCCCGGCGTCCGATGCCGTACCCGGCCAGCCAGACCGGCGGCGCGCCGGCCGCGACCTTCGGCGTGATCACGACCGACGCGGCCCCGACGCGATAGCGCTTGGATTTCGCCGCCTCGGCCACACCGCACGAGAGCGCGAACCCCGCACAGACCACAATCATCATTCTTGGGCGCATCATTTGACCTCCTTAGGCCACATCTTAGGCGATGTCCGGCCGAAACGCCTACCGGTTTTTGTGTTGACTGCGGACGGGCCTACATCGATCACGGCGCACCGGGCGGGACCGTGGGGTATGATGCGCCCTCGGACCGCCCGATCCCGGCGGGACGCGCGAGGGACCTCCGATGGCCTGGCTGGTGTCTTGGTGGTCGGCCCTGATCCTGTTCGTCGTTCCTTTGGTCATCGTGCTTGCCTCCGTCATTCGGGGTATGCGCCGGTCCGTTCCCGATCCAGACAAACGGCGGAAGGCCCACGCCAGAAGGAAGATGCTCTACCGCAGGCCCGGGCCGCGGGTGTATGCCTTGTTCATTCTCGGGATCGTCCTGTCGTGCGTTGTGTCCATCTCGTACGGGTTCGTGATCCTACACTTCAGCTACGGCGTGAAGCTGTCGACGCGGCTGTCCGTCTGGGTCGCGCCGGCCTTGTTGTGGGTGGCTGTGATTCTGCAGCTCGTGGGATTCCGCGCGCAGCGTCGGCAGGAGCGGCGCTTCCTAGACCGCCTCGAGGGCGAGGATCATTTGATCTGCCCCGACTGCCATTACTCGCTGGCGGGGCACGGAGAGGGCGGTCGGTGTCCCGAGTGCGGGTACACCTTCACGCTTGAGTCTCTGGTCGAGGATTGGGGTGACGTCAAGAAGCTTGCACGGAGGCGACACTCGCCATGACCTGGCTGACGTTCTGGTGGTTGGTCGTGATCGTCGTGGGGGCGGGCATACCGATGCTGGCCTACGTCATGATGGGACGGATCCTGCGTCGTGCGGTTCCCGATGCGGCCCGTCGGGGCAAGGCGTGGGGCAGGAAGCTCAAGGTCCACCGCGGTCCGGGCATCTGGCGTCACGTGGTGTTGCTCATCGTGGGCGCGCTGTCGGGCGTGATCGTCTTGCGATTGGGGTTCGGCGTGCCGCTGCCGATCCACCTGTCGGTGTGGGCGACCTTGGTCCTGGTGTTGGTCATGATCGCGTTGGTCTACGCGCAGCTCGTCGCGGGCCACTGGCGGGAGAAGCGCTTCTACGATCGCCTCGAACGGGAGGAGCACCTGATCTGTCCGGAATGCCACTACTCCCTGGCCGGTCATGCGGCGGGCGGGAACTGTCCCGAATGCGGCTACGCCTTCACGCCCGAATCTCTTCTCGAGGACTGGACGGACGTCAAGAAGCTCGCGCGGAGGCGGGTGTCGCCATGACTTGGATGACGTTGTGGTGGCTGGTCCTGTTTGTCGTTGGTGCGAGTGTCTTCCCGCTCGCCTGGGTCGCAGTGGGCCGAGTTTATCATCGCTGGGCCGTCCGCGATCCAGTCCGGCGGAGCAAGGCCCGGGCCAGGAGGCGCAAGGTTCCCGGTTCGGGGCCCTGGAACTTCGTCGCTTTCCTCATCATAGGTTCCCTCTGGGGCGGGATCTTCCTCCCGTATGAGTTCGGCGTCCCGTTCCCAGTAACCGTGGACTTCTCGTCGGCGGTCACGTTTCGGCTGATAGCCGTCGTGTC
The DNA here is from genome assembly GCA_964390905.1 of uncultured Planctomycetales bacterium. Taxonomy (GTDB): domain Bacteria; phylum Planctomycetota; class Phycisphaerae; order UBA1845; family JAFGLZ01; genus JAFGLZ01. Next base: position 54,451 of record CAYMLO010000047.1, on the reverse strand, counting down.
GTACCTGGAGACCGTGGTGGTGGCGTTCGCCTTCGCCTGGTCGTTCCTGAGCTTCTGGCGGGAGAAGCGCTTCTTTGATTGCGTCGAACGGGAGGAGCACCTGATCTGTCCGGATTGCCACTACTCTCTGGAAGGTCATGCCGCGGGGGGACACTGTCCTGAATGTGGATATACCTTCACGCCGGAATCCCTGCTCGAGGACTGGGCGGACGTCAAGAAGCTCGCGCGGAGGCGGGTGTCGCCATGACTTGGCCGACGTTCTGGTGGCTGGTCCTGTTCGTCCTGTGTACGGGCGCCGTCCCGCTCGGCTGGGCCGTAGTGGGCCGAGTTTATCATCGCTGGGCCGTCCGCGATCCAGTCCGGCGGAGTGAGGCCCGAGCCAGGAGGCGCAAGGTCCCCGGTTCGGGTATCAGGCGGCACATTGGGTTCCTCATCGTGGTCTCCCTGCAGTTCGGGCTGACCTTCCCGCTGGGGATCTTCGGCCCGCTCCAGGTCCGACTGCTGGAGGTCGTTCTCGGCCTGATTGCGTCCCTGCTATACCCCCTGTGTATCGGGGTGGTGCTCGTCACTGCCTGGTCAGTCCTGAACTTATGGCGGGAGAAGCGCTTCTTCGATCGCCTCGAACGGGAGGAGCACCTGATCTGTCCGGACTGCCACTACTCTCTGGAAGGTCATGCTGCAGGGGGACACTGTCCCGAATGTGGGTACACCTTCACGCCCGAATCCCTGGTCGAGGACTGGACCGACGTCAGGAAGCTTGCGGGTCATTGTCCGCTTCGATCTCGGCGGCGGTGACCTCTCGGCCGAGCTTATGCGACTTGTAGATGCCCTCGAGGATCATGCTGGTCTTGAGCGCCACGCCGGCTGAGTCGATCAGCTCGCAGCGCCCGAGCTGGGCCGAGACCCAGTGGCGTTGCGATCCGTCGACGTCGCCCGTGCCGGGGACGCATTGATGCCATCGCCAGTCGACGGCCTTTAGATCGGCGGTGGCGTCGAACTCGATGTCGCTGATCGTGGTGAAGTAGGTGAAGGGCTCGAGCATGAGCCCGCCGGCGCTGCCGAAGATCTGGTGGTTGGCGCCCACGGCCTGGTTGACGGCCCAGGCCTCCTCGACAAACAGCGTGATGCCGCCCGCCAGCCGGATCAGCCCCAGGCCGAACTCCTCCACGTCGTACCCACTGCTTTCGCGGCGGTCCGCGTACATGTCGAGTTCCTGGAACGTGCTGCCCGACACGGTCAGCAGGCCGGGGTTGCCGAGCAGATAGACCATCCGCGCGGTGTGGTAGACGCACATGTCCACCAGTGCCCCGCCGGCGGAGGTCTCGCTGTCGACGAACTGGGCCGTCCCGTAGCCGTCGACGAAGGGCCGACCTCGGCGGCGATAGTGCCGGGCCTTGGCGTAGTAGATGCGACCGAGCTTGCCCTCGTCGATCATCTTCTTGGCCGCCCGCGTCGGCGGGTCGTAGAGGCTGAAGAACTGGATGGCGAGCTTCTGCCCCGTCTCCTGGGCGACCTCGTACATCCGCTTGGCCTCGGCGTAGGTGGCGGCCATGGGCTTCTCGCAGTAGACGTTCTTGCCGGCCCGCAGGGCGTCGATCGTGACGGGCGCGTGGAGGCGGTTGTGGAGACAGACGTCGACGGACTGGACCTCGTCCATCGCCAGCAGGTCCTTGTAGTCCGTCAGGACGTGGGGGATGTTCCGCTCGGCGGCCACGCGACGGGCCTCGTCCTCGTTGATGTCGCACACCGCGATGATGTCGGCCTCGGGGATCTTGTCGTAGTGGCCCAGGTGGATCTTGCCGATCTGCCCGACGCCGATCATGCCGATCTTGACCTTGTCTGCCATGGGATCTGTCGCTCCTCGAATCACGCTGTCCCGCGTCCAGCGACGTGTCGCCGGCCCGCACGCCCGCCGATGGGCATGCCGGCCGCAGAATAGCGGGCGGCTCGCGAGTTTCAAGTCGCCGCGCCGCGTCGCGTCGTTTCTGCTTGACTGATCGGGCCCGAGCGATAGAGTGACCGCGGGCGTGGTCGGGCAGACCTTAACGACGAGGACGCAGGCGATTGACTTCGCACCAGTGGATCTGGCTGGTGGCAGTGGCCTTGTTCGGGGCGTGCATCGGCAGCTTCCTGAACGTGGTGATCTACCGGCTCGCGCGGGGGATGTCGGTCCATCGGCCCGCGCGGTCGTTCTGCCCCGGCTGCGAGCGGACGATCGGGTGGTACGACAACATCCCGCTGGTGAGCTACCTGGCGCTCGGCGGGCGATGTCGCCACTGCGGGATGGCCATCTCGGTTCGCTACCCCGTGATCGAGGCCCTGACGGTCCTGCTGTTCGTTCTTGCGTATGACATGTTCTTTCTGGGGCCCGCCCGCCCGGAGTTCTGCGACCTGGGGACGGATTGGCCGGTGTTTCTCGCGCACCTGGTGCTGCTGGCGGCGCTGGTCGTCACCTCGGCCATCGACATCGAGGGGTACTGGATTGACGTGACGATCACCTACGCGGTGGTGATCGTGGGCACGGTGGCGCATGCGCTGTGGACGCCGCAGACGAGCGCTGCGTTTCCCCGGCCCTGGTCCGTGACGGCCGCGGGGGCGGCCGCCGCGACGATCGGGCTCGTCTTGGCGGCGGTCTTCTGGCGACGGAAGGAATACGACAGCGGCGCCGAGTCGAATGACTTGCCCGAGGAGTCCGACCGCCCGGCGCGGTCGCGGTCCGGGCTGCCGGTCGCGTGGTTGATGGCCGTGGTGATCGTCGTCTGGATCGGGATGGTGGGCGTCGACGCCGACCGACTGGGCGACGTTGATGCCTTCTGGGTGCGAGCGGGGGTCGTGATGGCCACGTGTTTCCTCGTGTTGGTCTGTGTGGGGATGTCGCCCACGCAGGCTGAGGCCGACGTCCTCGAGGCCATTCACGAGGAGCGCCCGCAGGCGCGCCGCGAGGCGGGGGCCGAGCTGGCCTGGTTGGCCCCGTCGATCGTCCTGGGCATTTTGGCTGCGGTCGTGGTATCCTGCACGGCCGCGGGAGGAAGGCTGTGGGAGGAGGCCCTGGCGTGGACGCCGCTGGAGGGAAGCTGGCGGCCGATCTGGGGCATGACGACGGCGCTGTCGGGTTTCGTCGTCGGCGGGGCGATCGGATGGGGCGTTCGGATTGTCTTCACGCTGGTGCTGGGCAAGGAGGCGTTCGGCCTGGGAGACGTTCATCTGATGGCGGCGGCGGGTGCCGTTGCGGGTTGGCCGGTGGTGGCGGCGGGGTTCTTTTTGGCCTGTCCGCTGGCGGTGGCGGCGGTGCTGCTCTGGCTGGTCCGCAAGCGGAGCCGAGCCGTATGGTTCGGGCCCTGGTTGAGTCTGGGCCTGGTGGCGGCGATGACATTCTACGCGCCCATTGCGGCGCGAGTCGGTACAATGCTGGAGGTCCTGGGCTGGCTGGCGGGCGCGACGGATCCTTAGCGATGCGGCCCGCGTGAGGGTCTCCTGGTAGGTGGACGGCGCGGCGAAGCGCGGTCCGCCGTCCGGGTCACGAGCTGGCGCGGGCTTGCGCAAACGAAACCATGGGACTTGCACTCAGGCAGATCAAGACGTACGCTAAACTCGTGGCCATGGTTGCGGCGGCGGTGGCGGTCCTGCTCGTGGTCCTCATGAACCGCAACCACAGGGTCGACGTTTGGCTGTTCCATTCTTTCCCACAGACGAACGTCTTGTGGGTGATGCTGGTCAGCGGAATCTCGGCGGTCGTGATCGCGTGGACGCTGGCGAGGGTCCGCAGGGTGATTCGCGACGTCCGCGAGATCCGCAAGGCCAAGGCCGTTGAGGCCCAAATGGCCGAGCAGCGTCGACTGGCCGCCGAGCTGAAAGAGCAAGAGGACCGAATCGACACGAAGATCCAGAGCTCGATCGGTCAGGCTGATTCAAGCGAGGAGACGTAGTCAACGGGAGGCACAACTCATGCGCCGGATGACCATCGTCGTTTCTTGTCTTGGCTTTGTTTGCAGCGCCATGTTCTGGACGGGCTGCGGCCCGGACCCGAAGGTGCAGATCGCCCAACTGGAGGAGGAGAAGAAGCAGCTTGGCGATCAGCTGCTGGAGGCGTCGCAGGCGCGAGACGCGGCCCAGGCGGAGGTGGACGAACTCAAGCAGGCGAACGCCCAGCTGCAAAACGCGCTGAAGGAGGCCAAGAACGTTCCGCCACCGCCGCCCCCTCCGGCGCCGAAGCTGACCTACGTCGGCGCGTTGGAGCAGACGTCCCTGGGTCGCAAGAGGATGCCGGAGCTGACGGCCAAGGCGAAGTCGCAGATCAACCCCATCATCGCCAAGATCAAGGCGGAGCATGCCGACGCGTTCATCTTCGTGATCGGGCATACGGACAGCGATCCGATCCGCCAGACGAAGTGGGCGGACAACCTCGAGCTCAGTTGTCAGCGGGCGATGGCCGTGGTCCGCTACCTGCAGAGCCAGGGGATCAGCAAGGCGCAAATGGTCGCGGCGGGTGCGGGGGCGAGCGCACCATTGGTGCCGAACTCGAGCTCGGCCAACAAGGCCAAGAACCGGCGCATCGAGATCTACGCCGGCCCCAAACCGGGCCGCTAGCTTCCCCCCCATCCTGGGCGGGCGCCAGACTGTTCCGAATCGTGCAGACGTGATCGCCATCGTTGACTATGGCATGGGGAATCTCCGGAGCGTTCAGAAGGGGTTCGAGCGCGTCGGGGCCAGCGCGCAGATCGTGACCAGCGCCGAGGAGATCGCGCGGGCGGCCAAGGTCGTGTTGCCTGGGGTGGGGGCGTTCGCCGACGCGATCGATCACATGCGCAGCCAGGGGCTCATCGAGCCGGTGATCGCGTGCATCGAGTCGGGCAGGCCGTTCCTGGGCATCTGTTTGGGACTGCAGTTGCTGTTTGACGTCAGCTACGAGGACGGCGAGCACACGGGGCTGGGGGTCGTGCCGGGCAAGGTGGTGCGGTTCGATTTCGGTGACCTACCCGCCGCCCGTGGGCTGAAGGTGCCGCACATGGGTTGGAATCGGCTCCACTGGGACAACGGTTGTCCGTTGCTGGCCGGCGTGGAGCGAGGCACGTATTTCTACTTCGTGCATTCCTACCACGTGCAGCCGATCGAGGCGGACGTGAAGATTGCCCGGTGCGACTACGGTAGGGAGTTCGTGGCGATGATCTGGCGGGACAATCTGTTCGCCACGCAGTTCCATCCGGAGAAGTCCCAGACGCATGGGTTGAGGATCTTGGAGAACTTCAGCAAGTTGTAGCGCCCCCGCCCGGCAAGAGGGCCCGCAGGAGGAATCCCAATGGACCTCATCCCTTCAATCGACCTGCGCTCGGGTAGATGTGTCCGCCTGCTGCAGGGCGACTACGAACGGCAGATCGACTACGACGGCGAGCCGGTCGAGGTGGTGAGGACCTTCGAGCAAGCCGGCGCCCGCTGGCTGCACGTCGTCGATCTGGACGGCGCTCGTGAGGGTCGACCGTGCAATCTGGACACGATCCGGGCGATTGTGGCCGACACCCGCCTGGCGGTGGAGGTGGGGGGCGGCATTCGGAATGACGAGACGGTGGCGACGCTGCTGGAGGCGGGCGTGGCCCGGGTGGTCATCGGAACCCAGGCACTGCGGGATTGGGCGTGGTTCGAGTCGTTGGTGCACCGGGCCGGTCACGAGGACAAGATCGCGCTGGGGCTGGACGCCCGCGAGGGCCGCCTCGCCGTGGACGGGTGGACCGAACAGACCGATCAGACCGCGGCGGACGTGGCGGCGCGCGTGGGGGATTGGCCCCTCGGCGCGATCATCTACACGGACATCAGCCGGGACGGCATGTTGTTAGGTCCGAACGTCGAGGCGGTGGGTGAGCTGGCCCAGGCGAGCCGTCGGCCCGTCATCGCTTCGGGCGGCGTGACGGACCTGGAGGACGTTCGCCGGCTCGTGCAGCTGCCGATCGCCGGGATGATCGTGGGCCGTGCGATCTACGAGGGCCAGATCGACCTGGCCCAGGCGATTCGGATCGCATCCGGCCAGTAGGCTCGCCGTGGCCGGCCCGCCCGGTCGGCAGGTCTGCGATGGCTGGATTGGCACGCCGTGAACCGCCTGGTCTTCCTTGGGAACACGTTGGAGTTGTCGCGATGCCTGCGTTGGACGAGTTGAAATACGATGCGAACGGCCTGATCCCGACCATCATTCAGGAAGACGGGACGAACGAAGTCCTGATGATGGCCTACATGAACCGGGCCAGCCTGGTCCGGACCATCGAGAGCGGCAAGACCCACTTCTGGTCGCGCAGCCGACAGAAGTACTGGATGAAGGGCGAGACCTCGGGCCACGTCCAGGAGGTGGTGAGCGTCGCCACCGACTGCGACGCAGACACGGTCTTGATTCGCGTCCGCCAGCACGGTGCGGCCTGCCACGAGGGCTACCACAGCTGCTTCTATCGTCAGCTCGCGGGGGATGCCTGGCAGGTCGTCGCGGACAGGCAGGTCGACCCCGAGGCCGTCTATGGCAAGAAGGGATGAGTCCCCGCGGGGCGAACCCGCCGACCGCGACTGGATGTAGGTCCCGCCCGCTTCATCGGCGACGCACAGAGGACGCGGTGCTGGATGAATGACGCGCCGGATCGGTCGTGGCGGTTGACGTTTGAGCGGTCCCTGACCGTTGTCGTCTCGGTCATGGCGGGACTGGCGGCGGTCTCTTTGGCCATTGAATACGGGTTCGAGCCCGACCGGCTGCCGTTGCCCCTCGGCTTGCTGATCGGCGTGCAGGTGGCTGCCGTCGCGCTGTTCGTGATCAGGAGCCTGATCGGTCTGATCGTCGCGCCGAGGCGTCTGGACTACGTCCGCCGCCGCTGGTTGGAACTGGCGGCCATCGTCGCGGGGGTTGTCGCGCTCTGCGTCGAGGCCGAGGTCAGCCTCCGGCCCCGAACCCTCTACATCGTTACCGTCCAGACCGTTCTGGTCATCGAGCTGCTGGTCTATCTGTCCTGGGCCAACGCGCTGCTGGCCCAGCGTCACCACCCCGCCCGGCTGATGGTGGGGTGGTTCGTGGCCGTCATTGTGATCGGCAGCGGGTTGCTGTCCTTGCCCCGCGCCACCACGCCGCATCGGTTGGGTCCGTCGACGAGCACGCCCCGGCGCGTGGTGAACTGCACGTTCACGGCCGTCAGCGCGACGTGCGTGACGGGCCTGGTGGTCTACGACACGCCGCGGGAGTTCACGTTCTTCGGCCAGGTGGTGATCCTGGTGCTGATGCAGCTCGGCGGCCTGGGGATCATGATCTTCGGGACGGTCTTCGGGATGCTGGTCCGCCGGCAGTTGAGCCTGAGCGAATCGGTGATGATGCAGGACGTGCTCAGCCCAGAGACGGTCGGGCAGGTCGGACGGATGCTTCGGTTCGTGGTGGTCACGACGTTCGTCCTGGAGGCCGTCGGCGCCGCCGTTCTCTACAGCATGTGGGACCCCAGCGTCAGTGATTGGGACTCGGGCCTCTCGCCGGGGTGGACACGGGTGTTCGTCAGCGTCTTTCATTCGGTCAGCGCGTTCTGCAACGCGGGGTTCAGCCTGCAGTCGGACAGCATGATCGCGTATCGCGGCGCGTGGCAACTATACGGCGCGATAATGCCGCTGATCGTGGTGGGCGGGCTGGGCTTCCCGGTGCTGCGGGACGTGTACGAATGGAGCGTGTTCAGGCTGCTGGGCCGGCGGCATGCTCGACAGATGTCGAGGATTACGGGCCCGTCCGAGACGCTCGGTCTGCACAGCAAGCTGGTTCTGACGTCGACGGCCGTCCTGATCGTCGTGGGGGCCATCCTGCTGATGTTCTTCGAGACCCCCAGCCGGGTGAACCGCCGTTACCCGACGGATTTGCCAGAGCCCCGGCGACCCAGGCCGCCGGTGATGGCGGGCGAGGCCTGGCCACAGCGAAGCCTCGACGCGCTCTTCCAGTCGGTCACGACGCGGACGGCGGGCTTCAATTCCGCCCCGACGACGCTGAGCGCCATGTCGCCGTCCAGCCACTTCCTGATGATGCTGCTGATGTTCGTCGGCGGCAGCCCCGGTTCGACCGCGGGGGGCGTCAAGACCGTGACGTTCGCGCTGATCCTGTTGGCCGTACTGGCAACGATCCGCCGGCGGGAGCAAGTGGAGGCGTTCGGTCGGACGATCCCGGCCGTCCTGGTGCGGCGCGCGGGGGCGCTGATGGTGCTGATGCTCTCCCTCGTGGCCGTCACCACGTTGCTGCTGACGTTCAGCGACGGCGAGAACGCTCGTTTCCAGGAGTTGCTGTTCGAGTCGGTCAGCGCGTGCGGCACGGTGGGGTTGAGCTGCGGGATCACGGGCGAATTGACAGTCCTCGGCCGGTGCGTGATCATGGCGGCGATGTTCGCTGGACGGCTGGGTCCGCTGACGTTGTTGATCGCCCTGGCCGGACGTGAGAGGGTAGGCCGTTACGCCTATCCAGAGGAAGGCGTCATCATCGGATAGGGACCATGCCGCGTTTCGCCGTTATCGGACTGGGACGGTTCGGCCGGAAATTGGCCCAACTGCTGACGCAGGCCGGGGCCGAAGTCATCGCCGTCGACAACGACACCGACATCGTCCAGCGAATCCGCGACGAGGTGACGCTGGCGGTTCGCATGGACGGCACGGACGAACAGGCGCTGCTGTCGCAGGGGGTCGACAAGGTCGATTGCGCGGTCGTGGGCATCGGGGCCGATTTCGAGGCGAACGTCCTGACGGTGAGCACGCTGAAGAAGATCGGCGTGTCTCGTGTCATCGCCCGCGCGGGCAGCGGGGTGCGGGGCGAGATCCTCAAGCGCGTCGGGGCGGACGACGTTGTCCTCCCGGAGGACGAGTCGGCCGCTCGGTGGTCGAATCACCTCATGATGCCGCAGATCGCCGAGTTCATGGACCTCGACGACAAGCACAGCCTGGTGCAGGTGCCCGCGCCGAACGCGTTCGTTGACAAGACGCCCCGAGAGCTGGATCTGCGCGCGAAGCTCAAACTCAATCTCGTGGCGATCCGTCGCCCGCTGCCCGAAAAGGGCCGGGCGGGCCGCGCGGACAAGCGTTGGCGCCTCATCGCCGTACCCGACCCCGACGGTCCGATCGCCCCGGGCGACGTGCTGGTCCTGATCGGCACCAACGAAAGCCTGGCCCGGCTGCCGGGGGATTGAGCTTCTCCCCGCCTCGGTTTGCCCTGACCCGATGAGGTCGCCGCGATGGGAACCGACCCAGTCGAAGCGTTTGCCTGCTGCCCGGTGCCGGGCGTCGACGAGATCACGTGCGCCGGGTCGCATCGCCAGATGGGGCAGCAGCAGGGCCGGGCGCTCGCCGAGCAGGCCCGTCGCGGGATCCGCGAGGTCATTCTCGAGAACGAGCGCATCGGCCAGATCAAGCCGCGACTGGTGCCCGCCGGCGTGTTCCGCAAGGCAGGGGTATGGCTGGCCCGTCGGACTGTTCCTGGTGACGTCGAGCTGCACTATCCGCGTCAATACGACCGGTTCTGTGGCATCGCCGACGGGGCAGGGATGCCCGTCGAGCACATCTGGTTGATGGTGTTCCTCGAGCAGCAGGCGCGGTCGGCCCTGCGGATGCCCGGCTGCACGTCGTTCGCCCTGACCGCGGAGCGGACGGCGTTCGGCGAGCCCGCCATCGCGCGGGTGTTCGATCTCCCGCCGGAGACCAAGCCGTTCAACGCGCTGCGGTGGGATCGGCCGACGGACCGGCATGCGTCGGTGCAGCTGACGTTTCCCCAGTTGGCCGGCTCGCACACGGGGGTGAACGAGCCCGGATTGGCGATCGCCTACAACTTGGGCTACCCGCGCGACCGGAGCGGCTGTCGCGCGAGCATCACGCTGATCGTGCAGGAGGTCCTCGAGCGCTGCGGCAGCGTGGACGAGGCGATCGAGCTGATCGAGGAATTGCCCCGGAGCGGCGGCGCACTGCTGACGCTTGCCGACGCGGCCGGGGACATTGCGGCCGTGGAGCTGACGGCCACGCAAACCGTGACCCGACGCGCCGAGGACGGATGCGTCGTCAACAGCAACCACTATCAGACGGACCAGACACGACCCGTCGACACCGCGTTCGGCGACTATGCCCGATTCTGGCAGCGTCGGGGATGGCGGTGGATCGGCCCGAGCAGCCAGGCCCGTCTCGAACGCGCTTGGGCGCTGCTGCGGGACCGGCGTATGTGGGACATCCCCGGACTGATCTCGGCGATGGCCGATCACGGCCCGGAGGGCGTCGGCAGCGACATGACCATCTGCCGCCACCCGCCTCCCTACCTGACGACGATTTCTGCGGTGCTGCTGCCCGCCCGTCGCACGATGCTGATCGCGCCCGGCCAGCCCTGCTGCGAATCGTTCGTCTCCCGACCGCTTCGGCATGGCGCATGACCGTCTCGCCGGCGGGTGCCCCACCCTTTTCGAGGGGCCGCGGAACGCGGCCCCTCGAAAAGGGTGGGGGACGGAATGCATCGCGAATCAGTTCTCGCGGCGTTCCGTCCCCCACCCTTCGGTCCCCTTCGCGTTCCGCGAAGCAGACCGAAGGATGGGGCACCCCCCGATAGCCCGCCGAATCTGTCACGCCTCCGCTCCGGCAGGGACCTGGGGGCACGCCTTGACATCCGCGTCGTATTCGACTTTTCTTGGCGGTTGCGGCCGGTGCTGGCGGACGGTCCGGACCGCCGGACGCGTTTGCAGTCCTATCTTGATAAGGAGTGGGTCAATGACTCGTCGCATGCATCGTCGTGAATTCCTGGGAAACACGCTTCTGGCCGGGGCCGGGCTGTCTGTGGCGGGCAGGTCCGCAGCGCTCGGAGCGCCCGCGGAGACCAAGAAGCCCGCCCTCAAGCGGCGCGGCTCGCCGAATGAGAAGCTGAACATTGCCATCATCGGCGCCGGCCACCGCGGCAACGCCAACACGAACGGCGTCAAGAGCGAGAATATCGTCGCGCTGTGCGACGTCAACTCGGTGCTCATGGGGCGGGCAGCCAAGCGCTTCCCCAAAGCCAAGACCTACAAAGACTGGCGGAAGTGCCTCGAGCAGAAGGACATCGACGCCGTCGTCTGCACCACGACCGACCACACGCACGCCTTCATCGCCGTGGGCGCGATGGAACTCGGCATGCACGTGTATTGCGAGAAGCCCCTGGCCCATTCGGTTTACGAGGCGCGCAGGGTCCGCGACACGTACATCAAGCACAAAGACAAGGTGGCGACCCAACAAGGCACGCAAATACACGCGACCGAGAACTACCGCCGCGTCGTCGAACTGGTCCAGGGCGGCGCGCTCGGCAAGGTGACCGAAGCCCACGCCTGGTGCAATCGGGTCGGCCCAGGCGGCGATTGGCCAACCAAGACGGGCGATCTCGTGCCGGACTATCTCGACTGGGACCTGTGGTGCGGCCCGGCACCCAAGAGGCCCTTCAGCGCGAAGATCCTGCCGCCGGACCACAAGCACAACTGTCTGAAGTGGAACCTCTACTGGGACTACGGACAGGGCACGATGGGCGACATGGGTAGCCATCTGATGGACCTGCCCTTCTGGGCGCTGGACCTCGACTCCCCGACGACCGTCGAGACCAAGGCCGATCCGTGGCCTGCGCATCCGGTCACGTGCTCCAAGTGGCTGATCGCGACGTACCAGCATCCGGCCAAAGGCAATCGCGGTCCGGTCAAGCTGGTCTGGTACGATGCGACCAAGCGGCCCAAGTCCCCCCCGGGAATCGATCTGAGCAAGTGGGGCATCGGCGTCATGTTCGTCGGCGACAAGGGCAAGCTGGTGGCCGACTACGGAAAGCACTACCTGCTGCCCAGGAGGGACTATCGCGACTTCGAACCGCCGACGATGAAGATTCCGTCGTCGCTGGGCCATTACAGGGAATGGATCCGCGCGTGCAAGACCGGCGCGCCGACGCTGTGCAACTTCGACTACGCCGGCAAGCTGATCGAGAACAACCTGCTGGCCAACGTGGCCTATCGCGCCGGCAAGAAGCTGACGTGGGACGCCAAGAACCTCAAGGCCGTCGGTTGCTCCCAGGCGGACCAGTTCATCCGGCGCGAGTATCGCAAGGGATGGACGATCTAGCGCCGCGTTCGACGGTCGCGTCGGTCTGCGTGGACGCGCACGTTTAGCGGGGCCGCGTCCCGCCCCCAACCGAGCCGGGCCGTCCCCGGCCCGGGCCCCCGCCGCACGCGGCGGGGCTAAACGCACGTATGCGCGTCCCGACCCGCTTCGTCACGCACAACCACGCAGGTCGAGGACCACCCCATGTAGACGGATGGCTGGACTGACATGAGCGATACAGACTGGTTCGGTGGACGGACCGCCCTGGTCACCGGGGCAGGCAGTGGCATCGGCTATGAGGTCGCGTTGGCGCTCGGCCGGGTCGGCGCCGTCGTCGGCGTTCACTACCGCCGGAATCGTCAGGGCGCCGAATCGGCACGGGAACAGGTCGAGGCCGCTGGCGGTCGGGCCGTCGTGATTCAAGCCGACGTGAGCCGCGCGGATGACGTCGACCGGATGTTCGGCGAGATGGACGCCGCGTCGGACGGCCGACTCGACATGCTGGTCAACAACGCCGGCGACTGGATGGACAAGGCGCCCATCGTCGACTGTCCCGAAGCCCAGTGGGACAAGATGATGGACGTCAACGCCAAGGGCGTATTCCTGTGCTGCCAGCAGGCGGCGCTGCGGATGACCCAGCAGGGCGCGGGCGTGATCGTGAACCTCGGGTCGGTCGCCGGGCACACGGGCGGCGGCGGCGGAACGGTTCCCTATGCCGCGGCGAAGGCGGCCGTCCATACCCTCACACGCGGGTTGGCCCGGGAACTTGCCGGTCACGGCGTTCGCGTCAACGCCGTCGCGCCGGGGATGGTGGACACACCCATGCTCGAAGGACGCGTCACGCCCGAGGCGGCCGAGAGACTGACGGCCGCCACGCCGCTCGGCCGCATGGCCCAGCCGAGGGAGATCGCGTCGGTCGTGCTCATGCTGTTGTCGCCCGCGTGTTCGTTCATGACCGGCGAAATCGTGGAGGTCAACGGCGGGCTGCTGATGCGCTGACAAGGGCATGAGATGAAGACCTACCCGATGTACATCGACGGCGAGTGGTGTGGTTCGGGGTCGGGCGAGACGTACGACGCGGTCAACCCTGCGTTGGGCGAGCCGTTCGGGAAGGTGGCCAGGGGCACGCGGGCCGATGCCCAGCGGGCGATCGCCGCGGCGAACGAAGCGCTGAAGAGTTGGCGCGCCGTACCGCTGTGGGAGCGGTCGGCGATCTGCGTCAAGATCGCCGACATCATCGACGAGCACAAGGACGATCTGGCCGACGTCCTGTGCACCGAGCTGGGCAAACCGCGTCATGGTGAGGCGTCGGACGAGGCGGGCGAGACGGCGACGCCGTGGCGGGTCGCGGCCGAACAGGCCAAGTACTTCGAAGGCTATACGAAGCCCTGCGCGGATCCCAAGAAGCGCGTGCTGACGTTCTGGCGCCCGCGTGGGGTGGTGACGGCGCTGACGCCGTGGAACTTCCCGGCCGCGATCCCGGGCGAGTACCTGCCCTTCGCCATCGTGATGGGCAACACGGTCTGCTGGTCACCCGCGCCGACCGCGGCCGTCACCGCCGTCCGGCTGATGGAATGCATCCACGAGGCGGGTCTGCCCAAGGGCGTGATCAATCTGATCACCGGCCCCGGCGCGGAGGTCGGCGACGAGCTGGTCGTCAACCCCGGCACGCACGCCGTCGGCATGACCGGGAGTCCGCAGACGGCCAAGATCATCAGCGAGCGCGTCGGGCTCAAGCCGCGGATGTTCGAGCTCGGCGGCAACGGGCCCGTGGTGGTCCTGGCGGATGCCGACCCGGGCAAGATCGCCCCCTGCATCGGCTTTGCGTGTTATTACGCCGCCGGTCAGGTCTGCTCGTGCGCCGAACGCATCCTGGTGGCCGATGAGCTCAAGGACGACTTCGTGGATGCGATGGTCGCCGAGGCGAGGCACTGGGTCTACGGCGACCCGTGGGACGCCAAGGTCAACATGGGCCCACAGAACAACATGGGCGTCGTCGAGAAGATGACCCGGCACCTGCAGGACGCCACGGGCAAGGGCGCGCGGATCGTCGCCGGCGGCAAGCGGCCCGACCTGTCCGGATTCTTCTACGAGCCGACCGTGCTGGTCGACTTCGCCGTCGATTCGTTGGTCAACACCGCGGAGACGTTCGGGCCGATCGCGCCGATCGCGTCGTTCAAGCGCGACGAGGAGGCCTGGCGGTACATCGACGCGTGCGATCTGGGCCTGGTGTCGTCGGTGTTCACGAAGGACGTCGACCGGGCGTGGCAGTGGGCCGAACGTCTCAACACCGGCATCACGGTCGTGAACGACTGGCCGCACTTCTGGGAGCATCACCTGCCGTTCGGCGGGATGGCCAGCAACGAGTCCGGCCTGGGCCGCATCGGCGGCCGGCACATGCTCGAGTTCATGTGCGACCTCAAGACGATCGCCTTCAGCGTCGGCGGCCCCACCGTCGACGCGTCGATGTGGATCCAGTAGTCGCCGAGGGCGTCAGGGGAGCCGTCATGCAGCGTATCACGCGCGACAACACGGTTCCCGTTGATCAACGCTACCGCGTCCGCGAGCCGGTGGCGGAGGTGGCGCTGGGCGAGCGGTTTGTCGTCGAGACGATCAACTTCCGAACGCCCGTCATCCGCACGCCCGAGGACGCCAATCCGGACGTCTACCGCGAGCGCGAGGAGACCGGGCCGATCCTCGTCAAAGACATCGAGCCGGGCGACGTGCTTGCGATCCACATCGAGGAGATTCGCCCCGAGGGCCATGCCAGCGGCGGGTGGTGGGAGGATCCGGAGGTCGCGTCGTTCCTGAGGATCGAGGACGGCAAGGTGCACTTCCCGGGCGGGTTGTGGGCGCCGGTTCGGATGATGATCGGGGACATCTACGTGACGCCGGCCGAGCTGCCCTGCCCCAATCCCCACGACAACGGCGGAAACATGGACTTCAAGGACGTCGCAGCGGGCAACACGCTGTTTCTGAAGGCCCAACTGCCGGGCGGACTGCTGGTGTTGGGCGACTGCCATGCCGTCCAGGGCGACGGAGAGATCCTCGGCCTGGGGGCCGAGTGCGCGGGCGAGGTGCAGCTTCGGATCACCAAGGACGACGTGTATCTGCCAGACCGGCCGATGATCCGAAAGGTGGATTCGTTCGTCAGTATCGCGTGTCGGCCAGCGCACGCCGAGGCCCGCGATCTGGCCGTCGACGACGCCAAGCGGATCCTGGCCCGAATCAAGGGCTGCACGGAGGGCGAAGCGCACCTGTATGTGACGACGGTCGGCGATCTGCGAAACGGGGCGGTCTGGTACATGGGCAGGTCGGAACATCCGCCCGTGGTGGTCGGCGTGGAGGTGCCGTTGCTGAACGACGAGCGCAGGGGATAGGCGTCATGGGAACGATGAGCGACGTGATCGACATGAGGCCCCATCACTTCATCGACATTCTCAGGGGGTTGGGGGCGGGCGAGACGTTCGAGCCCAGTTCCTACGGACACGCCGTGCACTCGGTGGCGCAGGCGCTCGTGGAGCGCCCGGAGACCGTCCTGAGGCTCGTCAACCGGGTCGATGCCATTTGTGCGCCGTGCATTC
Organism: uncultured Planctomycetales bacterium; assembly: GCA_964390905.1. Taxonomy (GTDB): domain Bacteria; phylum Planctomycetota; class Phycisphaerae; order UBA1845; family JAFGLZ01; genus JAFGLZ01. The sequence continues at coordinate 38,807 of CAYMLO010000047.1, read as the reverse complement.
ACAACGTGGATGGGACGTGCGACGACTACCTGCAGGACCGAAACATGTCGAAGCACGATTTCAACACGGCCCTGGACGCACGCCTGTTCGGGGTGTTGGAGCTGGCCGAGGGCACGGAGGTGCCGGGCGAGGAGTTCTGCGGGATTCTCCGCGCGTCGTTGGGTGATCCGTCGAAGATCTGGACGCACGTCTCGCCGGAGGAGGCCGAGAGCCGACGCCAGATGATGCTGAAGGGCATCGACACGTTCCTTGGACAGGCTTCGTAGAGGAATCTGCTGTGCAAGAGCTCGGTCGATCGGGAGGCGGAGTACGGTCATGGGGATTGTGAAGGCACATCACTACGGCTTCACGGTCACCGACGTGGATCGGTCGGTGGCGTTCTACCGTGATCTGTTGGGGCTCAAGCTGGTGCGCGTGTCGGAGCGCTCGAACCTGCCGTCGTACGACACGATTCTGGGGTACCCGGACGTCAAACTCCGCATCGCGATCCTGCAGCATCCGGTCAACGAGTTCATCCTGGAGCTGGTGCAGTATGTGAGCCCGGCCGGGCAGACACGGACGCTGGAGAACAAGTACGTCGGGGCCGCCCACGTTGCGTTCGAGGTGGACGACGTCGACGCCATGTACGAGACGCTGACGGCGGCCGGTTTCGGGGCCATCAACCCGCCGACCGACGTGATCCGCGATGGGGTCCGCGTCGCGCGGGCGATGTACGCGTTGGACCCGGACGGGATCAGCATCGAGATGTTCCAGGAGTTCGAGGACGTGGTGGCACGATGAGCGCAAGCGCCGTCAGGGTCACCCGTTGCGACGCCCTGCTCGCCGCGCCCCCCAGAAAGAGAGCCAAATGCCTTCGAATCTGCGCGTGTCTTAGACAAGAATCCTGACGGGCAGGGTCTTATCTCTAAGAAAGCATGAACGACCCGGGCGAACAGGTCAGTGATGCGTCGTCGGGGCGAAGGACCGGCGGCCCGCGTGAGTTCCTCGCGGCGGCGTATGACGCGTGCGCGGATGGGCTGTACCGCTACGCGTTGATGCTCCTGACCGACCACGCGGCGGCCGAGGACGCCGTGCATCAGGCCTTCGCCAAGCTGGTTCGAATGGACCGGGGCGTGCTCGAGATTGACTCGTGTGCTCACTATCTCCGGACAGCGGTCCGGAACGAATGCTGGCGAATCATCGAGAAGCGGTGCCGGCGTCCACGGGAAATCGACGCGGCATCAGCGGCGCACCTGCTGGAAGCCGATTCCTCGAGCACGGTAGACGAGGACGAGCGGGCCAGGCTCGAGGCGGCGTTGTTGGCCCTTCCCCCCGAGCAGCGGGAGGTGATTCACATGAGGGTCTACGAAGGCAGGACGTTTCAGCAGATCGCGGACTTGCTGGATCTCTCCATCAACACCGTGGCGAGTCGGTACCGCTATGCGACAGACAAGCTCCGCCAGTCTCTAGCCTGCGAGCGCGACGAGGAGGAAGGTTCTCATGAGCCCGAATGATCCCCAGATCGAGGCGATGCTCACGCGCTATCGGCCAACCGGGCCGCCGGCAAACCTGCGGGATCGCGTCTTGCGGTTGACGGGGGGGCGACGATCGCGCTGGGCGATGGCGGTCGGGTTGGCAATCGCAGCGCTGCTGGTGCTGAGTCTCGGGTTGGATCTGGCATCCAGGCAAATGATGCAGGAGACGGCGCTGGCCCTCGGTGCCGGCCGGATCGAATGGACCCCGGAGGCTGAGGAAATGGCCCAGATGCTGAACGGCGACGGGGAGGGCCGGCGCTACCTCGCCCTTGCGCTGGCGGCCGGCGCCCCTCATCGGGAGGGGTTTCCGCCGCGAATGCCTAGAATCGATGCTTCGAGGATGATTCCATGAACACAGAACCGACAGCGAAGAGACCATCGTGGCGGCGCGTCCTCCGGTGGACCGTGCTGATCGCGCTGGGTGTGTTTGTCGTCGTGGTGGTAGCGGGAGCGGTGTGGGGGTACGTGGTGGCCGGTCAGTTGCGTGAGGAGGTCGCCAAGATCCAGGCTGCTGGCGAACCGCTGACGTTCACGGACCTGGACGCCGATCGCCCTGAGGTCAAGGAGGGAGACGACGCGGGGCGGTACTACCAGGCCGCGCTAGCGCTCGTGCGGCACGAGGATTCAGAAGAGATCTGGGATGCGGGTCGCGCCTATCGTGATGCTCTGAGCGAGATTCCCACGAGTCGGCCCGCCGACGACGTGGTCCAGGAGGTCAATCGGTTGCTGGCTGACAACGAACTCGCGCTCGACATGCTCGATCGGGGAGCAGAGCGTTCGGGGTGTCGTTTCGACATGGGTATCGAACAAGGCATCGCGGTGTGCATGGAGCGGCTCAGCCAGGCGCGACGTGCTGTCAGGCTCGTTTCGCTCCGAACGTTGGTCCGTGCCTCGAAGGGAGACGGTGACGGTGCGACCGATTCTGCCATCAGCCTGATCCGTATGGCCAGGATGTTCGATCACCATCCAGTCATGATCGTTCACCTGGTGAAGGTCGCGTGTTTGGCCCTCGCCAGCCAGGACACAGAGATCGTTTTGGAGCGTGGCCAGCCTGCCGAAGCATCCCTGCAGAATCTGCAACAGGTTTTGCTGTCCGTCCAGCTAGGAGAGGATCTGTCGCGAGTGGCTCTCGCCGAACGCGTTTACGGGCTCCAGCTGATGAGAGATCAGATCAACCCCAGCCTTGGAAAGGCAGCCCTGGCCGATCAGGGCTCCGGCGCCCTGCCCGAACGTTGGCCGCCAGCGGGGTTCTGGAACCCACCCGGGCGATGGATGGCGGTGGCGTATCTCCGGGAGTTGGCGGAACTCGTCAGCGCTTCGCGCCAGCCATGGCCACAGGTGTTGGGCGCCATGGAGGGGGTAGGAAGCGAATCGTCGTCTTTCTTTCCCGGCCAGTCTCCGAGCTTCGCCAGAGCCGCCGTTCTCACCGGCAAAACCATGGCGTTCACGCGGTCCGCCCTGGTGTCTGTGATGATCGAACGGTATCGGCGGGCAAACGGGAAGCTGCCGGACGCGCTGGGTGCTCTGGTGCCAACGTACACCAAGTCGCTTCCGCTCGATCCCTTCACGGGAACGGATTTGCTCTATCGCCACGAGGAGCAAAGTTATGTAGTGTACAGCGTGGGCGAGAACCGAACCGATGACCAGGGCGATGTGGATTCCAAGGAGAAGAGCAGGCGGCTCATCGACGTGGGAATCCGCATTCACCTGCCACGGTCCCGCTGACGATGCTTGTGGTCGGTGGGTTCCTCTGCCACGGTGAAACGATGAGCGAGCGGCGATCGGCCTTGGCGCTGGTGACGGGCGCGGGTGGCGGGATCGGTCTGGCGACGGTCCGTCGGCTGCTGGACGACGGACTGCGGGTGATCGCGATGGACCGGACCGCTAAGGACCTGGCCGCGCTGAAGAAGCAGCTGAGCAGCGAGGAGCTCATCACAACGGCATGCGACCTGAGCTGGCCGTCGCGATTGGCCGGGCGGGTCAAGCGTCTGATGGATCGGCATGGCCCGATCACGCGGCTGGTCAACAACGCGGGGGTCTGGCCCGGTGGGCCGCTGGTCGAGATGAGCGATCAGACGTGGGCGTTGAACCTCACCGTCAACGTTACCGCGCCGTTTGTGTTGATCCGCCAGATCGCGCCGGGGATGGTCCGAGCGGGCGGCGGCGCGATCGTGAACGTCGCCAGCCGCAACGCGTTCCGCTCCAGCACCAACAACGCCGCCTACGACGCATCGAAGGCGGCGTTGGTGGCGCTGACGCGAACGGCGGCCGGTGAGCTGGCCGGGCAGGGCATCCGCGTCAACGCCGTCTGCCCCGGTGTGATCGATACGCCCGCGGCGTGCGCGGACATGGACGAGGCGTTTGTCGCCGCCTACCGCAAGCTGATCCCGATGGACCGTTTCGGCGAGCCCGAGGAGATCGCGTCGGTCATCGCGTTCCTGCTGTCCGACGACGCGGGGTTCATCACCGGCCAGGCCATTCTCGCGGACGGCGGGCAGATGGCCTGCCAGGACAACGAACGATTCATGCGGATCCCTGGACTGAAGGCCAAACGGCGAAGGCGGGGTGCAGGAAGGGCATAGTCCCGTTATCGCCTGATCGGTCTCGTGCAACCGGACTGGGCGGTTGGTGACCTTGGTCGCGCTGGAACGGCCCATCGGACAGGCGGGCGAGACGTTGGAGCTATCCCGACCGGCGGAGAGACGATACGGCCACCTCCTGGCGCTGGTCTGCATGGTGGCGGTCTTCTTCGGGCCGGTCTTGTTCGCGGGTCGGGTCTTCCTGCTCGGCGACCTGAGTTCGGTCTTCTATCCGGGCTACGTGTTCTACCGTGAGAGCATCCGGCAGGGCGCCCTGCCGTTGTGGAACCCCTACATGGGGTGCGGCGAACCGTTCCTGGCCGACCTGGAGCGGGGCACGTTCTATCCACCCAACCTGATCTACGTGTTCCTGTCGACCAGCCATGCCGTGGTGATCTGGACGGCCCTGCACGTGCTGCTGGCCGGCGCGGGGACGTACGGATTGTCGCGGGGGTGGCGCGTGTCGCGGATGGGATCTCTCCTGGCCGGCGTGTCCTACGCCTTCGGTGCCTACACGATCACCAAGGTCGAGTTCCCCTCCCATCTGGGCGGCACCGCCTGGTTTCCGGTCGTCTTGGCCGTATACGCACAGTGGCTTCGGCGCCGAGACCGGCGGGCGTTCTTCTTCGTGGCCGGCGCCCTGTGTCTCCAGTTTCTGGCTGGACACCCGGAGATGCTGGTCTTCACGGCGGCGGCGCTGTTGCTTTACGCTCTGTTCGCGGGCTTCTCTGACTGGCGATCACGAAGACGATGGCGATGCCTCTTCGTGCCCATCCTCGGCCTGGGTGCCGCGGGCATCCTGGCGCTCCTGCTGTCGATGGCCCAGTTCCTGCCCACATGGGAGGCGCTGCAGCTCTCCTCTCGGGTGGACGTGACCGATCCCCGGCTGCACAAGGCCTCGGTGCATCCGCTGACGCTCTTCACGCTCCTGATCCCGTCTCTGTACGGCGTGGGGGGAAACCGTGGGCTGTACTGGGCCCCGTCGTGTTTCAGCCCGTCCATCGGGGCCTTCTACGTCGGTGTCGTGCCGATGGTCATCTTCCTTTCGGCCATCATCCATCGGGTCGCAGGCGGGCCCGTCCCGCCAGACCGCACCGATGCGACGCAGGACCCCTCGCGCGTTCGAACGCCGTTCTTGTTGGCGCTGTTCGTGTTCTTCTTCCTGTACGCCATGGGGAGGTACACCCCGTTCTACGCGTTCTGGCGACAGGCGATCCCGCTTCTGCAGCAGTTCGTCTGGCCGTCGAAGTGTCTGGTCTGTGTCGTGCTGGCGCTGAGCTGCCTGGCCGGCGTCGGCATGGATCGCGTGGTCCTGAGCGGCCATCGCGACCTGGCACGCGAAAGCAGGTGGCGGCGCTTCCTGTTGCGCTGGGGGACGTTCTTGACGTTCCTCGTGGTGGGCTTGTTTGTGGGGGCGTGTCTGTTGAACGGCGGCGAGCTGGGCAAGGCCGTGCTCGTGCGGTTCTTCAACCTGGGCACCGTAAACGCCCTGCGTGTACCGGACATCCCCTGGGACGTCCTCTCGAGAGACAGCCTGAAGTTGCCCGTCGCGGGTCTGGTCACCGCGCTGCTGCTCTGGGCCTGCGGATCTCGCCGTCGGGCCGGCGCCCTTGCCGCGTGGGCGATCGTCCTGGTGTCATTCGGGGATCTTCTAATCACCCACCGCTACCTCCTCAACCCCGGACCCGCATCCGTTCTCGAAACGTCTCCCGCTCACCTCGGGAAACTCAGGCCCAGCGGAGACCCCATCAGGTTTCTTGCGATCGATCACATCTTGCCGGAGGGGGTGTGGCGGAGCCTGGCCGAGTTGACCGAGGGCGCGAAGGTCGAGGACCTCGACATGACGGACGCCGACAGCGTCGGATCCGAGATGCCCGACACGCCGATTCGTCTGATGCGGCAGCTGCTCTGCCACTCATGGCCGATGGCCGACAAGGCGTTCAACATGTTCTCGCTCAGCAATTTCGTCTCGCGCGACGTGCAGCAGATGGCGCTGTTGTGCGTGGCGTCGCGGGCGCCGCCGGACCTGAGGAAACGCGCGCTGGCCATGGCCAACTGCGACAGGATCCTCTACGCCCCCGAGATGGCGCGGGCCGTGGTGTTCGGGACGCTCGACAAGGCCCATTTGGCCCACCTCGGCCAGGCCATGCCGCGGGCGTATGTCGTGGGAGGGGTCGAGGCCTTCGGCGACCATGAGACCGTCCTGGCGGCGCTGATGAACCATCCGTTCGATCCGTGGGAGGTCGCCTTGGTCGATCAGGCGTGTGCTCAAGGAGACGCATTCGGCGACCTCCGCCCGGCGAGAGTCGAGCACGAGATCAAGCAGCTGAGGTACGGGCAGAACCGCCTGGAGATAGACCTGCACAGCGCATCATCCGGGATGTTGGTGGTCAGCGATACGTACTACCCAGGCTGGCACGCGACGGTGAACGGGCAAGAGGTGCCTATCCTTAGGGCCAACGGTCTGTTCCGGGGCGTCCGCGTCCCCGCCGGGGACAGTACGGTCACGATGGTCTACCGGCCGACGTCGCTGACCGTCGGCATTGCCATAAGCCTGGGCACGCTCGTCGTGATCGCCATCTTCCTGATACCCCGACGAAGCGCGAGGCCCGCCCAGTCGAGCTAACCCCCCGGCGAGGTGGCTGGGGCGCCGGTTCGGCGGCGCTGGAAGAGCCAGCCGCCGGGCGTCTCGTTTAGCCGGGCCTCGTAGACCTCCTCGAAATCCGAGAGGAACCGCTGTAAGGGCCTGTGCAACGGAAGGAGGATCACGTAGTCACACGCGGCCAGGTCCTTCGGATCGACCACCGACGTGAGCGCGAGTCTTCTGGCCTGGACCTCGGTCGACCGTTGGACTTCGAAGGCCATGATGGCGATGGCGAGGCTGTGGAACGTCCGCGCCCGGGGATCGGGGTAGAAGAGCGCGCCGGTCCGAGATCCCGGCGGGGCGTTCTCGACCAGCCAGTTGACGATGGGGCGCACCCCCTGAAAGTGCAGGTTGGCGGGGGCGAGCTTCGGGCCGAGGATCAGGAAGGGCTCCCACCGGTGGCCGTCCAGCAGGTAGTGCGGATGCATGCGTATCGCGCCGCCGATCTGCAGGACCAGCGACACGACTAGGACGCCGGCGAGCGCCACGGTGCGCTTGAGGCGTTGACGCCCGAACCGGCGGAACAACGCGACGGTCGCCCCCCCTGCGACGACGAGCAGGAGGGGCAACATCGGCATCAGGTAATACACGACCTTCTGGTGCAGCACCGTCACGGCCAGGGCATAAACGCCCAGGACGAGAATCGCCAAGCTGCCCCAATGCCGATTCGGTCGCCTGCAGCCCCAGATCAGACCGCCGAAGCCCAGCAGATCGAGGGGGATGCGGGCGTGGACCCACAGGAGTTGCAGGATGCTGACGAAGTCCAGGGCGTAGTTGGGTTTGTGGCCGGCTCTGGCGCCGAAGTCGCGCCACCAGTCGGCCAGACCGCCGAGCACCTCCATCCGAAGGTGGTAGGGCGTACTGAAGGCTGCGACCACCACGCCGCCGGCGCAGAGGTTGAGCACGACGCATCCCAGGTCCCGACGATGCAGCGGCCAGGGAGAGCGGATCAGCACTGCGGCGCCCAGGAGGTAGGCCGCCAGGGCCGCCAGCCAGAGCGCGAATCGGCCCGTCTGAGGATCCGACTGGAATACCTCCGGCCACAGGAAGACGACCGCCAGCGGCATCAGCAGCCCCAGGTGCAGGCGCGTCGCCCAGACAAGGCGTTGTGGGGTGTCGTTGCGGCCGTCGGGATCGGGTTCGTCGGCGCGGGAAACCCGCAGCAGCCGCAGGACCACCGGATACAACAAGACGACGGGCCACAACAGCACGGCGCTGATCTTCGCGCCGAAGGCCAGACCCATCGCCGCCGCGCACCCCATCATCGCCCGCCCGGCGCGATGGCGCACCGCGCGGTAGAGCAGCCAGATCGCGAGGGTGAAGAACGCAGCGACGAAGGTGTCGCCCGTCGTGACCGCACATCGGCTCCACCCGATGTGCATGGGGGAGACCGCCAGGGCCCCGGCCGACAGGAGGCCTGCCCAATGATCGAAGATCTCTCGCCCCAGCGCGTAGGTCGCCCACACACCGACGGTCCCGACAACGCCGACCACGATCCGCGCGGCGACGAGCTGAGTGGTGGGAAACCGAGGCCAACCCAGGATCAGGGCCAACAGGACGGCGATCCCCACCGGCAGCAACCCCGCCCAACGTCCCAACGGCGGCGGCGCTGCGACGGCCATGACGAGGCAGGCGGCGCCCACCCCAACGGCCAACGTCAGCCAACCCGTTGTGGCCGGGACGTCCACGCGTCCGGCTCGCGTCCAGAACGACTCCGGCCCGGACGCGCTGAGCAAGCGGACGCCGACGGCGGATAGGTAATAGGGCAGTCGCGACTGGCTGGGGTCTGCGCGTTGCAGCCAGTCGGGCAGGTTGAACGGGTTCAGCCGCTCGGCGTGGCGGATGGTCGCGGGCATGTCCTGCGGCTCGTCACAGACCAACGTGACGGCATCGAGATCGTAAAGTCGAAACCCCAGCGCGAGCGCGAGGATCGGCAGCAGGGCCAGCCACGGGTTGTTGAGGCAGCCGCGCACCGTCGTCGGGGATGGACCCGCCAGGGATGCCTTCGCCTGGTCATCGCCGCTCACGTCGAGACGGCCTCCGAGGTCATGCCCATGGTCGGCCGGGCCTCCGCGTCAGATCAGCCATTCTCGCCCTGGCCCGGGCGCGTGACAGATCAGGCGGGCTATCGCAGGGGGCCCCCACCCTTCTTGAGGACCCGCGTCCCGCGGCCCCTCAAGAAGAATGGGGCACCCCCCCGCCTGCATTGTCACGCATTCTGCTGTCCGTCGCCCGCCAATCCGTCCAACCCGACTAGAACCCCGAGCAAGTAGACCCCTGCGGCGGCGAACAGCGACGCCGTGAACCCCCACTCCATGCTGAGAAGCACGCACAACATGGATCCGAGTGTCGTCGTCACCGCGTTGACGCCCCAAGCCCAGGGGACGATGGCCAGCCCCAGCCGCTGGGCCACCCGCAGTCCGGTTGGGAAGGGCATGCCCATCAACACCGCCAGCGGGGCCACCGCCAGGACCGTCACGCCGCAGCGCAGGCTGTGGGACAGCGACATGAGGCGCGGCACCGCATGGTTGACGAACATCGCCTCGGCCACGATCGCACCGACCAGCGCCAGCAGGATCACCGTCAGCGCGTGTGGGATGGCCCGTGCGAGTCGGCGGGCGAGCAGGCTGCCGATGCCCGAGAAGACCAGCACGGCAAACAGCGTCACCGCCATCGCGTACACCGGGCCGCCCACGAAGACGGCGTACTTCTGCAGCAACGCGATCTCCACGGTGATGAATCCCAACCCCAGCGCCCCGAAGTAGACCAAAAGACGGCCCTTGTGTCGGATGCGCCGAAGCTGCTCGACCCGTGACAGCAGCGGACCGATGATCAGCAGCGCGGCCAGGATCAGGATCTGAACGAGCGTCAGCAGCAGCACCACCAGCCCGACGGGGAAGCCCCAGTCGTCCCCCACCTGCTTGGGCGGGTCGAGGATGGACCGCCAGTGAGCGAACTGAAAGAAGAACGGATCGTCGTCGCTGATCGGGCGAATCCTGTAAGGGTATCGCTCGATCATGGCGGCGCGCTCCGCCGGAGCCGATCGGATGAGTCGGTCGAAGGCGTTGTCCTGAGATCGGTACGGGTCATAGCGAACGTCAAACCCGAGCCGGGCCGCCCACTGTCGATAGGCGGTGACCTCAGTCGCGGTGAACGCGCTTTTCTTGAGCAGTGTCTCGGCCCACGAGGTGCCCCAGGAGGTCCCGGAGATCACGATCAGGTGTCGCCGCGCGTCCTCGATGCCGATCCGGTCGAGCGCGTCGAGCTGGATCGCCACCAAGCGGAGCGTCTCGCGCGGCGGGGTGAACAGACACCGCGAGAAGGACAGCACGCCATCCTCGCGGAGGTGGTCCCAGTAGTCCCGCATCGCCTCGACCGTGTAGAGGTAGTTCTCTGACAGGGCGTACGCGCCCGCCGCCGAGGCCGTGAACGTGTCTACGCCGGAGAGCTGAATCACGTCGAATCGGCCCTCGGTCGTGGTCAGGTAGTGCCGGCCCTCCGCGGTCACGATCTCGACGTCGGGCCGGTCGAAGATGCGTCCGGCGAAATCGGCGTATCGGTGTCGGACCGCCTCGACGATCACGGGGTTCATCTCGACGCCGACCACGTGCCGGGCGCCGTGGTGCAGGGCGATCAGGACGTCGACCCCGCCGCCCACGCCGATGACCAGCGCCCGCTCGGCGGCGGGCTTGGCCACGTAGGGGGCGCCTTGGAGGTACTGGCCCAACGCGGGGACCTTGCTGACGTCGCCCTGCGGGACGTTCACGATGCCCGTCGGAGCCGCGCCGTCCTGATAGACCGCACGGATCGGGACCTGGCGGATCTCATCCGGGCAGCGTGGCGAGAGCTTGCCCCCGAAATCGGACAATCGTCCCGACGGGTCCATCACGTCCACCCGGGCCACCACGTGCCAGCGATGGTAGTGCGGCTCCATGGCCCGCGAGCTGATCATCTTGTCGGGCGGGAAGTAGACCGGGAAGATCTGACCCCGCACCGCCCCGACCGTCATCAGGGCGCAGAGCGCCAACCCCGCCAGCGATCCGAACCTGAACAGGCGTCCGCCCGCCCTGCCGTAGGACACGGCCACCACGGCCCCCGCGGCACCGGCGGCGTAGATCGTCGCCTCGGCGCCGAGCCGGTTGATGCACGCGATCGACAGCAGCGCCCCCGTGCCGGCCCCCAGCAGATCCGCGAAGTACAGCCGGTTCACCGCGTCGCCCGCCCGGGAGATCAGGTATCCGATGCACACGCCCGCGAAAAAGAACGGCACGCCCACGATGACGTACAGCAACAGCAGGCTAAAGACGTTGCTGAGGTCCCCGTACTGGAACACGTCCATCCAGTAGAACCGCACCTTGGTCGCGGCCGCGAAGCCGAACACCGACGTGAGGCAGAACGCCAGCGCATGCCTGCCGACGATTCCTTCGTCAATCCCCGTGCCGGCGAACCGCGGCGAGACCGTCAGGAACGTGCTGGCCGCGCCGAACCCCAGCAGCGCCAGGCTGATGATCAGGTACGCGAAGTGGTGCCACGTCATGACCGAGAAGACGCGCGTCAGGGACACCTCCAGCAGCAGCACGCCCATGGCCAGCAGGAACAGCGCCACAGACGCACGGCGGAGGTCGAGCACGATCAGCGCCTCCCGAAACGAAATGATGCCCGCATGTTGCCCGGACGCCGTCGCCCGCTCGTCAGCCGCGGGGCGACGCGGCGTCCAGACGGACGGTGCCTGATGCTAGTGTATCTGAAAGACGAGGTCCACAACGGGGAGTGCTTCGACGCGCGTCAGTCTTCCTTTCGGAAGACCGCGACGAGGTCCTCGACCGGTACGACGAAGAGTTGATTGTCTGCCTCGAAATCGACCGGAATGGCGTTCTTCGGGTTGAACAGAACCTTGTCGTACTGCCGCAGCGGGAAGTCGTCGTCGTTCTCGACCTGGGCGGAGATAGTAACGATTCGCCCCGTGATCGTGGGGATCTCGATCTTGTCCGGCAGGGCGATGCCGCCCTTGGTCTCCTTCTTGTCCTCGTCCTTGCGGATGAGGACGCGCTTGCCGAGCGGCTCGACCGTTTCCAGCTTCACCGAACGCGCTTTGGCGTTCTTGGCCATGAGTCTACCTCGTAAGGGTCGCCCCGGGGCTGTCCAGTATCACCTGGTCCTATTCTAGCGCCCCACCACGTGACCCGCAAGCGCCCGGACCCCGCGCCGTCGGTTCGATAAACCGGCGTCACCGGCTCGGGACGGAGGTCCCCGAGCGCGGCGCGCTCGTTGTCGCGGCGCGCAGAAGCCGCGCCTCCTCGAGTTGCAGGGCGAATCGGCCGGACGTCAGGTTCGATCCGGCCGTGAGGTAGAACACCTTCGGCGACAGCTCGACGCTGAACCGGTCCAGCCCGCCGGTCACGGGGAGGCGGGTCCCGTAGGCATCCATGGCGACCACGTACGCCGGGTTGAGCGGCACGTCGAGCCTGGCGACGCGATCATCGGCACTCGAGGTCGACACGACAGCCACGTGAGACGTTCCACTGCTGAAGACCTCGACGACGACCGCCCCCCCGCCCAGCCGGATACTCCGGAGGTGGGCGAGGTCGGCCAGCAGATCGATCCAGGTATTGACGGCGACGGCCGCCGGTTGCCAGCATCCGTTCGGGGCCAGGAGCTCCTCCCACGCCGTCGACCAGATGACCGCCGGTTTGCCGGCCGCGTGCTTCGCGGTCAGCTCACCGATGCGTGCCAGCACGGCTGATCCGGATCCCGGGCGCGTCGACAGCGGGACATCGACCCCGTCCGACGGGGCCGACGCCCGGGCCGGATCGGCGATCGTCAGGCCGATCTGCCGAGCGACCGCGTCGCTTCGGGGCCCCCGCGGGGGGACGACGACGCTGAACCCGTCCCCAGCACGTCCAGACAGGTTGCGCACGACGCCGAATGTCTCGATCCGACGCGTCAAGGGCTTGCCGGCCTGGTCGATCAGCTTCAGGACCAGCCGGTAGCGACCCCGCGGCAGCGGGCGCGTGTGGAGGGCAAGATCCCGGGCGAGGGATCTGGCCACGGAGGCCCGGCCGTGCCTGGCAACGTTCGGCCCTCCCGCCAGCGTCCAGCGGACCGCGGCGCCGGAGGCCTGGCTGGCAGGACATCGGACGCCGACGGCGACGTGCACCGGTTCGCTCTCGAGGAACAGACGTTGCCGCCGGCCCAGCGAGACGCCGATCTGCGGCACATCGGCCGGTCGATAGGCCGTCGCCGCCGGCCCAGCCTCGACCTTCACAGAATCGATCCAAAGGGCCCAGGGCTCGCCGGTCTTCTCGGCGGTCAGGATCAGCGCTGGGCCCGGGCCTCCTGCCTTTGGTGAACGGGCGAAGACGCAATCGAAACGCCGCCAACGCGTCTCTAGGTCCCATCGATTTGCCCTGTCCCCCTGTCCATTCGAAATCGTCGCCATGAGGGCCTGAGGCGAGCTGGCTCGCAGGGCGACGCTAAGACAGTGGGGTCCTGCAAGCGTCTGGTCCACCAGCGGAAGCGGGATCCGAATCGTCGCGCGCCCCAGCTCCGGCTCGACCAGCCATCGCGCACTGCACTGCCCGTGGTGGGCGTCGGACCGATCGATCGTGAGTTTCGTGCTGAGGTCATCGTCCCTGCCCCACCCCGCGCACCAATCGGGCGCGCCAAGCTCGAACGACCCATCGGCCATCAACAGGTTGGGCCGGGCGCCGGGCGGCGCGGGGGCTTCACTTGTGCGAGTAGTGGTTCGGACGGCGGGGGGAGGCGTCTCGAAGGGCCACGGGGGACCGACCGGATCGACATCGCCAGTCGCGCCCACCAACGCGATCCAGACGCCAACGTGCCACACACTTGGTCTCCGGAACCTTCCCAGTCCCCGGGGCCTGTGCCCCCGGCAGATCTGCCCCCGCCTCAAGATCGAGGGATTCTGGGTCGGTGTCAAGGCAGGCCCCGCGGACCTCGTCGGGCCAGCCGATCCGACCTGGGGGGGGCGCCGATTCCCGCGCGCAAAGGTCAGCACGGGAGCGTGGATAAGGGGGATGGAGATTGGGGATTCTAGTCGTTCCCGCCGCTCGGGCGCTTGGCCGGCGGGGGAGAGTTGCCCGCGGGGGTGGCTGCGGGCAGATCGCTCTGGTCCATCGTGGAGGCGGCCTCGTTCTCGCGCTTGATCTGGTCGTAGACCTCCTTGCGGTGGACGCTGATGCTCTTCGGCGCGGTGATGCCCAGCCGCACCTTGTCCCCCCGGATGTCGACGACGACGACCTCGATATCGTCACCGATCATGATGACCTGGTCTCGTTGTCGAGACAGGACTAGCATGGAATCCTCCGCAGCGCGTTAAGCGGGAATCCGTGGGCACTCCAAGGCTGGACCATTTTCGGGGCGATGCCCTTCCTCCGTGGTCGGCGCAAAGCCTCACAGACCTGGCAACGGACCCGCGCTTGGGGCCTCCCCGTTTGCCCGACAATGGGCCGACGGGTCACGACGCGGTCCCTCAGCCTGCGACACGCTGAGGCGTGTCCGTTACGCGCTCGCTCCCCCCTGAATATGTATGCCCCTATTCTAATCGGCAGCCGGGGGCAACACAATCCAATAGGACTTGCGATTCAATTTACACGCATTTACTTCTCATAAACCATATAAGTGGCGCGTTTTTTGGAAATTGGCTCCCGGACGGGCCTTGATGCCGAGATCGAACTTGCGTATGATTGTGGCGCCGATGTGGCGACTTGTCCAAACGGCTGCGTCGGCGCGCGGGTGCCGGGGATAGCGGAGACGACTTCAGCTCTGTAACCAGACGTCTTGCGGTACTGACTTGCATCGGGAGGAAATGTCCGTTGCCGTCAGCACGCGCACGACTGCGGGATGCCGCAGGCCGTCCTGACGTGGGGCAGGAAGCCGTCTCTGCTCATTTGCGTGACCGCAGGGGAGTGGGATGGTCGGTGGATGACGGCGTCCTGGCCCTGCCGTCCTTTCCGAGGGAAGGAACCGCGTATCATGGCAACTCGGCACCATATCCAGGTTCTGGTCGTTGACGACGACGAATCGGTTTGTCGCACGGTTCGGCTGATCCTGGAGAGCAACAGCTACCACGTCGAGACTTTCAACGTCCCGGACGAGGGCTTGGCCGCCGCGAGCGCCAACGCCTTCGACATTGCTCTGGTCGACATCAAGATGCCGGGCATGAACGGCGTGGAGTTCGTTGAGCGACTTCACCACATCGACCGACGGATCAGCCCCATCATGATGACCGCCTATCCCGACGTCGAGACCGCGGCCGCGGCGATGCGGGGGGGCAGCTGCGACTACATCGCCAAGCCGTTTCGCCAGGAGCAGCTCCTCGAGGCGGTCGAGCGCGTCGCCCGTGAGAAGGGGCTGATCTACACCTCGGAGACGGAACTGAACCAGCTGATCGGCCGGCGAATCCGTCAGGAGCGCCTCCGCCAGGACTTGACGCTTCGCCAGCTCAGCCAGCGGACGAGCCTGACGACCAGCCAGCTCTCGCAGGTGGAATTGGGCAAGAACGCCGCTTCCCTGTGGTCGTTGGCCAGGATCAGCAGCGCGATGGGCCTGCAACTATCAGAGATGTTGCGCGGCGTCTGACCGCGCCCCCCGCCGACGCCGGACGCTCGTTTCGGCCTCGCGGTTCTGTTACCCCCTCTCGGATACCCAGACGCACGAGCTACCCGGCCGGTCCCGTCGACGTCGTCTCCTTGCGGGCGCGGCTGCGGGCGAGCAGTTCCTCGAGCTGGAGGACTCGCTCTTTGAGACGACTGATCTCGGCATCGCGTTTCGCCAGGGCCCGCGCCGCAGACTCGCTGGCCTGCGCGATCTCGCGACGATGGTCGCCCTGAGCCGTCTCCAGCCGCTGCTCGGCGCCGCGCGTCGTTCGCTCGGCTGCGGTGAGCCGGTCCTTGAGGTGCCGGTTGTCCTCCCGCAGGGCGGCGAGCTGCTCGTTGAGCTGGGCGATTCGCTTGCGGAGCTCCAGCTCTTCAGCCGCCTGGCGGGAGAGCTCTTCCTCGCGATCGTTTAGTTGTCCCCGCAGCTCCTTGAGCTCGACGGCCTGGGTCTCCTTGGCCCGGGACACGCGGTCGAACTGCCCCTGGGTCACGCAACCGCCCAGCGCCAGGCAGCCAACCGCCATCAGCCATCGCACGCTCATGTCATCCCCTTCCCGCTTGACGGCAATGCCACGGACCGACCCGTCACTCGAGGCCGCGCAACTTCTGCCACCTCTCATAGGTCTGCTGGACGCGCTTCGCGCTGGCGGGGGTGGCCCAGACCGCAACCCCGTAACAGAGGGTCAGCCGTTGCCCCGCCTTCAGGACGAAGGGCTTGTCCGCCAGACCGATCGTCGCGGACAGGTACGCGAACGCCCTGTCCATCGCGAACCACTTGGCTGGATGCCTCGGATTCTGCGGAGCGTCTAGGAAGGCCAGCGTGATCGGCTTGGCCGGCGCCGCGTTGCCCGTGATCGCGCACCAGCGGGAGGCGCTGCCGTTGACGCGTTTGACCTCGGTCTCGCCATCGGCGGTGACGAACCGGCTGCCTTTGTCCATCGGCTCGGGGAAACGGACGCCCAGTCCGAGGTACTTCCGGCCCGTGATCGTCACGTTGCGTTTCGGATCGGGTCCGACGAACTCGGCCCGCCAGGTGATCAGGCGATCGGCGGGCCCGCCGTCGGCGTGGATGAGGATCGTCCGACGCTCGCGGAGCAGGACCTTCTTGCCGTCCGCGGCGACCCAGTCGAGGTCCTCGGCGATGCAGACCGTGCCTGGATCCGGTCCCGGCCCGCGTTTCGTGAACCGCCGGTGCACCTGCCTTCCGACCGGACCGGCCTCTCCCCAGAACTCGACGCCATCGACGTTCCAGGCGAACATCAGGCCGTGGTGGTGCAAATGGTCGTGGGGCGCGTCGCGCACGACGTTCCGACCGTCCGGCAGATACAGCTCGGCCACGTAGGGCTTGAACACGCCGCCTGCGTAGCGGTAGCGCATCATCGACTTGCCGTCGAGCCGCACGATCAGGTTCTTGCCGTCATCTTGAACGTCGAAACGTGCGTCGGCCTTGCCCGAAGCAGCGGCGGTTTCCGCCAGCAACACAAGCGCCAGGCAGCCCAGAACGACAGCCAACGTATGCGGGAGCAACGCGTGGTGATTCATCATACGGGCCCTCGAGTTGTCCTCGGACGCGCAGGTCGGGTTTCTCGTCGGAAACCTGTGACGCTCGAATCGGACCGGACCGCGCCGGGGACCGGCGGGCATCATTGTAGTTCGGTCGGTCGGGCGGTTTCCACCCGGCCGGCGGAGCCTACGGGGCCTCGTCGGATTCCGACGCCAGATCGTCGCGCTGGGGAAGGCAGAACGGGTCGTACCGAACCCATTGCAGACAGAGCCCCCTGGCCGGTGTGGTCGGTCCGGCGTTGGCGCGGTCCTTGCTGGCCATGATCTCGGCGACGCGCTCGGGCGGCCAGTGCCCGCGCCCCACCTCGATCAGCGTGCCGACCATGTTGCGGACCTGGTTGTAGAGAAACCCCCGCCCGATGACGTCGAACCGGACCTCCTCGTAGTGGCGGCAGATCTGGATTCGCTGGACGGTTCGGATCGTGCTGTCGCGCTGGCTTCCCTTCGACGCCATCGCGGCGAAGTCGAGCTGACCGATCAGATGCCGGGCGGCTTGTCGCATGGGGTCGATCTCGAGGGGATGCCAGAAATGGTAGGTGTAGCGCTGCTGCTGCCGCTCGACGGGTCGGCCGCCGGCATTGTGGACGCGGTAGCGATACAGCTTGCACCTCGCCGACTTGATCGCGTTGAAGGCTGCGGGCACCTCGGCGGCGTGGGCGATCGTGACGTCCTTGGGCAGACGGGAGCCGATCGCTCGGCGAATGTTGTCGACCGGCATCTCGACCGTCGTTGCGAAGTTGGCGACCTGACCGGCCGCGTGGACGCCCGCGTCGGTTCTGCCGCTGCCGATCAGCTCGACCTGGTGTCTAAGAACGCGGCGGGCAGCTTGCTCGATGGTTCCCTGAACCGTGCGCAGGCCCGGCTGATGCTGCCAGCCGTGATAGTCGGTTCCGTCGTATCCGATCACCAGCTTGATAGTGCGTTCCATCGCGCCGAGAGAGCTACCTGAGAAGTAGGATAAGGTTGACCAGCAGGCTGACGACCAACAGGGAGGCAAGGATGCCGATGAGGGTCCAGCTCGGCTCGATGCCGAACGCGGCGGGGCCTTCCGTTTGGACTTGCGGGGCCGGTTCGACCTTGTCCTCCTGTTCGGCCAGCCCACGGAGCAGGTCGGCGTCGTAGCGTTTCCGGGCCTGCAGGGGCGGTTCGCCTCGGGCCACCGCCTCCAGGTCCATCAGCAGATCCTTGGTCGACGCGTATCGGTCTTCGGGCTTCTTGGCCATCATCACTTCGATGATCTCGCCGATGCCCGCGGACAGACGGGTGTTGACGTGGTCGGGCGGGATCAGCGGCTGCTTGAGATGTTTGTGCATGACGGCCGATGGCGTCGGGCCGTCGAAGGGGTACCGACCGGTCACGATGTGGTAGAAGGTCGCGCCGAGCGAGTAGACGTCGGCCCGAAAGTCGATGTTCACCTCGCCGCGGACCTGCTCGGGGCTGATGTAGTAGGGCGTGCCGAAGGCGCGTCCGGCCTCGGCCTTGGCGGCCTGCACGTCGGTGACCTCGCGGGCCAGACCCATGTCGGCCAGCTTGGCGACCCGGCTCTTGGTCAGCATGATGTTCTTCGGCTTGACGTCGCGATGGACGAAGCCGCGCTCTTGCGCGTGGTCGAGCGCCCGGGCGATCTGGCTGACGATGTCGATGGCCTCGCCCTCGCTGAAGACCTTTCCCTTCGCCAGCTCGTCATACAACGCGTGCCCGTCGACGTACTCCATGACGAAGTAATGCCGTCCGTCCGCCTCGCCGACGTCGATGGCCTGTACGATGTTGTTGTGGTTCAGCTTGGCGGCGGCCTTGCCCTCCTTGTAGAACCGCTCGACAAACTCGGTGTTCTCGCTGAGACGTTTCGGCAGGACCTTGATGGCCACGATCCGGTCCAGGCTGAGCTGCCTGGCTTTCCACACCGTCGCCATCGCCCCCGCGCCGACCCGCTCGAGAATCTGAAAACCAGGAATCTGTTGGGCGGGGCGCGTCGTCGAGTCTTCTGCTGACTCCAGACGCTTCAACTGGCTGGCCGTCAGGACCCCCTGCTCGACCAACACGTTGGCCAGGGAGACCCGCTTGCCGCGAGCGGCCAGGTCCTGCTTACGGGCCAGGCACTTCCTGACCTCCTCCTCCGACGCCAACTGGTGTTCGACGATGTACCGCGCGAAGTATGTATCTTCCGTGATCCTTACCATGTCGGCCTTGTCCGGCGATGTTCCGCAGCCTTAGGACTAACCCGATGAGATGGCAGTCAGTCTGATGTGCACATCCTAACCAACTTTAGGGGCACGATCGAGCCTTATCAACCCCTCCACCTACATTTCCACAACTTCGGATAGCGCGGCTGCCGCCGCTGCGGGGCGCTGGGGCAGCGACGCGATGGCCCGGTCGATCCCGGTCCGTTGACGCGACGTCCAGAGGGCGGGCGTCTTATCAGACCACCCGGCCAGCCCCATCGACGCGGCAATCGCACGCCCAAGTTCGTCGAGGCCCTCACCCGTTGCGGCGCTTATCTGTATCCGGTCCATCCATGCGGCGTCAAGATCAAACGACGCGCCCACGCGGTCGGGAAGGTCGCACTTGTTGAGGACCAACAACGTCCGCTCGGGTGGCCTCGCGTCGAGGAGGGTCGCCACTGCGTGGCGGTTCGAGGGCGTGATCCCCTCCGACCGATCGAGGACCAGCAGCGCCACGTCCGCCGAAACCACACGCCCCAAGCTGCGCTCGATGGCGGATTGCTCGATCGCGTCCTCGGTGACCCGCAGGCCGGCGGTGTCGATCAGGACGATGGGCACGCCCTCGACGGCGGCGGGTTCGGCCACCCAGTCGCGCGTCGTGCCAGGCTGCTCGGTCACGAGACTCCGCGGCTGGCCGAACAGGCGGTTGCCCAGTGTGCTCTTGCCCGCGTTGGGCGGGCCCGCGAGCACGATGCTGGCCCCCTCGACCAGTCGGCGTGCGGGTTCATGACGATCCTGCAACCCCTTCAGCTCCGCCTGTACGGCTTCGACGTCCGCCGCGCTCGCCCCGTCCAGTCGGTCGACGCACCGACGCAGCACGGCCGGCAGGATCGTTTGTTGGCTTGCCAACCACGTCGCGCCCCGCTGGGTTTGGGCGCGGGTTAGCGACACCCACGCCTCGCGCTCGATGGGACTGCTCGCGGGCCAGCCCAACAGGCCGATCTCCTCCGGATCGGTCAGCTGCGCCCCCTGCCGCACCAGCAGCATCAGGATTCGCTGAACGACACGGATCCCACCGTGCGGGTTGATGTCGACGATCGCCTTTGGCGGTTCGCCTTCCGTCGCGGGCAGCGGCTGAACCGTCACCACGACGTCGTCGATCACCTGGTCGTCATCGACGATGTGACCATAGGCGACGCGACCCGGCTCGAACTGTCCGGCCCCGGATGCGCCGGACGGTGGGTCGAAGACGCGCGCCGCGATCTGAAGCGCGTCGGGACCGGCCAACCGGACGACGGCGATGCCGGCCGCGCCGAGGGGCGTGATGGCGGCGACGCGCGTCTCGTCTTGATGGGGTTTCGGTTCCAGGTCAGCCATCTTGGCGGCCACGAGCGCGTTGGTAGGCCAGCGCGATCCCGCGAAGGGTCAGGTCCGGCACGAAATGGTCGACGAAATCGGCGTGCTTGACGATCAGCTCACCCGCGCCGCCCGACACGACCAGGGGAGGCCACCGGCCCAACGCCGTTGCGTAGCGCTCGACGATCTCCCGCAGCGCGCCGATCGCGCCGTAAAATATCCCGTTGTTGATGGCCTCGCGGGTGTTGCGCCCCCAGGGATGATCGGGTTCGGCGGCCTCCACGAACGGCAGCGCCGCCGTGTGCGCCTCCAGCGCCGACGCCGACAGTCGCAGCCCCGGCAGGATGCTGCCCCCCATGAACACCCCGTCATCGCTGACCAGGTCGATCTTGATGGCCGTGCCGAAATCCGCCACGACACAGGCCTGATCCAACTCCGCGTGGGCGGCCGCCGCGGCGCAGACGCGGTCCACCCCCACCGTCTCGGGATTCTCGACCGCCACGGGGATGGGCAGGTCAAGCTGGTCGCGGATGACCAGCACGTCCAGCGCCGTCACCTCATGAACGGTAAGCCTGACCCGCTGGAGCACCTCGGGCGCGACCGAGCTGGCGACGACGACCCGTTCCTCGGCGGCCGCCAGGTGTCCCCACATCCGCCGGATCGCGTCGCCCAGGTCCTCCATCGCGATCGTCTGCACCACCTGGGCGTCGACCGCCTTGCCATCGCTCATGGCCCCGAGGTGCACGGCGCTGTTGCCGACGTCGATGGCCAGGATGTCGGCCGCGACGACTTCGACTTCCGCGCGGGATGGTTCGTCCTTTCCGTCGCGAATCATGTCTCTACACCTGGAACCCCGGCCAAGCCAGCGCGCGGTCCCATGATTTTCACGCCATCCGCCGAAACGTGCTCTGCGCCACCGGCCCGCGAAGGCGGGACGCCACGTCGTCTTGTGCAACGGCATCGGCCAGGATGGCAAATGTCTCGTCCATGGCGGCCAGATACCGATCGATGATCCCGTCGTCATGGGCCAGCGACAGCGGAACGCTCTTGCCGGCCAGGAAACCCCGGGCCAGCATCTCCTGTGCGAACAATGTCGAGACCGCCATCGGGTCCTCGCCGAAGTCGAACGCGAACCCGGGCAGGGGCGGTTTGCCCAGCACGCGGACCTGCAACGCGTGCTTGTCGGCCAGTTCGCGGATGCCTTCATACACCCGTCCGCCCAACCGCCAGAAATGCGCCGGCGCGTCGACGGCGCGGAGCTTCCTGATGGTCGCCAGCGCAGCCGCCGGGCCGATCCCTTCCGTCCAGTAGCTGCTGCTGATGAACGTCCGCTGCGCGGACGTCATCACGTCCCGCCGCCCCATCACCGCCCCCATCGCGTACCCGTTGCTCATCGCCTTGGCGATGACGGCCATGTCGCCGGTGACGCCGAGGTACTCCTCCGCGCCGCCCATCGCGTATCGAAAGCCCACCGTCACCTCATCGAAGATCAGCACGCATCCATGCTCGTCGGCCAGACGGCGGACGGTCGGCAGGAAGTCCGGCGCCGGATCGTACTGTCGGATCGGCTCCATGATGATGGCCGCGAACTGACCGGGATGCGCTTCGAGCAGGGCCTGGAGCTGCTCAGGATGGTTGTACTCGAAGGGCAGGATCGTGCCGGCCAGTCCCTTCGGCACCCCCTCGGCCGCCAGGCCCGGCAGCAGGTGGCCGTCCAACGTGTCGTCGCCGATCAGGTTGGCGGCCAGGTACCAGTCGCTCCATCCGTGATAGCCGCAGAAGGCCACCCGGTCCCGACCCGTGTGGGCCCGCGCGATTCGGATGGCCACCGCCAACGCCTCCCCACCCGACCGGGTAAACCGCACCATTTCGGCGCATTGGAAGATCTCGCACAGCAGCGCCGCCAACTCGACCTCGTCCGGTGAGTTCAGCGTCGTCGTGACGCCACGGTCGATGCGGCTGCGGACAGCCGCGTCGACGTCGGGGTCGGCGTACCCGCAGATCGCCTGCCCCACGCTCATCTGCATGTCGATGTACTCGCGTCCGGCCAGGTCCCAGACGCGACAGCCCTCCGCGCGGCTGAAGTAGGTGGGCCACTGTTCGGGGGCGAACAGCTCGGGTCGCTTGCTCAACAACTGCCCGCCGCCCGGGATCAGGCGGCACGCCTTCTGCCACAGCGCCCATCCCGGGTTCGTGTCGTTGGCGGTGCGGGTATCCGTCAAGAATGCGCTCCTCGATCTTGCACGACCGACGCGGTGCGTCGCATCACCCGATCATCCCATTGCACTGCGCCCAGATCAAGTCGTGCGGGCCTCCTGCTTGGTCCGTGGGCGCATGACAGATTCGGCGGCCTGTGGGAGGGGTGCCCCATTCTCCGCTCTCCCTCGCGGAACGCGAGGGGGAGCGGAGGGTGGGGGACGGAGTCGAGCTGCGAGGCCCGGTCCGCAGTTCATTCGGTCCCCCACCCTTTCCAAGGGCCCGCGTCCCGCGGTCACTCGAAAAGGATGGGGCACCCCGCGGGCGTCGCGGTTCGCCCGTCTTGACCGGGCCTGCGAATGCAAAGACGATGGGCGGCGTCGAACATCGCTCGGAGACCAACATGAACGGACAGCAGATGCGTGAGGCCCTACGCGCGGGCAGACGGGTCTATGGCACGTTGATGATTTCGCCGTCGCCGCGCTGGCCCGCGACGATGGCCGGCCTGCCCCTCGACTTCGCCTTCATCGACACCGAGCACATCTCCCTGGGTCGGGAGACCGTCGTCTGGATGTGCCACACGTTCGCGGCCTTGAACCTCGCCCCCATCGTCCGCGTTCCCGAACCGAACCCGACGCTCGCCACCATGGTGATGGACGGGGGGGCGCACGGCGTGATCTTCCCCTACGTCGAACGTCCCGAGCAGGTCCGCGACTTGGTCGGGGCGGTGAAGTACCGGCCGCTGAAGGGCCGGCGGCTCACCGAGCTCCTCGAACGCAATCAACCCCCCTCGCAGGAATGCCTCGATTACCTGAGCGCGCGGAACGCCAACGGCGTGGCCATCATCAACGTCGAGAGCGTTCCGGCCATCGAGGCGCTGCCCGACCTGTTGGCCGTCGACGGTCTGGACGCCGTGCTGGTCGGCCCGCACGACCTGTCGGTCAACCTGGGCAAGCCCGAGGCCTACGACGACGACGCTTTCGACGCGGCCGTCCGAACGATCCTCCGGACGGCCCGGCAGGCCGGTGTCGGCGCAGGCGTCCATTTCTTCTGGGACGACGTCGAGCGCGAGATCGACTGGATCCACGCCGGCATGAACCTGGTGGTCCACAGCACGGACCTGAGGTCGTCCGCGTCGGCCCTGGTTGCCGACGTCGAGCGAATCCGCGCCGCCGTCGGCGACGCGACCACAACGCACGACCGTCGCGACGAGGTCGTCTAAGCTGCCAACGGAAGTGTTTGAGCAGTTGATGCAAGTCATGCCGAAAGAATGGTCAGGGACAAGTCGGCCGATCAGGGAGGACCAACAGGATGTCACAGCCATTCTTCGCATGCCCGTTGTCGCAGAAGGAGCGAACGCCCATTCGCAAGTTGCGGAACCCGGGTCCCCCGCAAATCGCCTGAGCGTATTCTGCGATCATCCACTTTGGCGGAACCAACCTATCACCCGCGCATGCCTGGCTTCGTCATCGGTACCCTCCTTGTGATGTCTGCGTGTTCGAGAATATCGAAGAAGTTCGGTAGCGACGACTTGATTTCCCCCACGACGATAGGGTAAGGGCCAGCTGGCGGTGCCTGCCTGAGTCGCTCAGTTCTCACCTCGATCTCGTGCTGCATGGCAACCCCCTCGATGCAGAACACCAGCTTCACCAGCACCCATGAGATCTTCTCCATCAGGAGAAACGCGTTCAGCACAATGTTGTCGCCCGGGTGTACCAGCACGGGCATCGTCCAACCCGGACGAGCGAAGCATCCAGCCCATCTCCAGTCCAAACGCACCTCGCAATCGATACCATCCTTCTGGACATCCAGGTCTTCGTAGGCGTGAGCGAAGGCACATCGAACTGCGTAGATGATCTCGCCGAAGGCGAAGGGCCGTTTCTTGCCGTCGCGTCGGTCACGCAAGACCACCTCTGGGTTCTTGGGTGTCTCAGCGTCGAACAGCTGGACGTACTTCTTCTTGTCGTTGGACCGGCTGATTGGGTTGTCCATTAGGGCGTCGTAAAGGGTTGCCCCAGCACCAAAACCAGTGAGTAGTGCCCCTAACGCCTGGCGGTAGTGCCGTGCGACGAATTCCCTGACGAAATCCTCGTAGGCGGTCTTAACGTTCCCAAGCAGTCGCTTCTCCTCGGGAGTCAGGTTGAGGAATCGCTCTGTGGTGACACCGGAGAACATGCCTTCACCTTGCATCTTGGCCTTGGGCGGTGAATCGTCGGGCGACGCACTCAGGGCGGCCGTCGATGAATCTGATCCGTGAGCAGTAGTAGGCGAACGAGAGCACCAGCTTGTACGCCAAATCCGGCGGTCAAGAAGCTCAGGGCGAAGACGCCGAGAACTCGCGTGAGATCGATTCACTTCTCCTTGCGGACGCCCATGAAGGGCTTGGAGTCCGCCTTCTGATCCATGAAGCGTCCGGTGTCGGCGTTTCGTTTGACCCAGCGGCCCGTTTTCGGGTTATGGGTCTGGGACCGGTTCCTCACGGCTCCCTTGCGGCGTCGATCGCCCTTCGGAGGATTCGTGGCCATGGGTATGTACTCCTCTATCTTGTGGCCTGCCTATCTCAGACCCCCGTTCCTGGGGGGAGCGCTCGATGGTAGGGTACTGTAAGGGTATGCCTAGGTCAAGCCGTAATTCTGATTTTCAGATATTCCCATTGGCACAAGCCGATACTTGGCTGTATACTTTTCTAGATATCAGAACCGAACGGCAAGCCGGCGGGACTTCAAATGCCTATAAATGAAAGACTTAGATTGGCTAGGGAGCGTGTCGGCCTCACGCTCAAGCAGGTCGAGGCCGAGACCGGCATCGGACAGTCCTCGCTTTCCGAGTACGAGACCGGCAAGCGTTCGCCCCGGCTTGTGCAGCTCCAGGCCCTAGCCGACCTGTATCGGCGGTCGCTCGGCTACTTCTTCGAGGAGCGCGATCGTCCCGCTGAGACTGTCCTATGGCGAGAGAAGCCCCAAGATGACCAGGCAGCCACCGTCCAGGCCGACTTCCTACGGCTATGCGAGCGATACCGAAACCTGGAGACCTGGTGCGACGACCATCGCCCATGCTTGCTCCCCAAGGCAGAAGGTCAGGCACCGACCTACGGGTATCGCGACGCCGAGCGGCTGGCCAAGCAGGTTCGCTCCGCTCTGGATTTGGGTGACCGGCCCGGTCAGAGCCTGCGGTGTGTGTTGGAGGAGGTCTGCGGCGTCAAGCTATTCCACCTGGAGTTTGAGCCCACAGGCTCAGCAGCCTGTACGGTGCATCCGGAGTATGGATCGGCGGTTCTGTTGAATGCTTCGGCTGTTCGTTGGCGACGCAATTTCGATCTTGCACACGAGCTGTTTCATATCCTTACGTGGTCGATCTTTCGGGGCGATGATGAGGCCGAGGAGTCAACGCCGAGTGCTCAGGAGGAGAAGTTCGCAACCTGCTTCGCTGGAAACCTCCTGATGCCCCTCGAAACGGTCAGGCAGAGCATCGAGGAGCGAGTCCACGACGGCAAGATCGCTTTCGAGGATCTGTTCGGGATTGCACGCCAATTTGATGTGTCCGTGGAAGCGCTTTTTTGGCGAATGAAGTTCCTATACACTCGTTCGGAGGAAGACACCCGCAACGACATAGAGCGGTACAAAGATGTCGCCCGGGTCTGGGAGGTGGATCGAGAGCACGATGAGCCGCCCCCACGACCGCTGCGATTCCGTGCTTTGGCAATACAAGCGCTGCATGAAGCCAAGCTGTCACAAGGGATGTTCGCCGAGTACCTGGGCATAAGCAGGCGGGAGGCCATGAGGTACGTCGAGCAGGAGGCTCCGGCAGATGAAGACGTTACGATTCCTTCTGCTTGACGCAAACATCGTTATCGAGCTGCACAGACTCCAACTCTGGGATACGTTCGTGCGACGCTGCGAGGTGCTTCTGCCCAGCACGGTCGTGGAACTTGAAGCGAAATTCTTCCACGGAAGGGACTCAGACGAGCAGATCGACCTGACGCCCCACGTAGAGCAGGACCTGGTCAAGCAAGTTCAAGCTGACGCAGCGGAAGTGCAAGCCTTCCTGAAACGGTTTACCCCGGACTACCTCGGTGCCATGGACCCCGGGGAATCGGAGTTGCTGACGTACCTGACTTTGTCGGATGACCCGTGTCTAGCCTGCTCAAGCGACGCCATCGTGTTCCGCATCTTGGGCAGGCTGAACCTCGGGGAACAAGGCAGATCCCTGGAGGAGCTACTCAGGACGTTGGGCCTCAGTCAATCCCTGACCTGGCAGTTCAGCGAGAAGTTCCGGATCCAGTGGACGAAACGCGGTGAGCAGGAGATGATACGGGGGATCGGCATGAGGCCCTGATGCCCGCGGTGTCGTCTTACTTGGCAGGTCACGATCCACTTCGCCATCGACAACCAGGAGCATCAGTTCACCTGAAACGCTCGGCTATTCACGACTACTACTCTCAAGCGGTGGAGAATTCCGACAAGGCGATCATGGAAGCGGCGAACACGCTCAATGCACAGAGGCACCATCCACTACGCCTCCGTCTCCGGACTGTCTTGCTCTCGTTGCAGGCAGCTTAGGTCTTCGCCGCCCCGCGACCGTCCGACCGGAACGCTCAGTCGATTTCCAGGTAGTCCATCGCCTGCCCGCGGACGTGCATGAGCCGGGCCATTCTTCGCCACTTGGGGTTGCGTCGCCGCTGCCAGGCCACGTTGTCGCGGATGAGCTTCGGTGTGGCATAGCGTCGCCACCAATCGATCACGCGGTCGGCCTGTTTGGGGAAGAGGCCCCGTTCGGGACGGGCGGGCAAGTCGATCGGTCGGCCGATGGCCTCCGACATTCTGACGATCCAGTCCACCAACGTCCGCGCCGCCAGCCCTCCCCAGGCCTTGCGGCGGTCTCTTAGATAGGCAAAGACGATCTCATCGGCCTGCAGGTCCCCCGCCTCGACGCGCGCCAGCGCCGCCCCGACCCCCACCCACGAGGGCGGACCCTCGCTGACCTCACGCAGCCACGGGCCCGCCCGCTCGCCGCCCAGCCGCCCGGCGTACATGGCCATCTTGCCTTGGGCCCAGTTTGGCGGACTGTTGACGGCCACCTGTCGCACCAACTCGTAGTGCTCGGTGGCCCGCATCTTCTGGAGCGCGTAGGCGGCCGGTTCATGCAGCGCAGCTTGCTCGTCGTCCCGCAGCACGGCGACGGCGATCTCGGCCGCCCGAGCCCCGCCCACGGATCCCAGCTCCCACAGGATCCGGGTACGGTGGTCCGAATCCCCCCGCGTCATCTCCTTGCATAGCCGCCCGACGTGATAGGCGTCCGACGCCCGCCAGATCCCCCATCCCGTACCGGCCAGGAGCAGAAGCACTGCTACGCACACACCGATCATACGCGGACGCCTGCTGACACTCATCCTCGACCTCCACTCGAGCGTGTCATTATAGCGTCCGGGTCGCGGGCTGGGTGGACCGGTCCGGCAGGTCATTTCCCCGTTCTGGTCGTTGTCGGCGAGGTCGCAGGCGTCTTCGGCGCGGACCAGATGCGTTCTGCGCTCTCGTCTCTGAAGGTAAGGACTGCTCCTTTGCGGGAGGCCTGCATGCCAAGCCAGGCCCGAGTAACCCCACCTTGATCCGAGAAGCAGAGGCTTGAGAGATCTTGACCCAGGCTCAACCCGACGCGGTTGGTCCCGCTCTTGTCCAAGAAGCTGAGGCGGGGCCCGTTCGCAAAGAGGCCCAACCCGAGGCGGCACTTCTCGTTTTCGTCAGACATGCCCAGGCTCGACCCACCCGGGAACACACCCAACGACACACGAGATCTCTCGTTCTGATCGTACATGTGGAGGAAGGCCGAATCGTCTGCGACGCACAGACGGGCGCGTTCGGTCCCGTTCGGGTCGACGAGGACCAGATCGTGGGTCTCTACCCGGTCCGCCCGCACGGTCCGCGTCTTGGCCAGAAAGGCCCCCGTCACTACGGCGAGGATGGACAGACCAAGCGCCGCCAACGCCGCCACCATTCCGATCTTCTGGCGCTTCACCGCGCGGTGCAGCAGGAAGTTCTGATGCTCGAGCTGCTCCATGCGATCATTCACGGCCCGAAGAGTTTCGTCAGTCGTCATGGGACGTACCTCCCTAGCCAGGTCTGTCTCGTTCGGATCATCCCCCAGCGCGCCGTGATTCGCCTTGTCGGTCGTATGCGACTAGATCCCGGACAACAGCGCCGACAGCCGGGCATCCCAGATGACCTGTTGGAGCTTGCCGGTGAGCTGGGCGATGCGGTGTTCCATTCGCGTCCAGGTCGCGGCGTCCACTCGGGCCTGGCCTGCGATCTGCTCCTTGAACGGGGCGATCTCGCTGCGGCAGGCCTTGGTTCGCTTGTCGAGCTCGGCCCGGGTCTTGGGGTCGGCCTCCTGCTGGCGGGCCTTGTCGAGCTCGGTCAGTAGGGCCTCCACGCCGGCGATGGACCGCTTGGCCAGGGCGCGATACGTCGTCTGCGCGAAGCCCTCGGCGCTGAAGACCACGATCGCCCCGCGCCGGCCGCCCTTGCGGAACTCGGCGCCGAGCCGGCCGAGTTGCTCCGCCGTGGGCGACAGGACCAGATGCGCGAACCGGATCGGATCGTGGAAATTCCCGTCGGTCTGCGACCAGTTTGACCAGGCCCGCGCGTTTCCCAGGTAGCGATCGCGGCAGACGTTGAACCCGACGACCTTCCCGGGCGCGGGCTTGACGCCCAGATCCGCCCACGGGATCGCCACCTCCAACGTCCACCGATCCTTACCGAGCTGGGTCTTGGCGACGACGTCCCCCGACCACGACGCGTCGGTCCGGTGGGAATCGTAGACGCTTCCCGCGGCGTTGACGGCGATCTGGTAGTACTGCGCGTGGTCGTGCTTCGGATCGATGAACAGCTCGATCGTCTCGCCGTGGAAAACGCCGCGGGCGTCGCGGGCTTGCGGCACGGGGGTCAGGTCCTTCATCAACGGTTCGTCGCAGACGATGCCGAAGTAGAGGCACCTCGCGTCGTGCAGGATTCGCAGGAACGTCTGGACGGCCACCAACTCGGGCTTGTTGTAGCGGGTGAATCCGCCCACGAGCGGCGCCTGGTTCCAGCATGTCTCGTCCAGCGCGCCGTCGACGACGATCGGCTTGTCGGCGAGCGGGCACGGGTAGACCTTGACGTCGTAATTGTCGGCGGCGGGGCACAGGGAAGTCCCCACCGCGCAGGTGACGATCATTGCCAGCGTGCTGCGTCGCATGTTTGCCTCCCATGACGTCGGATCCGCCGTGCGGGTCGGTCTATCGCACCGTCAACCGGGCCGTCGTCGGTCGGTTGGTAAGAAGGTCGATCGCGCTGACGTCGTACGCGCCGGCCGGGTCGTTGTAGGCAAGGGGAATCACGAACGAGACCGGCTTGGCGCCCGCGATGACATTCTGGTTGTGCCACTCGAGCGCACGGTTGCCCACGTTGACGCGAATGCGAAACGCGTGCAGCCCCTCGGCGCCCGGGACGGACACGGACCCGGTCACGACACGACCCCGTTCGGCCGTCGGTTCGTCCAGCTTGACCACGGGGGCAGGCGCCGGCCGATCGCACAGAACGAAGAACGTTGCCCGGTCCGGGATCAGCGTCATCCCGACGGCCTTCTTCTCGCCGAGCGCCTTGCGGTTGCGCAGGTCGTAGACGTGCTTCGACGCCGGAAGCGTCATCGTGATCGGCTGCTTCTTGCCCCCCTGGCGGAACAGCGCTGCGATCTCGATCCCGTCGTTTCGCCAGCGGATCAGCTCGCAATGTCGCAGCCGCTTGCCCGATTCATCGGCGAGCCCGATGGCGGGTCGGACGCCCGCCTGGGCGAACAGCGTCTGGACGAACGCTCCGGTCGCCTCCGGCGTTTCGGGCGCGTGAAGCCCAAACGCGTTGTCGCCCGAGAAGTTCAACAGGATCGCCCGGCCCTTGCCGACCTGGTTCACGATGACGACTGGCGTCCCCGCTGCCTGGCCCATCGCCTTGCCGCCCGCCAGCGCAACCGTCGGATCGACTCGGGCCTTCTTGATGTGTGATCCCCCGCCGGCGTGCTGAATCTCCGCCGTCGCGACCTTGGCGCTCGCTCGGCCGGCCCGCTTCACCCCGAACAGGTCGTCCAGGACGCCCTTGTCCCGCAGTTTGCAGCGGGCGTCGTAGACCCCGGGACGGACGTCGGCGATGACCGTCCCGCCGTTCTGAACGAACGCGCGGATGACGGCCGCCTCCTTGTCGCCGATCGCCTCGGCTCGGGCCAGCAGGAGTACCTTGAACTTGCTCGCGTCGAATTCGCCCAGACGCAGCATCCGGTCCGTCACGTAGCGGAACTGCAGGCCCAACGCGCGGACCATGTGCTCGTGCATCCCCACGTGGGCGGGCTCATAGCCGCCATAGCTGGCCCCCTCGGCGAGCTTGTGCGCGAAGACCGACGGGTGCGAATACAGCGACGCGATCCCGTCGTCGAGCATCACCGATCGGATCAACAGATCACCCAGCCCGTCGCGGACGATCTGCGTGTCCTGGAGGATGTCCTTGACCGCCGGGAACGGACGGAAGTCCGGCGCGAGCCACCCGTGGAACCGCCCGATACAATCCCACCGCCACCACCACACCGCGTCCGTGCCGCGCGTCACCATCCGCCAGTACTTGCGGAGCAGCGAGTCGGCGTCCTTCGTGTATCCCATCCAGTTGGCCCGCGGGAACGCACGCGGCGCGATCGAGCGGATGACCTCGTCGGCCGTGCCCGGGTACGGCGACCAGAACTTGTTCGACCGGACGATCAGGTCAATGTCGTCGCCCTGCTGGAACCGCCCCGCGCCCTCGAACCCCGTCCTGGCCTTGGGGTCGATGGCCTCGTAGGCCCGGGCGTACTTCTGGCAGAACTGCACGAAGTTGTAGGACTTGAAGGCCTGGCGGTCGTACCAGCGGGGGGTGTTCTTCTGTCTTAGCGAGTTGGCCTCTTCGTTGTCGCCCTCCTTGGACAGGCCGACCTGATCCCACGAGGCGAACGTCGTGGACCACGACCGGTTGAGCGCGTCCAGGCTGCCGTAGATCTCTTCGAGGTACTTGCGGTAGGCCCGCGCACAGTGCGGCGACAGGCAACAGCCGCGCGTCGCAACCTCGTCGCCGAGCGACCAGACGAACACACCGTGTTGCCGGGCGGGCAGGTAGCTCTTGGCCTTGGCGGCCACGTGGGCGGCGACGGCCTGCTGGTCGTTCCAGCAGAACGGCTTCATGATCCCGTCCTTCGTCTTGCGCGTCATGATCCGCGTCGTGTAGGGCACCCAGGCGGTTTCGTAGGCGGCCACGTACAACGGCGGGTTGCCGCCTCTGAGCTGGAGCGTCATGCCGTGCTTGGCCAGACTCGCCTCGGCGTACGGGGCCAGCGTGCCGTCCGGCGTGTCCCAGATCAGGAAGTTGAATCGTCCGTGGTGGCGTTTCGTCACGCGGAAGTAGCGGTACGCCCGCGCGACCTCGTCCTTCCCCTCGAGGACGAGGGCCTCGACGGTGACCAGCATCGGAAACCAGGGGCGGATCTCGAAGTC
Organism: uncultured Planctomycetales bacterium; assembly: GCA_964390905.1. Classification (GTDB taxonomy): domain Bacteria; phylum Planctomycetota; class Phycisphaerae; order UBA1845; family JAFGLZ01; genus JAFGLZ01. The sequence continues at coordinate 6,637 of CAYMLO010000047.1, read as the reverse complement.
GAACCGCGGCGCGCCCGTCGGGGCCTTGAGGTCCTTTCGGACCAGTTCGCGGCGGCGTCGGTCGAGCAGCCGGACACGGACGGTTTCGTTCTCGACGGGCGGTCCCTTGAGCGCGACGGTCCCGGCGATCCGGTCGCCGATCTCGCCCCAGTCCCGATCAAGGCCGACCGCCGTCACCGCCCGCCCCGAGACGATCTTGAACGACCGGGTCGACCAGCTCTCCACGCCGGCGGAGGCGATGACCCGCACGTCCGCGTGGTAGTCCCCAGCCGGCAGCTTCGGCAGGGGCAGCTCGACTTCCCGCCCGGGCCGCAATGGCTCAGGCGGCAGGAGAACGGGATCGCTCGCCCGTCTGCGAAACCGTACGTGCACCATGGGGTTCGTGCCCGTCGATGCGACCGTGGCGATCAGTTTGAGTGCAGCGCCCGGCTCGCCCCGACGAAACGTCGGCTTCGGGACCAGGAGGACGAGCTTCAGGTTCGGGACCTTGCCCGCGGCCCACAGGACAGCCCGCCCGAAACGCTCCTGCCAGCAGTCGTAGTCGAGCTCCCAGCCCTCGTAGTAGCCGATCTTCGGACGGGCGGGCAGGCGGATCCCCCGGCCCTTGCCCACGGTGTAGGTGTCCCCAACGCCTTCGACGGTCAGGAAAGGCGGCGGCTTGATGAGGTTCTTGGCCTTGAGCACGTCCTTCTGGTTCGCCCCCACGAAGACGATGCCCGCGCCCTCCGTGACCGGCTTGAGCACCTTGTACTTCTGCTCCGACGACATCTTGCCCATGCTCATGCGCGAGAAGACATAGCAGTCCCACTTCTGTGCCAGCAGCTTGCCCATCCGCTGCTCGCCGGTCTTGCCGCCGTGCCAGTGACTCTTGGCACTGTCGACGATGCGGGCGTAGAAGACGGCCTGGCCTTCGATGTCGAACCGCTGCATCAGCTCGACACACTCGCGCGGGTTCGTGCCGCGCCCGTCCGTGAAGAACAGCACGCGGATCTTGCCCAGCGCGTACGGCTGGGCCCAGTCGGTGTGCGGCGTCGGATAATCAAACGTCAGCGCATGGTCGACCTCGAGCTCCTTCATACCCTGCGCGCACCCGCGCGGCGCCGAAAACGCGACGGTCAACCACGCCACGGCGAGCGTGACGGCGGATCTGGCCATGGTCGTTGCCTCCCACCCCCGGGATGGTCGTTTCTGATGTACCTTTTAGGACTGTGGCAGAGCGCCCGATCTCGGGATCGCGCGACCGCGATCTTCAGCATTGTGACCACCGGTCGATGGGCGTCAACCGCTATTGGACGTATCCCAGACCCCGCAGTCGTTCGATCTGATCGGTGGTCAGTGGCTTGACGATCGTCTTGCCCTTCTCCCGCCTTGCGTCGATGAAGCCCGGGCGCTGAGACATCGGCATCTCATACACGGTCAACGCAAACGGAACGTCGTAACGATGGACCCGGGTTAGCATGCTGTCGAATTGTTTCGCGAGCTGCCGGTGCAGCGGGTCCTGGGCATTGAAGGGAATCACGCGTTGCTCGAGCCGGTCGGCGGCTAGATCGAAGACGGCCTGCTGCAGGACCTTCGTCGTGTTCGGGGCCAGGATCCGCATCAGCTTGTGCGTCGCGGTGCGGATGGCGTAGATGTCGGGCAGGGATTCCTGCGGCGTGGCGACGTCGGGAAACTCGAGCCACAGTGCCCGGTCCTCGTCTTGGCCTCCTTGCATCAGTGTCAGCAGGCTGCGTCCGTCGAGCTCGGCCTCAGTGGACAGGTCGATGGCGGCTAGGATCGTGGGGGGCAGGTCCATCGGCGAGCACAGGCTGCGGACCCGTCTGGGACCGCCGTCGCCCTGCGTCGTCGTCGGGCCGTGCGGAGACCCCAACGCGTCCGGCAGGCGGATCGCCAGCGGCACGTGCATCGTCTCCTCGTACACCTGCAGGTGATGCTCGAAGTAGATGCCATGTTCGCCCATGGACTCGCCGTGATCGGCCGTGAAGACCACGAGCGCGTCGTCCCACAGCCCTTTGCGCTTCAGCTCGTCGATCAGGATGCCCATGACCTCGTCCGTGTAGCGGATCTCCCCGTCATAACGATCGACATAGTCGAAGTAGTTGAGCTGCCCTTCGACGAGCTGATAGGCCGGGATGTCGTTCGGATCGAGCCGGCGCATCTTGCCGCTGCGGTACAGCTTGCCGAACCGCCCTGGGGGTTGGTAGGGGCCATGCGGGTCGATGAAGTTGGTGAACAAGAAGAATGGCTGCGGTGGGTCGGCGTTCAGCCACGCCAGAATGGCCTCGAGCGTGTTACGGGCGGTTCGTTCGTAGTTGGGGCGCCCGGACTCGCGCTCCTCCATACGATCGTCATAGACGTCGAACCCCTGGCCGAAGCCGCTCATCTCCCCGAGCAGGACGAAGTTGCTGACGAACCCGGCCGTATGGTAGCCCGCCGACTTGAGCGTCTCGGACAACGTGGTCAGGTCGTTGTGCAGCACCGTTGCGTTCGAGCGCACGCCGTGGTGGAATGGGTACAGACCCGTCAACATGGACGCGTAGCTCGGGCGCGTCGAGCCGCGAGGGACCACCGCGTTGTCGAACACGACCGCCGTCCGGGCGAACCGGCCGATCGCCGGCATGGTGTCCCGCGCATAGCCGTACAAGGCCATGTGGTCTGCCCGCAGCGTGTCGACCGTCAGCAGAATGATGTTGGGCTTCTGCGAGGGGCGGGTCACGTCCGCGGCAGGAGGAGTCGGCCGGTTGCCCTGGCGACAGCTCGACAGTGCGAGCAGCAGGCCAAGCCCGAGCGCGGCACCGGCAGCACCCACCTTTGACACGGGATTCCCTTCTAGAAAGGCCGGTTTCGATTCAGTTTCTGTGTCGGCCCGGGCACGCCGCGCAACACGCATTGCTGAAACCTGGACAACGCGGGCCGAAGCCGAGCGTCAGAGCCATTATACTCATGCGCTCATCTGCCCCACAGGCCCGGGCGGATGCCCAGGGAACCTGATGTGACGACACCAGACCCCAGCCCCCCGTTCCAGACGCGGACCGCGTGGTCGATCGCCACGAGTCTGGCCATCGTCGTGCTCCTGCTGGCCCATTGGCTGATGGCCGTCTCCAGCGTTCGGGAGAAATCGACCACGTTCGACGAGGTTGCGCACCTGACCGCCGGCGTCTCGGTCTGGCGGACCGGAGACTATCGGCTCGTGCCGGAGCACCCGCCGCTCGCGCATCTCTGGGCGGCCGCGCCCGTGACGGTCTCGGGAGCTCAATTCCCCCGGCGCGATCAGCCTGATTGGTGGTGCTCCGATCAGTGGAATCTGGGACGGCAGTTCTTCTACGAATGCGGCAACGATCCTCAGGTCATGCTGACCCGCGGCCGGGCGATGATCGCCCTGATGAGCGTCGCGCTGGGCGCGGTGGTGTGGCTGTGGTCACGACGGCTGTTTGGCGAGGCAGGTGGGATCATCAGTCTGGCCCTGTACGTCTTTGGCCCGACGATGCTCGCGCACGGCCGGTTAATCACCACCGACCTGTCGGCGGCGCTGTTCTTCCTGCTCGCTGTCGGCGCGTTCTGGCGGATGCTGCACCGTGTGAGCCTGATCACCATCGTCCTGGGCGCCTTGGCGACGGCGGGCTTGCTCTTGTCCAAGATGTCCGCCGTGCTCATCCTGCCGATCGCGGGCGTGCTCGTGGCAATCCGCCTCATCGTCAATCGCCCGACGACCGTGGCGTGGCCTCTAGGGATCGAGGTCCGCTCACGCCCGGGACAGCTGGGGATGTGGCTCCTGGCCGGCCTGGTCCATGGGCTCATCGTCCTCTTCTTGATCTGGGCCGCCTATGGGTTCCGGTTTGCCGCGATGCGCGACGCCCAGCCGGGTCGGGATCGCTTCTACGTCTCTGCCGATCTCCCCGCGGGAACGTCCGCCTGGGACTACATGCTCGACGGGCTCGACCGCACTGGGGACGCCATCTCTTGGGCCCGCGACCGAGCGCTGCTCCCCGAGGCCTATCTGTTCGGGCTGGCCTCCACGCTGAAGCACACCCAGGCGCGCCCCGCATTCCTCAACGGCCGCACCCGCCTCCACGGCTGGTGGTACTTCTTTCCTTACTGTTTCCTCGTCAAGACGCCGCTGCCGCTGCTGGGCGTCCTGCTGATGGCGGCGGTTCCTTTGAACAGATGGACGGGTCCGAGACGGACCGAGGACCGCACAGGCCCGAGATGGCAGTCCGTCTTCGACGGCCTGTACCGGACCGTCCCTTTGTGGACGCTCCTGGTGGTCTACTGGTGCTTCGCGATGGGTTCGCAGATCAACATCGGCCACCGGCACATCCTGCCCGTCTACCCGGTCCTGTTCGTGCTTGCGGGCCGCGCGTCGATCTGGCTCCGTTCGCCCCGCCGGCCCATCCGCATCGTCGTGCCCGCAATGGCGGTCCTGGTCGTTGCGTCATCGTTGATGACCTGGCCGCACTATCTGACGTACTTCAACGTGCTGGCCGGCGGGCCGGGGCTCGCGTACAAACACTTGGTGGACAGCTCTCTGGACTGGGGCCAGGACCTGCCCGGTCTGAAGCGTTGGCTTGACTGCTATCTCGCCTCGGAAGGCAAGCCCGGCAGCGATGCCGCTGCCCCACCCGTCTACCTTTCTTATTTCGGGATGGGTCTGCCGAAGCACTACGGGATCCGGGCCAGGGCGCTGCCCAGCTACGGGCTCTGGTCCACCGAGCCACTGTGGACGTCACGGCTGACGGGCGGCGTCTACTGCATCAGCGCCACGATGCTCCAACAGGTCCGGCTGCTGCCGGAATGCCGATGGACCCGTCCGCTCGAGGCCGACTACCAGGGCCTCCGTCGGATGTTGGCGCTGGCCGCCCGACGACTTCGTGCCAACCCGGGGATGGCCCCCGCGTCCGTGGGGATGACCGAGGCCAACCTCAGAACGTTTCAGATGCTGCAGTTCGGCCGGCTGTGCGCGGCGCTGCGACAGCGAACGCCCGACGACGCGGTCGGCCACACGATCCTGATCTATCGCCTCAGCGACAAGGATGTCCGGCGCGCCCTGGACGGCCCGCCGGCCGAGCTACTGGGTGCATCGGCGAGCGGCCCCCGACCAAAATCTACGGATTAACCCGTTGACAAACTACGGTTTTTGCAGTAGACTGTAGGTACGACGATCTCGAGCCTGCACAACTGACCTGGGCGATGAGGAAACCGAGCCATGCCACGACCCCGATCCGAGCACCCCACGCCGGGTGAGCTGGAGGTCCTGCAGGTCCTCTGGCGGCGTGGGCCCTGCACCGTCCGCGAGGTGATGAACGCACTGAACCCGACGCGGCAGCGGGCGTACACGTCCGTGATGAGCCTGCTGAACGTCATGGTGGACAAAGGCCTCCTGCGGCGCACGCCGCGGGGGCGGGCGTTCGTGTACGCGCCCCGCGTCCGCGAGCAGTCGACGCTCCGGGGGATGGTGACGGACTTGGTGGAGCGGGCGTTCGGCGGCTCGACCGAACAGCTCGTCGCACACGCCCTGGAGCAGACCGATCCGTCCGCAGAAGAGCTGGACGAGATCCGCCGCATCATCGAGGCGTATCGCTCGCGCAAGGAGACCCCGTCATGATGGACGGCCTTGTGCCCGTGCATCCGCTCTGGGCCCAGGTGGGGGTGACGCTCGCGCACTTCCTGTGGCAGGGCGCCCTGGTCGCGATGGCGCTGTGGGGGACGTTGTGGTTGATGCGCCATCGACCGGCCAACGCGCGATACGTCGCGTGTGGCGTGGCGATGGTGCTGATGGCCGCCTGTCCTGTGGCCACGCTTCAGGTCGTCCGCGCCCATCCGCTGTCCATGCTGCTGGCGACCGAGGGTGGCTCCGTTCCGTCCCCATCCCTCGATGAGGGTCCGGATGCGTTTGAACGGTTCCCGACCGAGCCGGAGGATTCGGTTCGCAGTCCGGCTCAGCCGGACGCACCGGCGGCGCCGGATGAGCATTCGATTGCCAGCGGGCCATCGGATTCCGTGCGCCCGGCCGGCCGGGCAGCGGGTCCTGTCGAACGGCCGGAGACGGGCGTTGTGATCGGCTCGGGCGGTTCCATCGGGCGAGGCGCTCCGCCGTCCGCCGACGTCCGGCAGCGGTGGCTCATCGTCGCCTTGTCCGTTGGTGCCCTGGTCTGGCTGCTGGGCGTTTCGGCGTTGAGTCTTCGGCTGTTTGTCGGCTGGGTGGGGCTGCGACGACTGAGGAGACGCCAGACTGAGCCGCTTCCCTCAGCCATCGGATCCGCCGTGGAACGTCTTCGGTGTGTGTTGCGCCTGTCCGCCCGCGTCGGCGTGCTGGGGACGCGGGCCATTGCCGAACCGGTGGCCTTCGGCCTGATCAGGCCTGTCGTCTTGCTGCCGGTATCGCTGTTGACGCAATGCCCGCCCGACGTGCTCGAGGCCATGATCGCCCATGAGCTGGCCCACATCCGAAGACACGACCTGTGGATCAACCTGTTCCAGCGCGTCGTGGAGATCCTGTTGTTCTACCATCCGGCCGTTCGGTGGGCATCGAATCGGATGCGGGCCGAGCGCGAGCTGTGCTGCGACGACCTGGCCGTGGCCGCAACCGGCCGGCGGGTCGAATACGCCGAGGCGCTCGTCCGGTTGTCCCAGACGAACA
>CAYMLO010000046.1:0-63835 GCA_964390905.1 uncultured Planctomycetales bacterium | reverse complement strand
ACCTCCGCTGGCGGGGCGCGCCCAGCCACCACAACTACAGCGACGCGATCCACGGTTTGGGGGTCTACTACCGCATGGCGGCCGAGGGCGAGCACAAGAAGCAATGTCGCCAAGCGATCGACGATCTGGTCAGCATCTGGGCCGACAACGACCTGAGGATCCCCGTCAAGGACAAGGGCCCCGGCCGGCACGGGTACACCATGCTGCTGTTCAACGACGGCAAGACCCCGACGATGCCCGTCATCATGGCCGCCGCCGGCCTGAAGGTCGCCCACCACGCTACGGGCAAGGACAAGTTCGCCAAGCAGTACGACAAGATCGTCACGCAGTTCGGGTTCCGCAACCGGACCAAGTTCCGGCGGTTCAGCCGCCTCGACACCGACGACGCCGAGCACGTCTTCGGCCACCTGGACAACCTGCTGAACATAGAGAAGGACCCCAAGCTGCTGCGGTTCTACCGGGCCGTGCTCGACGCGCTGTGGGCGTCGCACAAGGGCAGCAAGTGCCCGCTGTTCAACTACATCTACGTATCGCTGACGCCCGACGCCGCCGACCGGGCCAAGGCGTTGGGCGACGCGTTGTGGACGCTCCAGAGCCACCCCACACACATGTTCTTCCAGCCGCGAATGAACAGCCTGCGGGACGACATCGCCAAGAAGGGCCGGTTCTCGGTCGAGCCCATGCCCGTCTTCGAAGCCGCCTGGGACAACGAGTACATGTGGAAGGGCCACCTCTATCAGCTCGACGGTTGGCTCAGCCGGATCGTCATCGCCCTCGACGTGGCCCGGGACGACCCGAAGGTGATCTATGCAGCCGACCAGAGCGAGGACATCTACCTGTCCGGGGACGGGGCGCAGACGTGGCGATGGATCGGCAAGAGCCCGGCGGGCGGGCTGTTCAAGATCGTCTGCGGGCACAAGCGGCGGATCGTCTTTGCCGCTACGCGATCCGCTGCGTTCCGGAGCATCACCGGCGGATCGAACTGGGCGAGGCTGCCCCTGCCGGCCGGCTGCGGCGAGCTGACGGATTTGCAGATCGATGAAACCAACCCGAACCGGCTGTACGCGGTGACGACCAAGGGCGTGTACCACAGCCTGGACTTCGGCGAGAAATGGACCGGCGAGCGCTGGACGTGCCTGACGCCCCTCGTCCCGCCCGCCGGGCGCGTCCGGCTGAACCTGGGGCAGGGCAAGCCCTGCATGGTCTACGGCTTCTTCGACGACGAGCTCCGCAGCATGCCCCTGGACGGCTCCGGTGCGTGGAGCCCGCCCACCCAACTCGGCTATCGGGGCTATCTCAACGTCTACCCGTGGCTGCTGATCGAGCCGGGGGAGCCGAAGCACGTCACCTGCGGGTTTCGGCTGGATTTCCGCAACATCGACGTAGATATCTTTCGCGGCAACATCGTCGGCTCGATCTTGTCCAAGAGCACCGACGGCGGGCTGACGTGGACCTACAGTCGCAAGTCCGTGATGAAGCGATTGAGGGAGAAGGGCGCGCCCGCCACGATTCTCAAGGCGCTCGGCGATCTGGTGCCCCACTTCCTCGAGAGGATCGCCCACGATCCGAGGGACCCGCAGACGATCTACGCCGCCGGCGGCAAGGGCGTCTACCGCAAGCAGCCCGATCGCCGATCGTGGCGCAAGATCACGGACGGTCTGGACATCCCCAAGGTCGACGCCCTGTTCGTGCCGCGCTCGGGCGACCGGATCTACGCCGGCACGCCGGCCGGCCTGTACAGCCTGAAACGAGGCGAGACCCGCTGGCGGTACGCCAACCTGCGTCTGCAGTTCGCCAAGAACACGCGACGCGATCTGGGCGGGGCCGCTTATCTGGACGCCTACTGGCGCGGTCGCTACTTCGGCTTCGTCACCGACGAGCAGGCCACCCAGAACCCCAGGGCGTGGAACATCCCGGAGAAATACCGTGACCGGGTTCCCCAGCAATGAGGCCTCCACAGCGACGGCTCGAGCTAGAGACACGAGGCGTTGGGCATTGGGTTGATCGGTCGGTTGGCCAGAGACGCCTACGGGTATGCGGCCTCGAAGATCGTGGTGGTTCCCCTCGCCGGCGCTTCGGGAGTGACGTTTGCAGCGTCGTCGTATAGATACGAGAGGTCTTCGCCATCATAGGACTTGATGCGAAAGCCCTTTTCCCCCTCCAGCGGCGCCGCGTCCCCCAGCTCCGATTCCGGGATGAGCTCGCCGTGGATGTCGAAGGCGATCGTCGCGATGGGCTCGAAGGGACTGGCGTGGTTGTACCGAACGACCACGGCCGTCCGACCGTCCTCGAGCACCAGCCTGGCGCCGATCGGAAACGGCTGGATCAACCGGGTAAACACCTTCATCAGCTCCGGATCGTAGAACCGCCGGTAGGGACCCACCGACATCTCCCAGAGCGCTCGGACGGACGATCTGGCCTCTCTGTAGACGCGGTCGGCCGTAGCGGACGCGTAGGCGTCGGCAATCCGGATGACCCGGGCCAGGACGTGAATCTTGTCCCCCGTCAGGCCACTTGGGTAGCCGGTTCCATCCATGTTCTCGTGATGATACCTCACGACGGTCTTGGCCACGGGGGAGATGTCGTCGGGAAGCATGTCGGACCCGTCGACGGGGTGGTTCCAGATCCGCTGCCACTCTTCTGCGGTCGGTTGCCGCTTCGCCTGGTACAGGTGTTCCAGGCTGATCATCCCCAGGTCCATGAACGCCGCCCCCACACCCAGCGGCGCCAGGTCCATGGCCACGCTGGTCTGCAGGTCGCGGGCCTTGCTCTGCCGTTGGCGCTCGCCGGCGATGTAGGGACGCGCGGCGGCGCCGAGCACCAGGCTCAGGTAGAACGTGCTGCCCGTGTGTTCCGCCAGGTACCCCTCGCCCCCCACCGTGCGGGCCAGTAGGGCCGCTGAGACCGGGTTGCCCGACAAGTAGTGCATGACCTGCTTGACGGCCGCACGAACTGCGCGGAAGTCCACCCTCGCCATGGACGCTCGGCTGGAGATCTGCTCGCTGACCGTCGACACCGCCCCGGCGATCTTCTGCTTGACCGTCTCGGCCACCTCCCGATCATGCGTGTCGTTCTCGAACTCGATGATCTCGTCGAGAACCGGGTCCTTCACCCGAATGGTCAGATCGGGGAACCGCCGATGGAGAGCCGCGATGTCCGTGTCGGTCAGCACCTTGCCAGCAGGCAGCATGACACGGTCGCGCCAGAGGATGTCCTCAAACAGGTCCATCCCGGGCTGAAGCTCGTCACACCGGATGACTAATGGCACAAACCGGTCCTCCTAGCAAGGTCGCGGCACCTACGTCATCCATATCGGTATGGGCGGCTAGGCACTTGATGCCCATCGGGAGGAGCCGTCGTGCCGCAGCACCCCCAGAATGTCGACACGGGCGCGTTGACGGTACAGTCCAGCTTTCTTGGCTCCCGCTACATGGGCAACCGGCTGACCGATCCCCGCTTGGCCGGACAGGGCGGTCCGATAAGCCCACAAGACATGACGGGCACGGTGGCCCCACCCCTAGCTCGTGGCCACGCGCGCCCTGCTATCTCCCAGTGCCAGCCGCGGGCGTGGCGACAGGCGTCGTCATGTCATAGTCGAGCGTGAACTGGTGTTTCGATGCGTCCTTGACGACTTTCGTGCCCTTGCACAACGCTCGTTTCGTGACGCTGTACGTCATGACGCGGATCTGGTTGGCCTTCGGCATGAACCGGTAGACGCGGAAGTATCCCTCGCGGTAGTCCGACATGCAGGCATGCACGACGTTGCCGTGCTCGCCCTTCAACTTCATATACATCGCCTGCGAGCGGCTCTGGTCGCCGCTCAGGATCAAAAAGACGTTCGCGTGCTTGCTGAAGCACTTCGCCCAGAGTTGCGCGGGTGGATTGCCGGCCTTCCCGTGACACTTGTGCCAGCGCATCACGCCCTTCGGATCGTCATACCAGCCCCGCGACGTCTTCGGGCGCTCCAGCGGGCCGAGGAACATGTGCGTCGTGATGATCGCGCGGCGAGCCGCCTGGGCCTTCAGCACGCCATCGGCCCATGCAAGCACGTCGTCGGGGGCGTTGCACTCCAGATGCAGGACGACGAACCTCAATCCCTCGGCCTCGAAGACCTGATAGCTGTTGGCGTTGTCCTTGATCTGCCCGCCGTACCACCTGCAATCCTTGAAGTGGTCGGCCGGGAACATGGCCGAGAAGAGCGACGCATCGCCGGTCGTCGTCTTCATGTCGTGGTTGCCGACCGACAGCCCGTAGGGCACCCGCCCGTCGAGCTTGGCCATCGCGCGGACGGCCGCCGCCCACTGCCTGGGCACGTTCCGATCGACGATGTCCCCCACGTGCGAGACGAACACGATCCGCTGCGCCTCGAGGTTGTCCACGATCCACTGCGTTTCCGCGTAGAAGACCGCCGGCGTCCGAGCCGAGTACGCCTGCGTGTCCGGCAACGCCACGACCGAGAACGTCCCCGCCGGCGCCGGCGGGATCTCCTGCCCGCACGCCACGCCGACCCAGAGCCCCAGAACGCCCAACACCACACCGGGCAACATCGCCCGCGTCCTCGCCTTGCTATGCATCATGTCCGCACCTTACGATTTCCCTCGGCTGGCCAATCACACACCATTAGGTTGTATACCGGCTCCGGCGCAGGTCGTCCACCCGCCATGCTCAGGTAAGCCGAGCCCATTCCTGACGGAGGTCCTTCGATGGACTACGACTTGGAGCGATACGACCGTTTCGGCTGGGACTACGAACACCACGTCCCGACCGACGACCGCGAGCGGACCTGGTACGAACGGTTCGCCCGGCGAACGGGAGGGCCCGTGCTCGACCTGGCCTGTGGAACGGGGCGGCTGTTGGGCCCCATCGCCTCAGCCGGCTTCGAGGTGGTCGGCGTGGACCTGTCGCAGACCATGCTCGACCTCGCCCGGCAGCGGATCGCCGAGCTGCCCACCGCCGTCCGACAGCGGATTCAGCTGCTCCGCCAGGACATGAGCCGTTTCCGGCTGGTTCGGCGCTTCGGGCTGGCCTACATCGCCGACAACTCGTTCCGCGAACTCAAGACCCGATCGCAGCACCTGTCCTGTCTGAGATGCGTCTACGACCACCTCCGGCCCGACGGAACGTTCCTGATGACCGAACGGCGATTCGATCCCGCGTCGTTCGTGGACGGCAGGAAGGCGTTTCCCGGGTCCGAACCGATCCAGAACCCCGCTACCAGCGAACAGGTGAGCCGTCGTATCGAGATCGAGCTTTCCGAGGATGGCAAGTGGATCCGCGGCGTCATGGTCTACAAGACCGTCCACATGGACGGCCGCGAGACCACCCATCCTTGCCCTTTCGAATCCCCCGTCCTGCTAACAGACGACTACCTCGCCCTGTTCGGCGAGGTGGGCTTCTCGGCCAACGTCTTCGCCGGCTACGAAGAGCGTCCCGATGATGGCGAACACCCGACGCTCTGCTTCGTCTGCAGCAAGGCACAAGGATGAAGACGCGCGGTCGATGGGTGCAGACGCCCCTCTCCTACTTCTCCTTCGGCACCGCGGTGACGTTGGCGGATCTGGCCTCGCGGTCGGGCAGTTTGGGGAACGGGTTGTGCGGCTCGGCCTGGTACCAGTAGGCCACGCTGCACCAGTCGTCCGCCCGCTCACACAAGCCCTTCTTCCAGCCGATCTGCTGGATCGTCACCTTCAGGCTCTTGCGATAGCGGACCGGGTCCTTGACGTGCCAGCGGTACATGCCCACCAACCCGTCCGGGTACTCCTTTGATTTGTGATAGTGGTAGAGCGGGCATCCGTGGTACTGTGTCTGGTACAGGCCCATCCCGTACCCGGTGCACAGATAGTCCTCCGTGCCCGTGCCGCAGATCGTCGGATAGTCGGTGTCGCCGTCCATGTAGAACTTGATCTCGCCCTCGCCCCACCAGTTGCCCTCCAGCGGTCGGATGCCAATGACCGTGCCGACGTACATCCCCGGCCCGCTGACGTTGTCGACGATCACGTAGTCTGTCAGCTTCGTGGTGGGGTTCTGCCTGCGGAACTGTGCGTGGAAACGGCCGACGCTGCCCGGCAGCCCCTTCCGCAACTCGTAGTCGATCTGGAAGAAGATGGCGCCCAGCTTCTCACCCGTGTCGTTCTCGATCGTGACCTTCGCGTGCGTGCTGAAGGGCATCGCAAAGAAGCAATTGAACCCGCGGGCGCGCGGCATCGTCGTCCAGGCCGAGTTCAGCTCGACCGCGTGCCCGTGCGCCAGGCCGAAGAAATCCCCCACCGGCACCTCGACCGACGGCGTCGTCTCCCCGTCCCAGTACATCCGTAGGATCAAGTTGCGCAACGTCTTGGGCGCTCGTGACGAGACCGTCATCCAGATGTGCTGGATCACGCCGCACCCGTCGACATCCATCAGCGTGACCGTATCGCCCGCGGCGATGTTGCGGATGCAGGGCGATCCCTTTCGACCGTCGCGGGCCTTGCCGCCCGCGCCGGGCTCGCCCTTCTTGTTCTCCCAGCTGATCGAACGACTGACGGCGTCGGTCAGGACCGGTAGCCCTCCGGGACACGTCGCCATCTGCGCGTTCGGCGTCTCGCACCCCACGCCACCCAGCACCACACCCGCCAAGACCGTTGCTACGCTCAGCGTCCGCCACATGTCGATCCTCCTACCGGGTCCTCCCGGTGCTTGCGTCGTCATCCGCGAACCGCCCGATCGGTTCAGGGCAGCCGGATGAACTTCTGCACGCGCTTGCCCGTTACGTCGCCGAGATAGACGTTCCCCTTGCTGTCCACGCCGATGCCATGGACGATGTTGACCTCGCCGGGCTTTTCCTTGCCCTCGACGCCCAGCGGCACCGTCCAGAGCTGCTGCACCTTGCCGTCCGTGTCGAACCGCATGAACAGCTGGTCCTTGGGCGGCCCGCCGAACCCGCCCTTCTCGGGCCAGCGCATCGGCGACGAGCCGCAGATCCAGATCTCGTTCTTGGGCGTGATGTGAATACCCCACGGCACCATGATGTTCCGCCAATCACCTAGGAACTTGCCGGCCTGGTTGAAGACTTGGACGCGGGCACTGTTGCGGTCGCAGACGTACAGCCGGCCTTGCGCATCCATCTCGATCGCGTGGGCAATGCTGAACTCGCCCGGACCGGTGCCCGGCTTGCCCCCCGCCTTGCCCCAGTCCTTGACGAACTTGCCCTTCGCGTCGAAGTGCACGACGCGGTTGTTGCCGTATCCATCGCTGACGAAGATGTCGCCGGACGGGGCCACCGCGATGTCCGTGGGCAGGTAGAAATGCGTCTGGTCACAGCCGGACTCCCCCTCCGTGCCCAGCGTCAGCAGCAGCTTGCCCTCAGGCGTGAACTTCCGCACCGTGTGCGTCTCGAGGTCGGGCACCCAGACGTTCCCCTTGGGGTCGATGTGGATGAAGTGCGCGGACTTCAGGACGTCCTGTCCCCACCCGCGGACGTACCGCCCGCTGGCGTCGTAGACCTGAACCGGCGGATTGCCCCGCGTGTAGATGTACACCTGGTCGCGGGCGTCCACGGTTACGCCCGTCATGGCCCCCCACGTCACGTTGTCGGGTCGCTGAGGCCAGCTCGGATCGACTTTGTAGCCGACCGCCATGTCGATCCGCGGGTACTTCAGCTCCTCGGCCGCCAGCGCCGCAGCGCCGCACCCGACCACAACGCAGAACCCCGCAATCCCCATCAGGCCGCCACCTCTGCGCAACAGAGGCCTTCTCTGCTCCTTCATCATCTCATCTCCTCGCGATTCGACTGACCCAAGACGTTCAGACGGCTATTGTGGCGAAGTCCCCTCGTCGGGCAACCCCTCGAGCGGCGGTCTGAGGGGTGCCCCATCCTTCACTCTCCTTCGCGGAACGCGAGGGGGAGGGAAGGGTGGGGGACGGAACGCTGCGAGACCCGGTTCGCACTTCATTCTGTCCCCCACCCTTTTCGAGGACCCGCGTCCCGCGGCCACTCGAAAAGGATGGGGCACCCCCTCGAGCAGCGCACCGATCACGGGACCTGCTCGAAACGGATGATCGTGACGAACGGATGGTCGGGCCACAGACGCTCGCGCCGGTAGCCGGTGTCCCACGGCTCGTCCGGCGTGCAAAAGTCCACCTGGTTTCTCGGGTAGAAGGGCGGAACGCCCTGGATCAGCGTGAACGACTCGCCGACGACCACGTCCCGACGGAACCGACTCCAGGGCATCTCGGGCGAATAGCGCGCGGCGTTCTCGTCGGCCATGTCCTTCTCCACGCCCACCATCGCGCCGGTCTCCGAAAGCACCACGCCCCCGGCCGTCTCGAACCCCTGCGGCAGGTGCCAGCAACCGATCAGGTAGCCCGGGTGCATGACGATCTTGCCCGCCCTTGCGGCCAGATCCGCGTTGATGGCGGCTTGCGCCGGGCGATAGGGCGAGATGTGCGGTCGGATCACCGCCAGATCCGTCCAGACGAACAGCCCGGTCAGCGCCGCGGACGCCGCCAGTGCAGGGAAATGTCCCCACAACAGCCCGCCCTGCGTTCGGGGCTCCCGAGAGAACGGCAGCATCAGACTGCCCACCGCCCAGGCCGCCGCCAGCGGGATGACGGCGACGATGAAGCGCGGTTCGTAGAAGACGTCCAGGGCGTCGTGCACGACGGCCGGGACCACCAGCAGCCACACGACCGCCAATCCCAACCAGCTATGAAGCGCCCGGCCGCGAACCGCCGTGATCAGCGTCGGCACGATCAGGATCGCCCCGCCTACCGCCTGCCGCCACCCGGCCGGGATCGGCAGTTGTATCCACCCCGGGATACCCACGTCGGGGGGACAGACCATCTCCGAGACGCCTGCGCCCAGCCGTTCGATCGCCATCATCACGTTCGGCCCGAACGTCTGCCCGTCCCCGAACATCTGGCTGGCGACGTTGGGCGAATGCATGGCCCAGTAGATGAACAGAACGTCGGGCGCGACCAGGACGGCCACCCAGGGCAAGACGCGCCGCAGCGCCATCCGCTGCTCGAGGATGATCAACACCTCGACGGCCAACACGAAGACGGCGTGATGGTGCAGGTAGACCATCGCGACGGCCGTCGCCGCCCACAGCGCCGCGCGTCCGCGGAACGGCCGGGCGGTTAGCAACGCCACGCTGGCCGCCTCGGCGAGCAGCAGAATCGCATAAACCCGACCGTCCCGGGCATGCCACACCAGTGCGGGATGCGTCACGACGACCAGCGTCGCCATCGCCGCCACCGGCAGCGGCAGCCATCGCAACACCAGACGAAACACCAAGACGGCGAACAGCACGGACGCCACGCCCGACGCCGCCCGCATCGTCAGGAAGCCCGGCCCCGTGACGCTCAGGAGGACCTTGCTGATCAGCCAGTAACCGACGGGCATGTTCTGGCTGTGGGTCGCCAGGTACAGCCCATCAGCCCACGTTCCCAGGCAGTAGCCGACGGTCTGCATCTCGTCGGCCCAGGGCATCGTCGCGCCGAGCCGGTAGAACGCCAGCACCGCCGCCACAGTCGCCAGGACGACGCAACATCCCCCCTCGAGGATTCGATGGTTTGCGAGGCCCGCCGGGCGGGACACGTCGACGGCGGGCTGGGACGGAAGGTCTGACACGCGACCCTCTCAGATGGATCAGCGGACGCGCCTCACCTGACCTGGGCCAGTCCCCGCTCCAGGTCGGCGATGATGTCCTGCGGGTCCTCCAGGCCGACCGACAGGCGGACCAGCTCGTCGATGATGCCCAGCGCGTACCGCTGCTCGCGGGTCTCCCGATAGTAGCTCATCAGCGCCGGGTGGGTGATCAGCGTCTCGGGCCCGCCGAAGCTCGGGGCCAGCAGGCACAGCGTCAGCGCATCGAAGAACGCCATCGTGTCGTCCAGATCGCCGTTGATCTCGAACGTGACCACCGCGCCGAACCCGCGCATCATCCGCTTGGCCAGCTCGTGGTGGCGATGGCTGGGCAGTCCCGGATAGTAGGTCTTGCGGACCTTGGGGTGGCTGTCCAGGAATTCAGCCACCTGCTGGGCGGTCGTGTTGAGGCGCGCCATCCTCAGCCCGAACGTCTTGAGCCCGCGGAGCAGCAGGTAACTGCTCATCGGGTCGATCACGCCGCCCGTCATCCGCCGCCACTGGTTGATCGGCTCGAGGAGCTTGTCGCTGCCGCAGACGTACCCGCCCAGCATGTCGTTGTGCCCGCCCAGATACTTGGTCGTGCTGCCGATGGACAGGTCGGCCCCCTGACGCAGCGCCTTTTGGTTGTAGCTCGTCGCAAACGTGCTGTCGATCACGGTGAGCACGTCCCGCTCGCGGGCGATCCGTACCACCTCATCGACGTCGACGATGTTCAGATACGGATTCGTGGGCGACTCCGAGATGATCATCACCGTCTCCGACCGGACGGCGTCGGCCATCGCTTGGTAGTCGCCCATCGGCACGACCGTCGATTCGATCCCGAACCGCGGCAGCACCTTGTCCACGAAGACCAACGTCTGCTTGTACGCGTCGTCCGTGATGACCACGTGATCGTTCTGGCTGCAGTGCGCCAGGATCGTGCCCGTGACCGCGCTCATGCCGCAGTCGAACAGGAGGCATCGCTCCGCCTCCTCCAACGCCGCGAGCTTGATCTCGCCGGCCTCGCGCGTCGGGTTGCCGTACCGGCCATACTCATAGTGCGCCGCCTTGCCCGTGCCGTAGGCCCGGACCTCCGCCATGTCCTTGAACACGAACGTGCTGCTGTAGGCGATCGGCGTCGTCACGGTGCCCCGCCAGCGGCGCTCCCCGCAGTGGACGGCGTCGGTGTCCGTCCGCCCGGTCGGGTGTTCGGTGAACTCGCTCATGTCCTTCTCCGAATGTTCGGCTCGCACCGATGGCGAACGAGGAATTATACTGACTGGAGGCCCCAGCGGCCATCCCCGGGCGGTGCCGCGCGGGTGTACGGTCGCGCGCCCAGCAGGCTTCGCTTGGCCCCGCCGCACGCGGCGGGGACCGGGCCGGGGACGGCCCGGCTCGGCGGCTCATCCGCGCCCCCGGCAGGTGCGATTCGGTCATGGGATCAAGCTCACCCCAGCACGCAGAGGACAAGCCCCGCCCCCCATCCGCAACCGCGCCGCACGACGACGACGGCGCGCCAACGGTCCTGCCCTACGCAAGCGGCCCGACCCACGCGCAATCGCATCCGATCCGCTGGTTCGCGATCAGCCTGTGCGTCTACGCCGCGACCGTCTACGGCGATCAGCTGCGCTGGTGGGCGATCTTCAGGCCGACCCAACCGCACCATTACGTCGCCCAGGCGCAGGCCTGGTTGGACGGTCGGCTCGAGCTGAACCCCGACCTGAAGCTGCCCGACCTGTCGCCCGTCGACGGTCGGCCCTACTCCTGTTTCTCCCCCGGACCGACGATCCTCCTGCTCGTCCCCGTGGCGATCCTGGGCGATCGAATCCCTGACCTGCTGCTGCATTGTCTGCTCGCGGCAGGATCGGTCGCCTTCATGCACCATGCCTTGTGGTTGATCGCCAAGCGGACCGGAATGTCCCTCAACACCGACACGCTCCAGTGGCTGACCGCCTTCTTCGCGTTGGGCACGATCATCTGGGTCAACATCCCATACCGCGGCGTGTGGTTCCTGGCCCACTGGTTCAGCCTGGCGGCGCTGACGGCGGCGCTGTGCCTGTCCGCTCGCGGTTGGCATCTCGGCGCCGGGATCGCCTGGGCCTTCGCGTTCGCCAGCCGCGCACCGTGCGCGGGGGCGCTGCCGGCCCTGCTCTACTTCCTGTGGAGCGATCTCCGCCGCGCCCCTTCCCGTCGACAGGCGTGGCGGCGCGCGGCCGGCTTCGCCGTCGGGCCCGCGCTCATGGTGGCCTTTATGGCCTGGCTGAACGACGCGCAGTTCGGCAGCCCGCTCGACTTCGGACGGGCCCGCATGCACGTCGCCTCCGTCTACGCCGACCGGCTGGAAAAGGGCGTCTTTAGCACCGCATTTCTGGCCGACAACGTCCGCGCGTTCTTTTTGGACCCGCCCGAATGGGTCGACGACCCGCCCTACCTGATCAGCCGTCACACCGGGACGGGCCTGTTTTTCACCTCGCCGGCGTTCCTGTGCCTGCTCGCCGCGGTCCGTCGGAATCGAATGGGCGGGGTGTTCTGGCTGGCGGCCGGACTGACGCTCCTGCCCATGCTCTTTTACTACGGACACGAGTCCACACGCGTCGGCGCGCGCTACCTGCTCGACCTGTATCCCCTCCTGTTCGTCCTGATGATGCTCGCCGTCGGCTCGCCCATTCGGTGGTGGGCCAAGCTCCTGATCGCCGCCGACATCGCCTATACGTTCTGCTGGTTGTGGTATCAGTCGCTGCGGTGGTAGCGCCCGTGTTGATGTCCCGACGCGGTTGCGGTTACCATGCCGATCTTGATCACACGACGCGCGGGCAGGAAACAGACCGTGACCGACGAGTCCGACCAGCAACAGCACTACCAGAACCGGCTCAAGAAGCTGACCAAGCTCCGCGAGCTTAGCGTCGATCCGTACGGCGAGCGGTATCCGGACACCAGCTCCCTGGCGGAGATCCGGCAGCGGGCTGAGGACCTGAACCTGGAAGCCGGCCAGGCGTCCGAAGGCGACCGCGTCCGCGCCGCGGGTCGGATCATGCTGCAACGCATGTTCGGCAGCCTGGCCTTCCTGACGATTCGCGACCGAACGGGCGACATCCAGGTGGGCTTGAGCAAGAAGGTCATGCGGGACGTCTGGCCGGTCATCAAGCTGCTCGACCTCGGCGACCTGATCGGCGTGGACGGGCATCTCGGCAAGACCAAGACGGGCGAGATCACCATCTGGGCCGACGCGTTCAGGCTGTTGTGCAAGTCGCTCCGCCCGCCGCCCGAGAAATACCACGGCCTGTCCGACGTCGAGTGGCGGTACCGGCATCGATACGTCGATCTGTTCACGGACCCCGAAGTCCGTGATGCCTTCGTGACCCGCAGCGTGATCGTCGACCACGTTCGCAGCTACCTCCGCGAGCGCGGGTTTCTCGAGGTCGAGACGCCAATGCTCCAGCCCATCTATGGCGGGGCCGAGGCCAGGCCTTTCACCACCCACCACAACACGCTGGACATCGACCTGTTCCTGAGGATCAGCCCGGAGTTGTACCTCAAGCGGCTGCTCGTGGGCGGGCTGGAGCGGGTCTTCGAGATCAACCGGAACTTCCGCAACGAGGGGATCAGCACCAAGCACAACCCCGAGTTCACCATGCTTGAAATATATCAGGCCTACGGTGACTACAACGACATGATGGACCTGACCGAGGGCATGGTCACCTCGGCCGTCGAGCGGATCGGCGGGGGGTTCGTGCGCCCGTTCGGCGAGATGGAGATCGACTTCACCCCGCCCTGGCCGCGGCGGACGTACGCCGATTGTCTGGCCGAATACGCTGGCGTGGACATGACGGACGTCGCCGCCGTCCGGGCCAAGGCCGACGCGCTCGGCATCAAGCATGCGCCCCTCGACGACGCGATCGTCACCCAAGCGGTCTTCGAGGAGGCCGTCGAGCCAAGCCTGATCAACCCGACGTTCGTGAAGGACTACCCCGCGCCGCTGTGTCCGCTGACGCGTCGCTGCCCGGACGACCCGACGCTGGCGTTGCGGTTCGAGATCTTCGCCGCCGGCGGGATGGAGTTGGGCAACGCCTACACCGAGCTGAACGACCCGGCCGTCCAGGAGGCCAACTTCCGCACGCAACTCGAAGGCCAGACCGAGACGATGGCCGTCATGGACGAGGACTTCGTCCTGTCGCTCCAATACGGCATGCCCCCCGCAGGCGGGCTGGGCATCGGCATCGACCGGGTGGTCATGCTGTTGACGGGCTGCCGCAGCATCCGCGACGTGATCCTGTTTCCATTGCAGCGGCCGCAGGCGAAACCCCAACGGATCGACCCATAGCCATGCCTGATACGACCAGCGTGTCTGCCGATGCGACTCCAGCGGCCCCATCCGCCGCCGACCGCCCCGGTGTCGTCACGGAGGTCCAGCGGGCCGTCATCCTTGTCCACGGTTTCGCCCACGCCGCCCTGGCTATTCCGATGGCGTGGGTGTGCTGGCGGTCGGGGTCGGGCGGCGCGTCGATGGGGATCGCGAGCGTCTTGGTCGCGCTGGCCGGCCTGGGGGTGGGTGGTTTCGAGCTCCACCTGTCCGCCCAGACGGGGCGACGACGCCAAGGCCAGGCCCGCCTGGCCGTGGCGGTCTACGCGCTGGTGGCGTTGGCGGCGTTGGTCGGCACGCGCGTGTCGGCGTGGCAGATCCCGCAGGCTGAGGCGTTGTGGGCGTCGATCCTGACGTTCGGCTCGACCCTCAGCGGCTTGCCCGAGCTGGCGACCGGACTCCAGGCCGTCGTGTCGGCGACTACGGTCGTCCTGGCCTGCGCGGTGGGACGGCGAACGCTGATCGCGGCAGCGCCGGCGTGGCTGCCCGCGTGGCTGCTGAGCCATGCCATCCGCGCCATCCTGGGCGCCGCCTACTACCTCGTCTACGACCTGGGGGCGGAGCCGTTGTGGCGCCGAATCCAAGCGCACCCCCGCTATCAAGCCATCTTCGGCAGCGGCGGGGCGATGCGGGTACTGGGGTTCGGATTGGCCGGAGCGGGGTTGGCGGCGCTCGGTGCGGTGATCGGGTGGGGGCTGATCTCGCTGGGGCGATGGTTCATCCCGCCCATCCTGCATCCGCTGCTGTACCTCGTCGTGGTCGATCTGGTCTTGTTGCCCTTGCTGCCGACGGCGTCGGCGATCGTCATCTGGCTGTATCGAAAGGTGGCCGGCCGGGGCGAGGCCTGGGTATTCGTCGCCTCGCCGGTCTTCGTGGCCCTCGCGCCCGTGGCCGCCCTGGTCTTGTTGTGGCTGGCGCTACACCGATGGTTGATCCGGGCGGCCCGTCGGGTCGGACAGTGGCAGCTCGGGGCAGCGCCTTCCGCAATCCATGTCCTGGTCGGGGCAGGATGGATTCATCTGGCCGCCTGGGTCCTGGTCACGGGCTTCAACGCCCAGACCGGGTTGCTGTTGATCGGTCGGGACGTCCCAGGCGCAGCGCGCTTCGAGCGTCATCAGCGGACACTCATCTCCGAGCTGCCGTCAGCGTTCGGGCAGAACCGGGATGAGCTGCTGGCCGTCCTGTACGATCGGGCCATCAACCACGAGGACACGTCCGCCTACATCGAGTACACCATCCTGAAGGGAGACACCACGGACGCCCCGCGCGCTCGGCTTGGGGACCTATCGTTCGCCACGCAGCGCCACCTGGCGGGCCTGCCGTGGTACTACAGTCCGGCCGCCTTCGAGCCGGACCGGATCGACCGGTGCGAGGTCCTTTGGGGCTGTCTGCTCCTGGCGATCATGACCATGATCCGCTGGCCCGGGCTGGATGCCCTGCTGCCGCATGCCATCCTGCGCGGCGTGGCGTGTGCACTGCGAGTGGGCACGCCCGCAGGCCTGGTCGTCGCTTGCCTGGTCGGGGCGTCCGGTCGACCGAACACGATCGCGATGATCGCGGCGCTCGTCCTCGTGGGTGTGGCGATTCTGGCGCTGGCGTACTGGCTCGCCTGGGCCGTGAGCCGCGACGTCGGCGCCACCCGACACTACGCCCCCTTCATGGCCACCCGGCTGCTGCAGAAACGCCGGATCGCCTTCTTTGCCATCGGCGCAGTCACGCTCTGCGTGGCCATGGTCCTGATCGTCATCAGCGTCATGGGCGGGTTCCTCGACCTGGTCCGCGACCGCTCGCGGGGACTGCTGGGCGATTTGGTCATGGAGAACCAGTCCCTGACCGGGTTCGCGGGCTACCAGGAGTTCATCGACCACATCAAGCAGCTCCGCGACGAGAAGGGCCAGCTCATCGTGACCGAGGCCACCCCCGTCATCTACACCTACGGCGTGCTGCGGTTCCCCATCTCCAGGGTCACCAACATGGTCCGCGTGGTGGGCGTTCGTCAGGACGAGAGCATCCGCGTGACGCGGTTCGGCGACAGCCTGAACTACGAGAACTACTACCCGGGCACGACGCATCTGGGCAAACAGCAGCAGCCGTACTGGGGCCTGGATGCCAACGGCCTGCCCGTGCTGCCGCCCGATCTGGAAGCCGCTCGCCAGAAGGGACTGGCCAACGTCACCGACCCGGGCGAGGTGGCGCTGTACGAACGAGCGCCCGGACAGGAGTATCCCGGTCCGCAGGAGTACGCCTACTACGGCGCCAGCGACGTCTGGCAGGCCCACGACATGCTGACGACCATCCGCGCCGCGCTGCAGATCATCGCCGAGACCGTCATCGAGGGAATCTGGTCCGACCCGTCGACGCGCGCGCGGGACCCGTCGGCCGATGACCTGCTCCGCCCGAGTCCGCAGGACGACGCCGGCGCGCCGGGCGCCGCGACCGCCTCGGCGCCGACCACCCAGCCTGCCCCGACCAGCGCCCCCAGCCTGGCAGAACACCAGCGCAAACTCACCGTCCACCTGGAGGAAGTGATCGAGAGCCTGCCCGACTCGCCCGAGACCAAGACGGTGGCCAAGACGCTCGGCGAGGTGCAGGACCGGATGATGGACGTGGTCGATCTGTTGGAGGCCCGCGACAAGAAGGCCGCCCAGGTCATCAACGTCATCCTCGGCAAGCTGGAGGCGCCGGTCGAAACGCTGGCCAAGATCCGCCATCGTCCGGGTTACACGGGCAAGTTCCTCTACGGCGTGATCCTCGGACGGGACATCGTCGCCCGTCGTCAGGCCAGCCGACGATACGAACGCTACTACCCGCGCGGCGCGGTGATGACGGTGGCCGTCCTGCCCCTGACGACCCGGGGGGCGTTCGTCAGACAGCAGCCCGTCCGCATGCGCCTCCGTTACGTGGACGACTCGCGCACGGGCGTGTACGAGATCGACTCGGTCTGTATCTACGTCAGGTTCGAGCTGTTGCAGGACCTGATGAAGATGGGGCCCCTCCGTCTGACGGACGGCAGCGGCTACGCCAGTCCGCGGGCGTCCCAGGTCCTCATCAAGTTGGGCGAAGGCCAGGACGTGATGGTTCGGCGGACACAACTGCTGGCGGAATGGCGACGCTTCTGCGAGACCTGGCCGCACTTCCGCGACCGCGACCCGATGGACAACGTGCGGATCCGCACGTGGGAGGAACAGCAAGCGCAGTACATCGCCGCCGTTCAGAAGGAGAAGATCCTGGTCCTGACGCTGTTCGCCGTGGTCTCGGCGGTGGCCATCTTCCTGGTGCTGTGCATCTTCTACATGATCGTCACGGAGAAGACGCGGGACATCGGCATCCTCAAGAGCGTCGGGGCATCGGCCGGAGGGGTGTCGGGCGTCTTTCTGGCCTATGGCGCCGCCATCGGCGTGGTCGGGGCGAGCCTCGGGCTGTGGATCGGCACGATCTTCGTCCACAACATCAACTCGGTCCAGGACTGGATCGCCCGGATCCACCCGGGCCTGCGGATCTGGAGCGCGGAGGTCTACACCTTCGACATCATCCCCGACACGGTCAAGTTCGAGGAGGCGGCGGTGATCTTCATCGTCGCCGTCGTCTCATCGGTGCTCGGGGCGACGATACCGGCGCTGCGGGCGGGCCGGACCTGGCCCGTGGAGGCCTTGCGCTATGAGTAGCGACGTCATCCTGGCCGCCAGGAACATCCACAAGACCTATCCGCTCGGCAGGACCGAGCTGAAGGTCTTGCGGGGCGCGTCGATGACGGTCCACCCCGACGAGTTCGTCGCCATCATGGGCAGCAGCGGCAGCGGCAAGAGCACCCTGATGCACATCCTCGGCGCCCTGGACGTTCCCCAGCGCGGACAGGTCACCTTCGACGGTCAGGACCTGTTCGAGCCCGAAGACTCCCGCCGGATTCCCGTGGTCGAGCGCGAATCGGGTGCCGCGTCCCCGTTCGCCGACCGGCTCGGGGGCGGGGCGCTGGAGGTGTTCCGCAACCATTTGCGCAACCGCGCCTTCGGATTCGTGTTCCAGTTCTATCACCTGCTGCCGGAGCTGGACGTCCTGGAGAACATCCTGTTGCCCTGCATGGTGGGCGCGTCGGTGGGCGGTTGGTTCGAGCGACAACGGAACTTGACCGACCAGGCTACCGAAATCGCCGAGCAGCTGGGGCTCGGCCACCGGTTACGGCACAGGCCGAACGAGCTGTCCGGCGGCGAGCGCCAGCGCGTCGCCATCGCACGGGCGCTGATCAACCGGCCCCGCGTCTTGCTTGCCGACGAGCCGACCGGTAATCTGGATGCTCGCACCGGCCGCGAGATCCTGGGGCTGCTGCAGGAACTCAACCGAAAGGGCCAGACGATCGTCATGGTCACGCACGATCGTTGGGTCGCCGAGCAGGCCCATCGCACGGTGCAAATCGTTGACGGGCGGATCCGATCCGGCTCGTCTGATTAGCCGCGGCAACGCCGAGCCTTCAGACTCGATGGACCCCAGCATGAACCAGACCGCCAACCCATTCGCACCCCGACCTGACCTGAAGATCTGGCTGGACGGTGAGCTTGTTCCGTTGGCCGAGGCCAAGATCAGCGTCTTCGACCACGGCCTGCTGTACGGAGACGGCGTGTTCGAGGGCATCCGCAGCTACAACGGCAAGATCTTCCGCTGCGAGCAGCACGTGCAGCGGCTCTACGATTCGGCCCGGGCGATCCGGCTGACGATCCCGATAACGCCCGACGAGGTGACCCAGGCGATGTACGACACGCTCGCCGCCAACGGCCTGGCCAACGGCGACGGGTACATCCGCCTCGTCGTCACGCGCGGCGTGGGAACGCTGGGGCTGAGCATCCTCAAGACGGCTTGCCCGTCCGTGTTCGTCATCGCCGACCAGATCGAGCTGTACCCGCCCGAGCTGTACGAGAAGGGAATGTCCGTCATCACGGTCAGCACGATCCGAAACCATCCCAACGCGCTGAGCCCGCGGATCAAGTCGCTCAACTACCTGAACAACATCCTGGCCAAGATCGAGGGCCTGGACGCCGAAATGCCCGAGGCCATCATGCTCAACCACGAAGGCTTCGTGGCCGAGTGCACCGGTGACAACATCTTCATCGTCCGAGACGCCAAGCTCCAGACCCCACCCACCAGCGCGGGCATCCTCGAGGGCGTCACCCGACAGGCCGTCATCGAACTCGCCCAGAAGCGGGGCATCGACGTGGTCGAGAAGAACCTGGTCCGGCACGACCTGTACACGTCGTCGGAGTGCTTCCTGACCGGCACGGCGGCCGAGGTCATCGCCGTGACCAGCATCGACGGCCGGCCCATCGGCGACGGCAAGCCCGGCCCGATCACCCGACAGATGATGGACGACTTCCACGCCCTGACCAAGGGGGGGTGATCGTTGTGGACGTCACGGCCAGACGCGTTGGAGCGCGCTATCGCTCATCAGAGCCGCAACCGTCAGGAAGCGGTCCATGGGGAACCGCTCCCTGACGGTCGCGGCTCTGATCATCGGGTCCTGGCAGGGGCATGCCTGTTTGCCGCCATCGCCTTGGTCGGTGGCTGCGATCCCAGCCGGCGGTTCCCTGACGTCCTGCTCGGCACGCAGCAACACGACGGCGGCCAGAAGATGGCCTACGACACCAACGGCGACAAGCGGGCCGACTACTGGCAAGTGCGGAACCCCTCCGGGCGGATCACCATGCTGCAGTTCGACGACAACCGGGACGGACAGGCCGACCGGACCGTCGAGCTGGACCGTACGCCGGCACGAGACGTCCCCCACCTCATCATCGCCCTGGACGGCTGCCCGTATGATTGCGTCGAGCAGGTCTACAAGGACGGCGGGTTCCGGCTGTTCCATCCGCCCGTTCGGATGATCAGCACCTTTCCGGCGATGACGGACGTGGCCCTGTCGCGGATCTGGCATTGCGGGCCCAACCGGGCCTATCAAGCCCTCTACTTCGACCGCTCCACCGGTCGACACAACAACGGCCACGCCGCCTATCTCAAGGCAGAGAACTCGCCCTGGGTCCCCAAGATGGTCTACCGGTGCAGCTTCTTGTGGGACGCCAACTCCTACCTGACGCCGGGCCTCGTCTTCGCACACGAGATGCGGGGGATGTATCGCGCGTTCAAGAGGGTCGAGACCGGCACGGCCGCCGCCTACACCGTCGGGACGGCCGGCCTGGGCACGCGCGGCGGACCGGACGCCATCGTCGCGTACCTCCACCGCGTCGACAACCTCTGCCAGCGGATCGTGCACGAACGCGGCGGCCGCGTGAAGATCAGCATCCTGGCCGATCACGGCCAGGGGCTCAAATGCTGCAAGCGCGTCTCCTTCAAACCCTACCTGAAGCAGCGCGGGTTCGACCTGGGCAAGCGCTTGGAGGGCCCCAACGACGTGGTCACGGTGGAATATGGCCTGGTGACCTATGCGGACTTCTACGCCGGGCGGCCCGCCGACCTGGCCGAGGCCCTGCGAAGCCATGAGGCTGTCGAGCTGGTCTTCCGCAAGGACGGCAGCAACGTCGTCGTCATGGACCGCACGGGACAGGCCGTCATCAGTCGGGCCGGATCGGGAGCCGGGCAAGGCTACCGCTACGTCACCGTCGAGGGAGACCCGCTCAAGCTCGTCCCCGTCATCGAGCGGCTTCGACAACAGGGCAAGGTCACCGAAGACGACGTCATCGACGATCGCGCTTTGCTCGAGGCCACCGCCGAGCACGACTACCCCGACCCGCTCCACCGTGCGTGGTGGGCCTTCAACGGCGTGACCGAGGTCTACGCCGACGTGATCGCCTCGCTCCGCAACGGCTACAGCCACGGCAGCGCGTTCTTCGATTTCATGATCGGCGGCGCTGAAAGCACGCACGGCTCGATCGACCGGCTCAGCAGCACGTCGTTCGTGCTGACGATGCGGGGCCAGCCCCCGTCGGTCCTCCGCGTCGAGGACGCCCTCCAGATCCTGGCGGACCTTCCGTCGACCTCGTCCCAGGAAACGCGCCCCGCGACGAAACCAACCGACTGACGCCGGCCCTACGTCGCCACGATGCTGACCAGCTTGCCCTTCGCGCTGGTCACGACGCGGATGTTTCGGATCTCCAGCCCGGCGATGGCCTGCCGGACCGCGTCATGGGACAACGCACGTTCCTGGATCTCGTCATCCGGCATGTCCACCGGTACGACGAACCGGTCGCGGACCTTCTTGCCGATCTGGACGGCCACCTCGATCTCCGGCGCCCGGGCCAGATCGGGGTCGTACTCGGGCCAGGCCTCGTACGCGCACGTGCCCTGCCACGCCTCGCCGCAGAGCCGCTGCCACAGCTCCTCGGCGATGTGCGGCGCGAACGGCGACAACACCTTGACGAACTCTAGCACCACCGACTTGGGCCGGATCTCGCGCACGGTCATCTCGTTGACGAAGATGATCATCTGCGCGATGGCCGTGTTGAACCGCAACGCCTCGATGTCCTCGCCGACCTTCCGAATGGTCTGGTGCAGCACGCGCAGGGCCGTCTCGTCCGGCTCGACGTCCTGGACCGCCTCCGCCAGGTCTCCGCGCTCCGGGTCGACCACCAACCGCCACACGCGATGCAGGAACCGGTGGACGCCCGGCACGTCGCGCGTGTTCCACGGCTTGCTCGCCTCCAGCGGACCCATGTACATCTCGTACAACCGGAACGTATCGGCCCCGAACTCCCGGACCTGGTCGTCGGGGTTGATCACGTTCTTGAGGCTCTTGCTCATCTTCTCGATCGACTCGGCGAGCTTCTCGCCCGTCTCGGCGTGATACGCGCCGTCCTCGCGGAAGTCGATCTGGTCGTACGCCACGCACATGCCCCGCCCGTCCCGGTAGGCGAAACTGCGGATCATCCCCTGGTTGAACAGCTTGGCGAACGGCTCGGCGTCGGATAGGTGGCCCAGGTCGTACAGCACCTTGTGCCAGAACCGCGAGTAGAGCAGGTGCAGCACCGCATGCTCCGCCCCGCCGACGTAGAGGTCGACGGGCATCCAGTAGCTCTCCTTGGCCGGGTCGACCATCTGCTCGTCGTTGACGGCGTCGACGAAGCGGACGAAGTACCAGCAGCTCCCCGCCCATTGCGGCATCGTGTTGAGGTCGCGGTGATACGTCTGCCCGTCGCGCTCGACGGTCACCCAGCTCTTGGCCCGGCCCAGCGGCGGCTCGGGCAGCACGGTGCTGTCGTCAGCCACCGGCGTTGGCTTGAAGTCGTCGATCTCGGGCAGCGTGACAGGCAAGTCCGCCGCGTCGACGCCCACCGGGCGTTCCGACGCATCGTGAAGCACCGGGAACGGCTCGCCCCAGTACTTCTGACGCGAGAAGACCCAGTCGCGGATCTTGTAGTTCACCGCAAAGCGGCCGCTGCCCTCCGCCTCGAGCCACTCGACCATCTTGACCTTGAACGCGTCCGTGCTGAGCCCGTCGAACTCACCCGAGTTGACGGCCACGCCGTCGTCCTCGTAGGCCATCCCGAACCCGTCGTAGAACCGCCCCGTCGCAAACAGCTTGCGGAGCTCCTCGGGGCTTTGAACGTCCCATTGTTCGACCGCGGCCCCGAACGTCTCTCGCCAGGCATCACGAACGGCCTCGAGCTGCTTCTTGTCCGTAGCCGATGTCATCGCCTCCGGCAGCGATCCGTCCACCAGCCCGGCCAGGCGGGCCTGCGCCGAGTTGTCCGGCACGCCGGCGGGCAGATACTCCCGGACCCCGCCGGTCATCCGCCCGAGCTGTTCGACCAGGTCTCCGTCCGGATCGGTGGCCACCGTCAGGAGGAAGTCGGCGAGCTGGTCCCGCCAGTTCTCCTCCACGTGGGGCAGCCGCCCGCAGTGATCGGCGAAATGGCGGACCGCCTGAACCATGTACGGATACAGCACGTCGACGATGGGCAGGTCAAACGCCTTGGAGAACTCATAATCGCGCTGGTCGTGGGCGGGCACGGCCATGATCGCGCCCGTTCCGTACGTCATCAGGACGTAGTCGGCCACCCAGATGGGGATCCGCGCCCGCGGGTCGTCCTCCGGGACGACCGGATTGAGCGCGTACGCGCCGGTGAACACGCCCGTCTTTTCCTTGGCCAGGTCGGTTCGGGCCAGGTCGCTCTTGCGAGCTGCCTCCTGACAGTACGCCTCGACCCGCGACCGCCGATCAGGCGTGGTGATAGCCGCCACCAGCGGGTGCTCAGGGGCGAGCACCATGTAGGTCGCCCCGAACAACGTGTCCGGACGGGTGGTGAACACACGGATGACGTCGATGAGCCCCGCGCGTCGCGCCGCCGCCGCGGCGTCGTCGGCGAGCGGGAAATCGACGTCCGCGCCCTCGCTACGACCGATCCAGTTCCGCTGCATCAACTTGATCGGCTCGGGCCAGTCGACGTCGTCCAGGTCGGCCAGCAGCCGCTCGGCGTACCGCGTGATGCGGAGCATCCATTGGCGCAGCGGACGCCGGTAGACCGGATGGTTGCCGCGATCGCTCAACCCCTCGTTGGTGACCTCCTCGTTGGCCAGCACGGTCCCGAGGGCGGGGCACCAGTTGACGGGGACCTCGGCTTCGTAGGCGAGACGCTGGTCATCGATGACGTCGCGTTGCTCGTCGGCCGATAGCTCGTTGAAGTGCGCCAGTCCCACTGGGCCGCCCGTGAGGGCGTCGAGGTCCGGGCCGTCGGGCGTGGGGTTCAGCACCACGTCCCCGTTGGGGGTCACCAGCCGATCGCCGGCCTGGAGCGCCTCGACGAGTTCCTGGATCGGCCTGGCGCGGTCCTCCGCCTCGTCGTACCACGCGTTGAACATTTGCAGGAAGATCCACTGCGTCCACGTGTAAGTGCGCGGATCGGAGGTCGCCAGCTCGCGGTCCCAATCGTGGCTGAAGCCCAGCGACTTGATCTGACGCCGGATGTTGTCGATGTTCTGCTGCGTCGTGACCGCCGGATGCACGCCATGCTCGATGGCGTACTGCTCGGCCGGCAGACCGAAGCTGTCCCATCCCATCGGATGCAGGACGTTGAAGCCCTTCATCCGCTTGTACCGGGCCACGATATCCGTCGCCGTGTACCCCTCCGGGTGCCCGACGTGCAGCCCGTCCCCGCTGGGGTAGGGAAACATGTCCAGCACGTAGTACTTGGGCTTGTCCCCCTCGAAGCCCGGGTCCCCCGGGCCGGGCGCCCTAAACGTCTTGTGCTGCTCCCAATACGCTTGCCATTTCGCCTCGACCTCGGCGAAGGCGTATCGTCCGTCATTCTGTTCTGTGCTCATCGTGATCGAACCTTGATGAAGGTGCGTCGGTTCTGTCATCTACCAGGGGGGCGGGTCGGGCCGGACCGCGCCACGGCGCAGGCCGACCCCGGGCCAGTAACCGTCGGGTCATTCTCTGGTGGCCCGCCATCTGCGTCACTCCCAAAAAACAAGAGCCCTCGCATCGCTGCGTAGGGCTCTTTCCGTGTGCGATTTCGACGCTTCGCGTTCCTGTCGGAGCCCTACGCGACGGGATCAAGGCACAATGCCAGCAGCAGCTCGAGCCGTAAGCTCCAAACCGAACGGCAACCGGCATGGGACCGTGCATCCAACATCGGCGTTCAGGCTCCCAACCAACTCCTATATACATATCGGCCGCAGCGACCCGCGTCAAGACAGAAACCCGCGCGTCCGCCACGCCGACCGCCCGGCCTTGCATGGGCCTGACCCCGGGCGTATAGTGAAACCTTTGATCCAGGCGCCGGTCAGTGGATCGCGCGATGGGGTGCCGATGAGGCGACGGGTGATTATCCTCGGCTCGACCGGCTCAATCGGGACCAGCGCCCTGGACGTGATCGGCGCGCTGTCCGACGAATTCGAGGTCGTGGGGCTGGCGGCCAGGTCCAGTTGGCGGGCGCTGGCCGACCAGGTCCGACGGTTTCGGCCTGCACGGGTGGCGATGACGGACCCGTCCAGTGCCGCTCGGTTGAGACAAGAGGTGGGCGACTCGGTCGACGTGCTGGACGGCGACGAGGCGCTGACCGAGTTGGTCGAGCGGACCGACTGCGATTTCGTGCAGGCGGCGGTGGTGGGCGCGGCGGCGCTGCCGGCCACGCTGGCGGCCGTTCGGTTGGGCAGGACCGTCGGCCTGGCGAGCAAGGAGGCGATGGTCGTCGCCGGCTCGTTGATGATTCCGCTGGCCCGGCGGACGGGGGCGAAGGTCCTGCCGGTCGACAGCGAGCATTCCGCGATCTTTCAGGCCATGCACGCCGGGCGGGCCGAGGAGGTGCAGCGCGTTTATCTCACCGCTTCGGGCGGGCCGTTTCGTACCTGGTCGGCCGACCAGATAGCGGCCGCGACCCTGGAGGACGCCCTGAACCATCCAACGTGGGACATGGGGCCGAAGATCACCATCGATTCGGCCACGATGATGAACAAGGCCCTGGAGATCATCGAGGCCAAGTGGCTGTTCGACCTGTCGCCCGACGTGATCGAGGTCGTCGTCCATCCGGAGTCGATCATCCACTCGATGGTGGAATTCTGCGACGGATCAATCGTCGCTCAGTTGGGATCTCCGGACATGCGGACGCCGATCCAATACGCGTTGACGTACCCGAACCGCCGACCCGGTCCCAGCCGGCGATTGGACGTCAAGTCACTGCGACGGATGAATTTCGAACCACCAGACCCGGAGCGGTTTCCCGCGCTTCAGCTCGGGCATGACGTCGCCCGGATCGGCGGAACCACCGGCGCCGTCCTCAACGCGGCCAACGAGACCGCCGTCGAAGCGTTTCGACAGGGAAGGATTCGATTTGCGGATATCATCGGGTTCACGGCCGAGGTCCTGGAGCGTCACGACACCATGACCGATCCAACGCTCGAGGACTTGCTCGGCGCCGACGCGTGGGCCCGAGACGAGGTCGGACGCGTCATCGCCAAAGGCGCCGGCACTCGAACATAGACCTGGAGGTCGCTTCTTGTTGAGCTTGACACCACTCGCGAACGGCTTTGTCCCGCAGGCGCTGATGGCCTCGGCTATCACCGACTGGCTGTCCAACCTCTGGGCCATCGTGCTCATGGTGATTGGCTTTAGTCTGGTGATCTTCGTCCACGAGCTGGGCCACTTCGTGATGGCCAAGCTGGTCGGCGTTCGTGTCTTCAAGTTCGCCATCGGGTTCGGCAAGGAGCTCTTCGGTCGGACCATCGGAGAGACGCGCTACTCGTTCAACATCCTGCCCCTCGGCGGATACGTCAAGATGCTCGGGCAGGAGGACTTCGAGATCGACAAGTCGGGCGAGCTGAAGGTCAGGGACGATCCCCGTTCATTCACCAACAAGTCCGTCGGCGGCCGGATGCTGATCGTCTCGGCCGGCGTGGTCATGAACATCATCTTCGCCGCCCTGGCCTTCATGGTCGTCTTCATGGTCGGGCTGAGGACCATGGCGCCGAAGGTGGGCTACGTCGAGCCGGGCAGCCCTGCCCACGGGGCCGGTCTGATGCACGGCGACCAGATCGTCGAGATCAACGGCACCAAGATGGACGACTTCTCCGACGTCAAGCGGAGCATCACCCTGGCCGACGTCGACCGCCCCATCAACCTCAAGATCCGACGTGAGGGGCTGCCCGAGCCCTTCGACGTCTACATCGAACCCGAATGGTCCCCGGAGCAGAAGGTCCGCATGATCGGCATCGGGCCCCCGATGACCCTGGAGGTCAGCGGCGTCAGCGTCGAGAACGAGGCCGAAGCTGATCGCGAAGACCGCCTCAAGGTCGGCGACGTCATCGTGGAGGTCGACGGCGTCAAGGTCAAAGACTTCCGCCAGGTCGAGCAGGGCATCATCGAGAAGCGCGGGGCGTACGCGAGGCTCGTGGTCGAGCGCCCGGGAAACCCCGCCGACCCAGACAGCCCGAAGCGCCTCGTCACGTGCTATCACCGCGCCTGGATGCTGATGCTCCCGACGAAACTGGGGCTCTCGGGCCAGCACCTGCTGGGGTTCCAGCCCAGGGCCATGGTGCAGGTGAAGGCGGGCAGCCCGGCCGACAAGGCAGGGATCCGCGCCGGGGACGTCGTGGTCAAGTGGGGGGATCAGTGGAACCCCACCCCCGACGAATGCCAGCAGATGATCCTGGCCAAAGACGAGCACGGACGTTACATCCATGCTGGGCGGGACGTCGAGGTGATCGTCCGTCGCAACGGCCTTAGCAAAGAGATCGGTATCGGTCCCGACCGCGCCACGGGCACGGTCCTGCCGTACCCGGTCCTCGAGCCCCTGCTCGCCCCACGCGACGAACTGATGACCCAGGCCCGCAAGGATCCCCAGGCCGTCAGCGGGCGAATCCTGGAGATCCTCGGTAAGCACACCACCGATGAGCTCTTGCTGGCCGACGCCCGCAAGGATCTCGACCGGGCCGCGACCTCGGCGCAAGGGCTGGTCCGATGGTTGCTCTCCCTGGATCGCGAATCCTTCGTCATCCGCCTCAAGGGCAGCGGATTCTGGGGCGCGGGTCCCCCTCAACCGGGGGTGTCGTTCGGTGCCCTGGAGACCGACCGGTTGGTCGTCAGCGATGTCGTCCCGGAGGGTCTGGGGGGCAAGCCCACGCCCGCCGCCGTCCTCAAGCTCCCCCGCGGCGCGCTGATCACGCACGTGAACGATACCGCCGTGACCACCTGGGTCGACCTGTTGGAGGCGTTTCGCGCCCACGCCGGTCAGGAGGTCACCATCGTCTACACGCACGAGGGCGCAACCGCCAAGGGCAAGACGAAGATCCCCCAATGCCTCACCGCCGCCCTCGACCTGCCCCCGCACGCCCAGATCGTCAGCATCGCCGGCAAGAAGCAGGCGGAATTCACGCTCGACGGGCGGACCGCACCCGTCTCACTCCCGTTGTGGGCGGCCGCCTACGAGATCCTCAAGGCCAACCAGGGCAAGACCGTCCCGGTGGTCTGCCGCTACGGGAGCAAGGACGTCACCACCGGCGCCGACGGCAAGCCCCTGACCTATGCCGTCACGGCCGACAACGTCGACCCGTGGTTGATGCGCATCGCCTACAAGCCCTTCGTCATCACCCGGGCCGATCGCATCATCCTGCAGAAGAAGAACCCCCTCGCGGCGGTGTGGATGGGCGTCAAAAAGACCGTCGACTTCGTCATACAGGTCTACAAGATCATGGAGCACATGATCTTCACGCAGAAGGTGGGCGTGGAGAACATCTCGGGGCCGGTCGGCATCCTTCGCATCGGGCACGACATGGCCCAGCTGGGCCTGACCCCGCTGCTCTACTTCCTGGCGATCATCTCGGCCAACCTGGCCGTCATCAATTTCCTGCCCCTGCCCATCATGGACGGCGGGCTGATGGTCTTCTTGATCCTCGAGAAGATCCGAGGACGCCCGGTCTCGATCAAGATGCAAGTCGTCACGCAGATCATCGGGCTGGTGCTCATCATCGGCATCTTCGTCTTCGTCACCTTCATGGACGTCACGAAGTGGGTGGGCCAGGGATAGCCTGTCCGGCCATTCCCCCGAGAGGTTGACCCTTGCCCGGCAGGCGACGTCGGGAAGCCTATCCCCACATGATCAGGCCGGCGGCGTAGCGGTTGAGCAGGTCCTCGTTGTGCGGGACGATGCGGACCGCGTAGCCGTGCTGGCCGCTCTTGCGACAGGGGATCGCGCCGGCGTACCGAAACGTGCCGTCCGTGCTCGTCTCGCCCTGGCAGCTCATGACCTCGGCCTGGCCGTTGGCGATCTGTCCGTGCGGGTCGACCGAGCCGTAGAACAGCTCGACGGTGACCTCGTCCGGAGCGATCGCACCCAGGTGGACGCGGGCCTGGACCTCCAGCGAATCCCCAACGGCGAGCTCCTCGTTCTCGGAGGCCTGCACGCTCATGATCCGGACCTGCGACCATCGGCGACCCATCTCCTGTTTCCAGTGGGCCAGTCGCTTGGACGCGTCCATGCCGTCCTTGGTCAGATGCTGCCACCGCTCGCCCGCCCGCAGGTAGTAGTTCTCGACGTAATCGACCAGCATGCGGTTCGTGTTGAAGACCGGCGGGATGGTCCGCATGCTCGCCTTCATGCGGGCCAGCCATCGTCGCGGCAAGCCGTCCGCGGTGCGGTCGTAGAACAGCGGGATGATCTCCTTCTCCAGCAGGTCGTAGAGGCTCTCCGACTCGACGTGGTCCTGATACGTCTGATCCTGGTAGACCCGACCGTCGCCGATCGACCAGCCGTTCTCGCCGTCGTAGGCCTCGGGCCACCACCCGTCCATGCACGAGAAGTTGATCCCGCCGTTGGGCGGCGCCTTCATGCCGCTCGTCCCGCTGGCTTCGTGCAGGGGCGTGGGCGTGTTCAGCCAGACGTCCGTCCCTTGGACTAAGTACCGCGCGAAGTTGATGTCATAGTCCTCGATGAAAACGATCTTGCGGCGGAGCTCCGGGCGGCGTGCGATCTGGATGACCTGCTTGATCAGCTCCTTGCCCATGTTGTCGTTCGGGTGGGCCTTGCCGGCGAAAATGATCTGCGCGGGACGATCCGGGTCCGTCAGCATCTGCGTGATCCGCTCGACGTCCCGAAAGAGCAGCGTCGCCCGCTTGTAGGGGGCGAAACGTCGAGCGAACCCAATCGTCAACGAGTCCGGGTCCAGGACCTCCTCGGCGAACTTGAGCTCGACCGGCGGGGCGCCGCGTCGGCGGTATTGCTCGCGGAGCTTCTGCCGCGTGACGGCCACCAGCCGCTCGCGACGTCGCTCGTGCGTCCGCCACAGTTCGGCGTCGGGAATCTCGTCCACCCGCTCCCAGATCTTCTTGTCCACCGGGTCGTCCGCCCAGTCCGGCCCGAGGTACCGGTCGAACAGCTGGGCCATGTCCAGCGACAGCCACGACCGAACGTGCACCCCGTTGGTCACCGACCCGATGGGCACCTCTCCGGTGGTCACGCCCGGCCAGACCCGCTTCCACATGTCCCGGCTGA
Organism: uncultured Planctomycetales bacterium; assembly: GCA_964390905.1. Taxonomy (GTDB): domain Bacteria; phylum Planctomycetota; class Phycisphaerae; order UBA1845; family JAFGLZ01; genus JAFGLZ01. Next base: position 33,945 of record CAYMLO010000046.1, on the reverse strand, counting down.
CCCCGCCATGAAGCGCGCTGACACCGTTCGCTCCCGCCGCCAGCCGCAGCGCCAAGATGGCCATGCAGTACGGCTCGTTGTTGTTGGTGGGATCCACCCGACCCACCCCCAGGAAATCCTGCCGGCTGATGCCCATCTTCGTCGCGTAGTGCCCCACGTAGGTGTCCACCAGGTGTGGCGCGAACGTGTCGATGCCCGCTGGCACCGGCGTGTGCGTCGTGAACACGTTGCTGGCAGCGACGGCCTCCCGCGCTTCGGCGAACGTCAAGCCATGCCGCTCCATCAGCATCACGATCCGCTCCAGCGCCAGAAACGCCGAGTGCCCTTCGTTCATGTGGCAGACGCTGGGCTGGACCCCCAATGCGTCCAACGCGCGAACGCCGCCGACGCCCAGCAGCACCTCCTGCCGGATCCGCATCTCCCGGTCTCCGCCGTAGAGTTGCCCCGTGATCTGGCGGTCTTCCGAGCGGTTCTCCGGCACGTCGGCGTCCAACAGGTACAGCGGCACGCGACCCACCTGGCAACGCCAGACCTGGACCGACACGGGCCGACCCCGCATCTCGACCTCGACGCGAACCGGGTGGCCGTCCGCCGTTCGCTCCAGGGAGATCGGAAGCTGGTGAAAATCGTAGTGCGGGTAGTCCTCGAGCTGCCAGCCGTCGCTGGTCAGGTACTGGTGGAAGTAGCCCTGTCGGTACAACAGCCCCATCCCCACCATGGGCAAGCCCAGGTCACTGGCGCTCTTGAGGTGGTCGCCGGCGAGCACCCCCAACCCGCCGGAGTAGATCGGCAAGGATTCGTGGAGGCCAAACTCCATGCTGAAGTACGCGATGATCCCGTCGGCGCGGTCCTTGTGGTGTTCGTCGAACCAGGTCCGCTGGCTCATGTAGACGTACAGGGAGTCCAGCACGCGGTCCATCTGTGCCAAGTAGGCCCGGTCGTTGGCAGCCTGTTCCAGTCGCGCCTGGCTGATCGTGCTGAGGAGCCGCACGGGGTTGTGCTCGACCTCCTCCCACAGGTCGAAGTCCAGCCGTCTGAACAGATCGAACCCATCCGGGTTCCAACACCACCACAGGTTGTAGGCCAACTCGCGGAGCCGTGCGATCGGCTTGGGCAGGGCCGGGACAACGGTAAAGGTGCGGATACCTTCCATCACGAACTCCTCTGCACGATATCACCCCAGCGATCGGTGACGGCGCCCTACCCCGCTCCGGACGGATGCCATCCCGTTAGGATGATCCGATCCCCGCCCTGCGTCAAGGCGCCAGACCCGTTTGGCGGGGTCCAGAAGGGGCTTTCCGCGCGTTGCGGACGAACCCGTCCACCTTGGCCGGGTCCTTGCACCCCGGGCTCGCCTCGACGCCCGAGCTGACGTCCACCGCCCACGGATGCACCGTCTGAATCGCCTCGGCGACGTTCTCTGGCGTCAGCCCCCCGGCCAGCACGATGGGCGGCCAACCGTCCAGCTCCCCCCGGTCCCGAGCGTCGGTCACCCACGACCAGCGGAACGGCTCACCTGTTCCCCCGAGCTTGTCACGGTGGTAGGCATCCAGCAGGACGGCTGCGGGTCGGTCCGCGCCGCACGCAGCCAGAAGGCGGTTGAACGAAACGGTGAAATCCTCGTCAGCGACCCGTACCACCGGCACGGGCTTCAGATCGGCCTGAACCTGCGACCGGATCACCGACGCCGTCACGTCACCATATAGCTGCAGCCAGCGGACCTTGGTCTGCCGAACGACCTGCTCGACCTCGTCGTTCAGCCGTCCGTCCGCAACGTTGGCCAGCACCACGGGACAAGGGCCAGACGCATCACGGGTCGAGCCCGCTCCCGTCCCAGCGGACGAGATGATGGCGGCGGCCACCTCGGCGGTCACCCGCCTCGGGCCCGCGACCATGTTGACGCCGATGGCGTCGGGCCCCGCCTCGAGGACAATCCTTGCATCCTGAATCGATGTGATGCCGCAGATCTTGACCCGCACGCCCAGGACCCTCGTAGGCCGTTGCGCGTCAGCCTGACAACCGACGGAGCCGCGCCTCGACCCGTCTATCGACGCGGAGCCTTCCACGATGCCCGCGTGTCGCGCGGAGATGCGGCCGGCCGTGTGGTGGCCCGTTGCTTGGGCTTCCGCGCCATGACATGACCGGACACGTAACGGCGGATGAAGGGCTCGCTGGTTGCATCGGTGTGGGCGCCCGTCCAGCCGTACCGTTCATACTTGGGTCGCCAGCCGATGTTGACGACCTTCCCCTTTCCCCCGCCGGGCGGATGGAGGCCCCCCAAGCCAGCCGACTCGCTGCTGCCCCGGTCCACCGTCCCGATGGCCCGCACCGCGCCGCCCAGGACCTCGTCGTGCGGTGAGTAGTAGACGTACACCTTGCCCTTGATGTTTCGAAAGGCCTTGCGCATGTCGTAGTTCTCGCTCAGGCTCGATCCCAGCAGAACCATGCTGTTGACCTTATACGGTGGGCTCAGGCCCTCGACCGCCCACACGGCAATGCCCGTGCCCGCCGACAACGCGATCAGGTTCACGTCGTTGCCCGGATGACGCCGGAGGTAGTCCTGGATCTTCCCCGTCAGGATCGCTGCCCGAAGCTTGTTCATGCCGATGTTGATCTGATCGATCGCCGGGTTGAACGAACTCGTCCAGATGTACGCCTCCACGTTGCCCCGATACCCCGCATTCTTCAGACCCGCCGGGACGTCGGTCAGCCCGAACCCCCAGTTCCCCGCCCCGTCCAGATAGTACGTCTTGCCATGTTCGTCGCCGGGCGCGTCGAAGATCCCCCCCCCGCCGCCGCCACCGCAGCCCGTGGTCCACAAACCCCACGCCGCCAACAGCCCTATCGCCGTCCGCTTGATCATCACAGGGCTCTCCGTCAGTCCCGCCGAGACCGAGGCCCGCTCAGCCCCGCGGAACGACCCGTGCAGTCTATCGGCAAGCCACCACCGGTCAAGCGCTTCTGCCCGACGGTTTCGGATTCGCGCGCACGCGGCGCCCACCCCCCATTCCGCGACGCGGGTGCTACGACGGATCACGCCGATGCGGCGGCCGGTAGCCGGCCCGAATCAACTCGTCGCTGGACTGTTGGACGGCCTCGACGAGTTCGCCCAGGTCGGCCACGACCATGTCCGCGCCGGCCTGCCGAAGCCGTCGGGGCGTGCTCGCGCCGTTGGCCACGCCGACCACGACTGCCCCCGCCTCCCGCGCCGACAGAACCATCGTCTCGCTGGCGACGGCGGCCACCGTCTGGTCAGACTGGCGGACCCAATCGGTCAGCTGCGACATCCGCACGGACCGATCCTGAGACAGCAATCGTAGGATACGGAAGTGCCGCCACAGCTCGTGCCGGTCGAGCAATCGCTGGGTGGCCTGACGGTCCGGGCGAACCGACACCAGGCTGCAAGGCGCCACCTCCCTCAACCCCGACACGTGGATGACAACATCCTTCTGGGGGACATCGAGTTCCAGCAGCGAGTCGGACAGCAGCGCCGCCTCGAACCGCTGGGCGTACGCCGCCAGCTGGCCCGATCGATGCGGGCGCACGATCTCGGCGGCGCCCGCGCCCTTGCGGACGAGGCGCCAGAACTCGTCGGCGTCCCGGCTGGCCAGGCCCAGCTCGCCCTGCACCAGGCGATGGGCCCGATAATAGCGCGGCCGGATGTCGACCACGGGGCCGTCCAGCTCAATCAGAAACTGCATGCCCTTGACGGTACTCACCACGCCCACCGGCTGCAAGGGTCAGGCCCCCAGTGTGCTGCGATGCCGAACCTTTGGCCCGGCCCGCCCGAAAAAGGAACCTCATGGTGGGCAGCGCTTGTCCCGATAATACCATCGGGAATGAGCATCGCGACCCAACAACCCGTCCGCCCCGCTCGACCCGACCGGGGTGCCGCATCCATGCGCCCCGAACTCGCCTCCGTGCTGGCCTGTCCGGAATGCCTCGGCGCCCTGGACGTGTCGGGCGACGAGGTGAATTGTCACGTCTGTCGGGCCCGTTGGCCCCGCGGCCCTCGCGGGCTCCCCCGTTTCCACGGCGAACAGCTGAACGAGCAGACCACAGTGGGGGAGGATCTCCAGCTCGGCGGCGGGGGCGTGTGCGACTGGGTGCGTCGGCTCATGGCCCCGCCGACGCTGGGCCTCGATCTGGCCAGCTCTCGATGCCTGCAGCGGTTGGGGCAGGAATTGGATCGGCAGCGCTCGGTCCGGCCGATCCTGAATGTCGGTAGTGGCGCCCGGCTGGCCGACTCGATGCGCCAGCTCCGCCAAGACGTGCTGAACCGCACGATCCACCTCGACGTCTCGGCCCGATTCGATCTGGTCGACCTGGTTGCGGACGCCGGACGGCCCTGGCCCATTCGTAGCGGGTCCCTCGATGCGGTGGTGGCCTCGGCCGTGATGTACTACCTGCCCGATCCGCATGCGTTTGCCGAACAGGTCCATCGTGTCTTGGCGCCTGGAGGATGGGTGTTCGTGACCGTCCCCATGCTCCAGCCGCAGATGGAAGACTTCGACCGCACCCGGTGGACGACCGGCGGGCTGCAACGGCTCTTCAGTGATTTCGAGACGATCGAGATCGGCCCGACGGCGGGTCCCGCCACCGTCTTCGGTCGAATCCTGACGGAGTTCCTGGCGATCCTGACCTCGATGCCCCACCGCCGGCTGTGGGGACCAGCGCGATCGCTGTGGGGATGGTTGTTCTGGCCGATCAAGTACCTCGACCTGCTCCTCCTTCGTCATCCGCGAAGTCATGTCCTTGCCAGCGCCGTGTTCTTACTGGCGCGCAAGCCCGTTTGATCGCCGTTCGTTGATGCGACGCGCCGCAACCGTCGGTGCGCGCCATGTGACGATGCTGCAGGCGCGCACCAGCGCGACGTCGAACGTGAGTGACACGAACACGTCGCAACTTTTTTTTCGCGCGATCCATGCGCCGCACCGCTCGCGTCGACGGCCAGATGTCGCGATCCATCGCCGCAGCATGACAGATCATGCAAGCAGGAATACGATCACCTTGCACACCGTCGCTCGGACGAGCGCGGTGCTCTGCGTGATCCACGCAAGCGCGCGAGTGACAGAATCACCAAGCCTGATGCGGGTTTTCGGCACTTCTGTTGCGCACCGAACCGCGATCGTCCTGCGCGTATCGTCGCGTAATCTTCAAGACGTCGTCGATGACGCGACATGCCCCGTTGGAGAATCGCTTAAGCGCGAAACGCCAATCTGTCGATATGCACCTACAAGACCTACGAGCGAGCGAGGTCGAAAAAAAATCCGACGCCTAAGTAAAAAGGTTTTGACAAATGCGGGATCAGAGTTAGTATGCTCCATTTAGAAGGGAGGTGATGCTCATGGCCAAGAAGAAACGCGCCACGAAAAAGAAGGCCACCAAGAAGAAAGCTGTAAGGAAGAAGAAGAAGGCCGCCCCCAAGAAGAAGGCCAAGAAGAAGGTCAAGAAGAAGGCCAAGAAGAAGGTGGTGAAGAAGAAGAAGAAAGCCACCAAGAAGAAAAAGAGAAGGTGACACGTGTGACGCGTGCCGTTCCCGCGTGGGCGGCCACCACGAAATTCCAGCGGGCGGCACGCGTCGATGCTCCAGGCCGGTTACGGTTCCTGGAGAGGATGGAAGGTGCTTCCGCCACGGCAGCACCTTCCATTCCTTTTTACGCCCAGCTTCCTCCCCGCCCCGATAGACACTTGCCCACGGACAGTCCGAACGGTTTATAATGCCCCTGGCCCTCGGTGAGAGGATCCTCCGGGGAACCACGGATGACCGTCTGATGAGACGAATCGCGATCATCAACCAGAAGGGCGGCGTGGGAAAGACGACGACGACCGTCACGCTCGGCGCGGCGCTGGCCCGGAGGGGCAGCCGGGTGCTCTTGATCGATCTGGATCCGCAGGGACACATGACCTTGCACCTCGGCATGGACCTCGACGGCTCCTCGCCGACGACCTACGACCTCCTGACCCGGTCCACCCCCGTCCATCAGGCACGACAGCAGGTGGATGATCGCTTGTGGTGCGTGGGGGCCCACATCGAGCTGGCCGCCGCTGAGCCCGAGCTCGTCAGCGTCGTCGGACGGGAAATGATCCTGAGGGATCGGCTCGAAGCCCAGCCCGATCCGTACGACTACGTCCTGATGGACTGCCCCCCCAGCCTGGGCCTCCTGACCCTCAACGCCCTGGCGGCGGCACGCGAGGTCTTCATCCCGATTCAGGCACATTTCCTGGCCTTACAGGGCATGGGCAACCTGCTCAAGACGGTCAGCCTGGTCAGCCAGCGAATCAACCCGGACCTCCGCGTCAGTGGAATCATCCTGTGCATGTTCGAGTCGACGACGCGTCTGGCGGGTGAGGTGGTCGAGGAGCTCCAGGGGTTCCTCGCCGAGGCGGGCAAGGCCAGCATGCCCTGGGCCCACGCCAGGCTCTTCGACACCCGCATCCGGCGGAACATCAAGCTCGCCGAATGTCCCAGCCACGGCAAGACCATCTTCGGCTACGCGCCGACGAGCAACGGCGCGACGGATTACGAGATGCTCGCCCTCGAGGTCGCGGGCGAGCTCCCCAGTCGGGACGAGCCGCTCGACGCGGATGACCAGATCCCCGCGGCCAAGCAGGCGGACGCGCCTCCGCCCGACCCCGTCGATGCCGCCAGTCCGCAAGGGCCCCCAATCGGCTACCAGCCCGATCTGCAACCCCCCGTTGATGGCCCGCAGGCTGCGCCCGCATCGCCCCTGCCGGAGAGCGCCCCATGACGACCGACCGGGCTCGGACCGGCTCGGCGTGGTTCCAGCGGACCTGGTTCCGCAACCTGTGGTTGGCCTACTGGGTGACGCTGTTTGCGCTCACCCACGCGCCGGAGCCGAAGTGGCCCGGCTGGTCATCCAAGCCCAGCGACAAGACGATCCACGTGGTGGCCTACTTCCTGTTGGCCGGGGCCGGCTGGCTTGTTCTGGGGTCTCGCTCCGGCCCCTCCCGATGGCGCGTTCTCGATTGGTTCGCTGCGGTGATCATCTACGGCGCCTGCGACGAAGTCCTTCAGGCCGTCTGCGGGCGATACTGTTCGACGCGCGACCTGGCCGCTGACGCGATCGGCGCCGCCGCTGCCATCGTCGGCGTCGAGGTGTTCCACCTCCTCCGACGCGGGCGCCACCCGGCCCAAGCATGACCCTCTCACGCCGGCGCGCGACGGCGAATTGACCTCAAGGAAGGCCATTGGTATCCTTCATCGTGGGCGATCTGCAGGATGATTCGCTCGCGTCGGTGCTGTATCTGCCATCAAGGCGCTCGCCATGCCCGAGTCGAAACCAGCAGCCTCCTCTGCCCGAAAGCGCGGTCTGCTCAACGTCAAGGACACGATCGAGTCGGTCATCGTGGCCTTCATCCTGGCCTTCGTGTTTCGGGCCTTCGTGGCGGAGGCCTTCGTGATTCCCACCGGGTCGATGGCCCCGAACCTGTACGGGGTCCATCGCATGATGACCTGCTCGGCCTGCGGGATGGAGTACGCCTACGGATTCTCGCCAGCGCCGGCGGGCAAGCTCGTGCCGCCCAACAAGCTGATCTGCCCCAACTGCGGTTACGGCGGCGACGAGAAGGTGACCACCAACCCCGACAACGGCGACCGGATCTTCGTGCTCAAGTGGCTGTTCGACGTGGGACGAATGCTGCCCGACGTCGACAACCACGGGCCCCGTCAGTGGTGGCACGTCTTCAAGCCCTGCCGGTGGGACGTCGTGGTGTTCAAGGACCCCAACGACGGCACGACCAACTTCATCAAGCGGCTCATCGGGCTGCCCGGAGAGGTCCTGGAGATCATTGACGGCGACATCTACTCGGCCGATGCGTCGGCACTGGCCGAAGACGAGCATGGCCGATCCCTTCTGGCAAGACTAGAGCAGGACCACACCCGCTACCGGGAACTGACCCCCCAGGAGCGGCGCACCCTCGATCAAGCCCTGAGAATCCAGCGCAAGACGGATCGGGCACAGGGCGTCCTGTGGCTGCAGGCCTACAACCACGACTTCCTGCCGGTCAACAAACCGAGCCTGGCGCAGTGGCGGCCAACCGACGAGGCGTCCGGCTGGGACACCAAGCACCGAAAGCTCCGGTTCGACCCCAATGGGAGCGGCGAACACCACCAGATCGAATTCGTTCGCGACCGACCCGAGTGGCTCGATGAAAACGGCGGGCCGTTGGCCAGCCATCCCGTCACCGACATCTACGCCTACAACGGCAGCCGGTGGTCCTATCCCCTCGCCGGGACCAGTGAGAGTCGGCTGGACGTCAGCGATCTGCGGCTGCGATGCCTGTTGTTCCCGAGAGGCGGAGACGGGCAACTCACGCTCTCGATCACCAAGCGGGACGACCGCTTCGTCGCTCTGATTGCCAGTGACGGCCGGGTCGAGTTGACCCGATCCTCGTTGGACAGGCCCAAGGACAAGCCCGTTCTGATCGGCCAGGTCCGCATCGACCCGCTCGTCCGCGACAAGCCGGTCGATCTCGGCCTGACGAACGTCGACTACCGCGTCACCGTTTGGGTGGAAGGCGACCCCGTCCTCCAGACGACCGACGACCAGTATCCGGTGCTAGACGAAGGCGGCCCGCGCTCGTTGGCTGCGTACGCCCGCCGCTTGGACCCCGTCGCCGGCAATGCCGCCCCGCAGATTCGCATCGGGGCCTCCGGCATGGGGTTGGAGCTCTGGCACGTCGTCATCGAGCGAGACGTCTACTACCGCACCCCTCGGGATCGGGGCGCGTCGATGGGGCATGGCGTTCAGGGAAACCCCATCTACCTGCGGAACCAACCCGAGCGCGGCATCCAGGAGTACTACTGCCTTGGCGATAACAGCCCGCTCAGCAAGGACAGCCGCCTGTGGAATACCGCCGGGCCGCACCTGACCCACCGATTCGCGACCGGCGAGTACCAGCTCGGCACCGTCCCGGCGGACCAGATGATCGGGCGCGGGTTCCTCGTGTACTGGCCCGCAGGCTACCCGCTGATCCAGGAGCGCTTGCCGCTCATTCCTAACGTCGGCGACATGCGTCTGATCCGCTGACCCGACCGACGGGGTGATCCCGTGGCCAGACGTCCTGTCATGACAGCTCCTCGTTCCGGAGACGTCGCCGAGGGCAATCCAGAAGCGCTATCTGAGGGGCAAGCCGCTCCCGGTCGAAGCCGGCGCCGGCTCCGACCAAACGCCGTCGGCCTAGGAGTGGCGGGCGTCCTGTGGCTGCTGGTCAATGGGTACTGCGCGGTTCAGCTTCTGAGGGCCGGGGAATCGGGCGCAAGCGCGTTGCTCGTGATGGATCTGCCTGTCCTGGCCGTCCTGGGTTGGTATCTCATCCTCCGGTGCGTCCCGTCCCGGTCTGTGGGGGCGTCGGGTCCACGAGCAGCCGGCGATTGGTTGAAGACCGGCCTCGTAATCCTGGCCGTCGCGCTGGGCGTCGCGGCCGTGTGGATAGGACAGGTCCACGTCCGCGACAGCCGTACTGCCATCAATGAGATGGCCTCACTGCCGTCTGCTGACGCGGGGTCCGCCGGCGCGATGCGTCGGCTGATCGAGAGCTACTATACGCTGGCCATCTCCGGGGGACTGCTGCAGTTGGCGGTGGCGACGCTGGGGGTTGCCCTGAGCAGAGAGGGCCGGTCCAGCGACGAGGACTGAGCAGTGTGGCACAACCGCCCTCGGTTGTGCGGCCCGAAACTCATCCGCCGAAGGCTCCCCGGTCACACGGGACGACCTACTACAGCCCTTCAACCATAGATACAGGCAGCTTAGCCAAGCCCCAGGTCCGCACCGAGCGCGGCGATCAGCGGATCGCATCCGAATCGAACGATGTCGGTGACGGGCAGCGACGTCTCCTCGGACGCCGCGTCGATGGCTGCGCGGGCTTCATCGTCGCTCAACCCCGTCGTATAGAGCGCCACGCCGCAGACGCGGCAGGGATGGCGGGCGTTGGCCAGACGCTCGGACAGCGCGATATGCTCGGTCAACGAGGCGGACGGCTGCTCCACCCCCCGATGTTCCGTCCGCCCGGGCTGGTGGCACATGATCAGTGCGTCGGGGCACGACCCGTGAAGCAACGACAGCGTGACGCCCGAGTAGCCGGGATGCGTGATCGAGCCCTGTCCCTCGATGAAGGCGATTTGCCTATCGGCGACCTGTTCGCACAGCCATTCGGCCGCGCCGGCGGTGAAGTCGCTGATGACGCGGTCGACGGCGATGCCCCAGCCCTCGATCATGATGCCCGTCTGGCCCGTGGCGACGAAAGCGGCGTCCCACCCGGCGCGACGCGCGGCCGCCGTTAACTCCAGCGCGGTGACCATCTTGCCGATCGCGCAGTCCGTGCCGACCGTGAGCACGCGCTTCACGGACAGATCGGCCGCCCGCCCGTCAGCCACGCGGTCGAAGGCCCCCGGATCGCGAACATCCAACAAGTTCGCCCCGTGCTTCCGGGCCAGCGCAGCCAGCTCCTCGTCTTCGCGAAGCATCACGTGCAGCCCGCTGATGATGCCCAACCCGTGCTTGATGGCCGACGTGATGTACCCGCGCCAACCATCGGGCAACTGACCGCCAATCGGCGCGACCCCGACCAGCAGCGAGTCCGGCTCGTACCGCATCGCCTCCTCGACCGACGCAACGATGGGGATCCCCTGTCCCCAGCCCATGTGGTCCTCCAGCCGCTCACCCGCGTGCTGAGGGTCGAGCACCGCCGCCACGTGATTGCCGCGGTAGCGGACGATCGAAAAGGCCGTCTTGGCCCCGAACGGCGTCAACTGCCCGTCCGTCAACACGATCATTCGTCGAAAGTCGACGCAGTTCATGGTTCGATCATTCCCACGTCCGATAGCCTACACGTCGCGCCCCCATCGGTCCGCACCCGAACAGTCTACGCCATCGCCAACCCAAACGACAGCCCTCGCCCCTGATGCGCCCTGCCAGTACTGCAGACGTGCGGTCGCCCCCAAGATGTGTGCGACAACGACGCACCGCAACGTAAAGTGCGGCCGCAATTCAGTCGAGATATTAGCCAGAAGGGGCGCATGCGGATGCGCCAACCCATTCGTCCCGTTCAGTCCAAAGGAAACGTCCCAACATGCTGACAGCCCCGAGCCTCACCCCCTCAACCTCCACGGAACGGCGGTCCGAACCGCGACTCCGGTACTCCTGGCAGATGTATTTCCAGCATCCTGAAGACGGACGCATGGAGCAGGGACGAACGCTCGACCTGTCCAGAAGCGGCGCCGCCTTCACTACCGGCTGCGACAGCCGCCTTTGGCCCGGCAAGGAGCTTCTCTTGCGGATGACGCACCCCATGGTGTTGGGTGAGTCCTTCAGCGTCCTCGAGGTCCGTCGCGCCGCCGAGGTCCTCCGCGTCGACCCTTACAACGGCGACTGCAATCGCGTGGCCGTTCGACTCACCACGCCGCTCGACTACGACCCGGCCTCCGACGCATGACGCATAAAGTGCGGTGGATCGACGCCGCTTTCCCGATTCGGTCAGGCTGTCCCAACGCCGTCCTTGACCAACGGGCGCCGCTCGATAGCATCAGACCAGATGCAGCTGCAAACACGGGCGCGGATGTGCCCCGCCGCGGCGGCGAGCCACATTCATTCAGTCTCAACATGAGCACGACCGTCGAAACGCTCACGGACCAGACGCGAGACGCATGGCAGGCGTACGTCACCGGATCGCCCGCCGGCACGTTCTATCACAGTCTGGCGTGGCACGACGCCCTGCTGGCCGCCTACAAGCACAAGCCCCACTATCTCATCGCCCGTCGCGAAGGTCGCGTCGTGGGCGTGCTGCCGATGTTCTACGTGAAGAGCTGGATCGCCGGCAGGCTGCTCGTCAGCCTCCCCTACTCGGTCTATGGCGGCGCGATCCATGACGACCCGGACGCCGCGACGGCCCTGCTCGACGAAATGAAGCGCCTCGCCGAACGGCTCGACGTCCGGTGCGTCGACCTTCGATCGGTTGAGGCCAACCTGCCCGACTTGCCCGTGGTCGACCGCTACGCGACGTTCCGCAAGGCGCTGCCGCAGCGCGTGCAGGACGTCCTGCCGTCGTTGCCCCGCAAGGCCCGCGCAGCCGCACGGGCCGGTCGGAACAAGCACGGCCTGACCGTCGACGTCGACGATGCGCTACTGCCCGTCGTCTGGCAGCTCTACACGCGAAGCATGCGGCGGCTCGGTTCGCCCAACTACGCGTTCGGGTTCTTCCGTGCCCTCGTCGAGGCCACGCCGGACGCCCACCTCGTCTCGTTGGTCAGGTATCAGGGCCGGCCGGCGGCGGGGCTCGTGACCTTCCTGTTTGGTGATACGGTCCTGCCCTACTTCTCCGGATGCGACGAGACGCTCGACCGCTACGGCATCAACAACATCCTATACCTGTCGCTGATGGAGTGGGCGGTCGAGCATGGGTATGGGCAGTTCGACTTCGGCCGGACGCGCAAACTCAACCGGGGGGCCTACGACTTCAAGCGCCACCAGGGGTTCGAGCCTGAACCGCTGGCTTATCAGATCTACGTTCCGCCCGGGCAGCAGGCCCCCGAGCTCGTGCCCGGCAAAGGCAAGTTTGCCCTGGCCCAGCGGGTATATCGTCGGCTACCATTGTTCGTGACCCGACCCCTCGGCGCCTGGCTGGCCGGTGCGATCCCCGGTTGAGCCGGCGTCATCGCGGCGAGCGCTCGCTCCGGGCCGGCGGTGACGGCATGAAGATCCTCATGATTGCCCAACGCCTTCCCTACCCGCCGGACAAGGGCGAGAAGATCCGAAGCTATCACGAACTGAAGTACCTCGCCCAGCGGTATGACGTGTGGTGCGCCTGTCTCATCGATGACCCGGCAGACTGGGCGCACGTCGATGCAGTCCGCGAACTGTGCCGCGACGTGGCTGTCGTCCCCCAACCGCGCGCACTGGGCGCGCTGCGGGCGATCGGAAGTGTGTTGTTCGGCGGGACGATCACCGAAGGCTACTTCAGGTCGACCGCCCTGCAGGCCGCCATCGCGCGCTGGTCGGCGCACGTGCAGTTCGACGCCGTGCTGGCCTTCTCGTCAAGCGTTGCGCGCTATGGATTGGCCGTCGCCGCGCGGCGGCGGGTCGTCGATCTGTGCGACGTCGACAGCGCGAAGTGGGCGTCGTACGCGACCCGAAGACACTGGCCCGTTCGATGGCTGTTCGGTACCGAAGCGAAACGCCTGGCCCGACACGAGTGGGAGCTGGCTGCCGCCTTCGACGCTGCCACCGTGATCTCGGAGCGCGAGGCCGAGCGATTCAGGAACGCGCAGGCCGAGACTGCAGAATCGTCCCCCCCACCGGTGACCGTCTTCTGCAACGGAATCGACCTGGATGCCTTCACGCCCAGCGCGGACCCTGCGCCCGACCCGATCGTCGGCTTCGTCGGGACCATGGACTATCCGCCCAACACCGAAGCCGTGTGTTGGTTTGCCGATCGCGTCTGGCCGCGCGTTCGCCAGGACCAGCCGGCTGCCCGGTTCCGCATCGTCGGACGGTCGCCCACGCGGCGCGTTCGGTCGCTACGTCACAGGCCAGGCATTGACGTCACCGGCGCCGTGCCGAAGATACAAGATGAACTCCAGCGGATGCAGGTCTGCGTCGTGCCGATCCAAATGGTCCACGGCTTGCAAAACAAGGTCCTGGAGGCCATGGCCTGCGGCAAGCCCGTCGTGGCGACCCGCGCGGTTGCGGCGTCCGCAGGGGCGGAGCCCGGCCGGGACTTGCTGGTGGGTGATGACGAGGCGAGCTTCGCTGCAGAGGTCGCGACGCTCCTCAGCGATGCCGATCGTCGACAACGCGTGGGCGCGGCGGCCAGGAGCTTCGTCGAGACCCGATTCCGTTGGGAAGATCAACTGGCCGTGCTGGAGCGACTCCTGTGTGGGGGAGAGGAAGGGGTGGCGTCTGGCAAGTAAACGAACAACCACTTTTCGGTGATATAATATGCAATACGTCGTTGGTAAGAGGTCGTTGTGCAAGGGGCGTGTCGAACGGGATGGACCCTGCAGGGAGTCATATAGGCGCTCGCATTCGGGAGGCCCGGACGAAACAGGGGCTGTCTCAGGTCGAGCTTGCTAAGCAGGCAGGCATCAACCAGGGCTTCCTGAGCCAGATCGAGCGGGGCAAGCAGCAGCCCAGCCCTCAGACGTTGAGCGCGGTGGCGGTCGCGTTGGACCTGCCACCCGCGGTCTTGGTTGGGGACGGCGACGTGCACGACGCGCCGCAACCGCTGGACACGCTCGACCTGCCCGTCTTCGGGGCGATCCCGGCGGGCGCGCCCTCCGAATCGCAGACCCAATTAGAAATGTTTCCGGTGTTAAGACACCTATGGGGTCCAGACAGGTACTGCCTCAAGCTCGAGTTCGAGAGCATGGAGCCGACGCTCAAGCCAGGCGACATCGTCCTGGTCCACTACCGGCCCGGCGTCAATCCCGAGCATGTCCAGGGGCGGATCTGTGCCTGCCTCGTGGATGGGGAGGCAACATTGAAGCGGGTCAGCGTCGAGCGCAGTGGCGACGAGACGCTTGTGGTGCTCCGCGGGGACAATCCAGAGGTCCCCCCGATGATCGTCGACCTGTCCCGCCAGGAGCTGAGCATCCAGGGCGTCGCGGTCTGCCTGGTCAGCAGGAACCTTTGACAGCGGCGCATGAGCCCGGGGGGATCAAAGCTCGTCGAGTGTCACACCGAGACGCTCGGCGACGCGATCGAAATCGTCCAAGTTGTAGTACTCGATCACGACCTTGCCGGTGTGCCGCTTGCGACCTTCGCGGATGGTGACACGTGTCTGAAGGGCCTGCGTGAATCGCTGCTCGAGGTCCTGGATGAGGGGCCGCTTGGTCCGGACGGGGGGCGGAGGCGTGTCGGCAGCCGGGCCGGCAGCCTCCTCCTTGTGGGCACGGACGAGCTCCTCGAGGTGACGGACGCTGAAGGCGTTCTCGACGGTCTCGGTCGCGAGGCGTTCCATCGTCTCGGGATCGGGCAGGCCCAGGAGGCTGCGGGCATGGCCCATCGAAAGCGAACCCTCGCGGACCAGTGTTTGGACGGACTCGGGCAGATCGAGCAGGCGGATGTAGTTGGCGATGGTGGAGCGATCCTCGGCGAGGTGTTCGGCCAGGGATTCTGGCGTCAACCCGAACCGGTCGCAGCAGTGGCGGTAGGCCTGGGCGCGGTCAATGGGGTTAAGGTCCTCGCGGTGAATGTTCTCGATCAGGGCGAATTCGAGCATCTGCTGGTCGGTGACGTCGCGGACAACCGCGGGAATGGTCGACAGGCCAGCCTGCTGGGTGGCACGCCAGCGTCGTTCACCGGCGACAAGTTCGTAGGCGTCGCCGCAGGGACGGACGACGATGGGTTGGATGACGCCGGCGGCGCGGATGGACCGGGCGAGCTCTTCGAATTGCTCGGGGTCGGGTTGCGTCCGGGGTTGGAGGGGGTTGGGACGGACGGACTGGACGGGAATCTCCCGGGTCATCGGCGTGGTGCCGGAGGCGGTGGGGAGGGACGATTGGGGACCCGCGCCGACATCAGTGAGAAGCGACGCAATGCCGCGGCCTAGGCGACGGTCTTGTTTCGCCACAGGGCTCTCCTTTGCGAAGGGGGTAGGGGCATGGTTGTACTGGCGGGACATTATACTGCCGGTGATTCTCAGGACAAGGACCTTATGCCCAAACGACGGCTGTTTCACGTGAAACGGAGCCGCGGCGAGCCCCACACGGCAGCGCAAACGTTGTTCCACGTGAAACGGACGACCGCCCCGTCCGGAAAGCAGGGCTACGCGCCGGACGGATGCCTCAGCGCAGCTCGTTCCCGTTGAAATCCCCCGCGTGTTCGCCTATGATCCCGCCTCGTCCGTCCCCGGAGGCCCCATGTCATGGCATCGAGTGCGTTGGCCCCCTTCGTCCCAGTACTGCTCTGGCTCTTCTGTGCCCAGTCGCCCGCCATTGAGGTCACCAGCGGAAAGCTCGTTCTGCGATTCAGCAGCCAAACCGGCGACTGGATCGGGCTGAATCCCGGACGGCCGAACGCCGAGCTGATGGCGCCCAGCGGAGATTCACCGGCGACGGCCAAGCTCCGGACGAAGGACGGCGATCTGCCCAGCCAAGACGACCCCGCGAAGCTCCACCACGAAATCCGCGTACGAAACGACGTGACCGAATTCACACTCTGCCAGGGCTGGCGCAACTGGTCAGCCCATTCTTTATACAGACTACACGGATCAAGTAATACAATAACACGATACTCTGATTGGACCTACCGCGGCACGAAAGCCATGCGTGTCACGGGAGCGACGTTGACACTGCCCGGCCTTCGGTTCGACGGGCAGCGGGACAACTTCTATGTCTTCCCTGCCGCCTGGCCAGCCGAACCCCATCCGTACGCAGGTCTTCGTCCGGGCCGGCGTCGATCCGAGTCGAGTTGGCTGAAGGGCAAGGCCAGCGTCGCCGTCGTGCACGCGCCCGCGCAGCGGCTGTCGGTCTTGGTCGGCCACGAGCTGCTCCTCGACGGCGCAACCATCGTGGCCACCGAGCACGCCGGGCGCATCGACCTGACGCATCGGTTCAACACGGCCGGGCTGATCCAACCGGGCCAGACCTACCGCATCGGCGTGCAGCACATCCAGATCGTGCGCGGCGACTGGCACGCGACGCTCGAGGCGCTTGCCGCGTTTGGTGACTCGCTCGGCAACGGCCCGCCCGCCGATTCGCCGGCGTGGCTCGATCGATGTGTCATCTACTCATGCTACCCTCGCGGGCCGATCGGCGTGAGCTTCAACGGCGGCGGTGGATTCAACGCCTTCGCAGCGCACCTGCCGTACCTGGCCGACCTCGGTGCGACCGCGCTGTGGCTGAACCCGATCTACACGAAGCCGCCGTGGATCTACAGCATCACCGACTACCGTGCCGTGGCCCCCGAACTCGGGACGAAGAACGACCTCAAGCGCTTTGCCGAACGGTCGCACGCGCTCGGCCTGCGGGTGTGGCTGGACTTGGTCTCCCACGGTCCGGCCAAGGACAGTCCGTCCGCGCGCGAGGCGCCATCCGAGGGGTGGGCCCGGAACGAGGACGGCAGCCTTCACATGAGTTGGGGCAAGAACCTGACCGGCGACTACACGCATCCAGCCTGGCAGAAGTACATGTCGGATGTGGCCGCCTATTGGGTGACCGAGTTCGGTGTGGACGGCTACCGTCACGACTGCGGCCATGGGAGCAGCGGCTGGAACTGGGCGCCCGACGCACCGTACCGTCCCAGTGCGGCCGGTCCGTTTGGCGGCGTCGTACTCTCGAAGGTCGTGCGGGATCGGATCCGCAAGATCAACCCGCACGCCGCGCTGTTTTCCGAGACGGGCGGACCGGTCTTCTTCCGCTCGGCGGATCTGATCTACGACTATCCGTTCTACTTGGGGTGCCGCGAGATGACGTACGGGATGTCGCGGGATGCGTGGCTGCCGCGGATGCGCCGGTGGCTGCAGCTTTCCAGGCTCACCTATCCGCGACGCGGGCTGCGTGGTCTGGTGCGGTTCCTCGAGAACCATGACACAGTGCGATCGGCGGCGTTCTTCGGCGTGGGCCCGGCGCAAGCCCTCACCGCGCTGGCCGTCTTCACCCAAGGCACACCGATGATCTACCAGGAACAGGAGATCGGCTATGGGCCAGCGCTGAAGCGGTGGCTGAGACTGCGAAACCTGCTGCCCGAACTGCGAGCCGGCACGGCGGACTATCAAGCCGTTCAGGTCGACGAACCTGGTGTGCTGGCCTTCTTGCGCGAGGGCCAGAGGACGGCGGCGGTGGTGGCGATCAACTTCACGGGCCGTCCCATCCGCGCCCGGCTGATCTGGCCAGACGGTCTGGCGACGCGGTACCCGGTTGCGCAGTCGGCGATGACCGGGGAGGTGGTGGCCACGGACGCGAATCGCTGTGCGCTGGCCATCCCCCCGTATCGTCCGGTCGTGCTGGGCTTGCGGACCAAGCCCGATCCTGCCCTGAAGCCGAAGGGGGCGACGCCGCCACCTGCTTCCGCGCCCGAATCACTCGTCATGGCCGAAACCAGGCGATCAACAGATGCTGGCGGGACCGAGTTTCGCATTCGATGTCGTCCCGTCGCCAAGTGGTTCGTGGCGACGGGCGAGGGCGTGCTGCTCGACGCGTTTGTCGACCCGCATCGTCCCGGCCGGCTGCCGACGCGGGAGCCGTGTTGGCAACCGTTGACGCACGGTCTGTGGGACACGTGCAGGTTCGCGTCGATGGGCGTGCGATCGGCCGACGGTCGGGAGTTGCGGCTCAACCGTATTGACGTTCCTCGGCTCATCGATGCCCGGATCGAGGACGATTCCGGCGTCGGTCGCAACGTGCAGATGGTCCTGGTGACCCGCGACGCCGGCGCCAAACCCTATGTCCTGGCGGATCAGGCGGGTCCAGCCGAACTCGCGCCGTTGCCCAGCGAAGCGGATAATATGCCGGGCGTCGATGTCGATGCGTTCAGCGTCACGTTGTCGAACCGGCACTACGCCTTGACACTCGCACGGCGCCACGGGGGCGCGATCGCGAATCTGTCGTTGGGCGGCAGGGAGTTGCCCCGTCCCGGGATGGCCTACCTGGCCTCGGAGGTCTACACGGATTGGGGCCTGTATCGCAAAGGGAGACACGTCGGCACGCGCGAGGAGCCGGCGCCCCGACTGGCGTTGAGCTCGACGGGGAATGGCCGGGCCGTCACGTTCACGGGGTCGTTGAGGGGTCATTCGTGGAACAGTGTTCAGCGCGGTTGGGTTGTCCAGCCGCGGACCCGCTATCGCCTCACCTATCGCGTTGACGACTCGCCCGTGGTCCGCTTGGCGTTGGGCCTGACGTCCGAGCGGGATCGGCCGGCCACCTCGGCCTTCTTCGCCTTCCGCTGGGAGATCCACGGTGTGAAGGCGTGGTCGGCGACCTGGGTCGGGGGCCAGGCCGACGGTCGGCCTGGCGAGAAGAACGGACAACGGGTCTTCCAGAGCTCCCAGCGGCAGTCCGGCGCGAACGGCTGGACGTTGTCGATCCAAACCGAGGCCGGCGAGATCCGGGTCCGCCCGTCGCGCGGCGCCGATCGTCATCCGGCCAACACGTTCCTGTTGGACGGCGGCGTGGGACGCATGCACCTGTTCGTTGCGCTGCTGAACGGCAACCCGGTGGACTTGCGGGCCGGCTGCGAACACGCGGGCTCGGTCGAGCTGGTCCTGAACCCGCGGTGACGAAACAGCGGGACGTCGGGGGGACCTGGCTGCCAACGCCTCCGAGCAGATTGACGTCATCGGCCCTCATCCTTACGATCCGCGGGCATGGGACATCGCCCGAATGCGCATTGCGTCCGTTGGCCCCGGCGAACCGCCGCTGTTGCGGTCGTGCCGTTCGTTGCGGCGTGGCTGATTGGCTCCTCCGGCTGTCAGCAACCCCACATGCCCAAGCCGCCGTCGTTCGAGGTCGAGACACAACCGTGGCGGTTCGGTCGCACGGAAGGGACGCTGCTGACCACGCCGCACTACAAGATCTACACGACCGTTCAGGAAGGGGACCTGCACGTCCTGGTACCGAGGCTCCTGGAGACGGCCCATCAGCATTACGTCCGCGTCTTGCCGGTGGACGAGCCGGTGACGACGCGAAGCAACGTCTACGTCTTCCGGACGCGCAACCAGTGGGAGCGGTTCACGCGGCAGTTTTCGCCGGCCCGCGCGGATACGTACCTTCGTATCCGCTCGGGGGGCTACGCCGAACCGAAGGGCACGGTGGTGTACTGCCTGCCTCGGCGATACACCACGCTGGCCGTCATTGCCCATGAATGCCTACACATGTATGTCTTTCGGAACCTTCCGCGACGGTCGGTGCCGCCCTGGCTCAACGAGGGGTTGGCCTGTTACTGCGAGGGCCACGAGTGGCACGACCAGACGCCCGTCTTCACGCCGGGTCAGAACCGGTTTCGCATGAACGCGGTGCGACGGGCGCTGGCCCGAGGGACGTTGTTCAAGATCGAGGAGATGTTGGGCACGAACGTGGGCAAGATCGTTCGGTTCACCCCGAAGCGCGTGGAGGTGTACTACGCCCAGGCGTGGTCGATGGTGGCCTTCCTGATGGACTGCTCCATGTACCGGGACGCCTTTGCCAAGCTCCGTCGCGAACTCGGCACCCGAAAGATGCGTCTGGCGATCAACGGGTACCTCGTCGCCAACCCGACCTCGCGTGGCCGGCCGATGAGCTACGGTGAGGCCTTGTTCCGGTGCTACATCAGCGATGACCTCGAGCGCTTCAACGCCGAGTACGGCGTGTGGCTTCGCAAGCTCACGCAGCCGGAGCAGCGTCCCTGGTGGCAATTGGGTCTGGGGACGCGGCCACCGACGTCGATAGCGGCCGGAGCGTTGCCGTCAGAGCCATTGGGCGCCTGTGGAGCGGGTTCGGGGTTCCGGGTCCCGAGTTCGGGACGCGCTGGGGGGTTCGGCGGCGTATGAGGTGGGTGGCTGCTCAGATCCTCGGCGCCTGTCGTGTAGCGCGGATGGGCTTGGCGATCACAGGGACTCGGGACAGCGCGGCGGCGAAGCGGGGGTGAGCGCGGGGTCTGTCCGCGGATTTTCGCTTCTCGCCGAGGCCGAGGCGCTCGCGGAGAAGAACCAGTAACGTCCGCACGACGGTTGCGCCCACGTTCATCTTGGTCGGGCCGATCTTCTGATCGTACCTCAGGATGATGGGGACCTCGCCGAAGATCGCGCCGTGCTTGTGCAGGCGGAGCAGGATCCCCACCATGCAGGCGAACCCCTCCTTGGCGAACAGGTGGTTGCCCTGCGAGGCCAACGCCTTCTGCAGACATCCAGCCCGGTAAGCGCGGAAGCCGCAAGAGTAGTCGCGCACGCCGGGGATCGGGTAGGCCACCCTGAAAAGCAGCGACATGCCACGGGACATCAGGCGACGGAGGAGCGGGACGCCCTTGACGACGGCGCCGTTCCGGTAGCGGGAGGCGATGACGACGTCCCGGCCCTCCAGGACATCCTGGATCATGCGCCGGAGCTGAGCGGGCAGGTGGCTGTTGTCGGCATCCATGCAGACGATGACGTCGTCGGGGTCAGCCTGTTGTGCAGCGGCGACCATCCCGCGCATGAAGGTCTCGGCCAGTCCGCGGTTGGTGCCGTTACAGAGGATATCAACCTTAAGACCCCGGGAATTTCGGCGGGCCACGTGCGGCGTGTCGTCCGTGGAGCCGTCATCGACGAGGATGAGCCGCAGGTCCAGGTCGTGCGCATCTGGCACGAGGCGGCGGCAACCTTCGAAGATCGCCGGCAGGTTCTCCGCCTCGTTGTAGGCAGGCAGGACCACCCAAGCACGCATGACGTTTGCTCGTCCTTTCGAAAGCGATGCGGGACCGGGATTGGGCCCCGCTTCCGGTTCTGGATATCGGCTCTGCGCGTGGCGCGATTAGCTATTGCTATTCAAGACTTCGCGAGCCTGAGAAGACGAATTTCTCGCGGATATGCGGGCATGCGTTGGGCGAGATCACCTGACCGGAGTCTTTGAAGCCCCCGGCTGCGAGGACGGGCGGGACGTAGCGGGGTCCTCTAATAGGTAAGCGCCGGCCTTGATGAAGAGCCTTTTATCGACCAGTCGGTACCTGTCGGTGAGGGCGCGGAGGAAGGCCTCTTGCGGTGGACGATGGGCGTGGATGAACCAGATGTACTTCGGGCTGTCCGCGTCTTCGAGAAACGCGCGGACCTTCGGAAGATCTCCCTCGACGCCCCCGATAACCGAGACCCTCGTGCTCGAGCCGAACGTCTCGAAGTAGTAGTCGAGGTATTCTCGGAGCCACACCCACGCAACGACGACGGCGCCGGGCGTGTCGCGTTCACGCTCGACGACGAACTCCACCGCTTCTCGAAACTGCGTCTTGTGGGGAATCGTGTAGTAGCGGTTGCCGATGACCAGCTGTCCCAGGAACAGGCCGACAAGAAGGATCGCCGTCGCCGTTCGCCAAGGTGGCTTGGTGGGCAGGCCTGCAATCGCCCTGGCCAGGAGCAGGTAGAGCGGGGGCAGGCAGATCAGCATGTTTCGGTTCGTCAGGATTGGCGTCGAGACGATCGACTTGATCATGACCACGGCGATCGGCACGACGACCCACAGCAGCAGCATGACCTCCGTTCGGTTCACGCCCTTTCTGACGGTGCGGTAGGCCAGGCCGGCGTAGAACGCGAACGCGACGGCCGTCAGCAACTCTGACATGCCGAACATGTAGTAGAAGATCCTGCCGACGTGTCGCAAGCCCGGCCGGGTCAGGTAGAACTCGGCCGAACGCGCGTCCCTCAGGAACTCCGGCAGCCAGGGCAAGTAGAGGACCAGGATACCGACGTGGATGGCCAAAAAGACGATCAGCCGCCGTTTGCTACCGAGACAGGCCACGCCCATCGCCATCCCCGCCAAGCCGACGAACACGACGGCGAAGGGGTGCAGGTACAGCGTGGCTGCGGCACAGCAGGCGTAACCTGCGGCCGCCCAGGTCTTC
This sequence comes from uncultured Planctomycetales bacterium, assembly GCA_964390905.1. GTDB lineage: Bacteria > Planctomycetota > Phycisphaerae > UBA1845 > JAFGLZ01 > JAFGLZ01. The sequence goes on along the minus strand of CAYMLO010000046.1, from coordinate 11,425 downwards.
TTGTCCCGGACCACGCCGGTCCAGCAGCAGGCCATCAGGATGACGAGCAGGATGAGGAAGGCGTACGCGCGGACCTCCTGGCTGAAGTAGATGGGCATGCACGCCACCGCCGTCAGCCCGGCTGCGATCAAGCCCTCCGCAATGCCGAAAAGCTGCCGCCCGAGCAGGAACATTGCCGGGATCCACAGCGTGCCGGCCAGCGCCGATAGCAACCGCAGCGCCGCCTCGGAGTCTCCGAACGCCCGCTGCCAGTAATGCAGCAGGATCAGGTACGCGGGCGGGTAGATGTCGGGCCTGACGCCCTTGTTCATCACCTCATCGAGCGTCTTGAAGTGGGACTGATACCAACTGTGCAGCTCGTCGTTGTAGAGCGACTCGTGACTCAGGCCGTACAGTCTCAGCGACAGCCCCAACGCGGTCAGTAGCAACAGGATGGTCCAGTGGTTCCGTTTCATCGACGCTTGGTCTTCCCCGAGACAGGTTCGCCGTGCACCCGCGCGAGTCCTGGCGGGTCGAACGACATGTCGCATGAGAACATCCGCGCCGCGGCATATCAAGCCCGGCTGTTGAACCCAGATGAGACGTGGTAGGATGACGGCCGACCATTCAGACACGGGCCCCGCTTGGCTGCGGGCGATGATCCATGTCTTTCCCCACTGCATCGAGGCTCCACATGTGCATCACAAGCATGACGTTCTTGTGTTTGGCCGTTCCGGGTCCGGTTGCGGCCGGGCCGATGACGCTGCCGCTCGATGAGCGGCCGGCGTGGTTGCAGCGAGATGGGATCGTGATGGCGGGCAGTTGGGAGCCTCTGTTGTTCCGCGTCCGTCGAGACGGTGCGCCCGGTTACACGGCGACGGCCGAGCAACGTGCGGCCTACGAGCGCGAGCACAGTCCCGAGATGATCGCGAAGCTCAAGGATCTCGGCGTCAACTTCGTGATGATGCATTGCCACAAAGGTGGCGGGCTGGTCGCCGAGCGCGAGAGCATGGGCGACGCGGTGCGGTTCTCGAAGCGCTGCCACGACGCCGGCCTCCGCGTGGGTGTGTACAACTACAGCGGGGCGTTCCTGTGGGAGCTGCTGTTCAAGGAGGTCCCGCAGGCGAAGGACTGGGTCCTGCTCGATCAGAAGGGCGATCCGTTGACCTACGGCCGGGCCACGTATCGCTACCGCTGGAACCGAAACCACCCGGACGCGCAGGCCTACTACCGCAAGATCGTCCGGTTCGCCGTGCAGGAGATCCGCGCGGACCTGATCCACTTCGACAACTACACCTACGGACCCGGGCGCGACGCGAATTCCGTGAAACGGTTTCGCGATCACCTGCGCGCGCACTTCACGCCCGCCCAGCTTGCCGAGATGGGGGTCGAAGATGTGGCGGCCGTCATGCCGCCGATGGACCCGAAGCGGACGGACATGCTCCGGCGGGTGTGGCTGGCGTTCTGCTGTGCCTCGCTGGCCGAGTCCTATCACGACATGTCGCGCTACGCCCGCACGCTCCGCAAGGACATCCTGGTCGAATGCAATCCTGCCGGCGCGGGCGGCAGGATCCGCCCGCCCGTCGACCATGGTCAGCTATTGCAGGGCGGCGAGGCCTACTGGGCGGAGGGCGGCCGGCCGGGCGTCGGACGGATCATCAACTACAAGATCGCCCGGCGGATGGACAACGTCTGTTTCGTCTACACCCGCACGCCGCTCGAGATGGCCGAGTCGATGGCCTTCAATCGCGACTGCCTGGGCTGCGTCTGCTGGTTCGAGTACGGCAAGTTGGTCAACTACCCCGGCCGGAAGGAGCCCGTCTCAGCCGAGCTCGGCCCGTTCATCCGCTTCTTCCACAACCGACGCGATCTCTTGCGCGGGGCCGACGTCGTGGCGGACGTGGCCGTCCTGCGCAGCTTCGCCTCGCAGGTCCACGGCGGATCGGCGGCGTCGCTGACCTACGGCGTCGAAGGCATGCTTGTCGAGAACCGCATCTGCTTCCAGACGATCTTCGATCACCACTTCGCGGACCTGAAGCGCTATCGCGTGCTGGTCCTGGCCGGGTGCGTCGCCCTGTCGGACCTGCAGATCCAACAAATCCAGGCGTACGTGACATCGGGCGGACGACTCTGCCTGGTGGGTCCGGCCGCCACACACGACGAATGGATGCGACCCCGCGGGAAGGCTGCCCTCGAAGCGCTGCCATCCGATCGCGTGCTTCGGTGTGACGGACTGGATGGCGCGCTGGACACGATCCGACGGGCCTGTGGCGACGGGCTTTCGCTGTCCGTCGAGGTCGCGTCCCGACCGTGGACGATGGCCGTCGGCGGCAGGCTGTATCCGGACAGGGGCTACGCGATCACGCGGCTGCCCGAAGCGCTCGTGGGCCTCAAGACCGTTCGCTTCTCCCACACGCAGGCCAAGCGCGATGCGACGTTGCGATTCCGAGCCAAGGTGCCCGTGCGGGTCTTCGCGGTGTTCGGGCCGAGGTGTGAGACCGATCAGTGGCTCGACCCGCAGCCCGGCTGGCAGGTGTACCAGGCGTCGGCGTTCGGCTGCACGCTCGCGTACATCGACAAGAAGGATATCCACTACCGCGACTTCGACGCGGGCCCCGTCACGCTGTTCCAGGGCAAGCGGGGTAACTACGCGATCCTGGGGATCAAGGCCCAATCGCCCAGCAGCGGCCCGATGCCCTTCGTCGCCGAAGGTCAGACCGGGGGCGGCTCGCTTCGCGCCGAGCTGACCGAGCAGGCCGGCAAACGCCTCGTCCATCTCGTCAACTACCAGCCAGGTCTGTCCATCAAGGACATCACCGTGCACGTGCGCCTGCCGGGCGCCCAGCGCACCAAGACGGTATCCCTGGCCAGCCCGCATCACCCCGATGACGTCCGGGTGCCGTTCAAGGAGAAAGGCGGCGTCGTGACGTTCACCGTCCCGTCGGTGGATGTGTATGCGATCGCAGCCGTCCGTGTGGACCGAGCTGTCCGCAACAAGGATTGAGCGGCGTGGCGAGTTCGGGCGCCTTGATCGCGGCCCCGGTCCTCAAACGATCAGTGTAGGCTATGCGGACAGACGGTCGCAGTGCCGGTAGAGGTAGAGGAGCCTGAGATCGTCGGCGGCTTCGTAGACTCGGGTCGACTGCGGGTCGCCGAACTGCCTGGCCAGTTCCGAAGGGGCCACCGTGTGCATCGCCCGCATCGCCGACGGGCGATTGTCTTCGTAGGCGTCGATGATGGCGGCCACGCCCTCGGACTTCAGGTTGCCCAGCCGCCACGGGGGTTCGAGCGGACCGATGTTGGTGTAGACGTCGAAGTCGCCCTTGACGTAGAAGGTCAGTCCCTCCGGGAGGGCGAAGCCGTACGGTTTGGGATCCTGCTCGCGCAGGATCTCCGCGTGCCAGTCGCGCTCGGGACGCCAGAGGACGTCGCGCTTGCCGTGCCGTTTCGTCGACGCGATGAGGTCCTCCGGGATCCCGCCGAGCTCCTCGAGGGTGGGTCGAAGGTGCTCGATGTAACGGCCCTCGCCGTCGGGGCCGGGCGGGTGGAGGAACAGATCGAACGCATCGCCGAGGGCCTCGACACGTTCTGGCAGGTGCAGCTCGTCGACCAGCCTCATCAACACGTCCAGCTCGGGCAGGATCTTTCGGGTCAGGAAGAGCTGCCACCGAGGCCTCATGCCGACCTCGAGCAATCGCTTTGTCGCCGCCAGGCAGTCACCAAACGCGCCTTTCCTGCGGTAGAACCAGTCGTTGGTGTCCTCCAGGCCGAAGAGGCTGATCTGGCACGTGTCCGGGCCGACCTGGCGGGCCCATGCGGCATAGTCCGGGTCGCGCGCGAGCCGCCAGACGCTCAGGAGCTCGAACCGCATCGGCTCGCCGTCGCTCAGCTCGGCCGACAGCGCGTGCAGACCCCGGTAGTCGTCCGAGTAGTCCGGCTCGCGAAACCACGTGTAGACCTTCAACGTCTCGAAGAACGGCGCGGTCTGGCCGTCGCGCCGATAGCCGCGAAACTGCTCGCAGCCCCATCGCACGTCCTGCTCGGTCAGACGTGGCCCGTGGGACCTGCCGAGGTAGCAGTGCCGACACGCATTGGGACAGCCGTGCATGTCGAAGGCGATTCCGATGTCTCGCGATTCGAGTCGTGGCATGACGCCCGTACCTCGTGCGCCGTTCGCTCACCGTCTCGGGACGTCCCCGCGGACGTTGGATTGAGGGATCTACCGGATGTCCGATCGCTGCCCCGCATGCCCACCTGGGCGTCAGGCGCCGCCGGCCTCCTCGAGCGTGATCATATGCGACCTTGGCGTTTCCTCGCTACTGCCATTCCTCTCGAGGAGGGCCCCTGTCTTCCCTGTCCGGACGAGGAAGTCTCGAGGCGCAGCCATCTGCCCGTCCTGTTCGGAAGGCGTAGACCGGGCGGGCCCCCGGATCAGGTCAACTGATTGATGTGTTCACAGAAATCCTGTGCGCTGGCGGCGTCCACGATTTCGTGCCCTCGATTCGCCAGCAGGAAGTCGTAGTCCTTCCCACCCACTGTGACGATCAGGGACGCGCCACCACGCAGGAACAGGAACGTGTGCAGCTCTACCCGCGCCTCCCCTTCCAGCAGCTCCAGGGGCCACATGAGCACCTGGTCGAGGTTCTCGAAGTTCGCCTTGAGGTCTATGAGTCCGAGCCTGTCCATCCAGCCAGCCATGTCGGCGAACTCGCCCAAGATGGCCCCCTGCAACTTGCCGATGAGGAACTCGCCGATCTTCAACACCTTTCCTTCGTACGGCAGCATGATCAGGGCGCTCGTGATGAGACAGAGCTTGCCCTTCAGCTTGGTCTTGGATCCCTCCACTTGGAGGGCGGACCCGGATGCACATATGAAATCTGACTCATCGACCCAGAACTCGCGCACTCCGGCACCGTCTGGCATGCGTCCGCCGATGTTCATCAGTGCCATGGTAGTCTCCTTACCGTCCCGCCGGCGCATCGCCAGACTGGACGATCGTGGCCCCAGCGATGGCTGCAGAATCGGTCTTGCCGGGAAGTCGTGGCTGTATCGGCACGACCTCCGCCTTGGCGCGGCCGACCCAGCACCTACGATGCTACGAACGGGATTCAATGCCTACAATTATGTGGCGCCCGTTTAACTTTGCAACCACCAATATTCAGTTTTGTGCGTGTCACATAGAATCGAACGAGGCAGGAAGCAGAAAGGATGCGACAGGGCAGAGCCGCCGTTGAGTTACCGTGGCGGCTCCCTGGGTTTCGCATCACAGCGGCGCGAAGATGGCGAAACGGACCCAGTTTCGCGGTGTCTCGGGCGCTGCGGTGCGGGCTACCAGGCCGTCCAACCGCCGTCGACCAGGATATTCTGGCCGGTGATGAAGCTGCCCGCGTCGCTGGCCAGCAACAGCGTGAGGCCCTTGAGTTCGTGCGGCAGGCCCATTCGGCCAAGCGGGGTCTTCTTCTCCAGCCGCTCGATGAATCCGGGCAGCTTGCCCTTCATGTCGGTCTTGGGGAAAGGGCCCGGGCTGATGGCGTTGACGCGGACGTTGTCCTTGGCCCAGTAGACGGCCATGTGCCGCGTCATGTGAACCACCCCGCCCTTGCAGGCGTGGTAGTTGATCGGGCTGTTGACGGGCAGGTCGGTGTAGGCGTCCGGGTAGCTGCCCACCACGCCGTACATGCTGCCGTTGTTGATGATCGCGCCGCCGCCGACCTTGCGCATGTGCCGGACGGCCTGCTGGGCCGCTGCGAAGTACTGCAGCGTGTTGCCCTTGAAGCTGGCCAGCAGGTCGTCGCCGGTGGCGTTGTCGATGTCGGTCGCGTCGCTGCTGTCGTGAACGGGGCCGCTGTAGGCATTGTTGATCAGGATGTCCAGCCGGCCGAAGTGATCGGCCGATTGGTCCACGACGCTCCGGACTTGGGCCTCGTCGTTGACGTCCAGCTTCAGGGCGATGCATTCCTGTCCGTTCTGGGCCAGCCGGTCGGCCAGCGCCTGGCACTTCTCGACGCTGCGCGATGCGATCACCAGGTTCGCGCCGGCCTCGGCCAGGGCCTCGGACATGGCCGTCCCCAGCCACCCCGCCCCGCCCGTCACGAGCGCCACCCGTCCCTTCAGATTGAACAGCTCCTTGATCGTCGGCATGCTCATCGGTCGTTCCCTTCGCAGATGTTCCGGTGTCCTTGCCCTCTCTCGGCGCCACTTGCCTGGTGGACTACGTCAGCGCCCCAGACCCCTCGATCGGCCAGACGTCCTCGATCACCCCGTGGCGATGGACGATGTACTCGCGATAGAGATTGCACGTCGTGCAGCCGTGCGACGGGATCAGCCGCAGCTTCTGGCCGATCTCGGCCGGATGCTCGCCGCACAACTGAACGCCCACGTGCTCCTCCGACGCCAGGAACGGGATCTCGTCCCCGGGGCGATCGACAAGCACGGGCGGCCCGAACTCGCCGGCCAGCCCCTTCAACCCCACGTCCAGCACGATGCGGTTGGGTTCGGGTTTCGATATCACCGTCGCCAGCACGGCCGACGCGTTGGCGAACTCCCGGCGGACCGCGACGTACATGCAGTCCATCAGCGCGTAGCTGCCGGCCTGCAGCTCGTCCACGCCATCCATCACGCCCGTGATGTCGTACGTGCCCGTCCCGCCGCCGGACAGGATGCGGACCTCCAGCCCGGCCCGCTCGATCAGCCGGCGGGTGTCGATGGCCTGCTGCATGTCGCGCCGCGTGAGCGTCTCGCGTTCCTCGCGGTCGGGACGAGTTACCAGGTGACCTTCGTAGGCCTGGATGCCGTCGAACCGTACGCCCGGGGTCGCCTCGATGATGCGGGCCAACGCCAACGCCGGCTCGCCCGCCGCCACGCCGCATCGGTGCATCCCGATGTCCACTTCGATCAGCAATCCGATCTCCACGCCCGCGCCCCCTGCCGCCTCGGACAGCTCGCGGACGTTCGCCTCGCTGTCGACGGCGACCCGCACCGTGCATCGCCGCGCCACCTCGACCAGCCGCGCCATCTTCGCCGGCCCGACGACCTGGTTGGCGATCAGGATGTCGGCGATGCCCGCCTCGGCAAGCACCTCGGCCTCACCCAGCTTGGCGCACGTTATGCCGACCGCGCCGGCCTCGACCTGCCGCCGGGCCAGCGCCGTGCACTTGTGGCTCTTGAAATGCGGCCGGAGCTTGCACGCCCGGTCCGCGAAGAACGCCGCCATCTTCTTGAGGTTGGCCTCGGCCGCGTCGAGGTCGAGCAACAGCGCCGGTGTGTCGGCCTTGTCGATCGGCTCGCCGCGGAGACTTGTGCTGCTCACTACGAGTCCTCCAATGCGAAGATGGCACAGATTGTAAGGGGGATGGCATTCCCGTTCGATACCCTCCTTTTGCGTGCCGACTCGATTGCGGAACGCACGTGTTATAATGTACCGTGATGGCTTCGATACGCACGTCTTCGTACGAACAGGCCCAGGCGGTTTGCGCTGCGAGGATCGCCTCCGTGAACGGCAAGAGAAACATGCCTCAGCACGCCGAGCTCGTGGCGGTCATCGAGGCAGATCGGCACCTGCTCGTCGGGGCCAGGGCGATGGCCGTGTACGTCGAACAGCGATTTACGGAAGACACAGACTACCTGGTCGGTCACAAGACGTTTCAGAAGGTCCGCAGGTGGTTCAAGAAGCAGGGGGTTGAACACGAGGACACTGGCGAGGCCATTCGGTCGGCGGTGCTGGGTCTGGATATCATTGACGCGAGCAATAACCCCGTCCTCATTGAGATCCTGGAGCACGAAACAGGCGTCCCTTCACCCGAGGGACTGGCGACCACCAAGTACGTCGCGATGGTCAGCGGGACCCGCGAGCAATGGAAGTTGCACCATGACATCGCCGACTTCATTCGGTTGGTGGGGCTGGAGGGGTTCGACGTCGCCAAGTTCCTCGGCTACCTGGTCGACAGGTATGCAGAGCAGCGCGCGCACGCGGAAGAGCTGATCGACCAGATCCACCGCGGCGAGGGGCCGATCGTGATCTAAACGCGCCCCACCGTTTGCGGCTCCAATCGCGGGGCATCACGACAATCGGCCGCGCACAGGGCAACCGCCTTCAGGGGGCGGCGGTTCACTCGCCTCTTCCATCGCGTTTGAAGAACTGCAGCCGTGGGAACTGGTCGGCCGTCAGGCCCCCGTCGATCACGAGGCATTGACCCGTCGTGTATTGGCCCGCCTCGCTGGCCAGGAACACCACTGCGCCCGCCACCTCATCCGGCGTGCCGTATCGGCCCAGCGGGACGTGCTCGATCGCGTAACGCTCGAATGCCGGGTCCAGATCGAAGTCCTCGCCGATCTCCGTCTGGATCAACCCCGGCGCGACGGTGTTGACCGTGATCGCGTGCGGCGCCAGCTCGATCGCCAGCGACTTGGTGATCAGCTCCAGCGCACCCTTGCTGGCGTTGTAGGGGGCCAACAGGGCCTCGGCCACCTGCCCGTTCGTGCTGCCGATGTTGATGATCCGCCCGCCCCCGCCGCGCTCGATCATGTGCCCGGCGGCCGCTTGGGCCAGGAAGAACGGGCCCATCGCGTTGACGCGAAACGTCAGGTCCATCACCTCCCGGTCGACCTGGTCGAACGGCAGCAGGTGGGCGATGCCGGCGTTGTTGACCAGGATGTCCAGCCGGCCGAGCCGATCGACTACGTCGGCCACCACCGACCCCAGCCCGTCCAGCTCGGCCAGGTCGTACTGGATCAGCTCGTACCGCCTGCCCATGTCCGCGATCTGCTTGCCGATCCGTTCCGCTTCCTCGCGCCGGCTGCGAAACAGGACCGCCACGTCCGCCCCCGCCTCCGCCAGCGCCAGACTGATCCCCGCACCGATCCCCCGCGACCCGCCCGTCACCAACGCTACCTTGTCGCTCAGATCGAAACGCTTCATCTCTATGACGCCTTGACTCGACAACCCAGGGGAACTGACCGGACCAGCGTCCCGGCAGGACGGCGACGTGTCAAGAACCGAGCGGCGTCGGTTCTTGGAGTGCGGCGGCCTGACGCCGCTTTTCGGCGCGCGAAGGGCCTCGGCGCCGGCACTCACTCCGCGGACCCCAAAAGCGGCGTCAAGCCGCCGCACGCCATACGGCCGACGTCGCCCGTCCGCTTGTGAGCCGCGCGTCCGCTATTGCTATTGGGGCTTCTCCGGCTTGAGGCACTTCTTCGCGCCCTTCAGCCAGTAGTTGCTCACCTTGCCCGGGGTGAATGCGTAGGTTCGCTTGCGGGTCTCGAGCAGCTTTGGGTCGCCGAGCTCGCGGAAGATCGGGTCGTGGGGGTTGAAGCGGTTGAACGTGTAGATCCCGCTGACGCCGGCCTGCCACGCCCGCAAGGCCGCTCCCCGCCACGCCTCGATGTTCCCCTTCGACTCGGGTTGGCTCGGGCTGACCAGTCGCGATGCGCTGAGCACGGCGTAGACGGGCACGTCATACTGCCTGCCCAGCGCGACCAGGTTCTCCCACGGCTCGAGATGGTAGTACCCGCTGCCCGAGATGATGTCGATCAGGTCGTCGGCCATCCACCGCACGAGATCGAGCCCGATCGCCTTGGCGAACGCCGCCGAATCGGGCGCCCGGACGGCGATCAGCATGGGGCGGTTTCGCTTTCGGGCCACCTCGTCGGTCATCTTCCGCACGCGGCCGAGCAGCCCGGTCAGCATGTCGCAGTGCGCCTGCGTGACCGGCTGGCCCGTCATCTGCGGTTTGAAGTAGACCGGGTGCCGCCAGAAATCCAGCTCCAGGCCGTCCACGTCGTACCGCGTTGCCACGTCCTTCAGGATGCGGAACACCTTGTCGCGGACCTCGGGCAGGGCGTAGTTCATCGCCGACCATCGATGGCCGCCGTGCGGGAACCTGTCGCCCTTCTTGCCCATCAAGCACTGCGGGTGGTCCTTCTTCCATTGGCTCAGCAGCTTGCCGTCGGCTGAGTCGTGCGTGTCGTTCATCCGCATCGACCAGAAGACCTCCCAGCGCTGCTTGTGGCCGAAGTCGACCATGATCCGCAGCGAGTCCCGCCCGGTCTTGATCAGTTCGTGGGCCCAGTCCCCCGCGCCCCGGTCGGCTGACCTCCGCAACTCCGTCTCCTCGCTCTGGTGCGTGTAGACGTTGACCACGCCCGTGCAGTAGAAGATCGCGTCGACGTGCGAGCCGACCAGCGGCGACGTCCGCCGGGCCAGGAAGCTCTCGGCCGTCTTCGCCTCGCCCGGTTTGAGCCCCCGGCAGTCATTGCCGTCGTTGTTCATGATGATGCGGCGTTTGCGATGGGCGGCCTTCTTTCGCGCCTGCTTCATGGCGTTCTGGTCGGCGAGCGCCGTCGACGGGACCGTCACGCCGGCAGACCACGCAACGGCCACGAGAAGCGATGCCGCACGGTACAGACCCCTCTTGCTTCGGAACATTCGGTTTCTCCTGCATTCTCGAGGTCGCAAAACGGGACGCCGATTTGAACAGCGCGACGACACGATATCAACGTGCCGCCGCCTGATGCTCGTCAGTCGCGTCCCACACCGCCGCCTGAATCTGCTATCATGCCGATCGCGGTTGACGTTGTTTCCAAGGTTTGCCAGGGGAGGTCATGTCAATGACGTTGTCGCTGTTGTGCGTGCTTGCCGGATTGAACGCCGGCCCGGTCGCGGCCGAGCTCAGCCAGGCGGAAAAGGACGAGGGGTTCGTGTCGATCTTCAACGGCCGCGACCTGACGGGTTGGCATTACATCGGCCAGCACGACAAGGTATTTCTGGCCAGGGGCGGTGAGCTGCGATGCAACTCCCTGCTCAACGCGCCGCGGGGCAACTACCCGAGCTGGCTGCGCAGCGAGAAGACCTACGAGAACTTCGTGCTGCGCTTCGACTACAAGATCCCCTACTACTGCGAGTCCGGCCTGCTCATCCACGCGCCGCTGCACGGGCGCGGGTCGAGGACCGGCATCAAGATCGTCCTCACCGAGGACACGGCTCGCGGCGCCCACACGCAGCGCACGGGCACGATCCTGGGCGTCGCCCGCGAGAAGACGCTCGTCGCGACCAAGCACAGCACCTGGTACGCCATGGAGGTCCGGATGGACTACCCCAGATTGCAGGTCACCCTCAACAACAAGGTCGTCCAGGACATCGACTGCGCCAAGAACGAGAAGCTCCGCTACCGGATGCGCCAAGGGCACATCGGTTTTACGGCCATGGGATCCCCCTGTACGTTCCGCAACATTCGCATCAAGGAGCTGCCCTCCAAAGAGAAATGGATCCGGCTGCTGGACCGCATCCCGGGGATCGACTCGAAGGACAACTGGGTGCCGCTGAAAGAGGGCAAGGACCTCGGCGGGTGGACCATCTCCGGCAAGGGCGTCCGGTGGGAGGTCCGCGACGGCGTGCTCCGCGCCACCGGGAACGGGTACCTGATCGGCGGCGATGAGTGGCAGGACTTCG
>CAYMLO010000045.1:0-64039 GCA_964390905.1 uncultured Planctomycetales bacterium | reverse complement strand
CGACGTGGTGATGATCATGACCGTCTTCACGCCGCTCTCCCTGGCCGACGAGATGGCCGGCAAGAACACCGACATGGCCGACCACTTCGGCCAGCCCGAGAAGCTCCAGGTCGGCCTGGAACGGATCACCGAAACGTTCGAGCACTTCATCGACCTCGCCTTCGCCGCCGGCGTGGACGGCATCTTCTTTGCGACCACGCTGTGGGGTACGACCGACAAGCTGACGACCGACCAGTATGACCGGTTCAGCCGTCCCTACGACGAACGGCTCATGAAACGGATCACAGACAAGGGCTGGTTCAACGTCCTGCACGTCTGCAAGTCCAACAACATGCTGCTCCACCTGGCCGATCTGAGGCCCAGCCTGTTCCACTGGGATGCCTCGGACCCGACGAACCTGTCGATCGGCGAGGGCCTGAAGCAGCTGGACGCCCCCGTGATCGGCGGGGTTGACGGCAACCGTCTGGACGCCGAGGGGCCCGGGCCTTGGGTCGACGAGGCCCTGGCGACGTGTGCCCAGGCCACCGGCAAGCGTCGCTGGATCGTCGGCGCCGGCTGCACCGTGCCGTCCAGTATCTCCGAAGACGCGCTGGCCTACGTGCGGGACAAGGTCGAGCGACTGTAGAGGCCACACTTCCACACGGGCGGGGAGCGTCCACGCGATGACGAAAACCCGAATCACAGCGGCCCTGTTGCTGGTGGCCGTGCTCGCCATGGGATATTGGGGCCTTCGTCACTCGGGGCTCTACCGACGCCTCCGACCTTCTCAACGGGCTGACGAACAGCTTGCGGAGGGCAAGACCGACGCGCCCGGCCGGTGGCGGCTCGCCCGAACGCCCGCCCCCGGCGGACAACTCACCAAGGAGCAATCGGAGCAGCTTACGCGGGTCATGGCGCTGCCCTATCTGACCGGGTCGACCGAGGCGCCCGGCGTGAAGAACGTCACGACGTACGACCCGAACCTGGCGTACAACGGCCTGAACCTGTACACGTCCGGCCACGCGCCGGCGGCCTTCGTCGCCGACATGAACGGGAAGGTGCTGCACACGTGGCACTACGCGGTGGACAAGATCTGGCCGCACAAGGTCGCCAAGACGCCCGTTCACGGCAAGTTCTGGCGGCGGGCCTATTGGTACCCCAACGGCGACATCCTCGCTTTGTTCTCGAACATCGGCGTGCTGAAACTCAACAAGGATTCCCAGATCGTGTGGGCGTACGAATGCGGTTGCCACCATCAGGCTTTCGTCGCCGAGGACGGCAGGATCTACGTCCTGACCCGAGAGGCGCAGAGGGTGCCGCGGATCAACAAGACGCACCCGATCCTCGTGGACAAGGTCGTGATCCTCAGTCCCAGCGGCAGGATGCTGGAGGAGTTCCCGCTCCTCGAATGCTTCGAGAACTCCAGATTCAAGCCGCTGCTGAAGGACATGCAGAGGATGGGCGACATCTTCCACACCAACTCGATCGTGGTCTCCGACGGAACCCGCTTCGAAGCGCTTCCGAGCTTCAGGAAGGGCAATGTGCTCATCTCCATCTGGGGCTTCGACACGGTCGCCGTTGTCAGCCTTCACCTTCAGGAGGTTCTCTGGGCGCTCTCGGGGCGGCAGAACGGGATGTGGAAGCGCCAGCACGACGCCAAGATGCTGCCGAACGGCAACATGCTTCTGTTCGACAACCTGGGGCGCAATGGGAAGTCCAAGGTGATCGAGTTCAACCCGCTCACGCAGAAGATCGCGTGGCAGTACCCCGCAGACGACCAAGGCGAGTTCTTCACGAAGTCTTGCGGCATCTGTGATCGACTGCCCAACGGCAACACGCTCATGACCGAAAGCGACAACGGCCGGGCGATCGAGGTCACGCCCGACGGCAAGACCGTCTGGGAGTTCCACAACCCCTTCCGCGCAGGAAAGAACAACGAGCTGATCGCCACGCTATTCGAGATGGTCCGCGTGGAGAAGGACTTCTTCCCGTGGCTGAAGGTCGATCAGGGCAAGGCCGGTGGGGTCGCCCATGACTAGAATCTGGTCCGATCTGATTCAGCCCCCCGAGACCATGTACGGGACACGTCGGTGGAAGTTCCCGCCGGAGGAGGCCGCACACTGGCGGCGGGTCCTGCGCCTCCCTGACCGCGGGACCATCTGCGAAGTCGGTTGTGGGCCGGGAGGCCTGCTGACCCGCATCGCCGAGACCAGCCTGCCGCCAAGCCGGACCCTCGGCATCGACCGGGACACGGGGCAACTGGATTTCGCCCGTCGCCGGCTGGACGAGCTCGGCCTGACCGACGTGGAACTCCTGGTGGGCGACGCCTGCTCACTGCCCCTACCCGACAACTGCCTGGACGCCCTCACCAGCCACGCGCTCATCGAGCACCTCCCAGACACCGATGCCTTCTTCCGCGAGTGCAAACGCGTCCTGCGTCCGGGCGGGGGGCTTTCGGTTGCGTGTGCGGGCGGACGGTACTCCGTGGACCACCGCCATCCGGACGCACCGAAGGAAATGACGGAGGAAATCCACCGTCTCGAGCGGATCATGCAACCGTGGGACGACGCGCTCAATCAGGCGTTCTACGTCTGGCAGGGCGGGCCCTTCGTCGCGTATCCGGGCATCGTGCGGGCGTGGGGTCTGGACGACTTCCGGGTGGATTCCTGGTCGAAGACCATCTGTTGGGACGACCATCGTCTGAGCGATGAAGACCGCGAGACATTCGTTCGGCTGTACCGCTCCGTGCCCCCGGGATTCCCGCCGTCGGAGGCCAAGATCCGTTCGGCGCTTGCCGAAGCCGGCGTGCCCCCGCCGACCACGCCCTATCTGACCGAGCCGGAGCGTGCCCGTCTCCGCGAGCTCTACGACGAGCGCGAACGACTCGCGCTGGCGGAGGTGCGCAAGCCCGAATCAGGTCCGTTTTTCGCCACGAGCGTGGCGTTGGTCACGTCGGGAATCGTGCGGTGATTGGCGCTCGTGGCCCGGGTGTGCTCAAGCCGGCTCGACCGGTCTCGACCAGATCTCGTCATCGGGACCTGTCTGGGGCTCGTCGTCGCAGCACGAGGCCAACTCGACGCGGTCGCTGAGCTCGGTGATGAGCGTGAGCTTCTCGACCGGCAGGTCACGGGCCAAGGCCATCGCCACCGCGCAGAGCGTCTCGAGCCGGACGGCCCGTGGCGCCCAGGCGATCCCGAGGGCGGCCGGGCCGGCCTGGGGGCAGTATCGCAGTTGGACGTAGGCCTTGCCGTCGACCCGGCGGGCGCAGGGGTGTTCGCTCGGCGCTTCACCCGCCAGCCGGATCGGTCGATTGCATATCGACCACATGTGTGCTGAACACGCCTGAGCCCAGCCCAAGCGCATCGGCAGCGCACGAACCACCTCGCGCGGGACGGTGCGCGCCCGCCGCCAACCCGTTGGCAAGGCGGCCCGACGCCGCTTGATGGAGCCTCGCACGATCCGGCCCATCCGCGCAAAGCCGCACTTGGCGTAGAAGCCTCGGGCGTCCTTTTCCGAAAGCGTCTTGACCAGCGGGCAGGATAGGCTTCGGGCGTGCTCGATGCCGGCTTCGATAAGGGCCCGGCCGGCACCGCGTCCGCGAACCTTCGGATGGACGTCGATCATGCCGAGGTAGAGGTGTCGGCCGTATGGGGCGGGCTCGTCGCTGACGATCCATTGGGCATGGCCGACGATGCGTCTGCCCATCAGGGCGACGTCCGTCAGGAACCCCTCCAACAGCCGATGATTCGTCCAGATGGCGCATTCGGCCGGGTCGGTCAGCGGGAAGCCGGGATCGCTGAAGATGGCGGAGATGCCGCCGGCGTCGGACGGCGTGGCGGATCGGACCCGTATTGAGGAGGACGTCGTTCGCATCGAGACTCATCCCCCTGCCTTCCAGCCTACGGCGATCAGTCGGGATCCCCCCGGACCGTATTCCTCGCCGACCAAGCTGCCATAGAGCTTGGCCCTGGCGAAGCCGACCTGCACCAGGCGATCCTTCAGCTCTTGTCCGGAGTACAGCGTATGGTGAAACGTGTAGGTGCTGACCTTGCCGTCCTTGATCAGCAGCCACTCGTTTCGGATACGACTCCACCCGTCGAAGATCTCATGGCGCACCACGAAGAGAGCACCGTCGTGCTCCTCGCGGGACGTCGTGGGCTGACGTCTCTCAGCGAGCAGCTCCTTGCCCACGGTGTCGATGACGCAGGCCCCGCCGGGCTTCAGGCTCTGGTGGATGTTGGCCAGGACTTTGACATCGTCCTGCATGTCGTCGAAATACCCGAACGACGTGAAGAGGTTCAGGACCAGGTCATAGGCCCCCGGCCGGACGAAACGACGCATGTCCTCCAAGACCCATTCGACGTCAACATCTTCGGCCCCTGCTCGCTGCTTGGCCTTGTCCAAGAGGAACGGCGTGCGATCCACGCCGGTCACACGATGGCCTTTCTTGGCGAGGGCAATGGAATGCCTCCCGGGGCCGCAGCAGAGATCGAGCACCGTCCGCACTTCAATGCCGACCAGCGCGAGGACCTTGTCGACGTGTTCGTCGGCGGCCTCGATCCTCTCGTCGGTGAACATGTAGGGATAGAGCTCGCGCCAGAACGCCTCGTTCTCGAACCACTCGGCCACGCCAGTCCTCCCGGAATCAGGACGCCTGTCGTTGATGCCTGGGCCGCCATGTGAGGCACCTCAGGACGATTGGCATTCTACGCTCGCAAGGACGCATCTGGCGAGCCACGCTGCCCGATCGTCTACGACCGTTGGGCGATCTGTCTGATGTGATCGGCGAAATCGTCCCAGGCCGGGTATGCCAGAACGTGGTCTTTCTTGAGCTTGTGCTTGCGGACCTCGGCGGCCTGAGCCTCCCACGCATCGGCGACGTCCTGATGGTCCCGGAAGTACGCCAGGGCGATGTCCTGATGCTGCTTGGCGATCCCCGTTGGATCGTGGAGGACCCGGGCCTGCGAGAACCCATAGAAGAGGTAGGGCTCGTCGTGCAGTTGCTTGCGCAGCGCGCTGGCGGGCATCCAGGCGATATCCAGCGCGACGCCGTCGAATCGCCTGGCCTGGTCGAGCGTGATCTGATCGTCCTCCTCCTCGATGACGACGAAGAGGTCGAGGTCGGAGCCTTCCCGTTCCCGTCCGTCCTGAACGCTCCCCCACAGCAGGATGCCGCAATCCGGATGCGCGTCGCACACGTCCTGGAGGACGCGGGGTAAGATCTGCCGCTGCTTGCTCGACATCGACTTGACCTACGTCAAAACCCCAACACACGGACGACCTCGTCGAGCGACGTCGTTCCTTCGGCCGCGCGGCGGATGCCGTCGGCGGCGAGCGTCGTCATGCCTTGACCGACGGCGATCGTTCGGAGTTCTTCGACCGATGCGCCGCGCGCCAGGGCGGTGGCGATCTCGGGGGTGACCTCAAGCGCCTCGGCGATGACGTCGCGACCGGCGTAGCCGAGCTGGCCGCACTTGGCGCAACCGACGGGCTGGCGGAATCCCTTCTCTATCGCGTCCCAGTTCAGGCCGCCCCGGCGGGCATATTCCTCCGCCCGGCGCATCAACGTCGGCTCCGGCGTGGCAAGGGCGCTGCAGTGCGGGCACAGCTCGCGGACCAAACGTTGGGCGACCACGAGCTTCGTCGTATCGGTCACCAGAAACGGGTCGCTGCCCATGTCGACCATGCGCGTGAGCGCCTTGGCGGCCTCCTCGGCGTGCAGCGTGGACATGACCAGGTGACCTGTCAGCGCCGACGCCTGCGCGATCCAGAGGACCTGGTGGTCCCGCAGCTCCCCGATGAGGATGACGTCCGGATCGCTGCGCAGCATGGACTGCACGGCCGCCCGGAACGTCATCCCGGCCGCCTCGTTGACCTGGACCTGCACCATCCACGGGAAGAGGAACTCGACCGGGTCCTCGACGGTCATGATCTTGATCTGCGGGCTGGCGAGATGCTGCAGGCAGGCGTAGAGCGTCGTCGTCTTCCCGCATCCGACCGGACCGGTCACGATGATGAGGCCCCAGGGGCCTTCGATGTGCTTGAGGACCTTCGCCTTGTCGTGCGGGGCGTAGTTGATCCGCCCCAACTCCGGGATCACGGCGGACCGATCGAGGATCCTCGCCGTCATGGATTCGCCCAGCGCGCACGGAAGGAAGCTCAAGCGCAGGTCGACGAGCTCTCCGCCCTCCTCGAACCGCAGCATGCTCCGTCCGTCCTGCGGTCGCTCCTTGACGTTGAGGTCGCAGCCGGCCAGGGTCTTCCACTGGTCGATGAGGGGCGCGAGGAGTCGGCGGTCGAGCTCGGCCGTGGGGTGCATCACACCGTCGACGCGATATCGCAGACTGACCACCGCCTGACCGTCCGCCTCGCCCACGTGCGGCGCCAGGTGGATGTCGCTCGCCCGCATGGCCTGGCCGAGGCGGATCATCAAGTGAGCGGCCTGATGGAGTCCGCTGAGATCCGCAGCGGGCGTGAATCGCACGTCGAGGTCCTTGAGGCGATCGCGGAGCTGCGCGATGAACGGGCCGATGTCCGCCGCCAATGCAATCCGCGGGCCTTCGCCCTGGAGGAATCGCTCGATATCCTGGCGGTAGAACCGCCACTGCCGGCCGACCTTCGTGCCCTTGAGCTTGCCCGACCGCAGCCAGCGATAGAACGTCGGCCGGGTCGTCTTGAGCAGCGCGATGGCCTGGTCCATCGTCAGCAGGTCGCTTTCCGACGAAGACCCCGTTGCGGAGACGCCCTTCGCGTCCGTCCGCCCCGTCCTCTTGGATGCAGTCTTCTTCGAGCCCTTGGGCTTGGCCCCCTTCTTGCGCTTGACCGCCACGGCACGCCTCCTTACCAGATATCGCATAGCCTATCATCAACACCACGATTCACAATGCGCCTTTGTATCACAGTATATCACAAGCTTAATGATCCGTCAAGAAAAACGAAGGAATACAGGATTCTCCGCCGGACAAGCATCGTCCTGGTCAACCGCAAATGCATGGGGATGCGATCATTACCGCTGTAGGGCTTTCACATTGGCCACCGCGTCTTCGCTTCTCGACCGCGGGCTGCTATGCTGGTGGCCGTCGCTTGGGCGTGTCGAGTGGTCCCCATCAGACGAGGTGTTTCCATGTGCAAGCCTGTCTTGTCGATCGTGTTGTGTGTGCTGCTGCTGGCAAGTCCGGCCCTGGCGTCGGATGGTTTCGTGACGGTCAAGGAGGGGCGTTTCGTCGACGGGGCCGGACGGCACCTCATCCTCAACGGCATCAACATCGGCGCGAAGCACAAGTCCACGAACTACGTCAGCTGGCACCAGCCGGAGGACTTCGCGCGGATGCGGCAGTGGGGGTTCAACTGCGTGCGGCTGCTGATCATCTGGGCCGCCATCGAACCCGAGTGCGGCACGTACGACGAGGCCTACCTCCGCCGGATCGACAAGCGGATCGCCTGGGCCAAGGCCAACGGACTGTACGTGTTGGTCGATATGCACCAGGACCTCTGGGGCGAGAAGGTGCCCGGCGGCGACGGCGCGCCGGCGTGGGCGACGCTCGACGCCGGCCGCCAGCACGTCCATCGCAGCGACCACTGGGGAGACGCCTACCTGACCAGCCCGATGATCCAGACGGCGTTCGACAGCTTCTGGGCCAACAAGCCCGGTCCTGACGGCATCGGCATTCAGGACCGATTCGCCCTGGCCTGGCGGCACGTGGCCAAGCGCTACGCCAACGAGCCCGCCGTCATCGGCTACGACCTGCTCAACGAGCCGTTCCCCGGGTCGCCGATCCTGATGACCACGGCGCGCCTGGCCCGGAAGCTGGGTGAGATCGTCGGGCCGGAGGGCGCGCCACAGGGCGTGCTCGGCCTGACGCGTCTGCTGGCCGATCGCGATGGACGACGCAAGATGTATGACGTCCTGAGCGACGTCGAGAAGTTCCGTGCGTTGATGGACGCGGCCGGTCCGTCCATTGTGGCCTTCGAGCGAACGAAGCTCAGCGCCATGTACGCCCGGGTGGGTAAGGCCATCCGAGAGGTGGACCGGCGCCACGTTCTCTTCCTCGAGCCCAGCCCCCTGGCCAACATTGGCATTCCCACTGACGTCAGAGCGGTCAAGGGCCCGGACGGCAAGCCGGACCCGCCGCAGGCCTTCGCGCCGCACGCCTACGATATCGTGACCGAGACGCCGGGGGCCGGCGACCCGAGCACCGAACGGATGGCCTTCATCCTCGGTCGGCTCGTGGCGGCGAGCCGGAAGCTGAACATGCCCATGGTGCTTGGTGAGTGGGGGGCGTTCCAACACCGCAATGCCATCCCGGTGACCCAACTGACCATTCGCATGCTCGAGGACGCCTTGGCGGGGACCACGTTCTGGTACTTCTCGAAAGGCACCGAGAGGCGAGACTTCTTCAAGATGCTCCGCCGGCCCTATCCGCCGGCGGTGGCGGGAACGATCGTCCGCTATCGACTCGAACCGGCCACCGGCGTGTTGACGTGTCAGTGGCGCGACGATCCTGGTGCCAGGCAGCCCACGCGAATCTACGTGCCAGAGACCTGGTATCCATCCGGCGTCGAGGTGACCCTCGAACCTGCGGGCAAAGGCCACACGTTCGAGCCGATCGACGGGAACCCCAAAAACGGGCACGTATTGATCGCGCCGATGGCCCAGCCGTGCGGGCGACGCGTGGTCATTCGTCCCAAGAAGTGACGCGGTTCGCGTGCCAGGCCCTCGTACGATGACGCGTTCACGTAGGCACGACACCTTGTTGGGAGAGACTTGCGGTGATTCGAACGTGCTGGACTTCCTGGCTGATCCCTTCGGCGTTCCTTGCCGTCGTGGCGTGGGGTGTTTCTGTCGAGGCGAGCGATATGCCACGTAAGACTGCAAAGGCTGATCGGCCGGTCACCCGGCCCATGCTCATCACGGATCGCTCCCTCGAGCGGACTGGGTTTCAGGAGGCGGCGCCGTACGGGGTGCGGTACGACCTTCGGACGGACTTCGTGATGGCCTATGGGGTCGATCCCGGCATCGTCGGCCGGCTCAAGCGGTGGATCGACGCCGGCTACGTCCCGCAGGTCATGACGGGCGTCGCCTGGGGCGGGTATCAGGACTACCTCGACGGCAAGGTCGACGGCCGCAAGCACTGGGACGAGGGCCAGGTCAACGCCGCGGGCAAGCCCATCATGCACGGCGCGCGTGTGCCCTACATGGTGCCGGCCGTGTCGTTCAGCGACTCCCTCCAGGCCGGCGTCAAGCGGGCCATCGACGCCGGTGCGGTCGCGATCCACCTGGAGGAGCCCGAGTTCTGGGCCGACGGGGGGTTCAGCAAGGCGTTCCAGCGCGAGTGGCAGATCTTCTACAACGAGCCCTGGCAGCGACCCGACCGCAGCGTCGACGCGCAGTATCGCGCCAGCAAGCTGAAGTACTACCTCTACCAGCGCGCCCTCGACCGCCTCTGCTCGTCGATGAAGGAATACGCCCTGACCCAGCATGGCCGGACGGTGCGGTTCTACGTTCCTACACACAGCCTGATCAACTACACGCAGTGGCGGATCGTCAGCCCCGAGTCCGCCCTGATCGACCTGCCCGGCGTGGACGGCTACATCGCCCAGATCTGGACCGGGACGGCCCGCACGCACAACTGCTACGCCGGACGGGTCAAGGAGCGGACGTTCGAGACGGCCTTCCTGGAGTACGGCATCATGCAGGAGCTGGTCCGCGGTACGGGGCGGCGGATGTGGTTCCTGGCCGACCCCGTCGAGGACAACCCGCGACACGACTGGAACGACTACCGCAAGAACTACCTGTGCACGCTCGTCGCCCAGTTGCTCCAGCCGGCCGTCCACCATTACGAAGTCTGCCCCTGGCCCAACCGCGTGTTCAACGGCAAGTTCCCCCACGGCAGCAAGGACGCCAGGCCGATCCCGCCCGACTACGCCACGATCCTGGGCGTTGTTTTTAACCAGCTCCGCGACATGGACCAGCCCGACGTCCGCTGGCCCGAGACGACCGAGGGCGTCGGCGTCCTGCTGGCCGACTCGGGCATGTTCCAGCGGGCCAACCCCGCGTTTACCGAAGGCGTCGCCAAGACCCAAGACGACGTGACTCGCGCGACGGAACGCGAGCTGAGGATGTGGTCGGGCTTCTACGGCTTGGCCCTGCCGCCGCTGAAGCGCGGCGTGCCGATCCGTCCCGTCCAGCTCGACAACGTCGCCCGATTCCCGGGCTATCTGAAGGACTACAAGGTCCTGCTGCTGAGCTACGAATTCATGAAGCCCCTGCAGCCGGGCGTCCACCTCGTGTTGGCCCAATGGGTCCAGCGCGGGGGCGTGCTGATCTACATCGGCGCCGAGACCGACCCGTTCCACCAGGTCCGCGAATGGTGGAACCAGCCACCGCAGGCGTATGCCACGCCCGCCGAGCACCTGTTCGAATCGCTGGGCCTGCCCCGCAAGCCCCGCCAAGGCGCCCACAAATGCGGCAAGGGCCTGGTCCTCGTCGAGCGCAAGCACCCCGCTGCGTTCACGCGCTCGGCGGAGAAAGCCGCCCGGCTCGTCACGCTGCTCAGGCGCGCCGTCGAGCACACGGGCGCCAAGCTCATCGAGCGCAATCACCTGCTCCTACGTCGCGGCCCTTACGTGATCGCCGCCTGCCTCGACGAGTCCGTCAGCGCCGCCCCGCTCGAGCTGACGGGTCGATTCGTCAATCTCTTCGACGCCAACCTGCCCGTGCTGTCCAAGGTCACCATCGCCCCTAATCGCCAGGCCTTCCTCCTCGACCTCGACAAGGTCCAAGGCGATCCCCCCATCGCCCTGGCCAGCGCAGGCCGAATCGAATCGTGGAAGCCCACGAAGCGCACGCTGACGTACACCACAACGTCCATCGCAGACGTAGGCGTCGCCACGCGCCTGCTCCTGCCCGCCGAACCTAAGTCCATCACGATCAACGGCAAGCCGTGCCAAGATGCGACATGGGACACTGCAAGCAGAACGCTGTTGATACGTCACGCGAGTAGTGCGAGGGTGATCCCCGCCGAGCTGCGTTGGTGAGACAATGCCCCCACACAAGTCTTCTGAGGTGCGTCTCAACGTGCCCCAGTTCGCCGAACGATTCGTTCCTGTCCACAATGCTGTGTCGAGAGGCATTCTCCTCAGGCCCGAAGGGCCGAAGGAATGTAGCCAGGGGTGGAGTCAGCCGGTACGGCTGACGGAACCCCTGGTGACCGATCGCCCAAACCAGACAGCCCCGTGAGGGGCGAAGGAGGGTTCTGTTTCCCCGAGCTGGGCTGGTTCGCCATCGGCGGAGCCCGCGAACGAAGTCGGGAAGGAGGAACCGGCCGTCGGGAGATGCCCGCGGTGGCTACCAGCGAGGACAAACCGGCATTCCATTCTTCCTGCGCCCCGCTGGGGCTCATCTTGTCATCGGGCTGCTGACCAGGGGTTTCCCCGCTGAAGCGGGTCCACCCCTGGTTACATTCCTGGGCCCCCTTGGGGCCGGCGGTTCGAGGGTCTTGTCGTGCCGTTTCTTGGCGTGCTGCATGTGGAGAAGCGGCGTCGAGACACGGAATACTCCTGCTCCTGTCCACCGAGCCGAGGTCCGACACGGGCGGCCGGCTGGTTCGTTATTCGCCGGCCCAGGTGATCTTGACCTCTAGAGACTGATTGGGGGTGAGCGTGACCTGCTTACCCAGTTGGATGCTCAACCGCCCGTCGTCCGCGGTGGCTTTGGTGGGCACGTCCTGGCCGTCGACGACGACGGTGCACTTCGGCGACGTTGCCTTGTCTGGCAGTTGGAACGCCAGCGTCTTGAGGCGGAGTCTGCCCCAGCGGACCTCGATCTGCTCGCGCTGGCGGTTGGCCTCACGCTGCTGCGCGAACGTTCCCCATCCCTCGGCGGCGGTGAAGGCCGACCGGAAGTCCTCGGGCGTGATTCGCGGCGCGAAGCCCAGATGCCGTTTCGGCCCGTGGTATTCGTAGCCGGCCAGCGCGGTGAACACGCCCCAGCTCGCCATCGCCCGGGCGTAGTGGTCGCCGCATTCGACCTCGTTGTACGGGTTCCGCTTGAGCGGGTCGTACCGGTCGTGGATGCCCCGCACGATGGCGAGGGCCTCGGTCAGCATGCCGTCCCAGACCATGTTGCCCGCCACCTGGTACTCGATGCCGGTCCAGATCTCGTTGCGGTAGTACATGCCGTGCGGGTCGAGGTGTTTGCTCTTGGGCCAGGTGCACGTGAACAGGCCCGGCTCGCCGGGATCGGCGAAGACCCGCCGCGGCTTGTGCGCCTTGTTCTGCGGACCGACGTCAGGCGCCCAGTTGTACTTCCAGATCGACCGCAGCGTCGCAAGGACGTGCTCTGGCGGGTAGATGTAGCCCAGCCCGAGCAGATGCGCCCAGCCCTGCCCGAACAGCTGGTCCGCCAAACATCCCTCGCCGTACTGATGCTTCGGGTGTTCTTTCAAGTCGACGATCTGGATGAAGTACTCGCCGTTCCAGAGCCGTTCGACCGACAGCCGCCGGCCGCTCAGATAGGCCCGCCGCGCCCGCTTGGCGAATTCGAGATCGCCGACGGTCATCGCCATCTCTTCGCCGGCGCGGAGGGCGGCCAGGTAGAGCGAGCCGACGAAGGTGTTCGGCCCGTAGTAGTTGATGTCGTACGTGTTGTGCTGCTTGTCCTCGATCAGGCCGTCGTCGTTCTTGTCGTGGCTGATCGAGTAGAGCAGGGCCTTTTTGATATGCGGCCAGTTGCGCTTGAGGAACGCGTCGTCGGGCGACATGAGGTGTTCGCGGTAGGCCTTGAGGACCGTGCCGCACTGACCGTCGGCCGCGTACGCCCGATTGCTCCGGAAACCCACCAGGCCGGTCGTGGTGTCGAACCCCTCGCCGAAGTCCTGCATCTGGCGGACGATCCGCTCCAGCTCGGGAAACAGCCGGGCCGCCGCGTGCTCGTAGTTCCAGACGTGCGTGCAGGTCCCCTGGCAGCAACCGACGCCCTCGTAGGCCCAGAAGCGCCCGTTCTTCCACCACTGGCAGGTGTTCGTCGCGAGGTAGGACACCGTCGAGTGCAGCCTGTCGAGCAGCCAGACGGGCAGCGTGCTGTCGTAGTAGGTGTCGCGCCACGTGCGGGTGTCCGTCGTCAGCCGCTTGTGGTGATCGAGGACGTAGTGGGCGACGGCCTGCGCGTGGGGGAAGCGGACGGCGTACTCCCGGCCGTTTTTGTGGTTGGGGAAGTGCCACGCCAGCACGAACGTCCACGAGCGCTTGGCCCCCGGCGCCAGCTTGGCCGGGCGCGTTTGGGTCACAGTCGTCCGCTTCTGCGAAAGGGGGTAGGGCTCGGCCTTCTCGGCACGGATGTCGATGCCCTTGGCCGTCTTGGCCACGAGGACGGACCGTCCCGCCGGAGGATCCGCCATCATTTCGGGCGATGCCAGCACCATCGAGCCGTAGTCGGCCATCTTGTCGATCGGACCGGTCGGGCCCTCTCGACGCTTGTCGGACAGCTCGATCTGGTCGATGTTGATGTGGCCCCAAGGCCCGGACTGTCGGTCGACGATCTCGATCCTCGCCTCCTTGCCTTCGAAGACCTCGACGTTCCAGGTCCGCCAGACCAGGCCCTCGACGCTCTTGCCCGTCGCCGTGCGGGCGAGCTTGCCGTCGACGAGCAGGTTGATGCACGTCTTGCCGGGATGCTTGCCGCCGCCGATCAGGAAGTTGAGATACTTGCGGGTGATCTTGATGGGCGGCGAGGTCAGCTTGCCGTGCGGGTCGTCTCCGCCCAGAAACGTGTTGACCAACCCCTTGCCGATGAACCCCGTAACCTTCTGCTGATTGACAAGCGTTCCGGCGGCGGGCCCCTTGCCGAAGGCCTCGCCCGCGACCGTCCAGCCGGCGTAGTCGGTTCCCTCGAAGTCGGCAAGCACGATCGCTGGTCGCGGCGGCGCCTCCTTGTCGGGCTTCGGGCGCTTGCGGGCGGTATGGACGATCAGCGTGCGCTCCTTCTCGACGACCACGCGGCTCTGCCGCAGACCCGGGATCATCTTGCAGGAATGGAAGCAGACCGCGTTCTCCAACCAGGCGTCGATCGAGGCCTGCACCTCCTGGTCCGAGACGTTCTCTGCCGTGAGGTGAAAGAGCGTGGCCGGCAGCGCGCTGTCCTTGGCGTTCAGTGGGATGAACGGGGAGAACGCCTCCATCTGCACGGCGACCGGGAATCCCTCCTGGCGGTACCGGATCAGGCCGATGGGGTACTGCCCGACGAAGCCGACGTCGGCGAAGCCCTGCCGATCCAGCGTTCGGGTCTGGCGCTTCCCGCCCGCCTCGACCGTGACGGCGAATCCCTGCTCGACCGGCGCGTCCGGGATGCGGCGCTTGTAGCTCTTCGAGCCGTATCCCGTGTTGATGTGCTTGTTGAAGATCTGCCACAGGCCCAGCCTGCCGTCGCCGAGCAGATAGAGCTGCCCGGCGGCGATCCCGCCGATCGGCATGCCGATCGTCTCGAGCGCCTTGCCGCGATAGACGGGGGTTTCGCCCTTCTCGAACAGGCCCTTGACCCAAGCCGCGGGCAGCTTCTTGTCGGCGGGCACCCAGTGATCGAACTTGGGCGTTTCCCTGGCCGACGGCGCCGCGCTACACGACGGGCAGGGCTTGAGGGGACAGCCGGGCAAGAGCGCGGCTGAGGCCACAGCCGCCAACGTCACGTATCCGAACCTGTAGTTTGGTGGGTTCATTGGGCCGGTTCCTTTCCTCGTGTGGACCGCTGTTTGAGGACGAGAACCACGAAGCACGGGGCGCGCCCAGACCGCCGGCGCGCAGCTCGATGGTCGGTATGAGTGTATGAGCGGCGCGTCCCTCCGACAACCACCCGGCCGGGATCGGCGGGGCGTGGGTCGGTTCTGTCACCGATGATCGCGCTGCGACCTCGCCAAGCCCGGTCGCATCCTCCCAGTCCTGTCAGGAACGAGTGAATTCCTAAGGTCCGATTCAGTCGTCCCTGACGGGACTGAGATTGTTGGTGGCGCCTGTTCCCAGGACTGAAGTCCTGGGCTATGCTCGAATGTCCTTACGGGACAATCCGTGACGGTCACGGTTCGGAACAGGGCATCGCTTCAACGGTGAAGGGGGTTTGGGAGTACGCATGCAACCCAAACGGTATCTGTTGTGCGGCACGGGCGGCCGGGGTCTGGGCATGTTCGGTCAGCCGCTGCTGGAGGACTTTCCGGAGACGGCCCGACTCGTCGGCCTGTTTGACCACAGCCCGGTCCGGCTGAGGGGGTGTGCCGAGCTGCTCGACCGGCCGGACCTGCCGCAGTTCACCGAGTTCGATCGGGCCCTAGCCGACCTGGACCCCGACGCCGTTATCGTTTCCACCCGCGATTGCACGCACGCCGAGTTCATCTGCGGCGCACTGGCGGCCGGCAAGCGCGCGATCAGCGAGAAGCCCGTCTGCACGACGGTCGAGCAATGCCGGCAGATCCTGTCGGCCCAACGGGCATCGACGGCGCTCGGCCTGGTCACACACAACGTGCGATACGACCCGGCCTACTCCTTGATCAAGCGGATCGTCAGCGACGGCGAGATCGGGCAGGTGCGGTCGATTGACTTCCGCGAGACGCTCGATCGACGTCATGGGGCCGATTACTTTCGGCGATGGCACCGCGTCAAGGCCAACAGCGGCGGGCTGCTGATCCACAAGGCCAGCCATCACTTCGACATCCTCAACTGGCTGGCGGGGTCGCGGCCGGCCTGGCTCAGCGCCCAGGGATCGACCGTCTTCTACGGCAAGAACGGTCCGTTCCGGGCGGCGCGCTGCCGTGAATGCCCGCACGCCGAACGGTGCGAGTTCTACGTCGACCTGTTCGCCGACGAGCGGAACGTCCGGCTGTACCGCGACGCGGAGATCGACGACGGCTACGTCCGCGACGGGTGCGTGTTCGACGAGAACATCGACGCCGAGGATCAGGCCTCGGTCATCTATCGGTACGAGAACGGGGTGCAGGTCACGTTCTCGCTGACGGCGTTCGCGGCCATCGAATCGCACCACCTGCGGATCCAGGGCACGCGTGGCGAGCTGGACTACTTCGTCAGTTACGACACGGCGTGGGCGGACGGCAACATCACCGTGCCCGGGTTGGAATCGTTCACGGGCGAACGCCTGATGCTGTTCGTGCCCAACGACGGCATCCGCCAGGTCGAGATCCCCACGGTGGCGGGGGGCCATGGCGGGGCAGATCCGCAGCTCCGTCAGGAGTTCTTCGGCCGGGACTGGGACAAGCCGCCGAGCGATCAGATGGCGTCGTTGGAGCAAGCGATCCAGGCCGTCCTCGTCGGCGCGGCCGCCAACCGGAGCATCGCTTCGGGACAGCCGGTCGCAGACGTGCAAAGCTTGCTTGGCGAAGCGTAGACTGTTTTACATCGGCAACCGTGCAGAAGGCGCCCAACCGCTGTCGGTTGACGGCGGGGTCGGATACCGGAAAGACCGCCGCCGTTCTGCTCGGGTGATTCGTATGATATGATGCCCTCATGAGCTCAACGACCAAGCCGGACCTACCTTACAATGCCATCGCCGAGTTCTGCCGTCGGTGGAAGATCGTCAAACTGGAGCTCTTCGGTTCTGCACTGCGTGACGACTTTGCGCCGGACAGTGACTTGGATTTCCTCTATACCTTCGCCGACGACGCGTCCTGGGGTCTTGATTTCGTCACGATGGGAGACGAGCTCAGCGAGATGGTCGGGCGTCCGGTCGATCTGATCTCGCGGCGTGCCCTGGAGCGCAGCCACAACTGGATTCGGCGCAAGGCCATTCTCGCGTCGGCCCGGGTGATCTATGGCTCCTGATTTGGCCTGGATCAAGGACATCGCTGCGGCCGCAGAGCGGACGGTGCGGTTCGTGCGCGCCGTCGATCACGTCCCGGCCATCCATGGCTGTCAACGAACTACCGCTTGGATCTGAAGCGCCCGGCGCACAGGAGTCCCATTGCCGCTAGCGGCAGCATGGCGCCGGCTCCCTCGCCGCATACGCATCTGTAATACCACCACTCGTCAGCACCCATGTCGACCGCGGGGCCCATCTGTCTCGGTTCGCCGTCAATATCGGCCTGATCGGCATAGTCGCCATTGGGGTCACCGGCGTTCCGGCAGGGCGATTGCGGGCGCAAATGGTAGTCGTAGATCTGATAGGTGAGTCCTGACCAGGGAACGAAGGCCGGGTTCTCTATGGCCATCCTGTCGGCCCAGACGGTGAGGGTCGTATGGGTGTTGGCCACGATGACCAGCTGGCCCTCGATCATGGGGAAGCCCGCCCAGATCAGCTTGCCAACCAGTTCGTCATCGTTCCAACAAGCTGTCGCGTCGGTCAGCGTGACCTGGTGTGTGTCAGGGTCGTAGACGCCGTCGGCGGTCCACGTTCCCGATGGTCCTCCGACGAAGTTGGGCTCTGCATCCAGGTTGCCGTCTTGCCAGTCGAGTGTGCAGTTGGGTTCGACGTGGATTGCGTTCGGCCCGCCCTCCACGTCGCAGTAAGCGACGGTGAGCGTGCTTGGTTCGTCGGATGCCTCGAGCGAGATGCCGGGCGTGTCGACATCTGAGTTGCCCCAGAAGATGCAGTTGCGGAGCGTGGGGCTGCTGCCGTCCCGACAACGAAGCCCGCCCCCCCGGCCCTGCGACAGCCATTCTGCGTTCTCGCTGACCGTGCAATTCGCAATCAACGGGTCGCAGTGGTCGATGCAGACGATGCCGCCACACGTGGTCGACATGTTGCCGGCGATCAGACAACTGATGATGTTGGGGCTGGAGCCGACCCAGTTTGCGATTGCGCCGGCACCCTCTGCGGCGTTCCCAGCGAACGTGCACCTGAGGACGTCTGGGTGGCTGCCCTCGAGGTTGAGCATCCCGCCCCCGTAATCGGCCCAGTTCCCACTGAACGTACACCCGATGAGCGTGGGCGCGCTCCCATACCCGTTGGACATCCCGCCGCCGCCTTCGTCAGCGCGGTTGCCGCTGAACGTGCATGCGGTAATCTCGGCGTTGCCGCCCTCGAAGCAATACAGCCCACCGCCCCACCGGGCTTCATTCGCCGCGAACGTGCAGTCATGGATCGTCGGGGTGCCGCTGGTGCAGTAGAGCCCGCCGCCGTCGTGGGCGTAGTTCTCGCTGATCGTACAACCCGTGACCGTCGGGTTGCTCTGGTCGCAGAAGATCCCCCCACCGCCCTGCTCGCCCCTGTTGCCGCGGATGATGCATTCCGTGATGGTGGGGCTGCCTTCCTTACAGTAGACGCCGCCGCCGGTGTCTTCGGCCGTGCTGTCGCGGATGACGCACTTGCTGATCGTCGGGCTGCTTCCCTCGCAGTGGATGCCGCCGCCGCGGAAGGTAAGGCCGGTCGAGCTGCGGGGCGCGCAGCCGTGGATGATCGTCAGGCCAGCGACGATCGAATCAACCCCCTCACCGCTGCGGAACTGGAAGCCTCGATGCGCGTTGGCTTCGTTGCCTTCGCAGTCGATGACAGTGGCGGTCACCACGTTGGGGTCGTTCGGGTCGGTGCTCCGGACGGTGATGGCCCGCCCGCCGAAGTCCAGGTCGCGATTGCCCTCGCCCGTGTACGTCCCGGGGGCGATGACTACCTCATCCCCGTCGACGCAGGCGTCGATGGCGTCCTGGACGGTCGGGTAGTTCGGGCTGGGCACGTGTCGGACATCGGCCCATGCGGTCCGCGACGCAGCCGACGCGGCCAACAGAAACATCCCCAACTGAATGCGCGCACCAACAGCAGTGTGCCTCATGGCCTGCCTCCTCGTCTCGGGACTTGGTCGTGCGGCACGGAGTCGGGAATCGGATCGGATGACGGTGACTTGCCCCGTGCCTTCCTCGTAATGATCGAGCATCTTCATTCTTCGCGCGGTGTTCTGTCCCAGACAAGGGGGTATCCAGAAAAACCAGGCCGGTGCTCGTGCGCGCGAACCACCAGCGCATGACAACGCGCTCGGAAGTGTGGAAGTCATCCTACTTCTTGCCCGCGGCGCGCTGTCGGGCGAAGAACGCGCGGAGGAGTTCTGCGGACTCGTGTTCGAGCAGGCCGCCTTGGGTGGGCACGCGGTGGTTCAGTCGGCCGTCGGTGGTGAGGGCGTAGACCGATCCACAGGCCCCCGCCTTGGGATCGGGCGCGCCGTAAACCAGCCGGGCCATCCGCGCCTGGAGGATCGCGCCGGCGCACATCGGACAGGGCTCGAGCGTGACGACCATGGTACATCCCTCGAGCCGCCACCCACCGACGGCCTGAGCCGCCGCGGTCAGGGCGATCATCTCGGCGTGGGCGGTCGGATCGCCCAGCAGCTCGCGCTGGTTGTGTCCCCGGCCGATGATCCTGCCGTCCTGAACGACCACCGCGCCGACGGGCACGTCGTCGTGGTCGAGGGCGTCGGCGGCCTCGGCCAGGGCCTTGCGCATGAAGTGCTCGTCCTGTTGGTGCTGGGTCATGCCGGCTGGTTCGGTCATGGCTGATGGCTCATGCGGGAAGCGGGGCGCCTACGGCCTTGCGGAGTGGCCCGGGTCGTCGCACGGGTGGTCGGGCGCTTGCTCAGCAGGTTGACCACCAGGCGGCTCTGGCGGAAGGCCTCGTAGCGGTTCCCCATGACGAGCATCACCATG
Organism: uncultured Planctomycetales bacterium; assembly: GCA_964390905.1. GTDB lineage: Bacteria > Planctomycetota > Phycisphaerae > UBA1845 > JAFGLZ01 > JAFGLZ01. The sequence goes on along the minus strand of CAYMLO010000045.1, from coordinate 44,434 downwards.
GCCCGGACCACGTAGCCCGTCATGTCCTGCTCGTCGTCCGTTGATCGTCGGTGAGAGGCCCAGCGCATGGCCCACGTCGCGTAGTCCCTCGCTTCTGCAAGCTGCCCCTTCGCCGACAGGACCATCGCGTGGATCAGGTAGCTGGCGACGAAGTTTGGCTGGGCGGCCAGGGCCTCATCGCTCAAGGCCAGCGCAAGGTCCAGATCCCTGCCCGCCAGCGCCACCCAGGCCAGCACGACGTACACCAACGCCCCGTGATCGCGGGTCATATCGCGGATCGGGCCGTCGCCGATGTTGCCGATCTCGGCAAGCAGCGGCGCCAGCGACTGGGCGCCGTCCCGGCTCGCGGTGGCGGGATCGGGCAGCCTGCTCAACAGGCTGATCAACTCCGACCGCGGACGCAGGGCGAAGGCGGTCTTGAAGTCATCCGCGAACACCGACCGGCCGCGGGCAACCCCGAGGATCTCGGCCAGGTAGCCGGTCAGTCCGCGGCCGACGTAGCCCCCTGGATGCCTGCCCAGGTGACCCATCTTGTCGTTCTCCACGAGCTGAATGGCGTTCGTAAAGGACGCATGGGCCTTGGCGAACTGGCAGTTGGCCACGTCGGCGTATCCCTGGTCCAGGGCGCCGGCCAGCCGGTAGCGGTCCCATCGGCTGAGCGACTCGCGGGCCTGGTTCTTGGCGCTGATCAGGTCTATCTCGGCCTGCTTCTGGAGCTGCCGGTAGTACAGCGCCGCCGTTCCGATCGCGGTCATGACCACCAGAACGCCCGTGATGATGCCCACCTCGAGTGAGTGACGACGGACGAACTTGACGGCGCGGGTCACCGCGCTTGCCCGTCGGGCATGGATGGCGAACCGCTGCACGAACCGCCGCAGGTCGTCGGCCATTTCACCGGCCGACTCGTATCGATGCACGGGGTCCGGCCGCATCGCCTTGAGGCAGACCGTCTCTAAGTCCTTGGGGATCCGCCGGTCGATCTGCCGAAGGCGGCGGAGCTTGCCCCGGCGGATCTGGCCGATCACCTGATCACGCGTCTCACCCGCATAGGGCGGCTGTAGGCAGAGAAACTCATACAGCGACGCCCCCAGCGAGTAGATGTCCGTTCGGTGGTCGATCGGGACCCGTCCGGCCGCCACCTGCTCCGGCGACATATACAGCGGACTGCCCATGAACTCGCCCGCGACGGTCATGCCCGGCTGCTCGAGCACCCGCGCCAGACCGAAGTCGGTCAGGCTCATCCGCCCGTCCGCCGACAGGATGAGGTTGCTCGGCTTGACGTCGCGGTGGATCACGCCCTGCCGATGCGCGTAGTCCAGCGCGTCGGCCACTTCGGCGAGGAGCCGGGCGCCCAGGTCGAACCGCTTTCGAGCGTCGATCCTGTCGAGCTCGACCAGCCGTCTGCGCATGTCGAACTCCGACCAACGCGTCCTCGCGGAGCGCCGAGATGACCGCGCCGGCGTGCGACCGTCGGCGGACGCCAGCTCCGCACTGGCCCGGTCCTCGTCCCGCTGACGACGGATCTCCCGGATGACCTGGTCGAGCCCGCTGCCGTCGATCATCTCCATGGCGTAGTAGCGAAGCCCGTCGCTGAGCCCCTGGGCGAAGACCGACACGACATTGGTGTGGTGAAGCCGGGCGGCGGCCTGGGCCTCGCGACCGAACCGCAGCACCCCTGCCGTCCGGGCGCTCACCGGTGCGTGCAACACCTTCAGCGCGACCCGGCGCTTGAGCGAGAGCTGTTCCGCCTCGTAAACCGTCCCCATCCCGCCGATACCGATCAGGCGGCGGACCTCGAAGTCGCCGATGACCCGCCCGAGGAGCGAGTCCTCCTCGGGCCGGACGGTCTTGATGCGTTTGCTTTCGGGGACGACGAGGGTCTCCTGCTGGGAGGCCTGTTGGACGTCGGACAAAACGTCCGCAAACGCCGTCGCCCCGTCCAGCCGTTGGGCGCACTCCAGACACCCCTCGACGTGGCGGTCGATCTGCTCGACCTCCTCGGGCGACAGTTCGCCGGCGGCGTAGCGCTCGATCTGGCTGGCCGTTGGACAGGACTTCACGAGATCCGTCCCTCCTGCCAGTCCCGATCGATCTGTTCGCGCAGCTTGGCGATCCGCCCCAGCACGCGGGACTTGCTGAGGTACACCATGTTGCGGGAGATCCCCAGTTCCTCGGCCACCTCATCCGCCGACCAGTTCTGAAGCGCGTACAGCTCGAAGGCCCGCAGCCGGACCGGATCGGTCTCGTCGCGAATCTGGTCGAGGCAGCGACGGATCACGACGTTCCGCCACTCGGCCTCCCACAGCTCGGTGGTGTGGTCCTGGTCGGGGATGGACTCCAAGGGAGGATTCGGGCCGTCCCGTCCGCTCGCGCGGCGCTCTCGGAGCAGGCGACGGTCGAGGATGTGGCGGATCTTGTGGTAGGCCAACCCGCACAGCCACGACCGCAGCCGGCCCTTCTGTCGGTCATAGTCACCTTCCCGGTACCGGGTCACGAACGTGACCATCGTCTCCTGGACGGCGTCGTCGACCTCGTGCTCGCGGAGGCGCAGCTTGCGGGCGAACCCCCGGACGATGGGCCCGTACCGATCGAAGAATTCCGTCCAGACCCGATCGTTCGTCGGGTCCAGCAAGCCATCCAGCAGGGACGTACTGGTCACTTCCAACGGAGGCCGTTGGCTCGATTCCTCGGGGTCCATACCGCCAGCATACCACGAACGCCGAGACGCCCAAAGCGATCCCTGCGGCGACCGATCCAGGGCTGGCCGCCGGCAACGAAGGACGATAGCCCCGCGCCCGAAGTATGTGATCCAGCAGCATGTATGCCTGCGAATCTCAGACCCGGGACCCTGACCCCTGAACCCTACGTGCGGCCGCAAGAACAAATCCCCCTGCTCCGAAACGGCTCCAGTATCGGAACAGACGTTCTTGCGCGCGGTTCAGGGCGTCACGATCCGGATATGCGCCGCCGGGCCCGTCTGATCGGCCTCGACGACGTACTTCCGTTGGATCTTGGCGAGGACCTCTTTGGCGAAATCGAGCCACAGACGGCAGCGTGTGACGGCCGGGGACTTCCTGTACTCCTCCAACTGCTGGGTGAAGCGCGACGCATCCCCCTCGGCGCGAGCGATGGCCGTCGCCTTCGCGCCTTTGGCCTCCTCGATGATCCGCGTCGCTTCGACGTCGGCGCGGGCAACGCGCTCGTTCCGGTCCGCCTCCGCCTGGTTGACCATCTTGCGGTTGTCGATCTGCGCGTTGACGACGTCGTCGAAGTAGCTCTTGACCGCCCCGGGTGGGCGGACCGGCAGCAGATCCACCGCCATGACCCTCAGGCCGATGCCCAGCTCCTCCAGTCGCTGGTTTGTCTGTTGGTAGATGGCGTCCGCGATCTGCGGGTGACTGACCGTCAGGGCCTTGTCCACCTCCATGCCGGACAGGCAGTGCAGCATGCTGTTGCAGGCGACGGCCCGCAGAATCGTCTCGGGCGCTACCGGGCGGAACATGAACGCCGCCGGATCGCTGATGGTGTACTGGATGGCACAGCCGACGTTGACGACGTTGTTGTCGCCGGTTACGCAGAACGAGTCGAGCTGCGTCATCATCCGGAACACGCCCGCCGCCGTTCGGGGATCGTCCCCCGGCTGGAAGTCGTCGATCTCCAGACGATGGACCGTCCGGATGGGCACCTTGTCGACCCGATCGATCGGCCAGGGAAGACGGTAGTGAATGCCCGGGAGCACGCGCGGGTCCACGATCCGCCCGAACCGTTGATGCACCGCCTGCTCGTTGGGCTTGACCGAGTAGATCCCCGACAGGGCGTACGCCACCACGCCCATCAGAGCGATCCATCTGATGAAGCGACGGCTTGCACCCAATGCGTGTCTGATGCTCTCTTCGATCATGGCGCCGGTCCCCGGGGGCCCGTCGGCTGCGATGCAGCCGGCGCGGCTTCTTCCGGGACAAGGTACTTGAACAGCTTCGACCGGGTCGACAGGACCACGGTGGCCTGTCTGGCCAGGATGTCTCGGATCGTCTTCAAGGACTGGAGGAACTCGAAGAACCCACGGTCACGCGAGTAGGCCTTCGCGTAGATGGCGGTGGCCTCCTTGTCGCCCTCCCCGCGGGTGATCTCAGCGTCGCGGTAGGCGTTGGCAAGGATCTGCGCCACCTCCTTGTCGGTCTTGGCCTCGATGACGGCGGCCTCCTTCCGCCCGTCACCTCGGTGTTTCTTGGCGATCTTCTCCCGCTCGCTCCGCATGCGGTTGTGGACCGCCTGGGTCACCATCGGGGGGTACGCGATCCGCCGGATGCCCAGTTGTCGAATCGCGATGCCGTACTCCTCGCTGGCATTCGCCTTGAAGTCCGTCAGTGCCTCGGCCTCGATCTGACGAAACTTGACCTTGTTCGGATCGATGTTGATGGCGTCCTGGAACTGATACTTGCTCAGGACGCTGCCCAGGCTCGACTGGATCATGTCGCGGAGCTTGATGTTGGCGTTGTCCGGCGTCATCAGTGAGTTGTAGAAGGCCACCGGATCCCTCACCTCCCAGCAGACGTAGCAGGTCAGGATGATGGGGTTCTGATCGCCGAACAGCAGCTCGATCGGACGGGTCTGGAAGATGGAGAGGCGCTTGTCGATTCGCGTGACGGTGTCACACACGCTGCCCCATTTAACGTACAGCCCGGCCTGCGAGAGGGTCTGCTTCAGCTCCCCGAAGCGCGTCACGATGGCGTACTCGCGCTCGCTGACCGTGAACAGCATCGTGTAGATCGCCAGCCCCGCGAGGATCAGCACGACCAGAATGGCGAATCCTAGCTTGCGCATTATTCCAGTTGTCCTTGTATGTCCTTCAGCCTGTCGGCCTGGTCCTGGGTCAACGGGCTGCCCGCCGGACCCTTGAACCCCATCCACAGATCGGGCGTCCCGACGTCGGGTTCGATGAGCACCTTCGGGATGTCCCGCAACGCGTCGAGCATGTGGTCGTAGTAGAGGCGGTCGAGCGTGATCTGCCGATCGGTGACCAGCGCATCGGAACGGAGGACGAAGGCCTTGGCCTGACCGGTCGCACGCCGGACCTCCTCGAGTTGATAGGCCTCGGCCTCGGCCTTCTTCTTGGCGGCCTGACCGGCGGCGTCCGCCTTGCGCTGGAACTCGTAGCCCTTCGCCTCGTTCTCCATCTGCTTCTTTTCCTGGAACAGCGCCACCACGACCTCCTCGAACGAATCGGCCACCGAGACGGGCGGGTGAATGTCGCTCATGTTGACGCTGAGGATCTCCAGGCCGGCCTTCAGCTCGTCCAGGCGCGACTGCGCACGGTCGCGGACGTCAATCGCCAGCTGCTTGCGGTACGTGCTGGCCAGATCGTAGAACTCCCGCCTGGCGCACAGCTCCGACACGACCTGGTGGGTGACGGCGTCGAGGAGCCCCTCGGCGTTCTGCTGGCGATAGATGACGTCGAACGCGTCCTTCACCCGCCAGTGGACCACGAGGTAGGGATAGAACAGGTTCTTGTCGCCCGCCAGGAAGGGCACCTCCGTGCCGTGCTCGCGCGTCCAGATGAGGGCGAACGCCTGCGGGTCGGTCGTGTTGCCGATCCTACTGGCCAAAACGAGCGTCTTGTCGATCAGCTTGACCTGGTCGATCGGCCAGGGCCACTTGAGATGCAAGCCCGGCGGCACCGCTCGCCGGGTCGGTCGGCCGAGGTGCTCCACGATCCCCTCCTGCCGCAACCCCACCGAAAAGAAGCAGGTCCGCCCGTAGGCGACGACGACGGCGACCACGACCACCACCGCCCCCCACCGTCTCACGCGGCCCAACAGGGCCGGTGTCAGCCCCGCGAACCCCACCCGACGGGCGAGCGCATCGCCGTTCTCCCTCAGCCATCCCAGGTCCAGCCCCTTGGCCAGGATCTCGTGACTCCGGTAGCGGGGGACGTACCGGGTCTCCCCGCGGAAGTATCCCACCAGCAGATTGACGACCGTCTCGAGGGCCACCGACAGAACGAGGATCGCGATCAACGCGGCGATCAGCCGGTCGAGGTTGACGCCCAGATGGTAGACCACCAGCGACACGCCCGTCAGGAGACTGGCCATCATGTCCGCCCGGGCATGCATCCCGTCGGCGATCAGCCCCGATGAGCCCGTTCGCTCCCCCACGTCCACTTCCAACCGGTGGACCAGATACGACCCGAGCGCAAACGTCAGGAACAGGATCCCAGCCAGCAAGGGGCGCGAGATCGGCACCGCTTCGTACCAAGCGACCTTAGCGACGAGGTTGAGGCCGCCGATGAAAATGATCACGCCGATGATCAGCGAGGCGGTTTGCTCCGCGGACAGGAACGGCCTGGACGCCTGCGGTTCGGCTTGGGCCTCGGAAGTCGCGGGCGAGCCCGCATCGGACGGGGGCCCGTTCGTTCCTTCGTGCTCCTTGCGCACGGTCCTGCGGACCGCGGCGAACGTCAGCGCGCTGGTCGCGATATCAGAGAAGCTGTGCCACGCCTCGGCCAGAATGGCCAGACTGCCCGTCATCCCGTAGAGCGCGAACTTCACGATCGTCAGGCAGATGTTCAGGGCGGTCGCGACGGTCGCAGCTTTCTCCCGGGCGTCCACAGCGGCACCTCGAAGACCTTTGGAGGCGTGGCATCCTCGACGTGAAGGGATTATCGCGCAATCCGACGGCGCCCACAACCCACCAAAAACACCCCGCCGCCCACGGCCTTGCAGGGGTATGACGCATCGTGCCAGGATGGGTACGATACGACCCGGCGATGATCCGCGAACTGGCCCCCGACATCCTGCTGTCCGCCTATGCCCAGGGCGTCTTCCCGATGGCCGCACCGGACGATCAGATCAACTGGTACAGCCCGGACCCCCGCGCCATCCTGCCGCTCGACGCCTTCCACGTTCCGCGCACGCTCCGGCAGCGGTGTCGTCAAGGCCCGTTCGAGATTCATGTCAACGCCGACTTCGAGAACGTCATCCGCGCCTGCGCCGAGCGAGAGGAAGGTACCTGGATCAACAGGGATATCCTCGAGGCCTACGTCCTGTTGCACCGTCTCGGCTTCGCGCACAGCGTCGAGGCCTGGCAGGCCGATCGCCTGGTCGGTGGGCTGTATGGGGTGGCCTTGGGCAGCGCGTTCTTCGGCGAATCGATGTTCCACCGCGTCACCGACGCCAGCAAGGTCGCGCTGGTCCATCTCGTCGAGCGGATGCGAGCGCGGGGCTACGCGCTGCTGGACGTACAGTTCGCCACGCCGCACCTGGAGCGGTTCGGCGCCGTCGAGATCCCACGGGCCGAGTACCTCGAGCGACTGAGCGCCGCCCTCGACCTCGACTGTCGATTTGCAGACGAGCCCTGAGGCGGGGTGCCCCATCCTTCGCTTTCCTTCGCGGAACGCGAGGGAGCACGTGGGGGACGGAACGCTGCGAGCCCCGGTCCGCCACGCGTTCCGTCCATTCGGTCCCCCTGCCAAGACGGTCACGCGTCCATACGCGTGCATCAAACCTCGAACCGTTTGAGACGAATCGGCCGTAGCAGCCCCAACAGCATCGGCAGCAACACAATGTCACCGGCCAGGGCGCCGACCATCGTCAGGCCGATCATCATGCCGAAATAGACCGTCGGGACGAATTTGCTGAGACACAGCACCCAGAACCCCCCCACGATGACGATGCTGTTGAACACGCACGCGCGCCCGACGGTGCGATGCGTGCGGACGATGGCGACGCCGTAGTCCTGGCTGACGTTCAACTCGCGCCGGAACCGCCACAGATAGTGGATCGTGTTGTCCACCGCGATGCCCAACGCCACCGACAGCATCATGGCCGTCGTCATGTTGATCGGAATCTGGGCCCACCCCATCACCCCGAGGCAGAGCACCATGGGCATCAGGTTGGGGATCATGCTGAGCAGCCCGAGCTTCAGCGATCGGAGCCCCACGCACATGCACGTGGTGATCAACACGAGGGCCAGACTGAAGGTCCGCAACTGGTCGCCCAGCAGATCGGCGGCGATCTTCGCATAAAGCGGATACAGGCCGGTCACCTCCACGTCAAAGGCGTCGCCGAATGCGTCCATGGCCTTTTCCCGAACGCTCCGGGTGACCTCCAGCTTGCGGTAGACGTCGTCCGACTCCGTGGCCCGTAGATTGACGCGGAGCGCCCGGCCGTCCGCCGTCAGGAAGTTGCGCAGGAAGTTGCGCATGTCCTCCCGACTCAGCTTCTGGTCGATCATGACCATGGTCATCGCGAACTGCCACTCGAAACGCGGCAGCTCGAGCGCCGACACCCCCAAGAGCCGACCGACCGACGCGAGCTTGACCAGATCGACCAACGACAGGGTCTTCCCGATCGGCGGATCGAGGTCGGTCTCGACGTCCGCCTGGAAATCCTCCGCAGCCTGCATGAGCATGACGCCGGCCCGGGACTCGCTTGGCTGCAAGCTGAGCTGGCGGCGGATTTGTGCGAGCAACTCCCTGTCCGACACCTCGTGGTCCTTCTCGCTCGGGCGCTTCCAGAGGTCGCCGCCGCGGGCGCTCTCGATGGCCTGCGTGGCCGACGCGCCCAAGACGGGCTCACCGTCCTTGCGACGCACGACCACCTCGAGGTTTCCGACAGGCCCGAGGTTCTCCCCGACGAACTTGTAGACCCGTCGGACATTGCTGTCCTCGCGGAAGTTCTTGACGAAGTCGGCCTCGAAGTTACTCAGGGCAGCCGGCACCTTGACCAGGCAAACGCAGATGAGGACGGCGAAAAACGCGACCAAGACGATCGGCCAGGACCTGCCCGCGTCGGCCAGGCCGCCGACCCAGCTCAACGCCGCGGTCAGGCGCCCGGCGTCCTGTTTGACCTCGGGCGTCCGCGCCGCCAGTCGCGCCAGGCCGGGAATGGCCGCCAGCCCCAAACACAGCGTGAGAATCACCCCCGTGATCACCAGCGCTGCCAACTGCTTGACCGGACCGAGCGTCGAAACGAACAGTGACGCGAAGCCCAGCGTCGTCGTCGTCGCGACGGTCGCACACGGTAGGAACATCCGATTCAGCGTGTTGCGGGCGTCCTCCATCGGGCCGCGGGGCTGCCCGATTCGGTGGAGCCGCGTCTCCTGGTGCGCGACCAGCAGGTGCACGCACATGGACACCGCCAACACGATCACCAAAATGACGACCGTTTGGCTCACCAGGGACATCGGCAGGCCGATCACGATCCCCAGGCCCAGCACACACAGCGTGCCAATCCCGGCGGCCGTCAGGGCCACCAGCAGCGGTACCCATCGGCGGAAGATCACGCACAAAGCCACGCAGATCAGGGGAACCACCACGAGGGTGAAGACGGCCATGTCACGCCGGATGGCTTCGAAGATCTCGATCAGGCCGACGAGGGGCCCGCCGAGCAGGATCGTCGCATCGGGCCGCATTTGCCTGGCCTCTGCAAGCACCTGTCTAAGCCGGTCGGCCACTTCCTTGCGTCGGTGACTGTCTTCCTCGCCCTTGACCTGAACGAAGACCCCCGCGGTCGTGTTCAACCGCCCGGTCTCGGCGTCCTGCCCGATCAGGAAACCGACGACCAGGGGATTGTCCTGGAGATCCTCCTCGACCTCGTCGCGGGCGTCCGGTTCTTCGGCCAAACGCCGATAGACGGTCCGCAGCTCCCCGCCCGGACTGAACAGGGCCGCCAGTCCGATGTCCGGCAGCTCGCTGATGGCCATGGGCGATTCGACGCCCTCGATCTGACGGCACTGCTGGCAGATCCAGCGGAGCAGCTCGAGGTTGTTCGGCTCGAGCGGGTCGCCCGCGTCCATCGCGAACAGGGCGATCTCGCCGCTGACGAAGTCCTCGCTGAACCGCCTGAACCGGTGGTACTCCTCGTCGTCGGCCGCGACCAGCGAGGCGATTGTGTAGTCTTCGCGGAGACCGGGTTTGATGAGCAACGCGACCGAGACCAACGCGAGCGCCAGGCTGGCCAAAAGGAAGGGACGATGGATGCGCACAATCGTGTTGACGATTGCCTGGATCACGCCCACATGATACGTCCCAAATGCCCACCTGCCAATAGAAAGCTGCGCGGCGATCGGCAACACGGTAGGCGTCGTTCGGGCACGTCGTCAACGCCCTGCTTGGGCGGCGGACCGTGCAGGAAGCGCCAAGTGCACACCACGGTGTGTGTTTGTGGTCAACACCGTTTAGCGGGGCCGCGTGCGGCCCCTCCCCCGCCGCACCCCGCGGGGCGAACCGAAGAACGCTGAACACGCACGCTCAGCAGCGAATCTGCCTAGCCACATGCACCGGTTCGTCGCGCGGCGGACGAAGGCGAGTGAACCGGCTGACGTCGGACGAGGAAACCCCCAGAGGGACAGCCAGGCGCGGGCCCTTCGACGAAAAAGTAGAATGTCCCCTTTTTCATAGGTCATAGTCAAGGTCACCGACGTAGTCCTCGCAGGTCTCTTGGACGATTCGATGCTGTTCGTCCGTGAGCCGCCGGGACGAATCGCCGATGGCTGAGGTATCGACCGGACGCGGCTTCAGGATCGTCTTGACGTCGCCCAGGCCCCAATAGCGCTTCCGCGGTTCGTACGATTCGAGCATCTGGGGATCGTAGGGGATCCGCAGCCGGTCGCAGATGTCCCGCAAGGCGTCGTTCGGGTTGCGAACCACGTCCTCGTACCGGATCGGACGAAGCCCCCTGGCCCGCACCCACTCGACGAAGTGGACCCAGTTGCGTGCCGCCAGCCGGACAACCTCCGTGGGATTCCGGAAGTTCGGGACCGTCGGCCAGAAGTACCGCATCAACCAGCCGCGCGGACCGGTCACCCAACGACAGAAACGGATCGACGATCCGGCCGTATCGTATGGGTGGCGGATGATCAGCAAGACCTGGTGCACCGCGGGCATCAACAGCTCGATCGCCTCGGCGTTGCTCCAGTAGGCGTTCAGTCCCTCGGGACGGTACGTCTCCTTGATCACGAGGTGACGCAGCCCATTGTCCAAGGCCAGCCGCTGCAGATATCGCCAGAAGCTCTCGTAGTCCCCGCCGGGCGGCAGGACCCGGCGCTTCAGGCCAGCGTCCTTCTGGAACCTACCGTAGAACTTGTGCAGCCGTAGGTAGCCGACGGTCCTCAGCGTCAGAAAGGGCTCGCTCAGGGCCAGCACCCCCTCGCCACCCGCCAGGAGGTACCCGAGGAGGGTCGTGCCACTCCGCGGTGGCCCGAGGATCATGCACGTGTGGACCCCAGGCCGCGTCAGCGGTCGTTCAGAAACGTGCCTCATCATGGCGTTCAAATTCGGGCAGCACTCAGGCCGCTTCCCCAACACACGGCCGTGCCCTCGTCACCCGGCTCACCAACAGACTATGCCCAGTCGCCCGGACCCGCCAGCGAAAAAAGGGGACATTCTACTTTTCCAGCGGGAGCATCCCGGCTCACTCCTCGCCGGTGGAGTACCGGTCGGAGCAAGCCAGCCGGGCGGCAACATCGGAGGCCCTGGCGTAGCGATCCTATCCCACGAGCATCGCGGTCTGACGACCGGGACGGAAACGCACGAAGCGACAGATCGGCCCGGGCCCGCTAACCGAAAAGTAGAATGTCCCCTTTTTTGGGTGCACGACGCGCGGTATCATGCGAACATGTTCATGAAGGTTCTTTCCAGGCGAAGCCTGAGAAACGCATCCTCCAACCCATGTTGCGCAGTCGCGGAAAGGCCACCCGTCGCCAGATCAGGGACCTCAGACTCGGTCTGACGCACGACCTCGGCGGTCTTCCCGTCGGCATGGAACGCAGACGGACGCACCGGCATGGACGCATCGAAACCGCAGCTATCGGCCAGGCAGTTGCGGGAGATCGAGTACCACAGACGACATGCGCAGCGGCACAAGGGCCGGTACGAGCGCGTTTCGTACGACATCTTGCGGGCCGAGGCACGGCCATGGTGGAATGCTTACTGGGCAATGTACACGATCCTCTTGAAGCATCCACTCCGTGGGAGCAGGGCCTTGGTCGCGGGTTGTGGTTTCGGGGATGACGCATTCCGCGTATCGAAACTGGGCGCCCACGTATCTGCCTTCGACTTGAGCCCAGACCAACTCGAGATCGCCAGGGACGTGGCGCGTCGAGAAAGGCTGACCATCGATTTTCGGGAAATGCCCGCGGAGAACCTCGCATACGACGACGAAGTCTTCGACTATGTGATTGCCAACGACATCCTGCACCACGTTGACCTCCCTGCGGCCATCAAGGAGATCAGGCGAGTCTCCAAAGGCGGAGCCCTTGTCGTGGGCAATGAGATGTATTCCCACTCCTGCACAGAGAGACTGCGCCGTTCAAGAATCGTGGAGGACTACATCTACCCAAGAATGAGGAACTTCGTTTACGGTGACGAGGAGCCGTACATCACCCGAGACGAACGGAAGCTGACCGAAAAAGACGTGAAGATACTTGGAGGGCACCTCTCGGACTTGACATGCGACTACTTCAACATCATATCGACACGCCTGCTGCCGGAGCGCTTCACCCTGACGTGCAAGGCTGATCGCGTGCTCTTGAAGGTATTGGCCCCCATCGCGCATCTTCTTGGGGCCAGGGTCGTGTTCACGGGGAAGGTTACCAAGTCGGAAAAAAGGGGACATTCTACTTTTCCAGCATTCCGGCCCGATCCTCGTCGGTGAGGTACACGTCAGATCGGACGAGCCGGGCACCGACGTTGGCGGTTTTCAGGCAGCAATCCCATCCCGCCAGCATCGCGGGCTGGCGACGGCGTCGGCAACCTATGAAGCGACAAACCGGCCGGGGGCCCCCCTTAACGAAAAAGTAGAATGTCCCCTTTTCTGCGCAGGGCCATTGCCAGGCCCGCGAAGGCGAGCAGAGAAAGCGTCGCGGGCTCGGGGACTTCCACGGTGACGTTGTCCAGCCCCCAGCTCTCATCATCAAGCGTTTGGAGTCCCGACGCCGTGAAGCTGCACATCAGCGCGCTCGCCGAGTGGTCAAACTGGTAGCTCAGGTGGTACACCGAATCCTGATCCAGCCACTGCCCCTCATAGTAGAACTGGTAGCCAAGCGTGTCGATCTCGGCGGCGCCCGTGCGGGGCGGGTAGTCGCCGTGCTGGCCGGGGTCGATGTAGGGATCCGGAAACGATTGATACGCGCCCAGCCAGTTGCTAAACGTGGTGTTGAAGTCCAATGCCCCGGCAGTGATGCGCCACTGGTCAGGCCCGGGCGCACCGCCCTCTGCGTTGCCGTCCCAGGATCGGATGACATACACATCGAAACTGAGGACGACATGCGTGTGAGCGGGCAGGTGGTCCAGCGTCAGCGTGACCGTCTCGTTGCCGAACTGGCCCAGAAACATGTCACTGGGATGCGCCACGGTGCCGGGCGTCACATCGGTCGCACTGGACGACCACTCGGCACCCGGGGGTGCTCCCTCGAAATCGTTGAAGTAGACCTGGACCTGCGCCGCCGCAGGAACCACGGCAGCAGCGGACAACAGCGATACAGCCATCAGAATCCTACCAGACGTCATGTAACGGTCTCCTATGAACCCGAAGGCGCACAATAGCCACGTCCCACGGGCCGCGCGGGCGCATCGGCCTGCGCAGCCCCTGGCGTCTCCGTTCCCTAGCTTCGGGTGTCCGCCGGACCAGCACCGGTTCCTGAGGTCCCTCGCATACGGCCTGCCGTCAGGCGATGGAGGGGATGCGAGATACTGCCCAGTGAGCCCCCGTTGCCGAAGTGAGAAGGATGAGGAGGATCGGCAACGTCTGTGCTTGAAGTATACGCAAGCGGCGCGACCCCAGACAACCCCCCGATTCTCAACTTCTAAAAAAAGGGGACATTCTACTTTTTCAGGTCCTCGCCGGAGAGGGGTGTCGGATCGGACCAGGCGGGCGGTCAAGCTGGCGGCTCTGAAGTAGCAGTCCCATCTGGCGAGCACCGCGGCCCGACGACGGCGTCCGAGGCGCGCGAAGCGACGAATCGACGCAGGCCCCCTGGCGAAAAAGTAGAATGTCCCCTTTTTTGCCTTCCGTTGAAACTCTCAACTTCGTGTGCGAGAGTTGCCCAGACGACCGGTCGAATCGCAGGTACTCTTGGATGCGAACGGTGGCATGCTGACGGAAATGGCTGGCGTCGGACGCCAGCGCGCGGGCAATGCGACGGCAGGTTCGTAGGGACAGGAGCCACCCGATGGCCGATGGACCCGACAGTACAGGGGGCGCCGCATCAGCGGGCGATCCTCCGCTCTCCTGCGGTGTATTCTCTCACGAAACACGGCGCCATGCGCGAGGATCCGACATCGCCGCCGTCGCCATCGGCCTGTTCATGCTCATCACCGTCTATACGATGAGCAACAGCCGTCTGAAGTGGCCTGGCGACCAATACACCGACATGAATACACTGATGTCCGGCGAGAACTTCGCCACCCACGGCCTGTTCCAGCTGAAACTGCTGCCCGTCTTCCACGTCGGCGCGATGACCGATCCGCCGTCCTACTACACGCACTATCCGCCACTGACCAACGTCGTCAACGGCCTGCTGCGGCTGGCGGGGGTCGAATCCCTGGGCACCATGCGGATCTTCTGCGGATTGCTCGGGATCGCAGGGCTGGTCTGCATGTATCGGGCGTTCGCGCCGGACGTCGGTCCGGTGGCGGCGGCGTGCGGGTTGGGCTTCCTGGCGACGACGGGCTTCTTCTTCACCTACTGCATCAGCCTGCACCACACGTTCAACATTTTCTTCGTCGGCCTCTTCTTGGTCCTCTTCACGCGAGCCGTTCGTAGCGGGGGTCGTGCGCTTGGGCTGTGGGTGGGTTGTTGGATCGTGCTGATGCTCGAATCGCTGACGAGCTTCGAATTCATCCTGTACCCGCAGGTCTTCGCGTGGGTATACCTATTGGCGACGGGCCACGTCCGCAGGCACTGGCGGGTGCTGATCGTTCTGGCAACGGCGCCGGTGGCGGGTGTGGCGCTGCATTTCTTGCAGAACTGCTGGGCGCTGGGCCTGTCGGCCGCAACGGCCGACGCCCTCAGTGCGCTTGACAAGGCCACCGGCGCAAGGGGCCCAGGCCGATGGTTTTATTCGAGGCAGGTTCCAGGCTTCATTCTGTCGAACGGCCAGCAGCTCTACTACCAGAGCTGGCCGGTCCTTCTGGTGGTTCCCCCCGCGCTGGCGGTCTGGGTGGCGGCCCGGGAGCCGACGTCGGGGGCGGCCGGGCGACGACGCGCAGTCCTGCTGGCCGCCCTCGTTGCTTCGCTCGCCTGGTACGTCGTGATGCCAAGCCATACCGCGCACCACCCGCATACGATGAGTCAACTCCTCCCGCTGGTCTTCGTTGTCATGGGCGGCACGATTGCCGTCATCGTGCAAGGGTTGGTGGTACGCCAGGCGCCCGTCTACAGGCGCGTTCTGGCCGGCGCCGCGGCGCTCATCGTCGTTGTCGGTCAGGCGTCGAGTGTCCTCACGTCCCTCCATCAGGCAAGCAATCCGCCGCCCCAACTCTATCATCTCTTCGAGGCCATGGGCGACACCGCCTTCCCATCCGACGCCGCCGTTCTGACCAACAGCAACGCCGACTCCCAGCTTGCCTATTTCATCCGGCGCCCGGTGTGGCGATGTCCCACCCCAGAGCTCCGGCTCGATTCTGGCTCGCTCGCCTCATTGCAGAAGCGGCTGTCCGATGACTGGCGGATCGCCTACTACATCCTCTGCAAGACCAACAAGCGCGAGTTGTTCGAGACGCTGGCCAGCACGTGTCCCGGCCGGGGAGTCGGCTTTGAAACCGGATGGACGCGCCACGTCGTGATGGTCTTCGATATCAGCCGCCTCGTCGTCCCGCCGGATCAACGCCCCCCGCTCCGGCCGGATATGCGAGAACACCAGCTAAACAACAGGTTCCCCCAGTGGGACCCCCCGGACTTCCACGAGCGGCTCAGGCAAATGGGGTTCGGCACCCCCCGACCCTAACACCCGAAGCGGAAAAGGGGACATTCTACTTTTTCAGCGGGACGTTCCGGGTCAGTCCTCACCGGTGAGGTACAGGTGGGACCGACAGAAAACGGGTTCCTGACACCCTTTCCGTGCTTTCTTCCTTCCGCACCGCATCCCGGCAACCCCAGCGAGACCGACGGCGAAGAGCAGCATCGTCGAGGGTTCTGGGATGATATTCAAACGAATCGAGTAGAGGCTTCTTTCGTCTTCCGAATTGGCTTGATGGATCGAGCCAAACTCAAACGCATAGTCACCGGCAGGTTGTGGACCGGGTGCTGAGTCAAACTGCAGCAAATCAGTCCCTGCACTGCTCTCCGATAGTAGTATGGATTCCACTAGCGGATCGCTCGTGGAAGCCCCGCGGTACAACGAAAACGGAACGTAGTCGTAGTATGCGCCGTCTTGGTAAGTCTCGAGAACCACCTGTGAGAGAATCCAGCCTGTGGGCACAGTGAACCTTGCAGTATCCCCGTCGTCTGAACTCGAGGACAACCCAATAGACCCGAAGATCAGGTTGCTGCCGAGATCCAGAGCGGGCAAGTCCGTGGGCGCAAGTTCGTCATTCGAAAGATCACCGTCGATCGATTCGTCCCAGAGCGTGGATGCATGAGACGGCGACACCCACAGAAGCGCTATTGAAATGGGTAGCACTATTAGGGCCTTGTCGAAGTTCTTCATTGTCGTTTCTCCTTCGGTTCTTGGCGGGTTCCCCCGTTCTCCGCTGGGGTTGGACGAGGGCCGAAGCGGATCGCCTGGAGGCTGCCACGGCGCTTGCGCGATCCGTACCCCATCCCGCCGTGGGCGCTCGCTCGGCTCTTGGCAATCGAGGCAAGTGTCAGAAGCAGGCTGGCCCCCCTCCCCATGGCTCACCTTCCACTCCCCCGCTCTTCAGGTGTGCCAACGCGATGACGCTACGCCCCCCCTCTCGGACAAGCAACACGCTCTATTGTAACCAACATTTCCCATTTGGGGAAATGGGGACATTCTACTTTTTCAGTGGGGACATCCAGGCTCAGTCCTCACCGGTGAGGTACAGATCGGATCGGACCAACCGGGCGGGGAGGTTGGCGATCTTGAAGTAGCGGTCCCATTCGGCGAGCATCGCGGTCCGACGACGGCATCCGAGACGCGCGAAGCGACGAATCCACCCACGCCCCGTGACGAAAAAGTGGAATGTCCCCTTTTTTCATTGATGTACATCGGAGTCGTCATGTAGAATCCAGATCGGCGCCAGACGTGAATACGATACGCGTATCATGTAGGACTCTGGAGATCACGGTCCACCTCACCCGAGGATACTGCTAATCAGGATCTTGCGAAACCTGATCCAAGGCGCAGGGCCTGATACGGTGACTGCGGGAACCGCAAGGACTGGAGTAGAGCCATGCTGAAACTCGTGACCGACGTGCTGCTCAAACCATACTTCGATGAGAAGCTGCGGGCGTTCAAGTACCAACAGTACTTCTCCTACGCAGACCGACGCCTGAAGAAGGGCAAGAAGGGGTGCACCGCCCAAGCAACACGAGCCTTGGGCATCATGGCAGAACTGGCCCGGAACTACCCTCATAGACTCCAGGAAGTCATAGACTCGATCTGCAGATTCATCAGGGAAGAATGGAAGAAGGACCGAGCATATGACGCCGGCTGGGACGATGTCGTCTCAACTGCCCTGAGCATCGTGTCCAGTTTCCCCAAGAAAGACCCGAACGGCCATCCGTACTATGTCGAGCTGACGCAGATTCGCCTGCGGGGCATCCCGTTGAAGGGGATCAACTTCTCGCACTGCGTCCTGTGGGAAACAGAGTTCGACAATGTGAATATGACCAGGAGCAGCTTCGCCAAGGCCGACCTGGGCGGATGTCAGTTCATGAAGGGCACAAGTGTCGAATGGTCTGATTTCACTGGGGCCCTCATGAACGTAGCCGACGATCACAAGACAACCACGTTCGACAGGACCCGCTTGTGGGGCTGCACTATGCTCGACGCAAGAATCGACAAGTGCAAGATGATTATCTGTGACGACTTCGATCCCCAACCGCTCAGGGACAAGTTCGAAAACAAGCTGGAGGTCGAGGAGGTAGACAGAGACCAGGGCTAGCCGCGGGGAGCAGGGGGGAAAGGGGCCATTCTATTTCTCGAGTGGGGGCGTTCCGCATCAGTCCTCGCCGGTGAGGTACAGGTCCGATCGGACCAGGCGGGCGGCGAGGTTGGCGATTTTGAAGTAACGGTCCCATTCGGCGAGCATTGGGGCCTGGGCGGCGCGCCAGCGGGCGCTCTCGGCGGCGAGCTCGGCGGGGGATTGGTCGAAACGCAGGCGGCGGGCGGGTCGGTCGGGGGATGAGACGTAGATGTAGTACGTCTCGGTGTCGAGCGATTCGTGGAACGTGAATTTCAGCTTCCGCACGCCGGACTCGTCGGCCTCGAGCACGGTCGTGTCGAACAGCTCTCCCTTCACAACAACGCCCGGCGTCAACGGTTCGCCCGGGCGCGTGCCGTCTAGGAGCATCTTGCCGCCCAGCCCGGAGAAGTAGCCCGGGGCCGGCATCGAGACGACCAGCTCGCGATCGCCCACGCGCTCGACCGTGCCGGGCGGGTCCATCCGCAACGGGTGCGGGGCGAAGGTCAGGACGTAGCCGTCCAAGTCCGACCGGTCCCACATCTCACGGAGGGCGACCGGGGCGTAGATGCCGGCGATGGGGAGGTTGACGAAGAAGAGCTTGCTGCCTTCGGGCGGCCGGGGCGTGGTGGCGCGGATGTCGGCGTAGAGGAGCTGCTCGGACCGCAGGATGCCCCGCCACAAGACGCGATACACGCCGAGCGACCAGACGGTGGCTGCGATCACCAGCGTCGTGACGACGGGGCGCCATCTGCCCGGCAGCCTCGACAGGCTGATGGGGGCCATGATGGCGTACGCACCGAACGTTAACAGACTGAAGTGCGGCGTGATGAAGACGGGCAGGACCGGCAGGAACCCCGCGACGAGCCAGGCCGGCCACACCCACCGACCCGGTCGCCCGCGCGACGCCCACACGTACCAGGCCGCCACCAGTCCGACCAGCACGATCATGATCGCATGGACCCACCCCTGTCCGCCCGCCAGGCCGCCGTACGTCGCGATGCCCAGGAACATCGGCGTGTAGAACGCGGTCGCAAAGAGCATCTGCAGCAGCTTGCTGCCCGCCCACGGCAGATACGCCAACCCCGACGGCGAGCTGAAGTAGATGCTCGGCACCTCCATGTTGGGAAAGACGAACAGCCGCCAGTAGACGTACCCGACCGCGATCAGCCCGACGACGGCGTGGACGGGCAGCCGTCGGATCGCGTGTCGGAACCCGCCGAACGTCAGATCGAGCATGACGACCACGACTGGGAAGACCACGGCCGATTCTCGAGCGAATAGGGCCAGTACCCACAGCACCAGACAAAGCACCAGTCGTCCCAACCGTACGGGCGACGGCGACGAGGATCCGCCGGCCACCGACGCCGACGCATACGTCAGCACGGCCGCCACGAAGAAGAACGCGC
This sequence comes from uncultured Planctomycetales bacterium, assembly GCA_964390905.1. GTDB lineage: Bacteria > Planctomycetota > Phycisphaerae > UBA1845 > JAFGLZ01 > JAFGLZ01. The sequence continues at coordinate 24,940 of CAYMLO010000045.1, read as the reverse complement.
TAACCTGCGCGTTTCGGGCGGCGATCCAGCTGATCGCGAAGACCGAGTGCGGGTTGAGGATGAACATCGCGCCGGCCAGGAACGACCACCCCCACGTCAGACCCGCCCAGAACCCCAACCGGTACACGAGCGCGGCCGTGAGCAGATGCCAACCCACCGCGCAGGCGTGCACGCCGACGGGGCTCGCGCCGGTCAGGTGGTATTCGAGCTTCATGAAGAACATCGCGACGGCCCGGGAGTAGCGCCATCGCAGCGGCTGGGTCTGCCACCACAGATGCGTCAGTCGGCCGGGCAGGTCGAACGTGGCCGACTCGATCAGGTCGTCGAACCCCCAGCCGTAGTCGCGGAGCGTCGCGCGGTGCCAGTGGTCGTCGAAGAACAGCCCATCCCACAGCGACGCGCCGTGTGCGGCCAGGACGACCGCCGTCAGGCCGACGAACGCCAGCGCATGACGACGCCACGTCAGGTGGACGGAGGGGCGGGAGTGTTCGGAGGCCTGTGCGTTCATGAATCGCGCCGTTCAGCCTCCTCGGGTTCGGCGTCGAGTCGGAGGTCTTTGATCTTCTTGGCCGGCGCGCCCGCCCAGTACTCATAGGGCGGGATCTTCGTGTCGGGCGGCACGACCGACGCGGCGCCGACGACGGCGTGATGGCCGACCTCCACGCCGGCCATCAACATCGACTTGCCGCCGATCACGGCATGGTCGCCGATGACGACCCTGCGAATGTACATCCCGCGACCGTCGAAGTGGTGGACGGCGACGGTGGCGTCAAACCCGAACTCGACGTTCTTGCCCACCTCGAGCAGACGGGGTTCCAGGCAGTTTATCGCGTCGCCCATCGTGACCGACGTGGTCCGCGGGCCGAAGGACCGACGGAACAGCGGCCCCAACGGAGGGACCCGGGTCAGCACCGACGAGAACATCGCCGCCCAGGGCGGGTCAAACCGGGCCTGGTGCAGCAGCAGGTTCAACCGCCACGTCCAGATCGGGCGCGGGAGTCTGCCGTCGGGCCCGATCACGTGATGGCCTTGCTCTGCGGGCGGGAGGATCCACCGAAACGCCAACAACACCGCCAGGTACCCGTAGTTGAAGACCAGGACGGCGGCCAGGATGAGCGCCACCCAGTGTCCAGGGGTATCGGCCGCGGGGGCGTAGCGCCTCACCAGCCAGATCGCCGGCCACAACCCGCCGGCCATCATGACCAGCTGCAGGCCCGATCCCAGAACGAGCAGGGCGCGCCTGGCGGTGTCCGGGTCGATCCTCGTCGCGGAGTTCTCCATGCGGCTCGGCGCGCTCATGTCGTGGACCTCCCAAGAGCACTCGGCGGACGCTCTGGAGCGCTGGGCAAGGGCGTCATGACGTCGCGTGCTCCGCCGCCTGCGCCGGGTCATCAGGACGGATGTCCCTGATCTTCCTGGCCGGCAGACCGGCCCAATACTCATAGGGCCCGATCTTCGTCTCGGGCCGAACGAGGGATCTGGCCTCGATGACCGCGTGATGGCCGACCTGCACCCCAGCCGTCAGGATGGCTTCGTCACCGATCACGGCGTGATCCCCGATGGTCACCTTGCGGATGTACATCCCCCGGTTGTCGAAATGGTGCGCGCTGATGAGGTACCTGCACCCGAACTCGACGTTCTTGCCGGCTTCAACGAAGTGTGGGTCCACGCAAAGCTCCGATCCGCTCGCCGTCGCCGATGAGGTCCGAGGACCGAAGTACCCCCTAAACAGCGGACCCAGCGGGGGCACGTTGGTCAGCATCGAGGAGAACGTCCTGCCCCAGGGCGGGTCGTGGCGCGCCTTGACCAACAGGATGTTGAGCATGAGCACCTGCACCACTCGAGGGATCCCACTGTCAACGCTTACGGGGTGGTGTCCCTGCCGTGGGCGGGGGATGATCGCACGAAGCAGCAGCAGCGCCAGGAGATAGCCGGTGTTGAACACGAGTGCAGCGGCCAGGATGAGAAGCACCCAATGACTTGCGGCATGGGCGACCGGGGCGTAGCGCAAGACCAGCCACGCCGCCGGCCACAACCCCGCCGCCATCATCAGCAGCTCCAGGCACAACCCCATCACCAGCAGCACCTGCTTGCCGACGTCGGGGTCGATCTTCGCGCCACGGCTGCGCGTGGCGTCTACGTCAGACATGATGAGTCGCTCCAGACCCTCTCTGATCACCCCTCACTTGCACGGGCTATTCGAGGTAACCCAGGTCCCTCAAGCGCTCCTCGATTTGCTCTTGCTGATCGGCATCGATCGTCATCATCTCGACCGGCGCGTCGCCGTTCGCCGGCCTCAGGCTGCTCGCCAGCTCCCGGAGCGCCGCGCACCGTTCGGGATCATCGCCGGCGAGGTTGTGCTCCTCGCCCGGATCGGCACGGAGGTCGTACAGCTCTTGGGGCAGCTCGGGGTTCTCCGGCCCGTAGGTGTACTTGTGATCCTCGGTCCGCACGCCGCGAATCTCCAGATCTGCGGGCAGACCGGAGACCGACAGATATGCCGGCTGAGGCTGCCAGTCGCCGCCATCGATCAACGGTTTGAAGGATCGCCCATCGACGTCGCCCACGCCCTTCTGTCCCGGCTCGACGCCGATCAGATCCAGCACGGTGGGCAGGATGTCGGGCTGCCGGACCATTCGCTCGTGGACGACCCCGACGGGCAGCCGTCCGGGCCAGCAGATAACCAGGGGAATCCGCACGAGGAAGTCATAGACGTGGACCATGTGGCCTTCGAGCTGGTTGCGCTTGTAGGAGTTGATCCACATCCGCAGGTGCATGTCGAGCAGGTCATCCTGCCCGAGCGATCGGACGAACCGCTCGACCTTGGGCCGGGCGCGGTCCTCGCTGAGCAGTCCGCGTCGCTTCAACATGGCCGTCAGCTTCAGCGGCGCGCCGAGCGCGAACAGATCGTGCAGGTACACCACCGGCGTCAACCGCAGCAGGCGCAGCCGATCGCGGAGCCGCGTCCACCGACTGTACACGGGTTTTCGGGCCAGGTCGCGCAATCGGAGGGTTTTCATCAGCGGGGTGGCCTGGCTGTAGAGCTGTTGCAGCACGCTGGGCCCGGCCCACTTGGCGATTTCGAAGGGAGCCATCCCCTCGGCCTGATCAATGCCGAGCAGGTCGCAGGCGTACGCGACGGCCGTGCCGGGGCGGTACGTCTCCGCTTCGGTCTTCTCACCGTGATCGCTGGTCAGGACGATCATCGTGTCGTCCCCGACGGCGTCGAACACGCGGCCCAACTGGGCGTCCAGGCTGGAGATCGCCCGCTCGTATTCGTCGCGCCCGGATTCTGAACTTGCGTGGTCCCCCAGGACCTGACGTTCGGGGTGGAGCTCCCACAGGTGCAACATGATGAACCACGGGGATCGGTAATGGCCCGTCCGCACCCGCTCGCAGAATCGGTCGCCCCACGACGTGTGTAGGTAGTCGCACGGCGCGCGGTAGTCGTAGACCTCGAACCCCCGATCGAGGCCCATCTCGGGCAGGAGCGGGCCGCTGACCTCGGCGTAGGTGTGGTAGCCGCGTCCGGCCAGGACGTGGGTGAGCATCGGCACGTGCTGGCCCAACCGGTAGCCCCACACCAGGTGGACCCCGTGACGGGGGCTGTACAACCCCGTCAGCAGCGTCGAGAAGCTCGGGGTGGTGCAGCTCTTCTCGGTGATCGTGGTCGGGAAGGCCACGCCCCGGGCGGCCAGCTCATCGACGTTCGGCGTGACCGTGGTCCGCCCCGGGCCCAGCCATTTGTCAGACCGGCCGCAGTCGACGACGACGAGCAAGATGTTCGGCAGATCGCTCACGCAGCAAACCCGCTTGAAACCGCGCCTACCCCAAGTACCCCAGGTCCCGCAGCCGGACCTCCAGATCATGCTGCTCCTGCGCGGACGGCTTCTCCAACCGTCCGACGCGGGGGCCGTCGGGCGGAATCATGCCCTCCGCCAGCGCCCGCAGCTCCTGACAACGGTCGGGCTCGGCTGCGGCGATGTTGTCGAGCTCGTCCGGATCGGCCTGAAGGTCGTACAGCTCCGTGGGCAGTTCGGAGTTCTCCGGGCTGTAGGTGAACTTGTGCCGCTCGGTCCGAACGCCGCGAAGCGTCACGTCGCGGGGAATCGCCGACACGGACAGATACGCGGGACGCAGCTGCCATGGCTCCCCGCGAATCAGCGGGACCGCGGACTGACCATCCCGCGAGAACGCCTCCGGTGCGTCGATGCCCACCAGATCGAGAATCGTCCCCGGAACGTCCACCTGTCGGACCATCCGGTCGCTGGACACCCCTGCCGGCAGCCCGTCGGGCCAGTGCATCACCCACGGCACCCGGGCGAGATAGTCGTACACATGGATGATGTGCCCCTCCAGGAGCTGAACGTAGTACTGGTTCGTCCACATCCGCAGGCACATGTCGAGCAGGCGGTCCAGCCCGACCCTGGCGACGAGCTTGTTGACGCGCCGCCGGGTGCGGTCCTCGTCGAGCACGCCGCGCTTCTCCAACATCCGGGTCAGCCTGACGGGCGACTTGAGGATGAAGAAATCCTCGATCCGGAGCCAGGGCGCCAGCCGCAGGATCCGCAGCACGTCCCGCAGGTGCGTCCACCGACTGTAGGCGAAATCGCGGGGGGTCTCCCGCTGGCTGAAGGCCTCGAGCATCGGCTGCATGTGGGATCGAAGCTGCTGCAGCGCGAGCGGACCGATGAGCAGCGTCGCCTGGCCCGGCTTGAGCCCGCGGTGGTCGTCGATGTGGTACAGCTTCCGCGTGTAGTCGACGGCCGTGCCGTCGCGGTACGTCTCGTCCAGCGTCTTTTCGCCATGGTCGCCCGTGATCAGGGTGAGCGTATTGGCCGGCAGGAGGTCCAGGATCCGTTCGAACTGGGCGTCGAGACTGGAGACCGCTCGATCGTAGGTGTTCCGCCCGAACGCCTCGGTGTCGAACTCGGGCGTGACCTGGCGGCGCATGTGCAGCTCCCAGAGGTGGAGCATGAGAAACCAGGGCTCTTTGTAGTAGCCACTGGCCAGTCGCTGGCGGAACAACTCGCCCCAGCGCGTGTGGAGGAAGTCATAGGCGACGCGGTAGCGGTATTCGTCGAATCCGCGGTTGCAGCCCGTCACGGACACGAGCGGCCCGGTGACCTCGGCGTAGGTGTGATACCCGTGTTCCCGCAGGATCTCCGGGAGCGCAGGCACGTCGTCCAACAGACGGTAGCCGCCCAAGCCCCACACGCCGTGCCTGAAGCTGTAGGCCCCCGTGAGCAGGCTGGCGAACGCGGGGGTGGTGCAGGATTTCTCGACGATCGTCGTGGGGAGCGTGACGCCTTCGCGGACCAGTCGGTCCATGACCGGCGTCTGCGACGTCCGCCGGTCACTCAACCACCGATCGGACCGCGCACAATCATAGACCACCAGCAAGATGTTTGGACGTTCGGCGCTCATGTCGTTCGCTGTTCGATCCTCCCGCTCCGGGCGGCGCTCCGCCGGGCCGACCGGGCCGATTGCACCTGGGCGTACCAGTCGGCCGTTCGCCGCATCCCCTCCTGGAAGTCGACTTCGGGTCGCCAACCCAATTCGTCGCGGGTCCGTCCCGCATCGATCACCTGGTCGGTGCCCATCAAGACGATCATCGTCCGCCCGAACGGCGGTTCGCATCCCGGTATCCTGGCTGCCAGGTCGGCCAGGAACCCGAAGGCGTAGGCGAAGCTCATCCGGACACGCCGCCGCGTGCGTGGCAGGCTTACCACGTCGGCCACTGCGTCCAGGAACTCCCGCTGCGTGACCGTCTCGTCACTGGCGACGTCGTAGATCCTGCCGGCGGCCGCCGGCGCCGTTCCCGCCAGCAGTACCGCCCGGGCGGCGTCGTCAATATAGCACGTCGCGATCCGGTTGTGTCCCACCCCGATCACAAACAAGCGGTTGCGCTTCAGGCGAGGCACGACGTCTTTGAACAGGGCGCGGTTGCCGGGTCCGTAGCAGAACCCCAGCCGGACGATCGTCCAGGGACATCCGGCCCGCTCGCACTCGGTGCGGACCAGGTTCTCCGCCTGAAGCTTGGCCCGACCGTAGTAGTTGTATTCGAGCGGGTCCGCCGGCGTCCGGTCCGCGCAGACGGGGTCGCCGGCGGCGCGGAGTGGGTAGACGGCTGCCGAGCTGACGTAGACGAATCGCGCGGGTCGCTCGGGCAGGGCGCTGTCGAGCAAGCGACGCGTCCCGTCAACGGTCGTCCTGCGAAACGCGGACCAGGAGCCTTGGAGTTCGACACGGGCCGCCGCGTGAAACACGACGTCGCCGGCGCGAGCCAACCCGTCGCAGCCGCCTGGGGCGGTCAGGTCCCCCCGAACAGGCTCGGCGCCCATGGCCCGGATTCGCGCGTCGTCCCGGGGCCGTCGCACCAGGACACGCACCGCATCGAATCGTTCGACCAACAGACGGATCAACGGACTGCCGAGAAACCCCGTCCCTCCTGTCAGGGCTGCGTTCATCGCGCCTCCTTGTCCGGAGGCTTGGGGATCCAACGCGGCACACGGGACAGGTAGTCCTCGTAGCGCTGCCCGAACCGCCTGCGAAGCAGCGGCTCCTCCACACGCACGACCTGCAAATGTCCCAACACCGCCCCGACCAAGAACGTCAGAAGCATGCCCGTCGACGAGAACGCGATCGCCTCGCCGAGGGCCGCTCCCATCAAGCTCGCCGCGATCGGATTGCGGACCCAACGGTAGGGCCCGGTCGCCACGAACTCGGTGGGTGGGTCGAACTCGACGTACGCCCCGCGACCGCGGCTCGTCAGCACGTAGGAGGTCCGGATGTAGATCACCAGACAGACACAGCCGAACACCGCGCCCACCGCCCTGAACCATCCCAACTCGACGTGGACGGCCGGGACGTAGACGTCCAACCGATAGGCCAGCCACGGCAACAGGACAAGGATGAGCGCCAGAAACGACGTACCATAGACCAGCATCCGCACCGCCAGCGGCATCCTGCGGAGGAACGCAAGCGGACCGCCGGTCTGCGTCGGGATCGGCGGGGCATGGTCGCTGTCGTCCGACATGGGTCCTGGCCCTTCAGAGGGTCGCGGGTACGGTGTCGCGTCGTCCCCTCGTGCCGTCGGTCCGCGCGAGCTGTTGCGTCAACCAGAACACGGACGGCAGCCCGAACACGGCCGTCCACAACACCAACGCCGCTCGATCGATGGCGGCGGCGGTCAGCCCGGCCCCTAATCCGAGGCCCAGCCACTCGGCCCCCGTCGCGATGGCGCCCTCGCGAACCGCCAGCCCGCCGGGGGTCACGAGCACCAGCGTCCCGAACGTCACGAGCGATTGGACGAGCAGGACGCTCGCCGGATCGATCCGAACGCCGCAGACGCGAAACGCCAGGTAGAGCCGCGCACATCGCAGCAAGTACTGCGCCACCTGCGCCAGCAGCGACCCCCACAGGGCCGACCGATGGCGGGCGATTCGCCTCAGCCCGACGGCAAAGCGTCGCAGCACGCGTCCCGCGCGCCCGCGCACCAGCCGCTTGGACGGCACCGGGATGAAACACAAGCCAATCGGAACCGCCACGCCCAGGCCGAACGCCGCGACCAGCCCCCCCCGCGGTGACCATCCCATCTGCGACGAGGCCGCCAGAGCGACCAGGCCAAACCCCCCCGCGGTCAGCAGACCCAGCCCGAGGGTGGCCACGACCAGACTCCCGAAGCGAGAGTAGCGCAGGTCGCACCGCCGTCGGAGAAAGACGGCTCCCATGGCCTCGCCGGTCCGGACGGGCAGATAGTTGAGGCACAGGCCCGCCACGGTCAGAGCGATCAGCTCGCCGACGCCCACGCGCTTGCCCAGCGCCCGCAACAGCACGTGGGACTGGATACCGCGGACCAGCCACACCAGCCAAACGCCGACGGAAATCGCCAGCAGGACGGGCCACTCGATCTGAAACGCCTGCGCGAGGACCTCACGCTTGCCGACCAGATACCAGGCCAGAAAGGCGATGGCCGCCAGTCCCACGGCGGTCCGCAGGATGATGCCCAGGACGCGTGGCTGACGGGTCGACGACGACATGGTCACCATCGCACGACGAAGCCGGCCGACATCCACTTGCTCGACTCGACCGAGTGGTACAGGACGATGTCCCCCCGCTTGATCTCGCCCGAACGCACCATCTCGTCGAAATGGATCAAGAGCGAGGCGCCGCCGCAGTAGCCCGTGTTGGCGGTGCGGAACTTCATCTGTTCCGAACGCGCGCCGAAGCGCTCCATGAACAGCTCGATGTTGTCCTCGAAGAGCTGTCTGGTAGGCACGGACCCGACGTAGTGGGTGATCGATCCCGGCTCCAGGCCGAGCGACTCGATCATCCGCATGATCCCCTCTAAGAGCCGCCGACCCGCGTTGCGCGTGACGCAGGAGAAGTCCTGATCGAGATGGTGCAGAGCCTCCCCATATATCGCCTGTGCCGGGCTGTCGAATTCGATCAGGTCGGCCGCCCCGCCGCCCGCGGTCATCGCGGGCTGGAGTTTGCCCCCGATCGACTCGACGAACGTGCCGATCATCTCGGCGGGGACCGGGCCGTCGTGTTCGTCGTCGGCGGCCTTGAGCACGACCGCCCCGCTGCCGTCGGCCAGAATGTAGCGGAGGGCGGCCTGGGTCTTGGTGATCTTGGCCTGGTTGAAGTAGCAGCCGCGGAGGTAGACGCTCGACAGTTGAGAGTAGGCCACCAGCGCCGTCTTGTATCGCCCGGTCCGAAGCGCGTCAAAGGCCACCTGGATGCACTTGCCCACGCCGGCGCAGTTCGAGTGGATCTCCATCTCGGCGCAGGACTCGATGCCAAGTCGCTCCTGCAAGAACGTCGAACTCGGCGGGGTCGAGTGGTCATACCCGGGGCTGGAGAGCATCAACAGGTCGATTTCGTCGGGTTCCATGCCTGCCGCCTCGAGCGCGGGACGAGCGGCCTCCTCGGCGAGGGTGGCGATCGTGTGGGTCAGCTTGCGGGTCTCGGGGTCGACTGCAAAATGTCGGTACTTGATACCCGAATCGCCCAGCATCGCGCCGCCGCCGGCCTTGATGAACGACTGCACTCTGCGTGGGGCTTCATCGAGGGGACCTAGCACATCGTCGATTCGATCGTTGGGTACCGGACTGTTGGGCAGAAACGATCCCGTCCCGACAACGGACACAGGGCAGAAATGTCGATTCACGTGTTTCCTCAGCGTTCGGTTGCTATACTACAAGTCTTTGGAATACCAGCGGCGCGCGGCCCTTGAAGGCCCGATAACGCCGAGTCATTCATTATTGTTCTGTAAACGCTGGCTGTCAACCGGCCCACCCCTGACCACTCCTACGCAAACAGGCCCGGCGTGGTCGCGGATCCCGACCCCACGACGTCGAATCGGCCGGCGGGCGACAATGACGGAAGGACCTGATGGGCAAGTGGTTGGTTAGGCTGATTCTGTTGTTGCTGGTGGCGGCAGGTGCGTGGTACGGGTGGCAATCGCTCCGCTCGCAGGAAGGCTTGGAGGTCCGCACGGCCCGCCTGGTGACTGGGCCGCTGGTCCTGACCGTCACCGCCACGGCCCGACTCGCCCCGACCACCGAGGTGCTGGTCGGGTGTGAGGTCTCCGGCACGGTGGAGCAGGTCCTGGTCGCCCACAACGACCGGGTGGCTCGAGGCCAGGTGATCGCCCGGCTCAAGCCCGAGTTCTACCGGGCGGAGCATGAGCAGGCCAAGGCCGACCTCGCCCGGGCCGTTGCGCTGCGACAGGCACGCCAGGTCGAAGAAAAGGAGGCCAAGCGCCAGCTGGATCGCACCGAGCAGCTCCGCCAGAAGGAGGCCGCCAGCCAAGAGGAGTACGACGCCCGGCTGGCGGTCTACGAGGCGGCCAAGGCCGTCACCGCCAGTGCCCAGGCCGCCATCGAAGCGGCGCAGAACCGCGTCGCCCTGACCCAATACCAACTCGAACGGACCGTCATCGAATCGCCCATCGACGGCATCGTTCTCGATCGGCGGGTTGACGTCGGACAGACGGTGGCCGCCAGGTTGCTGTCGCCCGAGTTGTTCGTTCTGGCCGAGGACCTCGCCAAGATGGAATTGCTCGCCGACGTCAGTGAGGCCGACGTCGGCTACGTCCGACCGGGGCAGGTGGCCACCTTTACCGTCAACGCCTACCGCGACCGCACGTTTGAGGGCAAGGTCCGGCAGGTCCGCAACCAGCCCCGCACGGTGGGCAACGTGGTGACCTACACGGTCGTGATCGACGTGGCGAACCGCGACCGACTGCTCCGGCCCGGCATGCCGGCGGACGTCAATATCGAGATCGTCCGCCAAGAGACGGCGACGAAGGTGGCCAATGCCGCCCTGCGGTTCCGACCCCCGTTGGGCCCGGACGAGGTCCGTCGCCTCCTGAACCATGTTACCTGGCCCCAGGCTCCCAACCCGATTGACGTCTTGCCCGGACGGACGGCAACCACGCAACCGGGTGAGGCGACGTTCACGCCGCCCCCTCTCGAGCCGACCCAGGCCGCGCTGTGGCAGCACAGGGACGGGGCGTGGGTGCCCGTGCCGATTTGGACCGCCTTCACCGACAACCGCGAGACGGCCGTCGTGACCGGGCCCGGAATCACGGGGGATTCGGCGTTTGTGGTCGAGATCCGCAAGGCGGACGCCTCGAGCAATCCGCTGCAACGCGCCATCATGATGGCCCGTCCCGAGAGCCGACGCTTCTGAGCGAGACGTACGCCCCGATGAGCAAGATCGTCGAATTCAAGAACGCACAGAAGGTCTACGACATGGGTGAGGTGCAGGTGCACGCGCTGCGCGGGATCGACCTGACCATCGCCGAAGGGGAGTTCGCCGCCGTCATGGGCGCGAGCGGGTCCGGCAAGAGCACGCTGCTGAACATCATCGGCTGCCTCGACCAGCCCTCGGGCGGGGTCTACCTGCTCGACGGACAGCGCGTGGATCGGCTGGACGAGGAGGAGCTGGCGCGGTGCCGGCGGACGAAGCTGGGCTACGTCTTTCAGAGCTTCAATCTGCTGCACAGCAGCACGTCGCTGGAAAACGTCGAGCTGCCGATGGTTTACCTCGGCGTCAGGCGGCGCGAGCGGAGACAACGCGCGCGGGCGGCGTTGGAGACGGTGGGATTGGCCGATCGCATGGGACACATGCCGTGGCAACTGTCCGGCGGCCAACAACAGCGGGTCGCTTTGGCGCGGGCGCTGGTCAACCGCCCGAGGGTCCTGCTGGCCGATGAGCCGACGGGCAATCTCGACTCCAAGACCAGCGAGGAGGTGTTGGAGCTGCTCGTCCGGCTTCACGCCGAGGGCTCGCTGACGGTCGTGCTGGTCAGCCACGACGCCGACATCGCGGCGTATGCCCACAGGATCGTGATTCTGCATGACGGGCTGGTCGTGCGCGATCAACCCTCGCCCTCGAAAGGCGGCCCGCCGATCCCCAACATCAAGGCGGTGGCCGCCGCCGCCGCGGCGTCGGAGCAGGCGGCGCCAACGGGCGAGCAGACCGAGGACATCGGCGCCCCCGACGTGCAGTCGGCGCGGGCCTGACGAGCGGAGCGCAAACGTGGAATTCGCCACTTGGGTCGAAAGCCTACGAATCGCCCTTCGCGAGATGCGGCGGCATCGGACGCGGAGCATCCTGACGATGTTGGGCGTCATCATCGGCGTGTCGGCCATCATCCTGGTCGTGTCGATCAGCCAGGGGGCCAAGCGCAAGATCCAGGACCAGATCGCCAACCTGGGCACGAACATGATCATCGTCCTGCCCGGCTCGACCAGCCAAGGCGGGGTCCGAGCGGGCGCGGGGTCGGCGCCCACGCTGACGATGGACGACGCCGAGGCCGTCCAGCGGGAATGCCCCGCCGTCGCGCACGCGGCGGCCGTCAGCCGGTCCATCTGTCAGGTGGTCAGTGAACTGGCCAACTGGTCGGTCCGCGTCACGGGCGCGGCCGCCAACTACCTGGAGGTCCGCTCCTGGCCTCTGGCGGCCGGCCGGCCCATCGAGACCCGGGACGTCGACTCGGCCGCCAAGGTCTGCCTGATCGGCAAGACCACGGCCGAGCAGCTCTTCGGGCAGGCCGACCCCATCGACCAACGCATCCGCATCAAGGGAACGCCCATGGTCGTGATCGGACTGTTGGCCGAGAAGGGGCAGAGCCCCCTCGGGGAAGACCAGGACGACACGATCATCGTGCCCATCACGACGCACCTGCAGCACCTGACCGGACGGGACCGGCCCAACGCCATCGTCGTCTCGGCCGTGCAGGAGGATCGGATCGATCTGGCCATGAATCAGATCCAGACGCTGCTCCGTCATCGGCATCGCATCCGCGAGGATGACATGGACGACTTCACCGTCAAATCGATTGCCGAGGCCGCCAGGACCGCCGAGACCACCTCGAACATCATGACCGCCCTGTTGGTCAGCATCGCCGGCATCAGCCTGCTGGTGGGTGGCATCGGGATCATGAATATCATGCTGGTGACGGTCATGGAGCGGACGCGGGAGATCGGCATTCGCATGGCCGTCGGGGCGGGCCGGCGGATGATCATGCGGCAGTTCATGCTCGAGGCCGGCACGCTGGCGGGGGTGGGCGGCCTGTTGGGCGTCGGGCTCGGTTTGGCCAGCGCGTCGGCGATCGCTCGGCTGACCGGCTGGCCCGCCCTGGTGTCACCGTTCCTGCTGGTCGGACCGTTCGTGTTTGCGATCGGGATCGGTCTGGTCTTCGGGCTGCTGCCCGCCCGGCGCGCCGCCCGGCTGAACCCCGTCGACTCGCTCCGACACGACTGAGTCGGCCCAGGACATGAGCGGGGGAGAAGCGGGCCCGGTTCCCCATTGACGATCGATGGTGTTTCCGCTCTGATAAGACCTGGTATCGCGTCGCAGTCCTGATCAGGGCAGGGCACGACACGCTTTCAGGAGGTAAGTCGGGAGTCGCAGAAGAGAGGAGGAGGAGGCGCATGTCCAGTCGCCCTTCGCGCGTTGTCGCCGCGTTCGTTCTGATCAGCTCACCAGCCCTGGCCAACACGGTGCTGTGGTTGACCGCCGACGAGGGGACGCCCGGCCAGCCCGCTACCTCGCCCGTTGATTCGGGGGACTACGCGCTGACCGTGGCAGGGGAAGACGGCGTGTTGTACAGCGCGGACGCCGCCGGTGTCGGGGCGGCGGCCTCGCCTTACGAGCGGTCCTTCCTGTTCGACGGGGCGGATGATCTGATCCGCGTCACCCACGACGCCGTGCTGAACCTGTCGGGCGATTACACGATCGAGTTCTTCGTGAAGCTGACGGGGCAGTACACCAGCGACGCGATCTGGCAGCTCTTCGACCGCCGCGAGGGCACGCAGGTCTACACCTCGTCGGCCTACCCCGTCCCCTACCGGGACGTCTACACGCAGCTGATCGGGAGCTACGACGCTGGCGGAAACGACTTCACGTCCAGCACGGTGCCCGAGCAGGGAGAGTGGATCCACTGGGCGCTCGTATACGATCCCGACGACGTGGACCGTGAGACCAGCGTCTACGTCAACGGCGTGTTCCGGGGCGGGCGGAACTACATCACCGGGGCGGGCACCAATTTCACGATGATGGCCGATCTGCTTCTGGGCGCCCATACCACCGACACCAGCCGCAACCTGGAGGGCCTGCTCGACGAAATCCGGATCTCCGACGAGGCGCTGGAGCCGTCCGAACTCCTGTACATCGTCCCAGAGCCGGGCACGGTGTCGTTGCTCGTGGTGGGGGGTGGATTGCTGAGCCGCGTTGCCCGAACGACACGCCGCAAGAAGTCTGATAGGGCGAGCTGACCAGCCAACGGAACCCGCCTGCTACCGCGACCAGCGCGCCAGGACCTCGGCAATGCGGCCGGCGGCCTGGCCGTCCCACTTCTCCGGGGTCGGCCCCTCCACACACGGACGGCTGCGGACACCCCGGTAGGCGGCGATGATCTTCTCCGAGTCGGTTCCCACGAGTTGGTTGGTCCCCTGCTCGATGGTTACGGGGCGCTCGGTGTTCTGGCGAACGGTCAGGCACGGCGTCTGGAGGATAGTCGTCTCCTCCTGGATGCCGCCCGAGTCGGTGAGGACGGCGGCGGCCTCGGACAACAGCTTGAGGAACTCGAGGTAGCCCAACGGCTCGAGGATGCGAAGCTGCCGCATCGCCCCGACCCGCGCGGCAAGCCCCATCTTGTCGATGTTACTCCGCGTCCGCGGATGCATGGGGAACACGACCGGCAGATCGGCCTGCACCTGCTCGAGGGCGTCGAGGATCCGGCCGAACACGACCGGGTCGTCCACGTTGCTCGGGCGGTGGAGGGTCACGACGACGTACTGCCCAGCGGCCAGCCCGAGCTCGTTCAGGATGTTCGACTGGTCGGCCTTGCCCCGGTTGAACCGCAGCGTATCGATCATCACGTTGCCGACGAAGTGCACCTTGTCGGGGTCTGCGCCTTCGCGCTTCAGGTTCTCCAGTCCGCTCGGCTCACTGACGAACAGCAGGTCGCTGATCCGGTCGGTCAAGACGCGGTTGATCTCCTCCGGCATGGATGGATCGAAACTTCGGAGCCCCGCCTCGACGTGGGCGACGGCTACGCCGAGCTTGGCGGCCACCAGCGCACAGGCGATCGTGCTGTTGACGTCTCCGACGACGAGCACCATGTCGGGGGCCTGCTCGACGACAAGCGGCTCGAACCGCTTCATGATCTCGGCCGTCTGCTGGGCGTGCGACCCGCTGCCGACCTCCAGGTTCAGGTCGGGCCGGGGGATCTGCAGCTCCTCGAAGAACAGCTTGCTCATCTTCTCGTCGTAGTGCTGGCCGGTGTGCACGAGGATCGGCTCGATGGCGTCGTGGTCGCCGTAGGCCCGCATGAGCGGGGCGATCTTCATGAAGTTCGGGCGGGCACCACAAACGTTGATGAGCTTCATGTCAGCGCTCTCCAGATGCCGGATCGACGTCGCTCCTCGCAGGGCCTGCTGACGGCGTCGACGTCGGCAGGACGCGGTCGAGCACCTCAACGGCCGGCCCCCATCGAAAATCGGTCAGCAGCCGATCGAGCTTCCCCAGCGTCGACCGGAGGTTGAAGTAGCATTTGAACCGTCGCTTTAGGGGCATGGGCAGGCGCGGTTGGTCCGGATCGATGTCGCGCGGGTGAATGTAGAGGATCACCGGCACGCCCGCGGCGTTCGCCTGGCGCACCCACCGTCGGATCAAACGGTACGGGAACAGCCGCAGGTACCCGCCGCCCACGTAAGCGACCTGCCGCCCAAGAAGGCGAACGACCGAGATGGGAAACTCGCGCAGCCGCTTCCCGTCGGGCAGGTCGATGAAGTGGGGCGACGTGGGGCCGCCGGGCATCCCGCCGTGTCCCCGCGTGCCGGGGAACACGGACGAATCGTAGTCGAACCCCGCGTCGGCGATGACCCCGAACGCCCACGGCGTCTGCGCCGTCAGGCTGAACCCCGGCATGCGACACCCACGCGGTTGCACGCCGGAGATCCGCCCGATGACGTCCCGGGCACGTTCGAGATCCTCGCGGAGCTCCTCGGGCGTCATCTCGTACACGAGCCTGTGGGCATACGTGTGACAGGCGACCTCATGCCCGCGCCGGACGACCTCTTCGAGCAGTCCCGGCCGATGGTCGACGGTCCAGCCCAACATGAAGCACGTCGCACGCACGCCATGGCGGTCGAGCAGGTCCAGCAAGCGGAAGGTATGGTCCGTGTCGCGGTCTTCGAAGTCGGCCCACTCCTCCCGCGTCGGCCCGGCGGGCAGATCGAGGATGTTGAACCAGCCCTCGACGTCGACTGTAAAAGCGTTGAGGACAGTCCCCACAGCACTCATGGCCTTCGATCATCTCCCTCGTTGGCTTGGGACGCCGCAGCCTCAACCGCCACTGCAGACGTCGGCCTTGACCGCTGACCCCGGCAGATCAGCGCCAAGGTCTTGGAGCGGTCCAGCACCATCCTACCCCACAGCAGACAACCCACAATGGCCGGCAGTACCATGGCTGCCACCAAGGCGACATAGGGAAGTCCTCGTCGCATGAACAGTACGTTGATGGACCCCATGATGATGTAGTGAAACAGGTAGATGTCATATGAATAGTGGCCCAGGACCCTTAGACAGCGCGCTAGACCGGAAAAGGTGTGCCGGCTCATGAGCTGCGACAGACGGATGAAAACCAGCAGTCCGGCTGTCCCTGCCGCGCACGTGATGAGGGAGCGAACAGGGCCCTGCGGTATGTCTATGACCCCCATGCGGGTCATGAACCTGACGTTCGCCAGAACGGCGAACGCAGCCACGCTGAGCCAGAAGTAGCGGCGAACCCCGTCCCAACCGTCCCCGCGACCGTGACGACGACCCAGGAGCACGCCAAGGAAGAAGTAGATCGTATTGACCAGAACGGTTCTGACCTCGCAGTAGGAGAACGGAACGTAGCTGCTCAAAGCGCTACCTGCCAACAGCATCAGGACGACAAGCCACGCCTTCCTTCCCGCCACCCACTCGAGAAGCGGCAGAATCGCGAACATGATGAACAACGCGTACACGAACCACAACTGAACACTGGGCTCATACAAGATGGTCAGCACGGCCCCGGGCAGATCGGACAGCGAGATGTGGTCCCGACCCATGGCGCGCGCAGGCACCTGAATGAGCGAAACGACGAGATAGGGCAGCAGCAGCCGCAGGGACCGCTTCTTGAGCATGCTGCCGTAGCTGTCTGCCTGTCGCCCGTCGCCTTTCGGCAGACCGGCCAGCAGACCGGACAACGCGAAGAACAGGGGCATGTGAAACGAGTAGATCACCGTCTGGAGCCACAAGTTCAGGGCGCGGACGTGTTCGTATGCCTCGGCGTTGAGGATCTGGTCAACGGCGTGTCCCCACACCACGAATGCGATTGCGACCCCTTTGGCCACGACCACATAGTCAAGGAAAACGCCTCTGCTTGCCTCGTTGGGTCTTCCACCCATACCACGCTCCACCCCTACTGCCCGTCCTCTCGCTCCGTCGCCGGCCCCCGGAACTCGACAGCCTGCGACAACACGTAGAAGGGGTACATCATCAACAGGACGGGGTCCTCCAGATCGATGATGGCGAATTCCTTTCGGGGGTCGAGGTAGTTCAGCAGCTTGCGCGCCGGTAGCCAGCGGTGCTGCAGATAGCGGAGAACCGTCACCGTGTCGCGAACGAAGTACTGCCATCGAACGCCGTCACGCTGTCCGCCGACGTTCACGGTTGGGCGCCGACCGATCAGGTCGAGATAGCAGTCGTAGATGACGTCAACGCCCGCGGGCCTGGCGATCGCCTCCCACAGGTCCACGCGGGGGCTGATCTCGATGAGCAACCACTCCTTGCGGCGCTCGTCGTACTTGTACTCAGTCCCCCCAATGCCATGGTACCGCAGGGCCTGGATCGCCTGCCGGCTCAAGTCCACGATCTCGGGCATCCAATGGCTCTCGACGTAGGCGGCCGTACCGAAGAACGGGGGATACTGTCGGAGCTTCCGACCCGTGAAGGCACTGATCAGTTGGTAGTCCCGATCGAAGTAGCCGGTGAACACGGCGATGTTCGCCTCGGGACCGACGATAACCTCCTGCACGGTGATCTCGCGTCGCTTCTCGTCCGTGCAGTAGGCGTCGTACGTTCGCACCAGCTCATCGGCCGAATTCACCTGAAGGACCTTCTTTCCCTGCAGGATGCGCGACCACAGGTGGGAGTAGGCCGGCTTGATGATCGCCGGGTAGGTGAGCTCCCGAGAGATCTGACGCACCTCGTCGGCGTCTTGCGGGAAGAAGGTCACGGGCAGCTTGATGCCCAGCGATTGGCACCGCTCATAAAACGTGATCTTGTTGACGAACATGCCGGAGATCTCGCGCCGCAGGGAATCCGGCATGAGGAAGTGGGGCCTGAGCGTGTCGTGGAACTCGGCCACGAACTCCAGCGAGGGATCGCCGCCACAAAACAAGACGGGTTTGGCGATTTGCTGCTGGGCGAACTCCGCAAGCAGCTCTGCCAATCGCCGGTCGAAGGGCCGACGGCTCAGCCGCGGGCAGCTGCGGACGTATTTGCTGAAGTGGCCGATCGCGATGCCGTGGGGGTCGATGCCGTAGACCGGAATACCGCGAGACCCCAGACTCCGGGCCACCGACAAGCCGGTCGGGGACAGCTCGAGCAGCACCACAGGGTGCGCATCTCGTGGATCGCGCTTCATCTTCTCCCTTTGCCGCATCCCCGGATCATGTCTCGCGGGAGTGCGCTGACGGCTCGCCGGCGGCCTATCCGGCCATGGCCTTTCCCATCTCTGTGAGGAATTCGGCGGCGATCCTGCGGCGGTCGAAGTGCTCAGCCACATAGCCCCGCCCGCGCCGCCCGATCTCGTCGGCGGCCGGAGCGTCCTCCAGCAGCCCCGCCAACGTCGCACACAAATCCTCCGCATCGCCCGGCTGGCACACGCGCCCCCCGCCGCTGGCCTCCAGAACAGACGCCACCTCACCGGCGGCGGACAGGACGATCGGTCGCTCGCTCGCGAAGGACTCGAAGATCTTCGACGGAATCGTGTGCTGATCCTTGCGCGGCCGGAGGGTCACCAGGATCGCGAACGATCGTCGCAGCGCGGCGTACACCGCCGCTCGAGGCTGGATCGGCAGGAACGCAACGCGATCCAGCTTGAGGTCGTCACGGAGCCGGCACAAGGCCTCCCGCTGGGCGCCATGCCCGATGAGGACGAACTGGGCCGACGCGTAGAGCTCCGGTCGCTGGCGTCGCAGCAGATCGGCCGCCCGGAGGATGACGTCCAACCCCTGGGCCTGGTTGAACACCCCCGCGTAGACCAACCACTTGGCGGTCGCGTCGAGCCCGTCGAATTCGGACGGCAGGCGGGTCCGGCTCTGTCGATCGAAGGACGCCAGATCGACGCCGTTCCACAAGACGGCCAACTTGTCCGCGGGCACGCCCCGTTCGATCAGGCGTTCGCGCTTGCCTTCGGTGACCACGGTGACCAGCCCGGCCAGCCGGTAGAGCATCATCTCGATCCGCTCGAGCACGGAGATGAGCAGGGGATTCCGCAGTTCGCCGCTCAGCACGAGGGCCTCGGGCCAGATGTCGCGGACGTCGAAGACCAAGGGGACCCGCCGTTTGAAGGCCGCCAGCAATCCCGGCAGACCCATCACCGGCGGGGGCGACGTGGCGATCACCACGTCGTACTTCAGCCGGCACAACAAGATGAACAGCGAGGCCGACAGGAGGAACGTCAGATACCCCAGCCCCTTGCTGACCGCCGTCAGCTTGGGCGAGGCGAAGATGTAGGTCCGGTAAACGTCGATGCCATCCATGACCTCGTGGCGATAGACCTCACCCCGATAGGGCTTCGGGATGACGCCGTCCGGGAAGTTCGGGAAGGCGGTAATCACCGAGACGCGGTGTCCCCTGGCCACCCACTGGCGACCGAAGTCGTAGAAGCGTGCAGCCGGTGCGCCCATCTCCGGCGGCCAGAATTGGCAGACAATCAGGATGTGCATGCCTTGCACCTGCCTCCAGATGGTACCAGCCGGAACAAGGTGCGCGTAGCCTTCCGGCCCCTCGCGGTGTCGGGCAGGGCGCCAGGCCGATCGGGTCCAGCCGGACCGTTGCTGGGGGGTGTATCGGACGGGCATCGGGGGGGCGCTCACTAATCCTGCACCGGATCTAGTCGTTGACCAGAAACCGGAGGCAGACTAGCATGATCTGCCAGCGGCGATCCGCCGGGTCGAGGGCCGATCGTGCTCTTAGATGCGCTCCGTCAAGAGGTCCACTACGCCAACATCATGCTGCCCCGCGCGGGACTGGTGACGATGCACTCGGGCAACGCGTCGGGCTGTGATCGCCAGCGCGGCCTGGTTGCGATCAAGCCCTCGGGCGTGGACTACGACACGTTGCGCCCGGAGGACCTGGCGATCGTGGATCTGGACGGCAACGTCGTGGAGGGTGAGCTGCGGCCGTCCGTGGACACCCCGCAGCACCTGTTTTTGTACCGACACCTCGAGGAATTGGGCGGCGTGATTCACACGCACTCGCCGTATGCGACGAGCTTCGCGGCGCTGGGCCTGTCGATCCCGTGCGCCCTGACGGCCATCGCCGATCAGTTCGGCTGCGAGATCCCGTGTGCGCCGTACGTGGACAACCAGGCCGACCACATCGGCGAGGCGATCCTGAAGTATCGCAACAAGGCGCCGGCGATTCTGCTCGGCAGCCATGGCGTGTTCGCGTTCGACGCCACCCCGCGCGATGCCCTCAAGGCCGCGGTGATGGTCGAGGACGTCGCCAAGACGGTTCACCTGGCCATGCTCAAGGGTCAGGTCCATCCCCTGCCCCCTCAAGAGATCGAAAAGTGGTACGACCGTTACCACACGACGTACGGGCAGGGCTGAGTCGCGCTACACCCTTCAGGAAAGGCTAAAGACATGCTCGAGAAACGAATCACGTTGGGACTGATCCCGGCGAACCGTGCGTTCTTCAGCGACAAGCTGGCGTCCAAGATGCGGGGGCAGGCCATCAAGGCCATCAAGACCGCCGGGGCCCGCGTCATCGTGCCCGACGCGACGATGACCAAGGTCGGCTGCGTCGAGAGCCTCGACGAGGCCGAGAAGGTCGGCAAGCTGTTCCGCCAGGCCAATGTCGACGGCATCGTGATCGGGGCGATGAATTTCGGCGACGAGCAGGCCGTCGCCCACACGCTGCGCCGCGCCGGGCTGGACGTGCCCATTCTCGTCTTCGGCTGCCAGGAAGAGAGCCGGTTGACGCGCAAGCTGTCCCGGCGAGATTCGTTCTGCGGGTTGCTCTCGATCGGCGAGGCGCTGCGGCAGATCGGCATGAAGTACACCGTCGCCCAGGTGCCCATTTGCTATCCCAGCGACGCGAGCTTCAAGAAGGACCTCGCCTGGTTCCTCGGCGTCTGCCGCGTGGTGACCGGTGTCCGCAACGCTCGCTACGGCCAGATCGGCGCGCGGCCCGACGCGTTCTGGACCTGCCGCATGGACGAGAAGCAACTGCAGCGGCTCGGCGTCACGACGGTGACGCTCGACCTGTCGGAGATCATTGCCCGGGTCCAGAAGATGCGCCTCAACGCGGGCGTCAAGCGGACGATGGCCAACATCAAGCGCTACATCAACACGTCCGCCGTCCCCGAGCGGCGACTCGAGCAGATCGCCAAGTTCGAGCACGCCGTCGACCGGTTCGTCGAGGAGGCGAACCTGGACGGCCTGGCCATTCAGTGCTGGACCAGCGTTCAGGACAACCTGGAGATCTGCACGTGCGGGACGATGGGCCGGCTGGGCGATCGGGGCATCCCCTGTGCGTGCGAGGTCGACGTCTTGGGCACGCTGACGATGCACTCGCTGATGCTGGCCGCCGAGTCGCCGGCCGCCCTGGCCGATTGGAACAACTTACACCACAAGGACCCGGAGCTGGTCAACCTGTGGCATTGCGGCGTCTTTCCGCCGAGCTTCGCGGGTACGCAGCCCAAGATGGGTCCGCAGACCATCCTGGCGACCGTCCGCGATCCGGAGCTTTGCATGGGCGTGGTCGAGTTCGAGATGAAGTCCGGCCCGGTGACCGTCGCCCGGGTCACCCAGGACGCCGACGGTCGGTGGAAATCCGTCATGGCCGAGGGCAAGGTCGAGCGGACCGACGCCAAGACCTTTGGTGCGTTCGGCTGGACGCGGATCAAGGGCCTGCAGCGGCTGTACCGCGACGTCCTGATGCGTCACTTCCCGCACCACGCCGGCCTCACCAGGGCCCACGTCGGCAACATCCTGTGGGAGGCCTGGGGCAACTACCTTGGCTTCGACGTCTACACCCCCGACCGAACCGCCCCAGGCCAATACGACCCGAGCCTGCCGTTCTAGGCGGCCTGCAACAGGAATAAGGCGGCTCGCCGAGAGGCAACTACAGTGCCTACAATCCAGAGCAGATCGACATGGGCCCTGGGAAGGTGTGGGACCCAGTGCACATCCCGGCCCTGACGAGGCCCGGAGAAGAGTGTCACAGTGACGCTAAACCTGCGAAGTCTCGGTTACACACCTTCGTCTACAAGAATGTTCTCGGCAGGCGGCGCATCACCAGGATCGCGCGGGATGTGGAACAACGAGTCGTAACTGTGGTTTGCCCGATCCAACGAGGCCTTGGCAAGCTGCAGCCTGCGTTCTGCCAGATACGGTCGTAGCCCCTCCAGAGCTTGTTTGAAGTCGGCCGCTTCGCCCACGATCTGATCTTCCTCGCCGGCCAGTGTTTTAGCTTTTTCCGACATAGATCCCTCTCCTCCTGCCCTTCCTTCACATCATGATAGTCGCAGCCCCAGTTAGTATCAAGGTCCTTCACTAACAACCGGGGCCACCTCCGCCATGGTCCTCGGCAGGTAGGGGATCAAGGCCCCCGGCGCAGGTACTCGGCCAGGAGGATGGATGCCGTCCCCAGAGCGACCCCCGCAACGGCCAGCCAGAAGCCAAGAACCGGGCGGACCTGCGACGTCCACACGTGATACGCCCGCGCCATTCGACTCAGATACCGGTACCGCACCCAGTAGCGGATTTCGTACCCCATCCATTTAAAGCTATCCTTCACTCTGGGGTCGACCGCCAGAGCCTCGAACTTCTGCGCCTGCTCCTCTGGAGATAGATCACGACCCTTGTACAGTCCTTGGCGCTGGTCTACAAGCTCCAACGCCCCAAGCTCCGCCAATCCGTCGACGACGAGCGCACAATTCTCGTGGGCCACGTTCAACGCCGTCGTCAAGAACTCAACTGGCTTCGGGTTTCCCTTCGACCAGTGGGAGAGGTACTCCCAAATGCGCCTGCTCACGCATTCGATATCGTCCGTCCAGTAGTGCTTGGTTCCCCCTGCCCACTCCACGGCCAGACCCGAGTCTTGAAGTGGGAAGGTTCCTGAGCGCCAGTTGCACCCTACAGCGTCATCGCCTCCCAATTCGCACCCGGGCGGCAAGATCAAGAGAATGCGATGCTGCTCGGACATCAGAATCTGCAGGTCGCTGGAGTCAACCAGGGCCAGAATGGCGTTGGCATCGTTCGCAAGTGAGGGACTCTTCCCAGTCTCCCTCAGCAAGTCGCAGACGTTGTAGTGACATGACTTGGGACACCAGATGCTCAGATGCTGCGTCCATTGTATGGGCCACTTCGTGGCTGCGAATTCGAGTGGCTGCGGCCCAGACAGCCCCAGCAGCTTGTACGGCTGAATGACCAGGCGCATCGCGTACCTTGTTCCGGCGCTGAGATCGGGCAAACGCAGCTCGAAAACGGTGCCGATCTCGTGCATGATCGCTCGCGCCCTCTCGTTGTCGATTGAAGGAGGAATGGCAACCTGTGGGGTGATCGTCTCGCCGGCGAAGGTCTCGACGGTCGGCGCAAAGCGCCTGTTGGTTCCCCGGATACCCACGGCGAACTGTCGCGTCTTGTGGTCAAATGCGTGGCCACACCCAAGCGGCTTGGCGTAGACCTTGTCGTCTTCCGTTCCAGAGCCCGGGGCGCCGAGCACCTCGACGGCGAGATCACCATCTCCCAGGAGATCATGCGGGGAAATGCATAGTAGGCGCTGAGCCACCATATCCTTGCGTGGGGTGAAGAACACGTCATACACTTCGCGCACATCCACCCGCCCCTCGACGATTCTGACAAAGATCGACTCCTCAAAAAACGATGATGTTACGCGACCGCCAGACACGGTACAGATGGTGACGCACATTGCTCGTTCCTTGGTCGTAAAACAGTCGGCGAGCCCCATCCAATGCCACGAAGGAAGCACGAGGGGTACCAACCGGAAAGCAGCGAGATCGCTAAACCCTTATTTCGCAACAACCGATGATACTGACATGAAGACCGATCGGGCGTCACTAGCCGCTCCCGCCAGCTTGGAGGACCTCCGTCGCAGGCTGCGGGCCTCTCTGCAGGAACGCCGCATGGCGCTCCACTATGCCACTGGTGCCCGACTGCATAGCCAGCGATCGACGTGCGAATCCCAGCCACCGCAACCCGAAGGGCGCAACCACGCGCCCGGAGGATAACGCAGGCCGCAAGCTTGTCAAGCCCACAGATCCCCCAAATCACCCTCTGTGCCTCGGCTAGCCCCAAGACCAACGCCCTCTGTTTAGACCAACTGAGACTCCGGTGACCTCGTGCTTGGCCCGTCCCAAGTTCCTGGGAAGGTGCTCCCCGTCTCTAGGCCCTCAGGGGTCCGCAGATCCGCTCGTCAAGATCCTCCACGCGCCCGACATTGCCCAGCGGACAGCCGTGCGAACGCGCTGGATGACGCGCTCGGATACAGCATCAGGCGCCACCGCACACAGTAGCGGCTCCCAACCGCGCAAGGTTGTCTCGTCATTCCAGCAGAAGAACGTCTCCTGTGATCGGTTTTCTGCAGCCGTGGTGTCATATGGGTGCTCAGCTGTCACAGCTCAGGCCGCGGTGCTCATGCAGGGCAGCGGGAGCGCGCGAGCCAACAACCGGCCTGGCGCCCTGGTACCCCCGTCCCCTCCCGCGACTGCCCATCCGTTCGCCCCGATCAGCCACGCCATGCCTTCAGAGCGAAGGAGCGCGGGCTCCTTGCGGGGGATTCCGCGCGCTGATACGGTGCACAGGGCTCCCATGCCTGAGGGGCGTGCCTGTCCGGGCCGATTCGGCCTCAGTTGACCGCGAGGAGAGGGTGATGAACAGCAACCACCAGGGCGAGGCGACGCGGCGCGGGTTTCTCGCGGGCGTGGCGGGGGCGGGGACTGCCTGGCTTCTGAGCGACCCGTCGGGTGGGGGCAGGTGCTTTGGCGCGGCGGGGGCGAAGGGGGCGGACATGGTCAAGGGCATTGAGCGATCGGTCGTCTGGAACGGTCGCGCTGGGGGGACGACGTGGTTCCATCCCCGCGCGTGCATGGTGCCCGGGGACGAGCGGCAGACGGCGTTCATGACGCTCCAGTCGA
>CAYMLO010000044.1:0-64107 GCA_964390905.1 uncultured Planctomycetales bacterium | reverse complement strand
CACGATGTTCGACGGCGGCTGCCGCGAGCCCACCGTGATGTGGTGGCCGGGGACCATTCCGGCCGGCACGGTCTGCAAGACCCCGGCGATGACCATCGACGTCCTGCCCACGATCGCCCATCTGATCGGAGCCACCTTGCCGGACCACAAGATCGACGGGAAGAACATCTGGCCGTTGGTGAAAGGCCAACCCGGGGCCACCTCACCCCACGAGGCCTATTACTTCTACTACGGTCGTGAGCTCCAGGCCATCCGCATGGGGCGGTGGAAGCTGCACTTCCCCCACCGCTACCGCACGCTCGGTGGGCGCAAGGGCGGCACGGGGGGCAAACCCGCGCCCTACGAAAAGGCCAAGATCGGCCTGGCCTTGTTCGATCTGGCCAACGACGTCGGCGAGACCAACGACGTCAAAGATCAGCACCCCGATGTCGTGGCCGCCATCAAGAAACTCGCCGACCGGATGAGGGAGGACCTCGGCGATTCTGCCAAGAAGATGGCCGGATCCGGTCGGCGGCCAGCTGGTCAACTCCAAGAGGGCGACCCGCGCTTCGTCGTGAAGAACGGGCTGCACACCGCTTGCGAGGAGTAGCAATCTAAAGGCCACTGCGTCCGACGAGGAACGAGCCACGGCGATGCCTCAGGGATTCCCCACGGCCTTGCGGATCACCGGCAGGAGCCGCGAGCCCTTGTCGATCACCTCGATCACCTTGCCGTCCGGGCCGATCAGGATCGGCGGCATGGCCTCGATCGTGATGCTCAGGGGTAGGCCGTAGGCTATCTGCACGGCCTTCTCCTCCTCATCGTCGATGGCGATCTGTGGCCAGGTCATCCCGGCCCGTCCGGCCAGGCGCTTGGCCATCCTCCTCGAGTGGAACGCGCCGCCCAGCATCTGGAACTTCGGGTGGCTGGCAAACCTGCGGTGGATGGCGATGAACCGAGCGGTTTCTTGATCACGGGGCATCTTCCAGAAATGCAGCAGCACGACCTTGCCGCGGTAGTCGGCAAGCCGGGTGGGCTTGCCCCCCAGCGTCTTGCCACTCAGGACGGGCGCCTGCTGGCCGGGCACGAGCTTCTTGCGCACATGCAGCGGAATGTCACCGAGATCGAGCGGCTCGTCACTGCGTCCGCCGGGGATCCGATCCACACGGAGGCGATGTCGCACCGTGCCGACTTCCTCTCCCATGAGGAGCGGCCGGCGCGATCGCCTTCGATGAACGTTGACCTTGAGGACATAGCGTCCAGCGGGCACGTCCTCCGCACGAAACCGCCCGTCACGCTCGATGGCGACCAGGATGCCTCGTGGTACTTGTTCAGGATCCATCCCGAGCATGAGCTGCTCGGAGCTGTTGGGGCGAAGGGCTGGGTTCACCTGGTTGTGCAGTGTGTTCCAGACGAGCCGGCGGGCATCGACGTCGTCCGGCAGGACGATGCGCCCGATCACCGGCCGACCCCGCCCGCCCAGCGTCACGCGCTTCGTCTTGCCGGCCGGCAAGGCGATCTCGGAAAGATGCGACAACGGAATGTGGTGAACGGGCGGTCCGGGACGATAGCCGATCCTACCCTCCCCAGGCAGAACGCGCTGGAAGACGAAACCTCCCTGATCATCCGTCCTGGCGGTACACTCGTGCATGACGTGGGGCAGGGCGTCCTCACGCGGTCCGTCTGTGGTGACCTCGACCTCCCGATCCGCCGCTGGCTTCCCGCCGATTCGCACCTGGCCCTCAACGCGAGCCCAGGGAACGAGCACCAGCTTGCAGGGCGTCCGGTTGCCAAGCTTCTCGCCGCTGACGATCAGGCAGCCGGCCTCGTGCAAGACGACCAGCCCGAACGCCTCGGGCAGCTTGGGGACGGTGAACGTCCCATCCGCTTTGGCGATCGCGTGCCTCAGCTCCCCGTGGGTAAGGGAACGGTCCAGCTTGCGGTTCTTGATGTGCACCCACGACTTCGCGGATGCCTGAGCCACGATGGCTTCGCCGGCAGGCTCACCGTCGGGTGTGCAGACGACGCCGGTGATCCAGGCCTCGCGCCTCAGCTTCACCTCCAGCGTAACCGTCTCACGGTTCAGTTTGATCGGTTCGGTCGTATGAAGCGCGTAGCCGTCTGCCTCAATGACGAACTGCGCGGGCTCGTCTTCCAGCATGCTCGGCAAGACGCCCAAGCCAATGCCGATCTGGCCCGGTTTGGCGGGATCCGAGTTCCATGCGTCGCCCCCGAGTGCGTGCACGAGCGTGGGGGTCATCCCGTCGCCGGTCAGGCGAATGCGGAAGTCCTTGATGGGGCTGCCGGTCTCAGCGTCTTTCACGGTCCCACAGATATGGAGCGGGCTCTGCAGCACGACGACGTGTTCGGTCGGCCCCGGGGTGAGGGTCTTCTCCGACTGCTTGTACTGTGCGGAGAACGCCAGGAACGTCGCCGCGGCCTCGGTCGGCGCGTGCCAGACGAGCCGGCCCTGCGCGTCCGTCCGGAGACTGTCCGCGGCCGACGCCGGTTCATCGGTGGTGACGAGGACATGGACATCCGGGACGGGCTCGCCTTGGGCGTTGACGAACCGCACGCGGATCGGATGCCCGCCCTCGAGCCGGATATCGACCGGGGCCATGCCCGGGCGCAGATCCAGTCTGCGTTCCACTCGCCTGAACCCGGTTGTCGATATGATCAGTTTGAGCTGACCCGCCTTCATGCTGCGAAGCGTGAACCGCCCCTCTGGGTCGGTCTTCGTGGGCCTCCGAAGGATCCGAGCCAGGAGCCCCCACCGGGCCTTGCGCCCGGCGACGGTGATCCGGGCACCTTGGACGGGATTGCCCTGGTCGTCGACCACACGAGCCCGAAGCGTCACCCGCGCAGGACGGGACGTCGCCCGCGTCGTTCCGGTCGGCCCCGGACGGCTGGCCGCACCCCCCTTCGATGCGATGGGCAGGGACGACGCCATCGCACGCAGCGACACGGGAATAGCGCCGGTCTCACGAGCCAGACTGGGCAGCCCACCCAACGTGACCGCCAGCCCCATCAGCGGCACGGTCCGCGCCAGCCCTCTCCACCGAAACAAATGCGTCTGCCCCAAACCGTCAGGTTCGCCAAATCGTGTCATGGCTCGCCGTCCTTCTTTTTGGATATTTCCCATCTATCTCACGTCAGCGAGCCAGTTTACCAACGCGGGTCTTCAGGTCAAGCGAGACCATCGCGTCCCGCCCCGCCTCCTTGGTGTCCGATCTCGTCTGCAGAGGAATACGCCGATGGTACCCGTTCGGGCGGGTTCCGCGAACTGGCCCGCACGACCGAAACGTACGCCCGCCAGGCCAGCTACTCATCCCAAGAGGACATCCGCAAGGATGCCTCGTGAAGGTCGAACCGTCCTTCCCCCTCTCCCTTCGGCCAGGGAGGTCGCATAGTGGAAGCCGTGGTCACCTTGAGCGTCGACATCCCGAATGAGCTGAACGAGCAGATCCAGGAGATCTGTCGGCGGCAGAACTGCACGCCGGGCGAGGCCCTGCGGGAGCTGCTTCGCCGCTGGGTCGCGGTCGAGCAGTTTCGGCAGGACGCCGGAGAGGTCCGACAACTCGCTCAGGCTGCCGGCTTCACGAGCGAGAACGACATCTTTGAGGCCATCTCGTAAAGGTCGTCCTCGATGCCAATGTCCCGTGCGGACAAGAGAAGTGACCGGCTGGCTGGGCCTGACCCAATGAGGGCGCTGGGACTCGAACCCAGGACCTACGGCTTAAAAGGCCGTTGCTCTACCAACTGAGCTACACCCCCACCCACGCCATCAACGCGGGATGGCGTGGGCAATCCATCTATCATGCAAGCGTATCTCTTGGGCCCACCGCGGTCAAGCACGGCAGGCAAGGACGCCACTTCACGCACCCAGGCGCGCTGCGCGGCTCGTTTGACGACCCCCGGTGGGCCCCATAGAATCTCATGAGGCTGCGATGTTCCGGTCGGCAGGGCGAGTTTGGATGAACCAGAGACTGACCCAGCGGCTTGCCAAGGCGGTCGAAGCGATCCGCGTCTGGCTCCCAACGGCTCCCCAACAGTTCCGCCAATTCATCGAAGAAGCTCGCGAAGATCCGCGGGCACTGACCAAATCGCCCGCGTTCCGCGTCGGTGTGATCCTGTGCGGCGGGCTGGTCGTGGCGCTGATCCTCCACGGCGTCGGACAATGGATCGCGCCATCGGCCGACATGGGCAGTCCCGCCGAGCTGGTCCCCGTCACCGTCCGCTGCGTCAGCCCAAGCTGCAAGCGGCTCAAGGAACGCGTCACGATCATGGTGGAACGCGACTTCGACGACTGGCCCGCCGAGTGCCCCCGGTGCAAGCAGAAGACCCTCTACCCCCTCGTTCGCTGCCACAACAGCAAGTGCCGCCAATGGGTCACGCCCAAGATCAAAGAGGACGGATCCTGGTGGTGCCCCAAGTGCGGCAGCAGGCTGTAGCCCCGTCCCCTTATCTCTCCGTCGGCTCGTAGACACAGAACGGCTCTTGGGCGAGGTAATCGCCAAACTCGTGATAGGCCCGCGCCCGACACCCCCCGCACACGCCCTTGAACTCGCACCGCCCGCACTTGCCCGTCAGCAGCTCCGGGTCGCGGAGCCGCTCAAACACCTCGCTCGACCGCCAGATCTCGGCGAAGTCCTGCTGCAGTACGTTGCCGGCCACAACGGGCAGATACCCGCACGGAAACACCTCGCCCGTGTGCGACACGAAGCACACGCCCGTCCCCGCCAGACACCCCTTGGTCATCGCGTGCATCGGATGCCCGCCCCGCGACCGACCGGGCGGATCCGCACCCCGCCCAGACCGGCTGCGCCGCTGTCTGACGATGCGGTAGTAGTGCGGGGCGCAGGTGGCCTTGACCTGCAGCGCGCTGGTCGCGCTCAGCTCGTACAGCTGGCCCAGTCGCTCCTCGGTTTCCTCGTCCGAGAGCATCTGGTCGGCGGCGATCTGCTCTCCGCAACCCACCGGGACGAGCAAGAAGAAATGGGCGGCCACCGCGCCGATCCGCTCGGCCAGCTTCATCACGTCGGGAATCTGATCGGCGTTGTGGCGAGCAATGGTGCAGTTGACCTGTGTCGGCACGCTGACCTCGCGCAAGTGCCGCAACCCGGACAGCGCCTGGCCGAACGAGCCGGGCAGCTGCCGGAAGGCGTCATGCGTAGCGGCATCCGCACCGTCGAGCGAGATGCTGACCCGATCGAAACCCACCGACGCGATACGGTCGGCCATCGGCGGGTCGATCATCGTACCGTTGGTCGCCAGCGCCGTCATCAAGCCATGGCCGCGGGCCCGACCGGCCAGGTCGAACACGTCGGGCCGCATCAGCGGCTCGCCGCCGGAGAAGACGAGGATCGGCTTGGCGAACGCGGCCAACTGATCGATCATCCGCTCGGCCTGGTCGGTGGTCATGTCCGACTTGCTCAGCTCGCGGGCCACGTCCAGCCGACGGCAGTGCACGCAGGCCAGATTGCAGGCCGCCGTCGTCTCCCAGAACACCAACCGCGGGGTCCATCGTGCCTCTTTGGCGGGGCGATCCGTCATGTGCGACTCCTAGCGCGCTGCATCTTCCTATATGATAGGTGGACTTGGTGTCCGGATCGACTGCAACCGACGCCGATCCGACGGGTACCAAGTGCTGACACGGATACTGTGCGCCGTCACGCTCTCCATGCCGCCTGCCGATCCCGAGGCCGGCAGCGTGCACGCAGGATAGCCTGGCGGACCATGAGGAGGCCTGCGCCTTGGCAACCCCCCCCTTGTCGAAAGACCTGGCCGATCGGCTGGACGGTCTGCTCCGCGGCATGGTCGACCGGGAGGCAAGCGACCTGCACCTGGTGGCAGGTCGTCGCTCCGTCTACCGCGTGCACGGCGAGCTGCAACCCGTCGACGCCGAGCCGCTGAGCGCCGAGAACGTTCGCGGGATGGTCATGAACATCATCCCCCCGCGCCTGCGAGAGCGGATGCTCCGTGACGACCTGCGCGACATGGACTTCTCGACCACCGTCGATCACGAAGGGGGCGAGGTGCGGTTCCGCGTCAACGCCTTCCAGTCCCAGGGGGCGATGGGCGCGTGCTTTAGACTGATCCCGGGCGACATCCCGTCCCTGGAGTGGACGCGGTTCCCGCCCGATCTCGCCAAGCGCATCATCCACGAACGCAACGGCCTGGTGCTGGTGACGGGCGTCGCCGGCTCGGGCAAGACGACGACGCTGGCCGTGCTCGTCAACATGCTCAACGCGTCGGGCCACTGCCGCATCGTCACCGTCGAGGAGCCCATCGAGTACGTGTTCCCGCCGTCCGAGGGAAGCGTGGTCACCCAGCGCGAGGTGGGCGTGGACACGGCCAGCTTCTACGACGGCCTGCGCTCCGCGCTGCGGCAGGATCCCAACGTGATCCTGGTCGGCGAGATCCGAGACCGCGAGACGGCGCAGATGGCCTTGAGCGCGGCCGAGACCGGACATCTCATCTTCAGCACGCTGCACACCCGCGATGCGAAGGGCGCGATCACGCGGATCACCGACTTGTTTCCGCGCGATTCACAGGACGACATCCGGACGCAGCTGGCGCTCAGCCTCCGGTTCGTCATCAGCCAGCACCTGCTGCCGTCCGCCGACCCCGCGGAGCGACGACAGCTCGCCCTGGAGGTGCTGTACGTCAACGCACCCGTCCGCAGCGGCATCCGTTTCGGCAAGATCGAGAGCATCGACACGGCGCTTCAGACCGGACGGCGCGACGGGATGATGACGCTGGATGAGCACCTGACCCGCCTCGTCGTCGCCGGCAGAATCACGAAGGATGTGGCCCTGGGATATGCCAACGACCCGCAGGCCATCGAGCGGGCCGCACCGCTCACCTCGTTTGGAGAACGCTGAATGACCGTGCGTGAATCGGCGCTACTGTGGCACGGGCGTCTCGCCCGTGAAGGTCCATGGGCAAGATGCCCATGCCACGTGCCCGCCGTAGGTCCGGCACCTGATCCCGCAGAGTCATTGGGACCCTAGTTCGGAGGTCTCCCTCACATGCTGGTTCGAATCTGCACCGTACTGATCCTGGTCTGCCCGGTCTGGGCACAGGTCCATCGAGACGCCGACCCACCGTCAACGTCTCCGCCCCTCGCCGGTCGAGCCAAGGGACAGGACCGAACGAAGGCGCGCAACCGGGCCAAGGGCCGCGTCAAGCCAAAGCCCCCCGAAGCGGTACAGCGTCCGGACAAAGCACCAGACAGCCCGAAACCCAAACCGCCGGCCAAGAAACGCAGACCCCGACGCCAGGCCACGCGACCCGCTAAGCCGAAGACCAAACCAACGCCCCGAACGCGTCGTTGGCTCGTCAAAGCCGAACGTGGCATGCTGGCCAGCGACTCGATCGACGCGTCCAGGGCCGGGGCCGAGATCCTCAAAGACGGCGGCAACGCCATCGACGCCGCGGTCGCCACCTCGTTTGCCCTCGGGGTGACCCGTCCCTACAGCACGGGGCTGGGCGGCGGGGGGTTCGCGGTGATCTACCTCAGCCGGGCCAAGGAAACCATCGCCGTGGACTTCCGCGAGACCGCCCCCGGCGACGCGACCTGGGACATGTTCGTCAAGGCCCGTAAGAAGGACCCGAACGGCCCATCCCCCAGTCAGTTCGGCGGGTTGGCCGTGGGCGTGCCGGGCCTCCTGGCAGGTGCGGACCACCTGCTGGAGGAGTTCGGCACGATGCAATTGAGCCAGGTCATCGACCCCGCCATCGAACTGGCCGAGCGGGGATTCAAGGCCGACAAGGACTACGTCTCGGCGTGCGCCAAGGCCCTCAGACAGTTCCGAAGTCACCCCGACTTCGCGCAGACGTACGAAACCCTGCACCGCACGCTGCTCAACCGCGGCCAGCCGATCAAAGGCGGTCAGCTCATTCGACGCCCCGAGCTCGCCGCGGCGCTGCGGCTGATCGCGTCGGTCGGCCCGCAGGCCTTCTACGACGGCCAGATCGGCGACGCCATCGTCCAGGCAGTCAAGAGGGCCGGCGGCGTGATGGCGATTGAGGACCTGCTGGGCTATCGCGTCCGCGAGCGCCAGCCCATTCGGTTCAAGTACCGGGACTACCAGATCGTCTCCATGCCGCCCCCCTCCTCCGGCGGCATCGTGATCGCCGAAGTGCTCAACATCCTGAGCAACCGATCGATGGCCGACCCCAACGCCGACGACCCGCATCAGGCCGCCCACGTGTTCGTCGAGGCCTGCAAGCACGCCTTCGCCGACCGGTCGCGATGGCTGGGCGATCCCGCCTACGTCAACATCCCTCAGCGCCTGCTCACCGGCACGAAATACGCCGCCTCGCTGGCCAAGGGCATCGACCCGAAGCGAACCAAGTCGCCCAAGAGCTACGGCTCGGTCCACCTCAAGGACGACGGGGGCACGAGCCATTTCTGCGTCGTCGACGCCGACGACAACGTCGTCGCCTGGACCGAGACGATCAACCTGCCCTTCGGCTCGTTCGTCGTGACCGACCGCTTCGGGATCATCCTGAACAACGAGATGGACGACTTCTCGGCCGAGCCCGGCAAGCCGGACGCGTTCGGCCTGCGAACCAGCGACCGCAACGCCGTCGCGCCGGGCAAGCGCCCGCTATCCAGCATGTCGCCGACGATCGTCCTGGACGACCGGGGGCTGCCCATCCTGACGCTCGGCGCGTCCGGCGGGCCGAGGATCATCAGCTCCGTGCTCAACGTCCTCATCAACGTGCTCGACTACGAAATGACGCTGGGCGAGGCCATGGAGGCAACACGCATCCACCACCAGTGGTCGCCCAACGAAATCCGTTTCGACGTCGCCCCCGATCCGGACCTGGCCGCCGCCTTCAAGAAGCGCGGCCACCGCATCGGCAAGCGCCGGGCCAGCGGCGTCGTCCAGGCCATCGAGTGGGCGCTCGACAACACGCTCCTCGGCGCGAGCGACCCCAAGAAAGGCGGTCGCCCAGCAGGGCATTGACAGAGATGTGCGATTGGGAGGCCCGCTACGGCGGCGGCCAGCCGCCGAGGGCCTTGAGGTCCGTCGAGACGCGGTCTTCTTTCGGGTTGATCCGATACGCGCGGGTCAGCGAGGCCAGGGCGTCCTGGCGGCGGTTGATCCGCTTGTAGAAGCGTCCGAGCTCGGCGTGGGCCCAGGCGTTGAGCGGCTCGACGACGACGGCCTGCCGGTACGCGAGCAACGCGTTGTCGTGATCGCCCCGCTCCTCGTACTGGCGGGCCAGCATGACCTTGTGTTTGGCCGACGGGCCGAGCAGCTCCCCGCTCTTTTCGATGACGGCCATCGCCTTGTCGTATTCCCCCCGCAACGTCAAGGCCCGCTCCTTGCCGCGAATGGCCTCTTCGTAGTTGGGAAAGACCGCGATCGCCCGGTCGAAGTAGTAGACGGCGTCGTCCAGGTTGCGGCGCGCCATCCGAGCGTTGCCGGCGCGGAACCGGTCTTCGGCCAGGTACATGTAGCTCCGCCCCAGGTAAAACAGCGTAGAAGGTCGCGTGATGTCCTTCTTCAGGGCGGTCTTGAACAGGCCGATGGCCTCGACGTATCGGCCGGCGTCGTGCTCCTGCAGCCCTTCCTTGTTGATCTCGCCGACCACTGGGCCGCAGCCAGACACCACCGCCGCCACACAGACCCCCAGCGCGGCGAAGCAGACCGTTCTCATCGTGCGATACCTGTGTTCCCAGAAAATACCAACCCGACCCCCATCCTAACGCCAACCGCAAACCGACTGCAAGGCACGTCCTGCGAGTGATCCCCGGAGAACGAACGTGACGCTCTGAGCGGAGCGGTGCCCCATCCTTTTCGAGTGGCCGCGGAACGCGGACATTCGAGAAGGGTGGGGGACGGAATGGAGCGCGAACCGTCTCTCGCAACGCTCCGTTCCCCCCCCCCCCCCCCCCCCCGCTCCCCCTCGCGTTCCGCGAAGGGAAGCGAAAAATGGGGCACCCCGCCGCCACTGTAAGACACGCCCTGGCAGCGATCCCGGCGGACAGCAGCTACGGTGTGCTTGGGGTGCGCTGGTCGGCGGGCCCCGGCCGACGACCCGGCGAGCGCGAACGCTCCATCAGGAAGCTGAAGCGATCGATCACGTCAGCGTCGACGGCCTCGCGGAGGTAATGACGGGCCTGCCGCAGGGCAGTCCGCCTCGACAGGTGCGTCAAGACGATGTGCGGGCTTTCCAACCGGCGGGCCAGGCCGGCCAACTCACACACATGCAGGTGCTTGCCCGCCCGGGCCCGACGGACGTGATCGGGCTCGAAGAACGTGCATTCCAGCAAGACGACCCGGCTGCGCCGCACGAACTCCAGGTCGAAGTGCGGCCCGTCGGCCGTGTCGCCCGGATAGCACACCAACGGCACCTCCAGCTCATACTCGATGGTCGTGCCCTGCTTCTTGAGTTCGACGAGCTGCGGGCCGCTCAGGTCGGCAAACTCGGGCTTGAGCTTCCGCCGCGTCTCGATCACGCAGTACCCCAGGGCGGGCGCGCCGTGTTTCGTACTGAACGCCCGGACGACCAGATCGCGCCGGACCCGGTGGTCCTGACCCGGCTCGAGCCCGATGATCCGAGCGGGCGAAGGATGCCCTTCGATCTGGCCCCAAACGCGAACCAGATCGTGGATCGGTCCGACCAACTCGGTGGGCACGAGCACCGTCCCCGGCGAGTTGCCGACGAAAGCCCGCTGCGAGAAGTAGTAGGCCAGCCCCGCAGCGTGGTCCATGTGCCCGTGCGACAGGCAGACCGTGTCGAGACTGATGATCTCTCGCGGCGCCCGCCCCACGTCGAAGCACAGGTTCAGCTCCGGCGCCCCCACCACCGTCTCCTCGCCCGCCAGCGAGAAGCCCACCAGCAGAATGTCCCCAACGCGTTTCTCAACCATCGCCGTCGGCATGATCCGAGTATGGTACTGACCGAGCACCGGCAAGGCGAGACCGAACCGAAAGAGAAACCCACGCCGCAGGTCGTCTGGCCTCATCGATGGAACGTGCATCCAATCATTGGCTGTACCCGCATTGAACATCTGTTGCGTATCTCTTGCCGGCTTAGGGGCAAGAACGCGTCGCCCCCAAAGGACACGGGAGCGCAGCGACGGGGCCGACAGATCGCTGTTGGTGTGTGTGACATCTCCGTTCGATCCGTCCTTCGATTCCTTGGATGCACCCGGTGCGCGACGCCTGGTCCCATGCCGCTTGTACGTCCCAGGCGCGTGGCTAGAATGGCCGTCGGGAAGGGCGTCCGATTCGACGCATGCGACGGCGATGGACTACGACGAATCACTTCATCAGACCTACGTCCAGGGGCGTCGCCTCTCAGCGGAGAAGGTCGACCTGTGGATGGACGCGCTCGCAACGCACCTTCGTTCGCCGGCAAATCCGACGATTCTGGACCTCCGGTCCGGGGTGGGACGGTTCAGTGTTCCGCTGGCCGAACGGTTCGGGGCAACGGTCGTCGGGGTCGAGCCGTCGGCGAAGATGCGTCAGCAGGCCCAGGCCAACGGCGCCCACCCGCGCGTCCGCTATATTGCGGGCACGGCAGAACGCATTCCCACCGCGTCGGGGGCGTTCGATGCGGCCCTCCTCTCGATGGTCGTGCATCATTTCCAGAGCCTTCCCGACGCCTGCGGGGAGCTCTCTCGCGTCGTCCGGGCGGGCGGGCTCGTCTTCGTCCGGAACAGCTTCAAAGGTCGCCTGGACCCGTTCCGTTTCTACGACTTCTTCCCTTGGGCAAGGGCCATTGACGAGGCCCGCTTGCCGGCCATGGATGCCCTGACATCGGCGTGCCGAGGGGCAGGGCTGAACTGCATCGCCCACGAGACCGTGCTTCAGGAAGATGACGACAGCCTTCGTTCGCATTGTGAACGGATCAAGCTGAGGGCGCTGTCATCGCTCGCGCTGATCTCGGACGAGGAGTCTGACCAGGGCGTTGAGGCCATGGAACTGGCTGCCGAGGCCGAGACCGAACCACGCCCCGTCATGGCACCGATCGACCTGCTGGTGTTTCTCAAGGACCCGTGCGTCACGAACCCCGGGAGGCCCTGATGTCAGCGGCGCCGAACTCCCCGGAGCACGTCAGGGCTCAGTACACGGATCCGGCGAACCTCGAGGCGCGTGCGGCGCTGCACCAGCAATTCGGCACCAACCCGCGCGGGTGGTATGCGTGGGTCCAGGATCAGTTGGCGCTGCCTGACCGCTGTCGGGTTCTCGAGCTGGGCTGCGGAACGTGTGGCCTGTGGCGGGCCAATCGCGAGCGCGTGCCGGTTGGATGGCAGATCCTCCTGTCCGACCTGTCGCCGGGAATGCTCGGGGCGGCAAGGGGGGACCTTGGCGGGAAGGGGCACACGTTTACGTTCCAGGTCGCCGATGCGCAGGCGATCCCCTTCGCCGATGAGAGTCTCGACGCCGTTATCGCCAATCACATGCTGTATCACGTGCCGGACTTGGAGCGCTGCCTTGTGGAGATCCGACGCGCCCTGAAGGTCGGCGGGCAGTTGTACGCGGCCACCAACGGCGCGGGACACCTGCAAGAACTCCGTGAGCTCACCGGACGGGTGACGCGTCGGCTGCAGTTCAGTGATCCGGATCGATCCAGGCTCTTCGGGCTGGAGAATGGGTCGGCGCTGCTCGAGCGGCACTTCTCGAATGTCGTGTTGCGTCGTTACGAGAACGCCTTGCACATCACCGAGGTCGAGCCGCTGATTGCCTATCTCTTGTCGACGATCGGTGCGGACGCGGTCCTCTCAGACGAGGGCGTCGAAGCGCTTCGGCGAATCGCCCGGGAGCGGATCGCGACCGACGGTGCGATCCGCGTATCGGGTAACACGGGCATGTTCGCAGCCCAGAGGCCGGCGAAGCCGTGAAGCCTGCAACGGCGGTCTGGCTGCCCGATGCTTCTGTGTCGAACAGGCCCGCAGGGGTCTGCCTGCGGGCCTGCCGGAACGGGAAGAGGGCCTTCGTCGGGTGGTTGCCGACCCCTATCCCCGTCGTCGTCGCAACAGGGCGAACCCGCCCATCACCAGCAACGCCAGCGTTGCTGGCTCTGGCACCAGCAGACTGCCCGTGGAGGGCGGCCAACTGGTGCTCAGGCTGGCGATACCGATGCTGTCGAACGGGGCGGGCGGGCCCCCGCACGCGTTCTGGTAATCCTGGATGATGAACCGCCAGGTCTCACCGTACTCCAGGAGGTTGTCCCACCGCATGCTCTCGTAGACCAACGGCCGATTGACCCCGACGTGGTCGATCTTGAAGGCCTCTTCCGCATCCAACAGCCCCAGGTTCCCGATCCACCCGTCGTAGTTCGTGAGGGTGGTCTCCGGGTCGGCCACGTACCAGACCGGCACGGGACCGTTGGGGTCTGCGGGGTCTACACGGATGTCGACCCGCGTGATCTCGACCAACACATTGATGATGTTGGGGTCGTCGTACGGCCACGCGGGGCACGCGGTCTCGCACGTTGTGGTCCACGAGGAGAGGATGATCTCCCCCGGCGGGAACGGCCCGGCCGAGTTCGGCCCATCGCCCACCTCGTGCACGTCGACGGGGATGAACAACGGGTCCTGGGGACCGTCCTCATAGTAGACCTGGAGTCCTACACCGAGCGCGGGCGAAGCCCAGAACGCCAACGCAACGCCCGCTGAAAGTACGTAGGGGAGTTTCTTCATTCTTGGCCTCCTTTCCCCCAATACTTGGGGTCTGATTCCAGAAACTCCCGTGAACATTCCCCCTTGTCCTTAAACAAGTTACGGTCTATAGCACCACCTCCTCTCTTCCGCCGCCGCGACACACGCCGACAGACGCGGCGAGCAGGATTATCCTTCTGTTGGGCTTTCCCTTGCAGCTGTGCTGTTTCTGATATGCTTCGGGAGATGCGTCGCCGACCCGGAAGAGCCGGGCGAACCATCTCCCTCCTGCTTCGTTCACTCCGCTCAATACAAGTATACCCCGCGCATCAGCCAGAAACAAGATCATTGTGCATTTGTTGGGAGTTAGTTACCAAAATAGATGGGCAGGACTGAGTTAGGGTCGAGGGCCTGGCTCCGATTGGGCGCGACTGTCGATCGCTCGCGGCGAGCGCTACCCGTAGACCATTGCATCTCGACAGACCTGGGTGAGCGCCGCTTCGTCGACGGGTCGGGGGCATACATCCAGGACGCGGCGTTGCGGGAGGGTCGCGGCCACCAGGGCGGGGATGTCGTCCTCCGTGTAGCCCACCGCGGACAGGCCGTTGGGCATGTCGAGCGTTTGCATGAAGTGGATGATGCGGTCGGCGAGGATGCGGCCGGCGTCGGCCGGGTCGGCGCCACTGACGTCGGTCCCTAAGGCTTCGGCCGCTTGGAGGTGTCGATCGGGACAGGCCGACGCGGTGAAGCGGAACACGGCCGGGGCGTTCAGGACCACCGCCATGCCGTGCGGAACCATCGGATGGTCTACGGGATAGCCGGCCGGCCTGAAGTCGCGGACCATGCCGGCGACGGGATACGACAGCCCGTGCGGCAGATGGACGCCGGCGTTGCCGAAGCCGATGCCGGCGAACGCCGCCGCCAGGAGCATCCTTCCGCGGGCCTCGTCATCCCTCGGGTCGGCGACGGCGCGGGGCAGGTACTCGGCCATCATCCGCAGGGCTTGCAGCGCCCAGATGTCGCTGATCGGGTTGGAGCCCTGATAGGCGGGACGAAGGATGGGTCGGTCCGGCCTGGGGCGTTGGTCGTGCGGGATGGCGGTGTAGGACTCGGCGGCATGGCTGAGGACGTCCAGGCCGGTTGAGGCGGCGATCTGAGGTGGGAGCGTCCGCGTGTTGTCCGGATCGATCATGCCCAGCGTCGGCTTAAGTCGCCGATGGGCGATGCCGGTCTTGGCGTGCATCTCGGACATGTCGAAGATGGCGACGCCCGTCGTCTCGCTGCCCGTTCCCGCCGTTGTCGGGATCGCGATTAGCGGCTTGAGCGGACCGGGCACGGGCTTGCCCTTCCCGATCGGCGCGTTGACGTAGTCCAGGAAGTCGGCCGGATACGTCGTGTACAGGTTGGCGGCCTTGGCCGTGTCCATCGTCGACCCGCCCCCGACGGCGACGAAGCTGTCAAAGGGCTCGGAACGGGCGAACTCGATCGCCGCCTTGAACGACGTGTCCGTCGGCTCGACGTGCACGCCGTCGAACAGGGCGTACGCGATCTTCTCGGCCTCGAGCGACTCGCGGACGGTGGCGACGGGCGGGAGGTTGGCCAGGTGCGGGTCGGTCACGACCATCACATGCTTGAGCCCCATGTCGGCCAGGTCCATCCCGACCTCGCGCGTCACGCCCGGCCCGAAGCGGATGCTCGACGTGGCCATCTCGAACGCGGTGTCGTGTGACATGTCGGGCCCCTTGTGGTTTGCTGTCTTT
Source organism: uncultured Planctomycetales bacterium (assembly GCA_964390905.1). Taxonomy (GTDB): domain Bacteria; phylum Planctomycetota; class Phycisphaerae; order UBA1845; family JAFGLZ01; genus JAFGLZ01. The sequence continues at coordinate 48,741 of CAYMLO010000044.1, read as the reverse complement.
GCGGATTGACCGGGACGCGTCGGCGTGTCGCGCCGGATTCGTCGTGGAACGCGCCCGTGTCCATCCAGTCGACCGGATTGTCAGACGGTCGTCAAGAAGCTGGAGAATGGCAGACGCCGGCGAGTCGCGCACTATCTTTGCTCAGGGCGGGGCCGGGTTCCGCTGCGAGCGTCCTGAGGGTCGAGTGCCCCGAGATCCGGCCGGCCCCAAAGGGTGAGACACGGTTCTGCCGTCGGTCTGCCGATTAGCCGGCTGGCCAGGTAGCCGACCAGGAAGCTGATGCCGAAACACGATGGGAAGTAGTAGACGAAGTGGACCTCGGGCCCATACTTGAGCCAGAGCGTGCAGGGGATGGCGACCAGCGTGCCGGCCACCCATCCCGGAAAGTTGGCCCGTCTCGTGAGGATTCCCAGCAGGAAGACGGCCAGGATCGGGCCCGAGAACAACCCCAGGAACAGCGAAGACGCCCTGAGGATGCCCTCGATGGTGCTGGCGTAGAAGGCCACGCCGGTCGCGAACAGGCCCAGCGCGACCGTCAGGATCCGCGCCAACCGCACGTGGCTCTTCTCGCTCTTGGCCGCGTGTCGCAGCGGCTTGACGAAGTCGTTGACGATCACCGTGGCGAGCGAGTTGATGCCCGAGTCCATGCTGGACATCGCCGCGGCGAAGATGGCCGTGATCAGCAGACCGGACACGCCGTTGGGCAGGCCGTGCATGATGAAGTAGGGCAGGACGCGATCGCTCGCGATGCCGTCCGCCAGCCGGTCGGCGAAGATGTGGTAGTAGGCGAACAGGCCGAGACCCACGAAGAGCAGGAGCGGCAGGATGACCAGATCGAAGGCGGAGTTCAGCAGAGCCGCTTTGGCCATGCCGCGGAACGTCCTGACCGCCAGCAGCCGCTGGACGGTGACCTGATCGGTGCCGTAGTCCTGCATGAACTGCAGGAAGTAGGAGACGGCCACGACGATGCCCGTCATTTCGTAGAGGCTGACCTTCCAGTCGAGGACGCGGAGGTGGTCGGTCTGTGCCGCCGTTTCGTAGATCGACGAGACCCCACCGGGGATCGACGTCACCAGCGCGACGGCGACCCAGATCGCGCCGCCGACCAGGACGATGAATTGGATGACGTCGGTCCACAGCACGGCTGACAGTCCGCCCAGCGCCGTGTAGGCCGTCGCGAGCAGGCCCATCAGCAGGATCGCCAGCGTCACGTCCACGCCCGTCACGACCGACAGGGCAAGGGCGGGTGCGTAGATGACGGTGCCCAGCCAGCCCAGGCGGGCCGCGAGGAACAGGCCAGATACCACGAAGCGCGCTCGCGGGTCGTAGCGTCGCTCCAGGTACTCATAGGACGTCGTGACCTGTAGGCGTCTGTAGAAGGGGTAGAAGATGAGGATGATGAAGGGGGCGGCGATGGGACTCATGATGGCCATCGCGAGCAGTGCGATGTTTTCCCTGTAGGCCGTTCCGGGGATGCCCATGTAGGAGATGGCGCTGGTGAGCGAGGCGAACATGCTCATGGCGACGATGAGCCAGGGCATGCGCCGGCCGGCGAGGAAGAAATCCTCGGTGGTTGCCTGCCTTCGCGAGAACCACAGGCCGATGCCGAACATGACGGCGAGGTAGATGCCGAGAACCGTGTAGTTCAGCGCGCCGAACGTGGGGGGGTCGCTCATCGATCAGCTCATCAGCAGGCCGCCGTTCACCTCGATGATTTCTCCGGTGAGGTATCGGCCCTCCGGGGCGCACAAGAGGAGCACGGTGCCGACGACGTCCTCGGGAAGTCCGGCGTAGCCCAAGGGGATCCGGTCGACGACGGCGCGGAACTCCTCGGGCGGCGTGCCATATCGGTGTAGGTCAGTTTCGATCACCCCGGGAGCAATGGCGTTGACGGTGATGCCGCGTGGGGCGAACTCCTTGGCGCAGGCGCGGGTAAAGTTGCTCAGTCCGCCCTTGGCGGCGGCGTAGGGGGAGGCTTCGGGCCCGCCGCCTGTCCGCGCGGAGATCGAGGTGAGGTTGATCACGCGACCGATTCCGTCAGGCAGCAGGCCCCAAGCCGCCTGGGTACAGAAGAACGCGCTGTCCAGGTTCAGGGCCAGACAGCGGCGCCAGACCTCCTCGGGCATGGTGGACAACGGATGACGATCGGTCGGGCCGCCGGCGTTGTTGACCAGAATGTCCACGTGGTCGCCGAACCGCTCGCGGACGGCGTCGAACAGCCGGTCAACGTCGGGTTTGCTGGCCACGTCGGCCTGGACGGCGTGCGCTTCGCCGCCGCCGTCTGAGATCATCGCGACGGTCTGGTCGGCGGCTTCGGCATTGGTGTGGTAGTTGACGATGACGTCAACGCCGCATCGGCCCAGGCCGACGGCGATCGCACGTCCAATTCCGCGACTGGCGCCAGTGACCAGGGCGGTCCTGCCAATCAGATCTGCTATGAGGGACGCCACGTCGTTTCTCCTTCTGGCCAGGCAGGGCGAATTGCGCGGCTCTGCCGATGAACAGATGCCGACCCGTCTTCGCGTTTAGGCCCCGAGAATACGAATCTAGGCGGGGATGGCAAGCGAGTTGGGTGCCTCAGACAAGGGAGAAGCAGTAGCGGGGGATTGAGTCTCTGCACACAGGCAGCAGGGCGTGGCTCCTTGGGATTACCGAGGGGGCACGGCGACGGCTTGGTCCAGCGCTGCGGCGGTGTTCGAGAAGAAGTAGGCCACCACGCCCAGGACCGCGACAACGAAGATCCAGCCGAGCAGCACGCAGACACTGCTGGTGATGCCCGTGGCCGCCCAGCCCATGCCCGCGACGGCCAGGCCGGCGCGGCGGGCCCGTCGGATCCGTCGAACGGCGACGATGCCCAGGATGAGTCCGGCGACCTGGGATACCACCGGGATGAACGCCGTCAGCCCGCAGATGGCCGACATGATCGCCAGGCTGTCTGTGGGCGGTCTGGCGGTGTGGGCACCGGCAGCCAGGGGGAACGCGCCGGCGGCGCCCGCCATCGGCGAGGTGTTGACGTGTCCCGGCACGACCGACGTCTGGATTGGCTCTGTGAGCGGCTTCGCCGAAGGCAATGCGTGCTGGGAGGAGGTCAGTTCATTCATGGCGTGATCCGACGGGCTGGCTTGGCCACAGCCCATTGGTAGATCGACCGTGTCGCGGATCGGCTTGACCTGGCATGTCGACAGGCGCGCCGGGGCCGATAACGTCTTCGTCGGAACGTGCGTGCGACCTGTCCCCGCCCGGGAATCCGGGTATGATCTTCCTGGCGTCTCGTCGAGAGAATGAGACAACTGCAACGACGGAGGACAGGAACCACATGATACGTGGACGAGGATGGCGGGTCGTCGTGCTGGGGGTGATCTCGACGGTGATGGCCGAGGGAAACGCCCGCGCCGCCGATGCGAAGACCCAGACGGTCGATCGAGAGAGCACGCGAGTGTTGGACTACGAGATCAAGCTGGACACGGTCGTGAAGGGAATTCACAAGGACTTCTGCTGGTTTCATCCGCGGGTGGGCCCCGTACCGGGTGCCGGCCGAAACGGTCGTCCCGCCGTGGTGATGACATTGCAGAAGCACCTGCACATCAGCGACTTCTACTCGGGGTTGTCTTCGTTGCGGACCGACGACATGGGCGCCACCTGGACGCCGCCGGTGGAACGTCCCGAGCTGGCGTGGCGGAAGGCGGCCGACGACATGGTCATCGGTGTCTGCGACTGCACGCCCGGCTGGCACGCGAAGAGCGGACGGCTGCTGGTGATCGGCTGTTCGGTCTACTACCGGAAGGGCCATCAGGTCGATGCTCGCCCGAGCAGGACGAACTACACGGTGCACGATCCGAAGGCCGGCACGTGGTCGACCTGGCGCGAGATCGAGATGCCGGACGACAAGACGTTCTTCATGTGCCGATCGGCCTGCTCCCAGTGGCTGTCCGAGCCGAACGGGACGCTGCTGCTGCCGATCTACTTCGGCGGTCGCGGCGTCAAGGCTGCCTCGGTGGCGGTCATGCGGTGTTCATTCGACGGCAAGGAGATCAAGTACGTCGAGCACGGCAACGTGATGAAACTGGACGTCGACCGCGGTCTATGCGAGCCCTCGATCACCTTCTTCAAGGACCGGTACTACCTGACCATCCGCAACGACCGGAAGGGGTACGTAACCGTGTCCGACGACGGGCTGCACTTCGCGCCGATCAAGCCGTGGACGTTCGACGACGGGTCCGACTTGGGCAGTTACAACACGCAGCAGCACTGGGTCACGCACAGCGACGGGCTGTTCCTGACCTACACACGGCGCGGCGCAAACAACGACCACATGTTCCGGCACCGCGCGCCGCTGTTCATCGGGCAGGTCGACCCCGAGAAGCTCTGCGTGATTCGCAAGGGCGAGCGGATCCTGATTCCGGAGCGCGGCGCGTCGCTCGGCAACTTCGGCGCGATCGCCATCGACGAGCGTGAGACCTGGGTGACGGTCGCCGAGGGGATGTTTTGGCCCAAGCTCTTCAAGCGGGGCGCGGAGGGGGCGGTCTTCGTGGCGCGGGTGGTTTGGTCGAGGCCGAACCGCCTGCTGTCGCGGCTGAGGTAGCGCGGATGCCGGGGGGCGTTTTACCTCGCTGCGGGTGCGAAGCACCACAGGTTGCCCGCGTAATCGTGGACGAACAGCAGGTTACCCGACACGACTGGGTCGGTCTTGACCGGCGTGCCGAGGCGGTGTTCCCAGGCGACCGTGCCGTCCCGTCGAACGGCGCGGATCGACGTGTCGTCGTGTCCGACGTAGGCGAACTGGCCGGCCACGATCGGCGTCGAACTGCCCGCCATCGCCTGTCGTCGCGAGCGCTCGAACCGGTTGGGGTCGCGAGCGCACTTGACGATCCAGCGCTGCTTGCCAGTCCCCAGATCGACGGCGGTCAGGTCCTTTCCGTTGACGAGCACGAGGTCGTCCCAGACGACCGGAATGGGGTTCCGGCGCCCGACGTTGGGGACGGCCGTCTGCCAGCGGAGTCTGCCGGTGGCGGCGTCGAGGGCCTTCACGGCGGATGAGGCCGTGTAGAGGTAGACGCCGTCGACGACGATGCCGGCTGAGGTAGAACGTGCCTTTTCCTCAACGGACCAAACCTGCTTGCCGGAGGGCAGTCGCAGCGCCATCGCCCCCCCCCGCCGCGCGGCGTACATCACGTCGTCGAAGACGGTGGCGAAGGCGACGTAGTATCCGACGTTTCCATTGATCCGGGCGATCTGCCTGCCCGTCGTCGCACCGAGCAGGAACTGCGGCGACTGCCAATCACTCACGAGAAGACCCAGCGGCGTCGGGACGGGCGGCGTCTGGATGATCGCGAGGGGTCGGCCGCGTTGGTATTCCGGTTTGAGCGGCCTGGCCCAGAGCGAGCGACCCGTCACTGCATCGAAGGCGGCGACCCATCCCTCCCCGCTGATGGCAAAGACCCGTCCCTCGTGCACCGTCACCGGCCCGCGGATGTCGCCGAGCGGCGTCCGGGCTCGCCAGATCTGTGTTCCCGTCTTGGCGTCGAGACAGACCACGCCGCTGCCGGGCGTCCCTGCGTTCGGGTTGGTGACCACGACGTACAGACGCCCACTCGCTACGACAGGCGAGGCATGCAGCACGTGGACCGAGCCGGTGTGCCTGATCCACAGCGGATACAGCGGCGCGCCCGGACCGCGTGGGATCCGACGGGGCGGGCGACCCGCGAGCAGCCAGCCGAAATCGTCACCAAGGCGCGGCGCGGTCGAGCGTGCATTGACGACGCGAACCGACTGCCGCCGTTTCCAGACGGCGCCGGTGCTGTCGGTGGCCTCGAGCTCGAATCGCCAGTCCCCCGCGACGTCAGGGGCGAAGGTGCCGTGCCAGGACCAGCCCCCCTTCTGCGTCAACCCGGGGGATTGCGAGCGCCCGTCCGGCGCGATCGCGCGGCAGCTTACCGAACGGACCTTGCGGGCCGAGTCGTAGGCCAGAACCATCAGCGGGCCGGCGCCGAGCCGTGCTGTAGGGCCCGGCGCGACGACTTCGAGTCGTTGATACTGCCCGGCGATTCGCAGCTCGGTCCGGACGCCCTTTGGCGTGACGTGGACCCAACGGTACGCGCGGGAGTAGGCGCCCCAGTCCCCGCCGCGGGCCGGTGCGCTGATCAGCACGGGTACGCCGCCGCGACTGCCCGCCTGGACGACATGCCAGTGGCCGGCGAGTTGACAGAGCACATTGACGCCTTCGGCCCGCCGACGGTCGAACCACTCTGCGGGGAGGGGATAGTGCGTGGCGACGATGACGGGCGACCCCTTGGGGACGGCCTTCAGGTCGGCGGTGAGCCACGCCTGCTGCCGGGCGCGGGCTGCGGGGGTCAGGTAGTGTAGCTCGGTGACGAACTGGACGAAGTGGACGCCGCCGTAGTCCCAGGAGTAGGAGGACGGGCCGATGCGGAATTCGTAGTGGGCGGTGCCGCGGGGGGTAAGGCAGTTGCCGTCATGGCCGCCAAAGCCGTCGTAGACACGAATCTTCGAAGCGCCGCGGATCCGGTCGTACATGTCCCATTGGTAGTGCGTGCCGGACATCGTCAGGTCGCCGACGGTCAGGAGGAACGCGGGATCTCCTGGCGTGTCGGTCATCTGGGCGTAGTCTTTGGCGGTGGGGATCATTTGCTCGGGGCAGGTGAACTGACTGTCGCTGGTCACGATGAACCAGAACTCCCGCCGGCCTGCGTACGGGCATTGGGCGAAGCCGAAGTCCGCACGGTAGGTCGTTTGCGCCTCGGCGAACGGGATCCTGAGGAAGAACGGACCGGTCGGGCGGTAACCGGTGGGGCGTGTGGCGACGACGAAGCGGCAGTGGACCTCGCGGTCCATGTCGAACCGGAATGCGTAGCTGCCGTCGTTGGCGGTGCGAGTGACGTTCTGGCCGTCCGTGACGAGAACCTGCGCCAGGCCCGGTTCGCCGGGGTCGAGTGCGCCGTTCGCGTTGGCGTCGACGTAGACGCGTCCGGTGACGTGGACGCGCCGGGGGACGGGGGTGCCGAGTGGCGGGTCGGGCCGGGAAGGGGTCGCCCGTTTCGCGGCGGCGAGCTCGGCGTCGGTGAATCCGCGGAGGAGGTCCCGCGTTCGGACGTCGGCGGTCTGCCCCACGGCGACGCCCTGCGCGAACACCACGAGAAGGATCACGGTTGGTGCGCGTCGGCTGAGACAGGCGTTGGATCGGTGCATGGGTCGGACTCCTTGTGTCGATCGTTCCGTCCCCTACCCTTTTCGAGGGCCCGCGTCCCGCGGTCACTCGAAAAGGATGGGGCACCCCCCGCGTCAGGAAGGACCGCGCACGGGTTCATTCACCGCGAACACTACCGGCACGTGTCCGAAAAGCCAACGGCGGATGGCGTGTGGTCCGTGGACGGACGCGTTGCTTGTTTGCCTTGCAGCCGCCCCATAGAATCGCCGCGCTGGAGGTCTCCAATCATGCGTCACTGCGTGCTTTGCTATCTGATGGTGTGCGTCCTGTCCTCCGTGGGATCCGCAGCGGGCGACCTGCGATACGAGGTCGCATGGAAGGTCCAGGGCAAGGTCGGGTTCTGCGGCCCGAACGAGCTGCGGGACTCGGCCAAGGGCAAGACGCTTGGGATCGTCATTTGCGAGGTGGGGCGGGGAATCGTCTGCTTCACGCCGGACGGAAAGCGGCGGTGGACGTACGCCCTGAGGCCGCCCGTGACCGCTTGTCCGGCCGTCGGCGACATCGACGGGGACGGGGCCGAAGACGTGGTCGCCTGCGGCGGCCACGGAGCGGTGGTCGCGTTGGACGCGAAGGGCAAGCCGAAGTGGACGGCACGCACACCGGGAGCCGTCCGGGCGGAATCGTGCCCCGCGATCGCGGACCTGGACGGCGACGGCGCGCCAGAGATCCTCGTGGGGGACATCTCGGGATGTCTGTCCTGTTTCAGTAGCACGGGCAAGCTCCGCTGGTGGTTTCGGGGCGACGGCCAACAGATGGGCCCGACGCTCGTGGCCGACCTCTACGACACGCCGGGCCAAGAGATCATCGTGACGTCTCACGATGGTCACATCTACGCGCTGACGGCGAAGGGGGACCTGCTGTGGGACCTCTACCGTCCAGACGACCTGTTTCCCAACACCACGCCGATCCTGGCGGACGTGGACGGCGACGGCGTTGGCGAGCTGTACATCGGCGGCGGGCTTCACCACTTCTACCGGATCGACCTGGCGACGCACCGGATCGCGCTGGCGCAGAACGTCTACCTGCACGTCAACGCTGCGATCTGCAGCACAGACCTCGATGCGGACGGGAAGGACGAGGTGGTTTACGGCAACAAGGGCGGGGCGATCCGGTGCTATGGGGCCGGTGGGGAACGTTGGAAGCGCGAGGTGGCCAACTGCTGCCTGGGCTCTGGCACGTCCCCGATCGCGATCAACCTGGACGACGACGCGGACCTGGAGATCATGTTCTGCTGCCACCGGCTCCACGTGCTCGATGCCGACGGGGGGTCGCTGCTGGACATCCCCCCGCCCGTCACGACCGACTCGCCGTCGCTGGCGGGGGACTTCGACGGCGATGGATGCTTGGAGACGATCGTCGCCGCACACGGCACGCACGTCGGCAACACGCTCGCGTGCCTGAAGTGGAACGTGCCCTATCGACGCGACGCTCGGGCATGGACGGTCTTCGCGGGAAACCGGGCTCATACGGGACGAACGCCCGGCGCCAAGGCGTACCAGCCGCTGCCGGCGCCGGTCAGGCAGGACGCGCCCGCCAAGGTCGGTGGGGCGGGGTTCGCGCCCTATGGAGACGTCAGTCTCGTCACGGGTCCGAATCGATGGCGGTTCGACGTGACGAATCCCCAGAAGCAGCGTCTGGTGCTGCTGACCGACGTCGTGCATCCGCGCGGGTCGGTGCGGCGGTTCGCAAATCACGTTCTCGGCGAGACCCGGCGCGTCGTTCTCGACGTTGATGTGCGGGACGAGGGCACGTATCGGGTGCAACAGAAGCTGATGGACGCCGACCGCCTGGCCGTGCTGGCCTCCCTGAAGATCGAGCGATCCTTTACAGGATTGGCGGGCGACCAGGCGTACCTGAATGACGTGTTTCGTCAGACGGCCGAGGACCTCGAAGCTTGGCGTGCGACGAATCGAACGCCCGCCGACGGCATGGGCGTCGAGCTGTTGGCGTTGCGGGGGCTGCTTCGCAGTCTGGCAGCGGGCGAGGGCGAAGACGATCCGGGGTTGCTGCCTTCGCTGGTGGCTTCGGCGGCGCGTCTCCGCGCATTGGCGCGGGCCGGGCGGGCGATCGCGCCGACCGGGTCGTTCTGCGCGTGGGAGGCCTGCCCGTGGGGCTACTTCGGGCCCCGCGAATCGGTTCCCACGCCGCAAGACCGCACCGAGCGCCTCAGCACCGCACTGTGCAGGGGCGAATACGAATCGCTGGCGCTGAATCTGACGAATTTGGGCCCGCGGACGCTGACCGTTCGGGTGATTCCGGCAGACCTGGTTGGGGCCAAGACGTTTCCCGGAGATCGGCATCTGGCGTTCCGACGGGCCGTCACCGTGCCCACTATTCGCAGCGAACGCGTGGCCGACGCGCTGCCCCTGCTTGACCAGGGCCAGCTCTCGTCCATCGCGCCCATGGAATCCGAGCAGCTGTGGATCACCGTGAACGCGACCGGTCTGGCGCCGGGCGACTACGTCGCCAACCTTCGTCTCAAGAGCGTCGAGCCCGAACCGACCGAAGTGAAGATGCCCATCCATATCAAGGTCCATGACCTGGCGCTGCCGCGTCCCCGACCGTTGCGGTTCTGCGTGTGGGCGATGTCGCCCTCGGTGCCGGACTACGAACTGAAGGACCTGGTAGATCACGGCGTGACCGTTCACTTCGGGACGTGTCCGACGGCGACGTGCAACGCGCAGGGCGAGATCGAAGGCGAGCTGGACTTCGCCAAGCACGACGCGACGGTCCGGCGGCTGGCCCGATATGGCGTGATGCTCTTCATGAGCCCCCAGGGCGCGGTGCGCGGCCAGCCCCTGTTCTCCAAGCCGTGGCGCAAGGCGTTCGTGACCTACATGCGTCGGTGGACGACGCACATGAAGGCGATCGGGATGGGGTACGAGGGCTGGGCGCTGTACCCGTATGACGAGCCTTCGACCCCCTACGCCGAGACGACGCGGAACCTCGTCGAGGTCGCCAAGCTGGTCCGGCAGGCCGATCCGAACATCCGGATCTACACCGACCCCACGAGCGGCACGACGATGACGTCGGTCAAGATGCTGACCGGGCTGGTCGACATCTGGTGTCCGTCGTCGGAACTGCTCGAACGGCTGGGCGATGAGCTGATCCCGGAGGCCAAGCGGGTGGGCAAGGAGGTCTGGTTCTACGACGCAGCGGGCGGCTCGCGGACGCTGTCCTGTCTGGGGTTGTATCGGTGGCGGTTCTGGTATGCGTGGAATCTCGGGCTGACCGGGGCGGGTTGGTGGGTCTACGCGTCGGGCGATTACTTCTGGGACGGGCTGAACGCGACGGGCGACTACTTCTCCACCGTCTACCGGGCGCCGGGCGCGATCGTGACCAGCAAACGGTGGGAGGTCGCCCGCGAGGGCGTCGAGGACTACGAGATCCTGTACCTGTTGAGGGATGCGATTGCGCGGGCCAAGGAGAAGGGCATCCGCCATCCCGCCGTTGCCGACGCCGAGAAGCTCCTTGCCGAGCTGCCCGTGTCGGTCGCGGCTACCCTCGCAGGGACGGGCCGGCGGCTCGACCTGACGCCGGACAGTGTGCCGGTCTCCCAGCGCGCAACGGCGGTCGTGCAGGAGGCCCGTCGGAAGATCGTGGCGGCGTGCATTCGTTTGAACGAGCAGATGAAGTGACGCGAGCAGGTTTGACCTCGGGGTGAACGGGCGGAGGACGGTATGTGTGAGGAAGGGCACTTCAGGTCCCACGACGGCCTGGACCTGTTCGAACGGCGCTGGGAGCCCGAGGGCGAGGTCCGGGGTAACGTCGTCCTCATTCACGGCTACGGCGAACACTCCGGCCGATACGGCCACGTCATCCAGGCGCTGAACGGCATCGGCGTCGGCGTCCACGCGTTCGACCAGCGCAACCACGGTCGGTCCCCCGGCAAGCGGGGCTACATCCGGGACTTCGATTTGTTGGTGGAGGACTTGGGCAGCTACCTGCATCACATCCGCGGGCGCCTCGACGGCACGCCCACCTTCGTCATGGGACACAGCATGGGCGGACTCATCCTCGCCTCCTACGTCCAGACCCGATCCCTCGACGCCCGAGGCCTGATCTTCAGCAGCCCCTTCTTGGCGATCAACGACGAGGTCTCTCCACTTCTGGTGGCGTTGGCGGGTGTGTTGGGGACGCTGACGCCCTGGCTGCCTGTCGCCAGCATGGACACGGCCGGCGTTTCGCGGGACGCGGAGGTCGTCCGGGCCTACGACGCCGATCCCCTGAACTTCCATGGCAAGATCGTCGCCCGCACCGGTTCCCAATTCAACGCGGCCATTGCCCGCGCCCGCGCCAACTTCGAACGAATCACCGCGCCGGTTTACATCATGCACGGCACCGCGGACCCGCTCGTCCCCGACGAGGGCAGCCGGCTGCTCCACGACCGCTGCCGATCGGAGGACAAGACGCTGAGGATCTACGAGGGGGGGTATCACGAGCTGCACAACGATCTCGAGAAGGAGACTGTCATCGCCGACCTGCGTGCCTGGATCGGCGCACGGCTGTGAGGAGGAGCTCATGGACATCCCGACGACGAGGCTTGGCAGGTGGGTCTGCGGCGGTCTCGTGTGTGTCATTGCGCTCTGTCCGTTGGCGTACGGCGAGGACGCGCGTACGAGACCCAAGCGTCGGGTCGTCTACAACGACGACGCCCAAGGCCTGGCCGAGGCGCCGGCCGGTAAGGTCGAGACGTTCTTGCGCGAGTTCCTGCGCCGCGAGGTGTCGCCCGTCCCGATCACGACGTTCTGCTTCCTGGCGGCCACGCCAGACGTTTGCACGTACGACTCGAAGGTGGGTGAAGTCTACGGCGATCGGTTGGGCAAGGCGGTCGGATGGGCGCCGGCGATCCGCGCACTGAGGGCCAAGGGCACGGACGTCCTGAAGCTGGTCATCGACGAGCTGCGACCGCGGGGCCTGGAGATCCTGGCGGCCGTTCGGATGAACGACACGCACCATCGCAAGCTCGACCGCGCGAACCCGGGTTGTCCGATGTTCGCCATCGAGCATCCCCAGTACGTCATCAAGCAGCCCGACGGCAGGACGAACGAGACGGCGTTGGACTACAGCTACCCCGAGGTCCGCGAGCACCGGCTGGCGATCATGCGCGAGCTGGCGGAGGGCTACGACCTCGACGGCCTGGAGCTGAACTTCTGCCGATGGGGCAAGCACTTCCCGCGCCATCAAGGCCGTCAGAAGGCGCCGATCATGACGGCCTTCATGGGTCGGGTCCGCGAGATGCTCGACCAGGCCGCTCAGAAGCGCGGACGCAAGCGCCTCACGCTGGGCATCCGCGTCCCCGAGACGATTCGCGCCTGTTGGATCGCGGGGCTCGACCCGCGGACGTGGGTGGCGAAGGGCTGGATCGACTACCTGGTCATGTCGACCTTCAACGAAACCGACCCGCAGGTCCGCGTCGAGTCGTTCGCGTCGTTTGCGCGCGGGACGCGGTGCGAGCTGCTGGTGGCGATGGGCAACATGATGGGCGGGGCCTGGCAGGGCAAGCCTCGAATCACCGGGCGCGGCGTGGCGCAGTTCCGCGAGGCCTATTGGGGAATGCTCCTGACGGACGCGGAGGCCCGCGCCTGCGCCGCGAACTACTACGCCTGGGGGGCGGACGGCATCTCGTTCTGGAACATTTCGTGCAACATGGGCACGAAGGGCAAGTTCAGCAGCCCGGACCAGCGCAAGCGGATGTGGTCGTGGATGAACGCGGTGGTCGATCCCGAGCGGGTCGGTCAAGGGCCGCGGCGGTATCACTATCTACCGTTGTACAAGGGGGTAAGCAAGAAGCGCCCCCCCGCGCGGAACTACGCGTGGTACGGCGAGGGCATGAGCCCGCTGGGGATTGCCAAGACGCAGATCCTGCGGTTCGCCAAGGACCTCCCCGGACAGCGGCAGGTCTACCACTTCCGCATGGCCGACGGCCGAAAGGGCGAGAAGCTTCGCGGCTCGATGCGGTTTGCGGTTTACCACGTCACGCCCGACGACTGCGTGACGGTGGACGTCAACGGCGAGGTCGTCGATCCCGAGAAGATCGAGCGAACCGCGCTCGACGCGGAGAAGGTCGGGCTGCCGGGGGTGGCGTTCGAGATCGCGCTGGAGGCGTGTCCGCCGTTCCGTGGCGACAACGAACTCGGCATCGCGCTGGAAGCGGGCGCCGCTCGCGAGACTGAACCCTACATGGAAGAATTGGACATCCTCGTACAAGAACGATGAGCATGAAGGGAAACACGATGAATCAAGATGGGGGCCTCGAACGACGTCGTTGGGCGAGGGGCTTCGCGTTGGCGGGTGCACTGACGGGCGGTTGGGTCCCCGGCTTGCTGTTTGCGGCGAGCCCTTCCGGCGGGGACCCGCGGTCGCCGGTCGAGCTATTCTCGGTCAAGCGGATCTGGGACAAGGGCGCCCACAACGCCTTCACCGACCTGATTCGCTTTGGGGGCAAGTTCCTGTGCACGTTCCGCGAGGCCGAAGGCCACGTCAAGGGCGACGGTAGGCTGCGGGTCATTGAGTCCGCCGACGGCGAGACGTGGCGGTCGGCCGCGTTGCTGGCCGAGGAGGGCATCGACCTGCGCGACCCGAAGATCTCGATCATGCCCGACGGTCGGCTGATGATCGTCGCGGGCGGGTCGGTCTACCGGGAGGGCAAGTTCATCGGCCGGCAGCCGCGAGTGGCGTTCTCGAAGGACGGGCACGCGTGGACGCCGACGAAGCGGGTGCTCTCTGAGGGGGAGTGGCTGTGGCGAGTGACGTGGCACAAGGGCAAGGCCTACGGCGTTTCCTACAACGGACCGGCGTACAAGCGCAAGGCCATCAAGTGGTGCCAGACGTTGTTCGTCTCTGCCGACGGGCTGAAGTACGAGAAGATCTGCACGCTGAAGGTCGACGGCTACGCGGGAGAGACGACGCTGCGGTTCTTGCCCGACGATACGATGATCGCGCTGGTCCGTCGGGAGTCGGGCAACAAGTGCGGGTGGATCGGCCAGAGCAAGCCACCGTACACGGAATGGACGTGGCATGAGACGAAGCACCATGTGGGCGGGCCCAACTTCATCATCTTGCCGGATGGCTCGATGTGGGCCGGCGCCCGTAGCTATCCGGGCGGGGCTCGGACGGTGCTGGCCAGGTTCGGCCCGACGACGTACGAGCCGGTCCTGACGCTGCCGAGCGGCGGCGACACGAGCTACCCGGGCTTCGTCTGGCATGACGGGCTGCTGTGGATGAGCTACTACGCGTCGCACGAGCGCAAGACGAGCGTCTACCTGGCGAAGATCCGACTGCGTCGCTGATTGTCTCGCGATGACCGTCGCGGACATCATCGTAGGCTACCGGGACTGACGACCGTTTCGTCTCCGCCGTCTCCGCGACAGCAGGCCGAGTGCACAGAGCGCCCATGCGCTGACAAGTGATGCGGGCGCCGCGGGGCAACACGGTCCGCTTGTCGATTCCTGGAAGACGGCCTTGACGGACATGTCCCTGTTCATGGTAATCTGTGTGGACGTGCTTGTTCCGCTGGCGTCGTTCCCCCACTGGACAAAGGTCCATCCTCTGGACGGCTTGGCCGTAAGGCGAACCGTCTCGCCGAAGCGGTAGGTTCCGCCGTCGGGTTGGACGGTCCCTTCCCCCTGGACACTTACCGTCAGCGTGCACGTACTGTCCTCGAAGGTGGCCGTCACTGTGGTATCGGCCTTCATCGTGACCTTCGTCTCGGCTGCGTAGACGTTTGCGACGTTGGCCGTATAACCCGTCCACTTCGTGAATCTCTTGCCCGTCGGCACGGTCGCCTTGATCTTTACCGACGTGCCCGATGCATACGATCCGTCGCCGGTCCCGTTGTGCACCGTTAGCGTGTACCGGATGCTTTCGAAGGTTGCGGTCACTTCGGTGTCGTCGTAGATCGTGATCCTTGTCTGGGCTGCGTAGACGTTCGCGACGTTGGCCGTATCCCCCGTCCACTTCTTGAACTTCTTGCCGGACGGTACCGTCGCCTTGATTCCCACCGACGTGCCTGATGTGTACGATCCGTCGCCCGTACCGTTGAGCACTGTCAGCGTGTGTCGGATGGGCTCGAAGGTCGCCGTCACTTCGGTGTCGGCCCTGACCGTCACGGTCGTCTCCGCTGCGTTCAGATTCGCGACGCTGGCCGTATCGCCCGTCCAGGCTTTGAACTGCTTGTCGTCGGGAACCGTTGCCCGGATCGTTGCCGCCTGGCCATGGGTGTAGGTGCCCGAGCCGGTGCCGTTGTGGACCGTCAGCGTGTAGGTGAGGTCCTCGAACGTGGCGGTCACTTCGGTGTCCGACTTCATCGTCACGGTGGTCTCAGGCGCGTTGACGTTGGCGACGTTGGTGGTGTCGCCGGTCCATTTCTCGAATCCCTTGCCGGTCGGCACCGTTGCCTCGATTGCCGCCTCTTCGTCCTGGCGATAGGTGCCCGAGCCGGTACCGTTATGAACCGTCAGCGCGTAGGTGATGTCCTGGAACGTAGCCGTCACTTCCGTATCGCGGGCGATGAAGACTTCCGTGGCAGCAGCGTTCTCGTCCGTTACGTAGCGTGTATCGCCGGTCCAGGCCACGAACCGCTGGCCGGACGGCACGGTCGCTTCGATCGCTACCGTCCGCCCATAGAAGTAGGTCCCGGAGCCACGACCGTTGTGAACGGTCAGCGTGTAGGTGTTGTCTTCGTGGGTGGCTCTTACCAAGGTGTCGGCCTTCATCGTCACGGTCGTCTCCCACGCGTTGATGTCCGCGACGTTGGCCGTGTCACCGGTCCAGACCTTGAATCTCTTGTCCGCGTAGACGTTTGCCCTGATCGTGACCACTTCGCCCTCTGCGTAGACGCCGTCCCCCGTGCCGCGCTCGACCTCCAGAACGTAGGTGCGCGTGGCGGTGTAGTCGTGGTTGGTTTGATCACCAGCGACGTCCGTATAGTCGCGCGCGATCGGGTCGAAGACGTGGTTCTCCTTGGTTGGCGTGACCGTTCCCGACCAGCCCAGCCCAACGACGACGCTGTATGCTCCTTCTGCGTCCGTCATGGGGTCGCCGGGAAGGCCCTTCATCTGTACGTCAGGCACGCCACTACCGTTTCTCGTCACGCGCCCGGAGATCCGGACGCCCGTCGCCGTCGCGAGGTAGTCTTGGCTCGTCTGATTGCCAATGACGGTCGTGTAGTATCGATGCGTCGGGTTGAACACATAGCCCGTCCTTGTGGGGACCACTCCCCCTGACCACCCCCACGGAACCGTTGCCCGGTACCACCCGTCCGCGTCGGTCACCGCGCTCATCGGGAGACCGAGCAACTCGGTCCCGCCGACCCCTTCTGCGTCTGCTGTCACCCGCCCAGAAATCCTCGGCGCTGGTGATCGAAACGCCGCGACGAGTGACGCCGTGAAGTTGATCGTCTTCGCGTGGTCGGCCGCCTCCGGATCCCCCTCGGGGATCCCGGTGGGGTTCCCCTCATAGAGAACGTCCGGATTGGAGAAGTATGGGATCCTGGTTGCCGGGAGTGAGACCGCCATGACAGTCCTGTAGGCAAGCCCGTCCTCCCAAGCCCAACCATAGGAGTAGGGAAAGTAGCCCACAGTTCCGTCGACTCGGTCGTGGCCGCACCCGAGATTGTGTCCCAATTCGTGTGTAAAGGTGAAGCCGACGCCCGTCGCCCACTGGCGCTCGACAACGTTGAAACCGCTACTCGAGTTGCCGCCTTCCAAGAACAGGTAGGCCTTGCCTCGATAATCGAAGTCCTCTACGAGCAACGTCACGACATCAGCGCCGTAGGCATTCCGCCAGTCGTGGACTTCATCCATATACCCGTCAGTCTGCGTTCTCAGGCGGGTTAGGTCGGTGTCTGAATCATGGCTTTCGGCGTAGTCAACGAGCGAGGCGAAGACGACGTTGACTGTTGCATTGACGAGGCTGTCCTCGAGAATCTGGTTGGCCTGGGCCTCCATTTCGGCGACCTGGGCATCCATGCCGTCCTGACCGCCGGCGCCGTTCAGGGCATCCTCGGTGTAGACGACCACCACGTCGATCTCTGGCGTTGAGCCGTCTGCTGCGGCGGGCGATCCTGGGCCTGATGCCGTAGCGGATGTTGGCTGCAACGTGTGTGGCGGTTCGGCCGCTTCCGCTAGCGCCGAGCAGCCACACGGAGGTGTGTCGGTAGGGTCTTGTTCTACGATTCTGAGAGAGTCTTCCGTGCCTCGCAGCAAGAAGACGCCTCGAGACGGCATGTGGACGGTGCCGCAGACCGCCTTGCCCTTTCGGGTGATGACGAACAGACTGTGCGTCTGGCCCGTCAGCCGACCGCGGCAGACCCGAGCGCCGCAGGCGCCGATGCCAGACCGCTCAATTGAACCCACACATGCCGTATCGTCGAAGAGGTTGAAGAGGATCTCCGCAGAACGCCGCCACGAATCGAGCGTCAGGGCCTGTGGCGTCAGCCTCGTCGTGCGTTGTCGCTTGACGCCCCCTCGAAGCGCCGCGGGCCGAGCCGGGCCGGACTGCTCCAGGAGGACGACGGGATCTGCCGCGGTCGGTGGTGAGAAGGCCAAGACGACCAGCAAGATCGCGTGGGCTGCTCGATGAAAGGGATACGTCCTGGATCGGGACATACCGCTCCTCCAATGCACTGCCGTTCCGTCCTTGGCTGTCTCTTTGCAGACCTGAGAGTGCCGCGCGAGTCCCCCGCGCTGCTCCTCATTCTCCCTTGCGAATTCGCGCAAGACATGCCGCCGAGGCGCACTACGAACGTCAGCGGGGACGTCAGCCGTCTTTGTTGTCTACTGTGCCAGTCCCTTCGCCTCTCTGCCGTCAGCAAACCCAATGTAGCAGACCGGCAACACGCGTCAAGCAAGAAACGCCTTCTGCGCGTTTAGGTTACGGACGTTGGCGCGGGTGTTCCATCTACTGAAGCCAAGTCGACTGGGGGATGATGGCACTACTGCTTTCGCGTGATCCCCTTCCCGCACATTGGCAGGATCTTGCGGGCCTCGTTGACGCTGTAGTTGAAGACGGTGAACCCGCCGGTCTTGAGGCGGCGGGCGATGTTGATCTGATCGATCAGCTTGCAGACGTCCGGCTGCGGTCGCCAGACGCTGAAGCCGATGCCCGGGTAGCAGGGGACCTTGCCCGCCCACACGAGCTGCCGCTCGATCAGCTTCTCGAACGCCGCGTTGTCGGACGTGTAGTTCATCGGGCAGACGAAGTCGAGATAGCCTTTCTCGCACCAGAGCTTCCAGTCCTGGCCGATCGTGTCGCGGTACGTTGTCCAGTTGTTGAAGACGGCGGCGGAGATCTTGACGGTCGGCCGGGCCTGGCGTGCGGCCTTGGCGACGCCGGCGACGACGGTCGTGATCTGGTCTCGGCGGAAGTCGAGCCAGCGGGCCTCGAGCTTGCCCTTGTTGCGGACCTCGTTGGGCCAGTTCTTGACCTTCTGACCGATCGCGTTCTCGAACCGCTCGCGACACCCCTTGCAGAAACACCCGTGCGCGCCGGGATAGCGGATGTAGTCGAAGTGGATGCCGTTGACGTCGTACTTCGTGGCCACCTCCACCATCGAGTCGATCTCCAGCCTCTGGTTCTCGGGATGGGACGGGCACAGCCATCGCGCCTCGGGTTTGCCGTCGAAGCGGACCTGCGTGCGGCCCTCACGTTTCATCCGTTCGGCGAATGCCTTGGGCGCACGGCTGCTCATGTTGTAGTTGACCTTCCAGACGTGACAGGCCACGCCGTGCTTCTTGCAGGCGGCCAGGCACTCGGTGATCTGGTCGCCCTTCTGCCTGATCGCATCGGCGACGGGCAGGACGCTGCTGTTGTAGTAGGCCGTCCCGCCCCACAGCATGTTCGGCAGGATGGCCGTGAAGCCGTTGTCGGCCAGTGTCTTGATGGCCTCGTCCCACGTCATCCCCGCGACGCCGAACGCGCTGTGGCACCAGAACGCCCGGTGCTCTCCTTTCAGCGGCGTCTGGGCGGCGAGGTGCGCGTCCAGGAGTAGGCGGTGGGCCTCGTCGGCGGCTGAGATCGCCTCGGGGAACTTGCCGTCCGAGCAGAGACGGCTTGCCCTGCCGCGGAGATCGGTCGCCCTGTCCATCATCTCCAGGACGGGTCGGTTCTGTGATGCCATGCGGCGTATTGTCTGCTGGGCATGGTCGAAATCCCGGTAGGACCCGATCCTGCCGATCCGCTCGACGCTTCGTCGGATGGATCGCTCCCAGGCCTCCGGCATGAATTGGCCCACCATCGCCAGGAGCATGCGACGCTTGTTGGACGCGTCGTCCTCGAGCAGGACGTGGGTCATCTGGATGCAGTTGTCCGAGGCGACGATGGCCGCGTGTCCCGTCGGCTTGTTCTGGTCGTCATGCCATCGGGCCACCACCCGGCTCTTGCCCTCGACGGGCTTGGCCTCGCTGATGTTCCATGACCGCTGTTGCACGATCACGGGCGCGCCGGGCAGCGCCTCGGGCGAGATGTGCATCGACGCGAAGTGCCCCGGACGGGTCTGTTTGATGTGCCGCCCGCCTGTGATGCCTACAACCGCGCGGAGCTTGGCGTGCAGGCTGTAGAAGCAGATCAGCTTGCCCCCGCGCTCGAGGAACCCGCGGATTTGGTCGGCGACCTGGTCCGGCATGGCCGGGTTGTGCGGCAGGATGATGAGCGTTTTGCCCTCGAGACGCTCGGCGGTGAGGTCTAGATCGCTGATCGTGCAGTGCGCCAGGCCGAGGTCGCTGAGACATCGGCCCATGGCCTGCGAGAGCGTTCGGACGGAACTCGCTTCGCTCGGTGCGGTCTTGGCGGCCGACTTGGCGCGGACGATGGCGATCGGAGCGCCCGCCCCGAGCAGGCCGAGGTCGGCGAGATACAGCGTCGTGTCGACGTCCTTGTTACGCCACGCCGAGATACGGATCGTCTTGACCTGGCCCCATCCGGCCGGCGTATCTTCTGTTCGCGTGGCGTCCTTGTCGATCGTGACGGTCTGCCAGCCGCCCGTCGACGCGGCGGAGAAGCCGGCGGCGTACCAGCCGTTGCCGCTCTGGAAGTAGCACGTGCAGCTTGATATCGGGGACGCGTCCGGACAGTACAACCGGAACTGGATGCCCTGGCACGCAGCCAGGTCAAGTGCGACCGATCGGTCCCACGAGGCCCGTTCCGCGTTTGTTTCCTTGAAGTTGCAGGGCATCTTGAGCACGTTCCTGCCGTCGATCTTGCTCACCGAAACGCCGCCGCCTCCCCACATGGATCTCCACGCCGCCCGGGCCGCCTGAGCGCTCGGGTAGCCAAAGTCGTCGACCAGCCGGTAGTCCGGCTTGGGCGGAAGCGAGGGGACCTGTCCGACACAGGGAACGGCCGCGACGAGCATCGTCACCACGGCGGACATCGGGCTTGTCATGATGTTCTCCTCTGCAGGGCATCTGGCGCGAGCACACCGGTGAGGTTAGGCCTGGGTGGGGTGCTGAGCAAGCGCAGAATCGTCTCGGGTCTCGTCGTTCCGTCCGGCATGTGATATGGTCTGGGCGAGCGAACGTCGTCTGAGGGGTAGTGCCATGGGGACAGACGCATGAAGATTCAGTTTGCGCCCAGCGTTTACGAACATGCGGCTTCGCTGATCGGACGGAGCCCGTGGGAGGTCTCGCGCGACGCGGACCTGATGTTCGCCGCCCAGCGGGAGGGGTATCTGGCTTACGGACACGCACCCGTCGTCGTTGGCATCGACATCTACAACCTGGAGGCGGAGGCGTATGGCGGTGTGGTCGTCGAGCCGAGCGGCAACGGCATCCCGGCCATCGTCGAGCCGCTGGTGAGCTCGGCGCGGCAGGGGCTGGACCTGCCGCCCTTCGACCCGCGCCGGGACGGTCGGATCGCGATGGCCGTCGACGTCGCCCGCCGTCTCTGGCAGGAGTTTCCCGAGGCCGACGTCCGGATTCCGGTGAGCGGCCCGTTCTCTATCGCCGTTAGCCTGCGGACCGTCACGGGGCTGCTCGAAGACGTCATGTTCGATCCGGGGTCGACGGCCGCGTGGCTGATGCAACTGGCCGGGAACCAGGCAGCGTTCTGTCGGTTCGTCGTCGACGCGGGTCTGGACGTGGCCTTTTTCGAGTCCGCCGCCGCGCCGCCGCTGCTGAGTCCGACACAGTTCCACGACATCGAGCTGCCGGCGCTCGAGCGGGCCATGGCCGTGGCAGCCGGCATCACCGGGCATCCGGTGCCGTGCGTGATGGGCGGGGACACGACGGGCATCCTGGAGGACATCTTGTCGACGGGCACGGGCTACGTCGTCTGTCCGTTCGAGGCCCCGGATCAGGCGGCGTGGTTGGCGATCACGGCGGACCGGCCCGAGGTGGTCGTTCGCATCAACATGGACCTGCGGATCGTGTCCGGCGGATCGCGGGAGGCGATCCTTCGCGAGGTCGACCGCGTGCTGGCCCTGGCGGCCACGCGGCCCAATTGCGTCCTCGGGACGGGCGCCCTGCCCTACGAGACGCCCCCCGCCAACGTCAAGCTGATCAAGGACTATGTCGATTGACCTGCTCGTCGTGGCGCTGGGGCGGCGCGGCCGATGGGCAGCTTCTATGCGTCGGCCAGGCGATCCAGCAACTGTCGGGATCCCTCGCCGTGAGCACGACACGCGAGTCGGCGAACGGTCTCGCCGGTGGGCTCGATCATGATGGACAGATGATCTTCGGGAAGCAGGTCGGCTGCGCGGTCCGCCCATTCGACCGCCACGACGCCTTCGGCGGCGCACATCTCATCGAAACCGATGGCCGACAGTTCCGAGGCCGAGACGCGATACGCGTCGACGTGATACAGCTTCAGCCGTCCGGGGTGTTCCCGGGCGATTACGAACGTGGGTGAGCTGACCTTTCGGACATCCTCGACGCCCAGCCCCGCGGCGATGCCTTTGACCAACTGCGTCTTGCCCGCGCCCAGCGGGCCGATGAGCGCCACCACCGAGCCGGGCTCCGCGTGTTGGCCCAGTTGCCGACCGAAGCGCTGCGTGGCCTCGACCGAATCACTTCCGTAGATCAGTGCCTGTTGGTCGGGCATGATGATATATGGGGGCATTCGACCTCTGGGGGTCGGGGGGTCTCACTGACCAAGGGCTTGCATGTACGCACCCATCACCGCCGTCCGGGTGATCGTGCCGACGACCTTCTTGGTCTCGCCGTGGGTCAGGGCCAGCGCAACCACCTCGTGGGCCACGAATTTGTTGAAGACCGAATCGAGCGGCTCGTCGGGCCGGACGGAGGGGATGTTTGCCCGCATCACCTCGCCGACCACCAACAACGGAACGGCCTCTCGCTCCAGCAAGGCCATCTGGATGTCATCGACGGTCAGCATCCCCAGATACGTGCCCTCCTCGTTCGCCACGACGAAATCGATCGGGCCGTGTTGCTCGAGCTGCTCGACGACGTTCTGGAAGGGCTCGTCCGGCCTGACGACCGGCACGCGTCCAGGCCTGACCTGATCGGCTGTGATCTGCCGCAACACCGTCAGGTCCATCGTGGTGGAGAACTTCACGCCCCGGCGGATGAGCTTCAGCGTGTAGATGCTCTCGTGCGTGAAGAGCCGGGCCACGGCCGTTGCCAGGACTACGGCCAGCATGAGCGGCAGGATGATCTTGTAGTCGCTGGTCAGCTCGAAGATGATCAAGATCGCCGTGATCGGCCCGTGTGTGGTTGCGCCGACCACCGCGCCCATGCCGACCAGGGCGTAGGCGCCGGGACCGGCTGTGCTGGCCGGCCAGGTCGAATGGACCACGGCACCCATGGCGCCGCCCAGCATCGCGCCGATAAAGAGCGAAGGCGCAAAGATCCCTCCCGATCCCCCGGACCCAATCGTGATTGAGACCGCCAGGATCTTGATCGCCACGAGGGCGAGCAGGATCTGCCAGGCCATCTCGACGTTGCCTCTCAGCGTTTCCTCGATCGCTTCGTACCCCACGCCGTACACATGGGGGAACCTCAGGGCGATGACCCCGATCACCGCGCCGCCCAGCATGGCCTTGACGGGTGGGTAGAGACGGATGCGGTCGAACAGATCCTCGGATGCGTACAGGAACTTGACGAAGGCCAGCGCCACCACACCGGCCAACAAGCCCAGCAGGGCGTAGGCGAACAGCTCGTTGGCGTGCACGAGCTCGTACGTCGGGACCCTGAAGGCGGGGACGTCATGCAGGAAGTAGCGTCCGACCACCGTTGCGGCCACGGATGAGATCACGATGGGCGCGAAGTGCGAGACGGCGAAGTCGCCCAGGATGATCTCAACCGCGAACAACGCTCCGGCCACGGGGGCGTTGAACGTGCCCGCGATCCCCGCGGCCGCTCCGCAGCCCACGAGCGTCCGGAGTTCGCGCTGGCCGACGCGGAGCCACTGCCCCAGCGTCGAGCCGATGGCCGAGCCGATCTGGACGATCGGGCCCTCGCGGCCGACCGATCCGCCTGAGGCAATGCAGATGCCCGATGCCAACATCTTGACGATGACCACGCGAGGCCGGATCCGCCCGCCCTTGAGCGCCACCGCCTCCATGACCTCAGGAACGCCGTGCCCTTTGGCCTCGCGCGCGAAGTAGTAGATGATCAGGCCTACGATCAGCCCGCCGATTGCCGGAGCCGCGATCTTCCACCAGAACGGCAACTCGTTGATGTAGGCGAGCGTATACTCGGACTCTTGCCACGCGAGGTAGTTCCCGAAGTTGATGAACTTGCGAAACCCCACCGCGAACAGCCCGCCCAGCAGACCGATGACGACCGACAGTAGCACCATGTAGATGTACGTCGTCTGACGGAAGTAGCCCAGAAGCTGTGCCGGAATGCCCGAGCTGCGACGAAACATTCGTGCCACCAACGTCGGGGCGGTTCGTCCCGAAATCCCCCATCCCAATCGCGCCGTAGTGATCGCCGTCCCGCCAGGATCATCAGAGCGGCTCGTCCCAGCCGCCACGGCGGAAACGCATCAGGATACTCCGAGAGGGGCTTGATCCACAAGGGGAACACGCCGATTCCACATCGGCAAAGAAGCGACGGCGCGAACGCCTCCCGAGCCGTTGAACGGCGACGCCCTTCGGATATAATGGGATCGACAATACGTATGGCTCCGGCGGGAGTCTCACGATTTGCACAAGGAGTGTGTTTGATGGCGGCTGAAGGAGATGGGGAGTTTCCGACGGTCATCGGGCCCGATGCGAAGTTCAAGGGCGATCTCGATTTTGAGAAAGGCGTGCGCGTATTCGGCGAGTTCGAAGGGACCGTCAGAAGCAAGGGCCAGCTGCACGTGGCCAAGGGCGCTCGGATCAAGGCGGATGTAACGGCCGGCAACATAGACGTCGACGGAGAGGTCAAGGGCAACCTGTCGGCGAGCGGAAAAGTGCAGTTGAAGGCATCAGCCAGGTTGGAAGGAGATCTTCGGACCGCCCGATTGGAGGTCGCCGACGGAGCGACCTTCATTGGCAATTGCGTCGTCGGGCCTGATGAAGGGGGCAAGCCATCGGGCGCCAAGTCGTCCGATGCCCAAGCGCAGCCCAAGCAGGACGCGCCCCAGCCGCCCCAGCCCAAGAAAGGCTAAAGCGCTTCACGCGGCCGGGACGATGCTACCCGTGGCGCGGTGACGTCCGCGCGCCGGGAGGATCAGGACGCACTGCCGGGAGGGTCCGAAACGCCGGCCATCGACGGCGGTCCAAACAGGCCTGTGAAGAATCGGATGTTGCCGGCCGAAGTGTCGGGCGGTTGAGTTAGACATGGCCAAGAAGCCCACCAAAGGCGAGAAGCGGACGGTCTGTTGCACCTATTGCGGCGAGCCGATCGAGGTCTCCCGCAAGGCCCTCTCCGTCTTCTGTCCCCACTGCCAGAAACGCATCGTCTGTGAGGACTACACGATCAAGAGCTATCACGCGGTCCGGAGCTTCGCAACGTGCGGCGACATCGTGGTCGAGAAGAAGGGCCACGTCGTGGCCCCGATCCGGGCAGAGTCGCTGATCGTTCACGGCCGGGTCCGGGGGAACGTTCAGGTCAAGACCGTCGTCAAGATCGAGCGCACCGGCAGGATTGAGGGCAACGTGGAGGCCCCCCGGTTGGTCATGCGTGACGGCGGGGCGCTGATCGGCGCCTGTAAGATCGTCACGAACGGGACATCCACGCCGAACAGACCCGTCAGCAAGAAGAACGCCGCAGGGACGCGAGCGCGCAAACCAGCGCCGGTCTCGCCAAAAACGACCGCATCCCACCAGGCAGCTGGGGAGCGGGCCTGACACCGTCCCGTGGCCGTCTGCCTCGCCACCCCCCGATAATGGCAACCTGCGGGGCCCTACCGCGATCACAGTATCCCCCCACCTTTGCTATCTTCTCCAAGTTATAAAAAAACGATGACCCCGGGTTTGCCCAGAGCCCGATTGTTTCTTATGTTGGTATTGCGTTTCGCCGGTGGCCATGTCTGACTGCAGGGGGGGATGGCCATAACACAGCGCCTGCCAGGCAGTTCTCACGACGCGTTCGACCCGGTTGGGGTCCTGACGCGGCCTCCAAATATGAGCAGAGCCAACGGTGACGGACACCGTTGGATTGGGACTGGTGGAGCCTACGGCTCCTTGGTTCAGACAATCGCCCGTAGCCTGCCCTAGACGCGGGCTCCGGCGAGCTGTTGTCCATCCATAGAGACTCCTGAAAGGAGATTACGGTAATGAAGGCCTTTTTCGATCGTGCAAAGAGCTTCCTGGTCAGTGAAGACGGCCCGACTGCGACCGAGTATGCGGTCATGCTGGCCCTGATCATCATCGTGGCGTTGACGGCCATTACGGCCTTGGGCGAGAAGGTCGAAGACATCTTCACCAACGTCGAGGCCGAGCTGCCTGATGGTGCCGTTGGTGGTGGCTCCTAATCCAGGCGGAGTCTGCTAGATGAATACAAGGCCGTGGGCGGTGCTCTCCGGGGGGATCGCCCACGGCCTGTTCAATGGTCCTGATGAACTTTCGGGGCAGAGATCCGGGGCAGAGAGCAGCGTCGAGGGCGCGCCGGCGACGGCAAGACAGGTGCCTGGCACCGCCATCGATGGCTAAAGGGAGACAAGGGAGGCGCGACCATGCAGTGGGATTACTGGCAAGTCACGTGTGCGATCCTGGTTCCGGGGGTCCTGCTGGCCTCATGGATTGACTACAAGGCCAAGAAGGTTCCCAACTGGTTGAACGCTGCGTTGGCGTCATGCGGTTTCGCAGTGCAGTTCTCGTTCCACGGGACGGATGGCCTGAGCGCGGGGGGATTGGGCCTGTTGGTGGGCTTTGGCGTGCTGATCGTCCCCTGGGCGATGCACGGCATGGGCGCCGGGGACGTCAAGCTGATGGCCGCGATCGGGGTCTGGTTCGGTCCGTGGATGACCCTGGTGGCCTTCTGCACCGGTGCGGTGATCGGCGGCGTGGTGGCCGTCATCATGATCCTGGCAAGCGGCAGGCTCTGGAACGCCGTCGCCAACCTTCAGACGATCCTGGTGAAGGTGAGCAACACCAAGACGGCCTTTAGCGAGTATGGGAGCGCCAAGAGCTTCGGCAACAGCTCACAGTTGCTGCCATACGGGGTCCCGCTGACGGCCGGGTCGCTCATCGTGCTGTGCGGCCAGTGCCTGGGATGGTGGGCCCTGTAGCGCCTGGGGAAGGGAAGGTGAATCGTGGACGTATCTGGATTCTCGAGACGACCGGTCAGAGCTCGGCTCAGAGCTGGCAAGCAGCGACGGGGGGCGGCCATTGTCGAGATGGCGGTCGTCACGCCCGTTCTGCTGACGTTGGTTCTGGGAGTGATCGAGTTCAGTTGGGCGATGTCGGTCCAGCAGTCGCTGACGAACGCGGCTCGGGAAGGATGCCGCACAGCCGTGATCAAAGGGAGCACCGACCAAGACATCCTTGACCGCGTGAACGGATTCATGAGCCCGACGGGCTTGACGTGCTATTGGGTGGAGATGACGCGGGCGACGGTGCCAGATCCGACCGAGTCGGTCACGGTGTCGATCTACTATGCCGACATCTCGCTGGTCGCCGGCTACTTCCCGGGACTGGAGGAGAAGATCCTGACGGCGACCTGCTCGATGCGGAAAGAGGGGTCCTGATCCGTCACCGGCGCTTTCCGAGGGGAATGGGCGAGTGGGAATGTCGTATTGGGGCCTATAGCCCGAAGCGGCATTCGTCCGATAAGAATAGCGCTGGGTTAGTGCGCTTGCAGTGAGCCCGAAGCGCACCTGCCCGGTGGTCGCGCTGACCCCGACACGGGGAGCAAAGGTGATGAGATGAAAAGCAAAGCCATCATCCCGCTCGCGATCGGTCTGACCGTCGGCATCTTCGCGGTCAGCAGGGTCCTGAAACACATCAAGTCCGTGCAGGGCACGACGGGGACGGTCCAGACGACCCAGATCGTCACGGCCAAGGCGGACATCCCCCAAGGGATGCCCATCAACGAGACCATGGTGACGATCCAGGAGGTGCCGGAAGACCTCGCGCCGTCCCAGCACTTCTCGGATGTCCAGGAAGTGCAAGAACGTGTCACCGCCATGATGATCCCGAGGGACATGCCCATCCTGCCCACGATGCTCGCGCCGAAGGGGACGGCCCCGGGCCTGGGTGCGAAGATCCCGGACGGGATGCGGGCCGTGGCCGTTCGGGTGGACGAGTGGTCGGCGGTGGGCGGGTGGCTCAAGCCGGGCGTGCACGTCGACGTAGCCGCAGTCTTCTCGGTCAAGAGCGGCAGACAGGGCAAGACGATCAGCAAGATCATTCTGCAGAACATCGAGGTGGCGGCCGTCGGCGCGACGATGGGCCAGAACCCTCAGGACACCGGCCCGAACGTCAGCCGGTCCGTTACGCTGATCGTGAAGCCCAAGGATGTGGCCAAGATCCACCTGGCCAGCTCCAAAGGCAAGATCCGACTGGCGATGCGTGGTTCGCTGGACAAACAGAGCAAGGTGTTGGCCGCCCAGGACGAGGACGAACTCTTCGGCGATGGCACGGGCGACAACAAGAACGGGTGGAAGGCGTCGATCAGCGGCTTCTTCGAGCGGATGTTCGGGGCAGGCGAGCCTGAACCGGTGCAGGTTGCCCAAGCGCCCAAGCGCTACACGGTTGACCTGATCAACGGCGGCAGACGCGTACGGAAGGTCTTCCGCGGTCCGGACTCGATGGAGGAAATCGGCTTCGAGGGTTCCACCGGTGCGATGTTCGCAGGTCAGGCGTCCCCGTACCAGCGGCGCCCGCAGCGTCGTCAGCAGTGGGCCGCGGGGTCGGCGTCAGCCGGGCCCGACGACGGGGACATCGCCTACACTGAATAGTGGCGGGCTGCCCGGCAGGAAGCCCGGGCGGATCCCAATTGGCAGGGAGGTCAGGGATGGCTCAAGACAAGGATGTTCTGCAGGGGGGGCGTGGGACTCACCAATCCGTCGATCGCGCGTGGCGAGGATGTGTCGCCGTCTGTCTGGCGGGATGGGCGTGCGCCCCGCTCTTGGCCGAACAGCCCAAAGCGGGCGGCGAGAGCCAGGCGAAGGACCAGGTCCGTAGGATCGTGGTCTTTCGGGGGGCGATCCTCAAAGAGTCGACCCGAAGACTGGCTCTGAAGGTCAATGAGCAGGTCCTCATCAAGAGCGACATCGCCTGCGAGCGGGTCGACGTGAACCCGCAGGGGATTGTCCTGGCCGAGCGGCTCAGCCCCTATGAGGTGGCGGTGCTCGGCAAGGCGACGGGCAAAGCGGCCCTGCGCCTGTTCACCGAGGACGGCAAGACGCCGGTGTTCTTGGTCGACGTATCTCCCGAGCCGCCCAAGGTGGTTCGAAAGGGCCAGCCCCAGCCATTCAAGGCCTCGGTACGGGCTGCGCCGGCGCAGCGGATCTCCCTGAAGATCAACAAGAGCATGCTGATCCAGACGAACGTTCCGTGCCGGCGGGTTCAGGCGCTGTCGCCGGCGCTGAAGGGCGCCGGGGATCAGATGCAGACCGTCCGGGAGACAGAGACCAAGGGGAAGAAGACCAGACAGGTCACCCGACAGGAACCGCTGGAAGCCGAGGACAAGCACAAGGACATCATCCAGGCCGAGATCCTCACGCCCACGGAAATCCTCATCATCGGCAAGTGGTTCGGCATGACGCAGCTCCTGCTGTTCACGGAAGACAAGCAGATCCAGATTCTGGAGGTGACCGTCGAGGCGGACGTGGAGCAGCTCAACGAGGTGATCGCCAAGGAAGTTCCCGACGCCGAGGTCCGGGCCACGAGCGTGCTTGGGGCCATCGTGCTGGAAGGCGAAGTCCCCGACGTCGACGCCAAGCAGCGGATCCTGGAGATCGCGCAGGTCTTCGCGAAGGGCGAGGGGCAGGTCAAGGATCACATGGCGCTCTGGGAGGACCCCGTGGTGCAGTTGGATCGGGTCCAGCTCAAGCAGCTCCACGAGATCATCGGCAAGATGGCCCCGACCGCCAAGGTGCAGGTCAAGAAGGTTCTAGACACGTTCGTTTTGCAGGGCCGGGTGCCCGACGTCGAGACGGCTGAACGGGTCGAGGAGATCGCCGAAATCTACGCGGCGAAGGACCCCTCCGGCCAGGGCCAGGTCAAGAACCACCTGCAGGTGGCCGGGGTGCAGCAGGTGCTGTTGCGGTGCACCGTGGCTGAGGTCAGCAAGCAGGCCCTGCGCGAGCTGGGCATCAACGGGTGGCTGGCGGGCGACAACGTGCGGGACATGTTCGTGGTCAACCAGATCGGGGAGATCAACCCGGCGAACATCGGTGCGGCCGCCGATGCCCTGGTTGCCCCGGTGGCCCCGGGGATACCGGCCCCCCGGGTGCCGTTTCTCACCGACCAGAATGGGATTCCCCTCCAGCCGAACGTCCCGCTTTCGCTGGGCTTTCCTCGCATCCAGATGCAGCTGTTCATCAGTGCCCTCCGCCAGAACAGCCTGATCCGGATCCTGGCAGAGCCGAACCTGGTGGCCATCAGCGGTCAGACGGCGAATTTCATGGTTGGAGGAGAGTTTGCGTACCCCGTTCCTCAGGAAGGCGGCGTCCCAGCGGTGGAATTCAAGGAATTCGGCGTCCGACTGGCCTTCACGCCCACGGTCTTGGCCGAACAGCGAATCAGATTGCGGATAATGCCGGAGGTCAGTCAACCCGATGATACTATCGGGACCGTCATCCAGAATACGGCCGTTCCGGGCAAGTCGACCCGGCAGCTGGAGACGGTGGTTGAGATCGGGAACGGTCAGACGCTGGCCCTGGCGGGTCTGCTGCATGACAGAGTCCGCGGCGTGGCCCAGAAGATCCCTGGGCTGGGGGACATTCCGGTACTGGGCGCGCTGTTCAGCTCAGTATCGTATCAGAGGAACCTGACTGAGCTGCTGGTCCTGTGCACGCCGGAGTTGGTCTCGCCGCTGAACCCGGACCAGGTTCCCCCGGTGCCGGGCGAAGAGATGACCAGCCCGAACGACTGGCAGCTGTTCGGCTTGGGTGAATTGGAGGGTGTGAAGCGTCCGGTGCCGAGCGCCCCGGAACGGGCCCTGAAGACGGCCCCGCCGGTGACGGCACCGATCCGACAGTCCCCCCCCGCAAGTGGGATGGCACGGCTTCAGCTGCACGGGCCATGGGGGGCTGCGGAGGGTGAAGAGAGCCACTGATCGGGCATCGACCGCTCTTGCTTGTCGCTGGGCGGGCCTTGCCCGGCGATGATCGATAGCGAAGCGGCCGGACTCGCCCCGGGAAGGGCGGGAGGCCCGAGGACCTCTGGGGGGCCTCAAACGCACACCGGTCAACGGTACGCTCGTCGGCCGGGGGGCCAAGCGCACGGTCGAGTGCACCTCGCTGGAGATCCAAGCTACCCGGGGTTGCGACAACCCCGTCCGCCAACTGGGGTGTGGAGCATCTCATGGCCATTGGGACGCGCCTGATCGTCTTCAATGCCGACGAGGAGTACGCACCCGATCTGCGCGCGGACCTACTCAGCATCGATGACGTCAAGATCGTCGCGGAGGTAGACGAGCTGGGGCTGCTGCCGGCCGCCGTGAGCCAGTTCGCGTGCGACGTGGCCGTGATCCATCTGGACCCCCAGCCCGAAGCCGTTCTCCACGTCGCCGGGCAAATCGCCCAGGAGCGTCCCGATCTGCCCGTGTTCGGGATCAGCGGGTCCCAGGACGGCCAAGTGGTGCTGGCGGCCTTGCGGGCCGGTTTCAGGGAATTCCTGCTCAAGCCCTTGGATGTCACGCAGCTCGCCGAGACGTTGCAGCGTATCGCTCAGCAACGGCCGGCCTCGCCCAAGACGGGCAAGCTCGTGTCCGTGATCGGCAGCGTTGGCGGCGTAGGGGCAACCGTTGTGGCCAGCAACCTGGCCGTCGAGCTGGCGGATCTGACCTCGACGCAGGTGGCGCTGGTCGATCTGGATTTCCGCTTTGGGCAGGTGGCGACCTATCTCGACGTCCAACCGAACTTCACGATCGCCGAACTGACCGATTCGCTCGAGCAGTGCGATCAGTCGATGATCGAGAAGGCCATGGTCAAGCATTCGACCGGCGTCCACGTCTTGGCCAGGCCCAACCTCTTCGCACAGGCGGACAACATCTCGGCGGCGCACTGCAGCGGCGTGCTGAGCATGCTTCAGGAGCTCTACGACTACGTGCTGGTGGACGGCCCCAATCGCTACGACTTGGGCGGCAAGACGGTGCTGGACATGGCCGACGTCAACCTCCTGATCGTCCAGCTCCTGGTGAGCAGCATCCGAAACACCGACCGGATTCTCTCTGGGCTGGGCCAGGCGGGCTACAACCTGTCTCGGATCAAGCTCGTGTGCAACCAGGTCGGGCGCGAATCGAGCCACCTGACGGTAGACCACATCGAGGCGACGCTGGACCAGCCCCTGTTCCACGGCATCGTTGACGATTGGAAGGCGGTCAGCGGGGCGATCAACATGGGCGAGCCGCTTCTGTTGCACGCCGCCAAGAGTAAGGTCCGGCAGTGCTTCCGCGAGCTGGCCGAGAAGCTCCACTCGCCCGCGGCAGGGGAATCCAAGGACGCGACAGCGAAAAAGTCAGGAGGGTTGTTCAGCAAGATCTTCAGCGACTGAGCCACGATGCTCGCGCTGAGGGCGCGAACTGGAGGTCGGTGGCGACAGCAAAGGGACGCAAGGCGGCCGCGGTTGCCGCGGTGACGGCCTCCTTGGAAAGGAACAGACGCGTGTTTGGCAGATTCAGCAAGCCGAAGCCCCCTCTCAAAGTGACCCCCCCGTCCGCACCGGTAGCGACCGACGGCCCGAGCGCGCCTGCGCGGCCAGGAACTCCCTCCGCCACGAGCAAACCAGTCGCGCTGAAGGCGCCCGCCGCGGCGACGGCCATTGCCGAGAAAGCGCCCCCTGCCAAGGAGAAGACCGCAGCGAAGAAAGAGAGCAAGGTCAGGAAGGAGCGGTTGGACCAGTGGAACGAGCTCAAGACGACCATCCACCGCAAGCTGGTGGACAAGCTCGACCTGGCGAGGATGTCGGGGGACGACGAGGACATCCGCGAGCAGGTTCGCGAGGTCGTCACCGAGTTGAGTGAGCGTGAGAACGCGCTGCTCAATCACACGGAGCGACAACGGCTGGTCGAGGAGATTCTCAACGAGACGTTCGGGCTCGGACCGCTGGAGGTGTTGCTCAACGATCCTCTGATCAGCGACATTCTCGTCAACGGGCCTCAGCAGATCTACATCGAGAAAGGGGGACAGCTTCGACTGACGGACGTCCAATTCAAGGACGACGCGCACCTGATGCACGTCATCGACAAGATCGTCAGCCGGGTGGGTCGCCGGTGTGACGAGGTCAGCCCGATGGTCGACGCGCGTCTGCCCGACGGAAGCCGCGTCAACGCCGTCATACCGCCGCTGGCCATCGACGGACCTTCCATGAGTATCCGGCGGTTCGGCACAGATCCGATCACCTGGGATGACTACGTCAACTTCAAGAGCTGCACGCCCGAGATGATCACCTTCATTGAGGCCTGCGTCCACGCGCGGCTGAACATCATCATCGTTGGCGGAACCGGCTCGGGTAAAACCACGCTGCTGAACAACTGCAGCAGCTTCATCCCCGAAGACGAGCGGATCGTGACGATCGAGGACGCCGCCGAGCTGCAGCTTCGCCAGCCCCACGTCGTGCGGATGGAGTCGCGCCCGCCCAACATCGAGGGCAAGGGCAGGATCACCATCCGGGATCTGCTGATCAACAGTCTGCGAATGCGTCCGGACCGAATCGTCGTGGGTGAGTGCCGGGGCCCGGAGACCCTGGACATGCTGCAGGCGATGAATACGGGGCACGACGGTTCTCTGACGACCATCCACGCCAACACCACGCGGGACGCGGTGCAGCGAATCGAGACCCTGGTGATGATGGCCGGATTCGAGCTGCCGCTCCGCGCGATTCGCCAGCAATTCGCCTCGGCAGTGGATCTGCTCATCCTCGCCAATCGGCTGACCGGCGGCCCTCGGAAGGTCTGCAACGTCACAGAGGTCCAAGGCATGGAGGGCGACATCGTCACCATGCAGGACATCTTCAAATTCGTTCAGGAAGGCATCGATTCGAACGGCAAGGCCTTCGGGCACTTCGAGGCGACGGGCATTCGCCCGAGCTTTCTGGAACGCCTCAAGGCCCATGGCGCTAGTGTGGATCCTGACATGTTTGAGCGCGCGGTGCTGATGTCGGACAAGGACGATTAGGCCCGGTCGCGCGCTGAGCGCGCTTGAAGCGCCAACGCCTGATGGCGGTGGAGGATATGCGATGTTAGCGGCAGGTATGGCCAGCAGTATCCAGGGCGTGATCTTCGTAATCCTGCCCATGGCTGGGTGCGTGCTGGTGAGTTTCGGGCTGTTTCAGCTCTTTCGAGACCTTCGCTCGGCCGGCGAGAAGAAGCTGATAGACCGGCTCAAGGGCGGTGGGACGGCCCCAAAGGACGGCAAAGACGAAACGAGCCGGGAGAGCATCTTGCGGCGACGGGCGATGGAGCTCCAACAGGGCACGCTCGACTCGGCCGTGGGAAAGCTCGGGTTCGTTCCCAAGATCCAGCGGATGCTGGATCAGGCCAACGTCGACTGGGACGCCAGCCGGATGCTAATCAACCTGTTCGGGCTCAGCTTGCTTGCCGGGTTCGGGATGTACCTGCTCAAGATGGGCATCATCGCGGCGATGGGAGCAGCCGGCGGCGCCCTGGTTCTGCCGATCCTGGGCCTCGTGTTCATTCGCAAGCGACGGATGAACAAGCTGGTCGAACAGCTTCCCGACGTGTTCGAGCTGATCAGCCAGGCGTTGCGGGCGGGGCATTCGTTGGCCAGCGGGATTCACCTCGTGAGCGAGCAGATGCCCGATCCGGCCGGTACGGAGTTCGGGCGGGCCTTCCACGAGCAAAACCTCGGCATCCGGATCGAAGAGGCGCTGCGGAACATGGCGGACCGCGTGGGCTCGCTCGACGTTCGCTTCTTCGTAACCGCGGTGCAGATCCAACGGCAGACCGGTGGTGATCTGGCGGAGGTCCTGGACAAGATCGGCTCGATCATCCGCGGTCGGATCGAGCTGTTCGGGCAGGTCAAGGCCTTAACGGCGGAGGGCCGGCTAAGCGGCTACGTGCTTCTGGCCCTGCCGATCGTCGTGTTCCTGGCTGAGACGCAGATCAACCCCAAGTACGCCGGCATGCTCCTGTACGACGAAACGGGCAGGATGATGCTCTTCGGAGCGGGCATCATGCAGCTCATGGGTTTCGCGATGATCAAGAAGATCGTCAACATCAAGGTGTGACCGAGTCGCGCGAACGGCCCGCCGGATTCCGCGGGGCTGTTAGGAGTCATAGAGATGGCTGAGCTGTTAGTGATCGGCGTGATGGTCGTCGTGAGTGCCGCGATGATTGCGTACGCACTTTGGCCCTCCCGCGATGAGGAGGAAGACGCGGTCCTTCGCCGCATGAAGGGAAAGCAGGGAACCGAAGGGAGCCCGGCCCGAAAGGAATCGAAGCACTCGACCGCCTCGGATCTGGTCAAGCGGGTCGCCCCGATTGCTGTCAAGCCCATCATGCCCAAAAGCGACGAGGAGATGAGCAACCTCCGCGTCCGGTTGTCGAACGCGGGCTTCCGACGGGAATCGGTGGTAACGTTCTTCCTGGCAAGCAAGACGACGCTGGGCGTCGGGCTGGCGGCGGCGGCGCTCTTGTTGACCTGGGGCAGCGGGCATCCGACGCAGCACATATTCGGCATCGGTGCGTGTGCGGCCGGGATCGGGTTCATGTTGCCCAACATCTGGCTGTACCTGGCGACCAAGGAACGCACGCAGAAAATCCGCGAGGGGCTTCCCGATTCGCTGGACCTGATGGTGATCTCCGTGGAGGCGGGCCTGGGGCTCGACGCCGCCATCCAACGCGTCGGCGACGAGATGGCGATGGTGCACCCGGAGATGGCCGAGGAATTCACGATCACCACGCTCGAGACGCAGATGAGCGTGCCCCGGGCCGAAGCGCTGGACCACATGGCCACGCGAACGGGCGTGCCCGAGATCAAGAGCCTGGTCGCCATCGTCACGCAGGCCGAGCGGTTCGGAACCAGCATCGCCAAGGCCTTGCGCAACCAGGCCGACAACATGCGCGTCAAGCGCCGTCAGGCCGCCGAAGAGCGTGCCCAGAAGACGGCCGTCAAGCTGATGCTCCCGCTGATCCTGTTCATCTTCCCCGCGATCGGCGTCGTCCTGGCCGGCCCGGCGGCGCTGCAGATGATCCGCACGCTGGGCAACACGAAGGGGCTGTAGACGAAGCCCGAGGTGGGAGGGATGCTGGCATTCTACGCGCGGAACGCTGAGCTTCGATGCCGGCCTCACGCAGCTTGGCGATGATCTGCTCCGGGGAATGCCGCCTGCGCCCCATGCGTAGCCTCCATGCCCAATGCCTGGACAGCAGAGACTCTCATAGCGACTGGATCAAGTTCCGGGGGGCAGGCCACTTCCACAACGCGCGGAGGACAGCGATTCGTGCGGGGGTGCGGAAGACTCGTTCGAGATCGATGCCTACCGTGGGTCACCTTATGCCTGTTCAAGTAGGCATAACATGCCACAGAATGGGCATGTGTCGAGACCCATTCTTGCCGTCCCGAACCTGTTGGTGTGCCCAAAGCGGCCACAGTCCCATCGTGCATCGGGCAGGTTCAGGCACGACCCAGCGGAAAGCGTAAGTCCTTTTCGGCGAATAACAACGGGGTTCTGGGAAGGGCAGCTCCTCGCCGGTGGTGATCATCGGCCAACTATTTCCTAACGTTAATAATTTACATGTGTCTACTATTGTGCCGAGGCATGGTGCCTGCGGCCCAACAGCAAACGGGCGGGATGACGGACATGCCCGGTGCTCTTGCGCAACCGGAAGGGCAGCGAACAATGAGAGCCAAACGAATCACATGTGTCTGCCCGCAGTGTCGCAGGTCCTACCGCGTGTTGGCCAAGACCACGGGACGCCGCGCCAGATGCGGGGAATGCGGCATGGTCTTCCGCGTCGCAAAGAAGATCCCGCCGCCCCCGACTGAGGATGACATCCTCAACTGGCTCAGCGAAGAGGAGGGTCAAGACGAAGTTGCAGCCGAACGCTCACAGGGCGCAGCCGGTGCATTGACGGCAGGTTCCAGCGGGGAGTCGAAGGACTCTTGCTCACTGGAACTCCGTTTTGCCTGATCCGAACGAGTGATATCGCAGACGGAACCAGCCTGTCGTGCACCGGGCTCGTTAGGGACGGCCGAAGGAAACGCATAGGCCCTTTGCGATCAACGGGGACGGGGTGGTCGGGAAGGACGACCTCAAAGGGCAGTCAGCGAAAGCGAAGGAGAAACCGAGAGGGGGGACGACAGGCGCCCGGTTGATGCCCGTTGGGAAGGAGACTCCAATGAAACTGTTACGTTTGCTGCAAGCTGCTATCGTTGTTGTTGGCGCGGTTGCCTTGGTCGCCACGACGCCGGGGTGTGGTAACGAGCGGAGGGAGAGGATGATCATCGTGCGGCACAACCATGACTGCGGCCGTCACCGCAACCGCAAGGTCGTCCTCGACAGATGCAGGCACCCGCACAGGGACCTGGACCGGGATAGGCACCGTCACATGGACAGACACCATCACCGTCGTTAGTCGCATTGTCTCAGGCCCCAAGTCGATCTTGCTCGCCTGCTCGACGATGGGAATCGGCGCGCTCGGCAGGCAACGTCTCAGGCTGCGATCCTTGGGATGCCTACAGGAAGACGGCAGGGCTCACCGTGAAGCGCTTGGCCAGCGTACGGATGTGCCCCTTGCTCAGTCCCCGTTCGCCTCGCAGGATCTTGGAGCCCAGTGAGCGATTCCCGAGTAGCTCGCCGAGCTGAGAGGCGTTCATGCTCTTGCTGTCGAGCAGGTGCTTCAGGATTTCGAGCGGTGATTGGCCGCGGTCGAGGGCGTGCTGGTCGTTCTCGTATGCTTCCACCAGTACCGAGAGCGTTTCGAGATACTGCTGCTGGCCCTTGCTCGGACGTCGCAGCGGATAAGGGGAGCGGATAAGGGGACATTCTACTTTTTCAACGCGCCCTCTGGAAAAGTACAATGTCCCCTTTTTTTGCCGCTCTGAATCACCCCAACAACGAGTTCACCGCCTCCGCCACGGCATCATTGAATGACCTTGCTTCCAGCTCTAGATACTCAAGGCCGTATCTGCGGGCCTCACTTTCGATGTAGCGGCTCATCTCTGCCACAAAGGCCGCGAACGCACCAGCATATTCATCGCTGGCATGGCGCATCCAGTCATCCTGGTTCTGCTTGGCACTTGTTCTGGTGTTGTGCTCTTGCGGATGTGCCTGATTTCCCAGAAACACCGCCCGGTAATCAACGCCCACAAGCTGATTGACCAAATGGGGAAGAACAGCAACGCCTTCGGCAACCAGATCTCGACCTTCCTCTTGTTCCCTCAAGACAAACGGCTCTACGGCTCGCCAGACCGCTGCGCTCTCCTCTAGCTGGTAGTCGATACGCTTGCTCGGATTCCCTACCAGCAGTTCTATCCTGTCTGCTTCAGCCATCTCATTGAACCGGCTGACGGCGAATAGGCCTGGAACTGCCTCCGGGTCTACAACGGCTTCCAGTACGGCCCCCAAAGAGTCAGTCGAAACGGCGCTGATGCCACGCCGCCTCGTAATCTCCGTGGCTACGATCGATTTGCCGACCCTTGGGGGCCCACCAACGAAGTAGATCACATGACCATTCCTTCCTTGCCGAACGGTGAATCTGCGGATCCGCACAACTCCCCGATCGCTGCTGGCTCGCAGCATAGCAGCGCAGCAGCCACGTGCCGAGATCGCCCAGTAGCCCGTGCATGCACACCATCGTCGCCTTCACGCCCCAGCGGCCCCTGACAGGGCCAAGCCGAATCTGATTGGGGCCCGACTCCGTTCCCGTGTCAAGGGGTAGCATGATCGTCGGCTGAGGAATCCCTCGATGTTCAACGGTGCGGAGAAGATCGCTTCCCTCACCCCACCTTCGGCATCTGGCTAGATAAGGGGACATTCTACTTTTTCAACGCGCCTTGTGGAAAAGTACAATGTCCCCTTTTTTGCTGCGTTCTGCGCATGCGCATCATTGTGGTGGGCTATCCGCGACCCGCTCCGCGGTCGCGGGCGACCCGCCCTGTCGGCCCCTGAGGCGCCGGGAGATGATCCCGCACAGCAACGCACTGATTCCCAGCAGCGGAAGCGCCTGCTCGGCGCCGCTGCCGCACTTGAAGACTGCGACGACCTGGCGGTCGGTATCCATCGCCAGGCTCAGAACGTCGTTGGCGTCGAGGGCGGCGTGGTTGGCGTCGCCCGGGTGGTTGGCGTCGTAGATCTCCCAGTGCACGAACGCCTTGCCGTCGTCGGGGGTGGCGGTCAGCTGCACCTGGGCGCCGGCGGGATACTGCATCAAGTTCGGATCGTCCGGCTCTGGATCGCACGTCACCTCTCCCCACCCGCCGTTTACGAACTCGAGGCTGAGGGTGACCGGTGCGTTCCATTCGTAGTAGAGCGGGTGCTCGGCGTAGCCGCCGTAGCCCCAGTAGCTGTTACTCGCCACGTAGAGGGTGTCGGGGATGTAGGGCGTGTAGGGGGGCACGGTGGGCTCTGGATTCGTGAAATCGTAGAAGGCGGCGGATCTGTAGTACTCGAAGATGCTGAAAACGCCGTCGCCGTTCAGGTCTTCCATCGGCAGCTGCCCGTCGATGGCCCTGAGCAGCTGCAGGCCGAAGAACCCCGTGGTGATATCGAAGCCGTCGCCGCCGGTGAGGATGGCGACATGACGGGCGTTGGGCCAGGTGGTGCCGCGCAGGGCGTGGAAGTTGTCGCGGAAGTCGTCGATGAGCCCGCCACCAAAGCACATCGTCAGCACCAGATCGAGCCGCTCGATGGGACTGCCGCTGGGACCGATGTTGATTTCGTTGAAGCAGTCGGACACGAAGTCGTCATCCCAGATCATCCCGTCGGCCAGTTGCACCTGCATGCTGGACGGGTTTGACCCGATGCCGTCTCCACCATGACCGGCAACGATGACCACGAGGTTGTCCGGGGTGCACGGATCGCTCCACATTCGTTGGCCGATCGTCTGGAACGTGCTGGCCACGTACGCCTCGGTGGCCGGCAGGTCGTCGAACAGGCCTTGGGTCCAGTTCCCGACGTTGGTGCCCCAATCAACGAGGACCCAGACGTTGTTGGGATCGAAGTTGAGCGTGTCGGTGAGGGTCAGGTAAGCGCCGAGCAGCATCGCCTTGATGGTGTCGTCGATGATGCCGTATTCCACGTGGCTGTTGCCGCAGATCACGATGCCGTATCCGCCGGTCGGGTACTGCTGTGAGTAGTTCGGGTCCAGGCCTGCCCGGGCAGGCCCGGCCGCCAGGACAACGACCAGCCCGGCCGCCAGGACGGGGAGGCCCTGATGAGATTCGCGCGATCTGCAGTACATGCAATCCACCTCCATAGCGGGTCAAAGCCACATCATTCATCGGGGCGGCGCCATCGACGCCACAGGCGGGGCCCCCATCGGCCACCATGCAGTTTCCCCACATCCCCTACTGGATCATAGCCGTGGATACGCCCGGTGTGCAAGCGATGATCCTGACGAATCGCGGATCTGCCGTTGCGGCCCTTGTGTCGGCACAGGCGTTGGGGTTGCGGCTGACCAGCTGATTCTGCGGGGCTGTCGATGGCTTCGGCTTGACCTGGGTCGGCTGCGTGATAAGTTGGTGTTAGGTGCTGGGGGACTGCTGGCCCGCGCACGCCACCGGCGAGACCCGGATGGTCGGCACCGGCCCGTAGCGGAGACAGGACAATGCGCTGTTCCTACGTTTCATGTGGATTGGTTGCCCTTCTGGGGGCGTGTTTCGTGGGGGGCTGCAAGAAAGAAGAGCCCCGTCCCAGCCCGCCGCCGAAGGCCGAGACCGGCGAGAAGGCAAAGCCCGAAGCCGCGCCTCCGGTTGCGGCGCCTCAGGACGCGTCGCCCAAGACGACGGCGCCTGCGCCCGGCCCGGTGTCCACGTCGCCTGCGGCTGCGTCCCAAGCGGCGACCCCTGCGCCCGCAAAGGCTGCGGCGCAGAAGCCCGGTCCGATGAGGCTCGGAGAAACGCGCAAGCCTGCGCCAGGGGCGGGCCAACCCAGTGCTGCCGGGAAGGCCGCCCCGGGCGGAAAGCCCCGTCCCGGACGAGTCGGTAAGTCGTCGAAACCTTGGAAGCCCATCCAGCCTTCCGATCGGATGTACTACTGCCTGAGCTGCAAGCAGACCTTCACGCTCAGCTACAAGGAGGCCGCCCCGCAGCTTCGTGAGGCCGCCAAGCGGGCCCCCCGAAAGCGCCCGAAGCTGAAATGCATCAAGTGCGGCAAGGTCGAGGCCGTTCCGGCGATGAAGTGCGTCAAGTGCGGTGCCATCATCACCGGACCCGAGGAGATCCCCGAACCCAAGAGCATCTTCCAGGGCACGGGGCCCTTCCCGGACGAGTGCAAGAAGTGCGGGTACAGCCAGATGCGCGAGGGCATTCTCAGGGGGGTTCGCCAGCGGATGAAGCAGGGCAAGCTCGATATGGAGAAGCTGCCTCCGATGGTGCGCCGGGCCATCGAGGACGCCAAGGCCAAGGGGCAGTGGGAGGAGAAATAGGTCCCAGCCTTTTCCAGAGACGCGACTGGTCCACCTCCGGGTTCAAAAAGGGGACAGGCACCTCGCCGTCATCTGGTCCTTCCTCTAATGACCGTGTGTAATCGGCTCGGAACCAGTCCCCTTTCTGAACCAGGCCCACGATATTCCCTGTGCAGTTGCAGGCATCTCGCCTCAGTCAGATGGTTCAAAAAGGGGACAGGCACCTCGCCGTCGACCGGTCTTTCCTCTAATAACCGCGCGTATCCGGCTCGGAGCCAGTCCCCTTTTTGAACCAGGCCCACGACATTGCCTCTGCAGTTGTAGGCATCTTGCTTCGACGGCGGATCACGGAGCGGACGCCGATGTCGACGGGTCCGCCTCGGCCTCCCCTGCCAGCGCAAGCCGCTTCGATATGGGGGGATGGTCGTAGAAGAATACCTCGATCGGCTTCGACGGGTCTGGATCAGCCAGGCTCATGTCGCCGAGCTTCCTGAAGGCGGATCGGTACGCCTCCGGCCCGGTCGCCGTCAGGGCGTCGCGGTCGCATTGGGTTTCGAACCCGCGGAGGATGGCGTTGACCACGGGTCGGGAGAGGAACCCCACCGCCAAGACCACCAGGAAGACCTGAGGCAAGACGGCGACTGCGGTCGACCACTGCGTCGCGTCGCTGCCGGCGTACGGCCCAAGCCGCCAGACGATCCCGGCGATCACCACGGTTGCCGCGAGGGCCGACAACACGATGCCCTTGTGGATGTGGCCGCGGACGTGGTGGCCCAACTCGTGCACGAAGACGGTTTCGATCTCGGCG
Organism: uncultured Planctomycetales bacterium; assembly: GCA_964390905.1. Taxonomy (GTDB): domain Bacteria; phylum Planctomycetota; class Phycisphaerae; order UBA1845; family JAFGLZ01; genus JAFGLZ01. The sequence goes on along the minus strand of CAYMLO010000044.1, from coordinate 6,620 downwards.
GGTTCGAAGGCGTCCAAAAGCGTGTCCGACAGCAGTACGCGCCGCGTCGGGCCCAGGCCCGCCAGCATCGCGTTGGGTTTCTTGGTCTCCTCCGACAGGCTCAGACGGAACACACCCGACAGCCTCAGGCCCGTTCCCTCGGCCAGCTGGTGCAGTCGGCCGACGAGCGACTCGTCTTCGATCGGCGTGGCCTTGTAGAAGATCGGCAGGATCAGCACCGGGAACAGCTGCGTCAGCCCCACGGAGAGCAAGATCCAACCGAACCACAACCACAGCCACCACAGCCGACCACCGTACCAGAGCAGGCCGTACAGCCCCGCCAGCAGGATCGCGCCAAGCACCGCGCCAACGGCCAGCTCCTTGACCTCGCGGATCCCCCAGCCTCGGACGGTCTCGTTGCTCAGATCGTAGCGGTGCTCCAGGACGTAGCCGCTGTAGAAGGACATCGGCAGGAGCAGGACCTCCTGGGCCAAGAACACCACGCTGGCCACACACAGCAGTGCCAGCCATCTGTTCCCAAGGGCGGGGGCCAACCGGTCCATCCATGCGGGCGCGATCCAGCACCAGACCAATGCGTAGGTGATTCCAAAGACGATGCCCAGCAACCTGACGGCGTTCTTGCGACGGTGATACGCTTTGGCGTCGGTGCGGTCTACCATGAGGGATCCTTGCGCGACGTCATGCTAGCGGCCGCGTCGCGGTGGCGTCAAATGTCGGCGATGCCGGATCGAATCGATCCGGGGCCACCATCCCCACGCCGGTGCGACGCAACCCCAGATGGCAAGATGGGCAATGTGGGGGCACAGGTGCCGCCCCCCCCGTTTCGCTGTCGGCGCTTTTGGGCAGGGCGCCCATCGTGTGAACGCCCTTCGAGGATCCTGTTTGTAAGTGGTTATTTTAGAAATGGTTGTATTGGCTCCGCTTCGCCCAGGTCGACGGGGCTGCGGGTCGACACAGGCGGGGCGACGGCGATTTGCGATTTGTCCGGATTTCCCCTTGAATCCGTCGTTCTGGCAGGCCTACCAATAGGGTGACGGGGCGAAAAAAAAGAAGCCCCGCGTACGAGAGCTGAGGCTTAGTTCCCCAGTAATCTACTCTCCGTGTGGACCCCGCTTCCCCCGAGCGGGGTTGTTTTTTGCGCCTGGTTCAAAAAGGGGACTGGCTCCGAGCCGGGAACGCATAGTCCTACGAGCAAGGACCCCATGACAGCGAGGTGCCTGTCCCTTTTTGTACCCTTTTTGAACCGTCAGTGCGGGATCGGAAACCGGTCGCACAACTCGACGACTTGCTTGCGGACTTGCTCGATGGCGATGGGATTGCCGTGTGCGCCCAGGATGTCGTCGATCCAGCCGGCGATGACCTGCATCTCGGTCGGCCCCATCCCGCGCGTCGTGACGGCGGGGGTCCCGATCCGCACGCCGCTGGTCTCGGACTGCTTGCGCTCGTCGAAGGGGATCTTGTTGCGGTTGACGATGATGCCCGCGCGTTCCAGCCATATCTCGGCGTGTCGGCCCGTGACGGCCGGGTGGTTGTTCCGCAGGTCGACCATCATCAGGTGATTGTCCGTCCCGCCGCTGACCAATCGGAAGCCGCGTGACCGCAGCGCTTCGCACATCGCCTGGGCGTTGGTCAGGATGTTCTGCTGGTACGCGCGGAAATCCGGCCGGAGCGCCTCGCCGAAGGCGACCGCCTTGGCGGCGATCACGTGCATGAGCGGCCCGCCCTGAATGCCCGGGAACACGGTCTTGTCGATCGCGCTGGCCCAGGACTTCTTGCACAAGATCAGGCCGCTCCGCGGACCGCGGAGCGTCTTGTGCGTCGTGGTGGTCACGAAGTCGCACCACTTGACGGGCGAGGGATGCAGGTCGGCTGCGACCAGGCCGGCGATGTGAGCGATGTCGGCCATCAGCAGCGCGTCGAACTCCTCGGCGATCTCCGCGAAGGCCTCGAAATCGATCGTCCGCGGATAGGCCGACGCCCCGGTCACGATCAGGTCGGGGTTGTGCTCGCGGGCGATGCGGCGGATCTCAGCCATGTCGACCTGCTCGGTCTCGGGGTCGACGCCGTAGCTGACGACGCGATAGAGCTTGCCGCTGAAGTTGGCCCGACTGCCGTGTGTCAGGTGCCCGCCCTGCGCCAAGTCCAACGCCATGACGGTGTCGCCGGGCCGGAGGCAGGCCATGTAAACGCCCATGTTCGCCGAGCTGCCGCAGTGCGGTTGGACGTTGGCGTGTTCTGCGTGGAACAGTTCGCGTGCCCGTTCCCGCGCCAGATCCTCGATCTGGTCCATCTGGTCGCAGCCCCCGTAGTGACGGTGGCGGGGATAGCCTTCGGCGTACTTGTTGGTGAAGATGGATCCGGTTGCCTCCAGCACGGGCGCCGAGACGTGGTTCTCCGACGCGATCAGCTCGATTGTCACGTGCTGGCGACGTCGTTCCTCTTGGAGCGCCGCCCACACCTGCGGGTCCGCCGCCTCGAGGGGCGTGGCCGTTTCGGTATCGGTCCAAAGGTCCGTCACTGCGGGGGCCTCCCAACAAGCGCGATCCCCTTCCGCTGTGCTCTGCCCCTTAGGGTATCGGCACCCTCGCGGGGATGCAACGCACAGGTTCGTGCGCTTTGGCGTGCTTGCCCCCTGAGCGGACCGTCGCCGATAATGCAGACGACGGTTCTTGCCCGTTGACTCGGGACGCGATGGTCCGGGTCGACCCATTCCTGGCAGCGGAGGCGTATGCGAACCACGGTCCCCGCACAGCATGGCCTCGGGCGTTCGCCCAAGCAGATTCTGCTGGTCACGTTGATCGTCCTGGTGCCCTTCGCCTTCCTGACGTATCGCTTCAACTGGCTCTGTGACGATGCGTACATCTCGTTTCGATACGCCAAGCATCTCGCTGAAGGGCATGGGCTTCGCTACAACGTGGGCGAGGACCCGCCCGTCGAAGGCTACAGCAACTTCCTGTGGGTGCTCGTCCTTGCGGCGTTGGAGGCGATCGGTTGGGGGGCGCCGGTCTGTTCCTGCGTGATCTCGGTCGCTTGTGGCGTGGTCCTGCTCTGGCGGATCGTGAGGCTGCTGAATCGCAGTTTCGGGCTCCGGTCGGCCCTGCTGACGCTGTCGGCACTCTTCTTCGTCACGCTGCCGCCCGTGGCGATCTGGGCTACGTCGGGATTGGCCACGCTTCCACAGACGCTTGTGCTTTTCCTGGCGTTCGAGCGCCTGCTGGGCGACCGAGACCGGCTTGGCGGCCTTTCCGGCGGGATCGCCTGCGCCGTGTTGATCCTGATCCGCGCAGATGGATTCGTGTGGGTATTGGGTCTTGTCGGGTTGGCGGCGCTGGGCGCTATGGTGCGGCGCGACCGCGCTGCTGTTGGGCCGCTCGTGCTCTGCGCGGTCATCACCGTCGTCGCCTTCGGCGGGTTGATCGGCTTTAGGCTCGCGTACTTCGAATGGCCGTTGCCCAACACCTACTACGCCAAGGTTGGCTTCTCGGGCATGACGCTCGAGCGGGGCGGTGATTACCTGCTCAGCATGCTGTTCGTCTTGCCTCATCTCGTGCCGATCCTGATCGCAGGCGCCGTTGTCGCCTGGCGGGACCGCAACGATGGGCTGATCTGCTGTCATGCGGTCCTTCTGACCTTGTGGACGTTTGCGTACGTCGTGGCGGTCGGTGGAGACTTCATGGCCATGGGACGGCTTGTGGTTCCTGCACTGCCGTTTGTGGCGATTCTCTTCGGCGCGCTGGTCGCGCGGCTTTCGTCCCAACCCGTCGTCGCCGTCGGCTGTGGACTGGCGGCCGTTGCCCTGTCCCTGCTACCCGCGTGGAACGTGCACGTCGTCCCGAGCGACGTCCGCGAGAAGCACCGGTTCCGCTGGGGCAAGCGAGAGCTTGTCAGCGAGTACGAGCAGTGGGAGTCGATGCGGGCAAACGCCAAGCGGTGGACGTTACTGGGGCGGGCCCTCCGGCAACACTGCAAGCCCGACGAGTCGGTGGTCACCGGCGCGATCGGCGCGGCGGGGTACTACAGCGACCTGGTCATGTACGATCCGCACGGTCTGGTCAGCCCGGAGGTCGCTCATCGCAAGGCGCCTCGCCGGCGAGCGACCGCGGGGCACGACAAGGGCGTGCCGCACGCGTACTTCCTGAAATACCGGCCGACCTACTTCATTCCCGTGGTCTGTGAAGCCCGGTCTAAGCTGCCAGCTCAGGCGCGGGGCAACGGCTACGTCTTGTCCAAGATGCCGGGCGTGTATCGCAACGTTGCGCCTCAGATCAAAGCCCGCTACGTCCCCGTGGCCTTCCCCCTCGAGCCGACCGACGGCGCCGGCCCCGGCAAGCTCCTTGTCGTTCTAAAGCGCAAGGACCGGGTCCGCGACCGATCGTGATCTGTGGTGGTCAGGATCCGGGTAGGTTCCCGCCCTCCCGCCCGGGCCTACGAGTTGGCGTACCGGATCCGGCGGACGCCCACCAGGCAGAGCACCAGATAGAGGAGCAGACACAGGCCGCTCAACACGGCCCAGGCGGCGATGGCATACGGTGCCAGGCCTCGACGGGTGAACGCGAGGACCCAGAATAGACCCATCGCCGGTGCCACGCAGAGTCCGCACACGAGGGCGAGGAAGACATAGAGCCCGGCAAGGTAGCAGAAGACCTTGGCCACGCCGGGCATGACGTTCTGTTTCCACAACAGTCTGCAGGCAAATCCGACGACGCTTGCGGCCGACAAGATCCAGACGCACGTGAGCAGGACGAGGAGAAGCGTGTGAGGTCCCACGTCGTTTACGTCCGTCCAGTGCCTTCCGTCGAGGATGGCCTCCGCGATGGCGCTGACGGGCACGACCAGGGCGGTCAGGCCCAGGTGAATGACGAGGAATGTCCTGGCCCGATCCAAGCCGCGCCGCGTCTGCATCGTGCGGAAGAAGCGGCGCGGGCGGAACGCTGCGGCCAGGCTGTATCTGAGCAGCGCGCTGATCGGTCGAAGGCCCCGTCCCTGCTCCCAGTCGTTCGGCTGGCGGAGGCCCGGCTGAACCGAGTCACAGACCGGGGTGCCGCATTCTGGGCATCGGCTGTCGGAGGGTGTGTGCGATAGGTTGTAACCGCAGACCTCGCAGATAGGCGGCCGCGACGGGGAAGTCTCCTCCGGTCCGGCCGTGGCGGCACGGAGCAGCACGCCCAGGGCCCAGCAGCTGAGGATCCCGATGGCCAGGGCCATGACGTCGTCTTCATGCCGGATGTGCCACGGACGCGCGTCAAGCCACATCTGGCGTTGAGCCAGGTTGGCGTTCCAGGGGGTCCTCCTGTTCCAAGCGGTTGCCTGGAACTCGAGCTCGAAGAGCACCGGCATCAAGACGATCAGGAACGGAATGGCCGTGCCCGTCCACAGCCACGTCGTCCGCAGGGCGCGCCGGCAGGTCTGCCGCAGCGGCTCATCGCGTGCCGACAGTGGGATCAGCAGGAACGCCACGAGGACGAACGCCGCCTCGATCGATGCCAGGAAGATGCCGATCTGGATCAGGCCCGCGCGAACGTTTACGGTTCCCACCCAAAACTCCCAGAGCGTCTGGCACAGAAGGTCCCAGGCCACTTGTGATATGAGCGTGCGGCTGCGGGCCGAGAGGGCCGCGTCCATGAAGGCGACGCCGATGAAGGTGATCGCCAGGGCCACCCCGAAGGCGAGTAGATGCGCCAACCAGGCGGCCCAGAGCGGCGTCTGCCGACAGCGCATCGCCGTCCGCCGTGGCGCGAGCCAGAGCATCAGGATTGCGCCGAACGCCGCCGCGACGGGGCGCGTAGAGGATGGGATGTCGCTACGAGTTGGCATATCGTACCTGCCGGACGCCCTTCAGGGCGACGTACAGATGGATCACGAGGCACAAAACGACGAAGGCCACGGCAGCCCATGTGATCACGCTGACGGCATCGGCCCGGCCGACCCGCCAGCGTTCCATGGACGCCGTCCTGATCAGGGTGGTCATCGGCCCAGACGCCACGCCGCAGACGAAGGCCAGCAAGATCAACAAGCCGTTCAGGTAGCAGAACACCTTGAGCACGCCGGGCATGATGTTCTGCCTCCAAAACAACCGACCCCCGATTCCTACGAGGGAGGCCGCCGACAAGGTCCACCACAACGTGAATAATCCCCAGAACAGGCAATCGGCGGTTGACGGCAAGATATCCGGCCACCCGTCCCACCAGGTTACCCAGGACCCCAGGGCAGGGCAGAGCAGCATGATCAGGGCGAAGTGGACAACCATGAAGGCCCTGGCCCGTGGCAGGCCGCGTCGCGTCTGCATTCGGCGGAAGAACCGGCTCGGGCGGATGGCGGCCGCGAGGCCGCATCGGACCAAGGCACCCAGTCGTGGGAGTCCCTCGGGGCGTTCCCAGGCTGTGGGCTGGCGGACCCCGGCGCCGATGGATTCGTCGACGGGCACGCCGCACTCGGGACATCGGCTGTCTGCGGGCGTGTGCGAGAGGTCATAGCCGCAGGTCTCGCAGACCGGCGTTCGGTCGGGGGGCGTGGATTCCCGCGGGGTTGCGCCCGCTCGGAGCAGGACGAACAGGATCCAGAGGACCAGCACGGTGACGACGACGGCGACCACCATCTCGTAGTTTGCCGCGAGCCACGTC
>CAYMLO010000043.1:0-64487 GCA_964390905.1 uncultured Planctomycetales bacterium | reverse complement strand
GTCCGGGCGGATTCCTGGAATCAAACGACGGCATCCACTGGCGCGGGATGGCGCCGCCCGTCATCGATTGGGGCGAGATCGGTCCGCCGCCTACCCCGAAAGAGGAGGGCGGTCTGGAGGTCGGCGGCTGCGAAGTTATCGACGGCAGGTACTATCTGCTCGGCGGCTGGTTCAACTACATGGGCGCCTATGGATACGGGGTCTATACGCTGGTTGGCGATACGCCGACCGGACCGTTTCGTCCCGACGTCGCTGCCTACCGACTCTGCGGGAACTCCAGCAGGTGGGTCGCGCTGTGGGCGAGATACTGCCGGACGAACGACGAGCTCCTTGTCAGCAGCTACATGTACGACGGCCACAGTTACGAAAGAGGCCAGACCTGGCTGCCGCCGCTCAAGAAGGCCGTGGTGGACCAGGGCCGGCATCTGCGCCTCGGGTACTGGAAGGGGAACGACACCCTCAAGGGCAAGCCCGTGGACATCGACCTTGGCCGATGCTTCGCGGTGCATCCTGCCGAACCGGCGCAGGCCCCCGCAGCGACTCAATCGCCCAAGCCGCACCGCCTGCCTGCGTTCGCTCGCGTCAAGGGCAATCGCATGGAGATCGAGGCGAGCCCCGAAAGGCCCTCATATGCACACTTCGGCGTGCGCACGGCCATCGTCGCCCTGAGCAACACCTTCGACCTGGACAAGGGCGTCGTGCTGGAAGGCACGATTCAGGCCACGTGCAGGGACAGGCGACTTGTCGCGCCGGGCGTCGGATTCTACCTGGAGCACGGCGACCACGAAGGCACCGCGATCATGCTGGAAACATACGGTCTGACACGGATCGGCAGGCTCACGCGTTCGAAGGACGTGCGGTTCGATTTCGAAGACATCACCGGCCCCGGCTGCGCGACGGTGGCGGGCATTGCCCCGCACAGGCCGCACGCGTTCCGCCTGCTCGTCCGCAAGAACATGTACGAGCTCTACGTAGATGACAGACTCGTCCAGACGTACAACACGACGTACGCGCCCGGCGGCATCGGTGCGACGCCGCGGCGACTGGGCTTCATCGTCCAGAACGGGCTCGGCATCTTCCAGGACGTCAGAGCCTGGCAGATGAGCTTGGCCTAGGTCCCGCAAAGGCTCGGGAGCATTGAACGATGCGAAGACGCGATTTCTGTTCGGCCGTGGGTTCCTCGCTGATGCTGTCGGCGACGCGCTGCCTCGACCGTTCCTGCACCGCCGTCGCTGCGGGCGGGCCCGCTTGGGCCAGGGACCCCGACCCGGCCGGCGGATACACCATCAGACCGGCCCGTCAGTTCCTCTTTACCGACCTGCGTCACATCGACCCCGGGGATCTGTCCTGGCGGACGCCGGACGGCAAGCCCCTCCCGGTTGCAGGGCCGCCGGACCCGCCCGTGGACGCCGTCGCCGACCTCGGACGCCTGCCTCGTGGTATCCGCCTGGTCGCGAAGCCCGCCGCCAAGGAAGGTCCCGTCGAGAACATGCCGAGCCGGGTGGTCGACATGGACGAGGGCCCGATCACGAACCTACCGACCCGGGTGGCCAACGAGGACGGACGCTACCGATCGTGGGACCTGCAAACGAACTACCCGCCCGGCAGGGATCTCGGGTCCTACTCGAAGGCCGAAGCGAGTTCGGTGACCGTACGCTATGCCGAATCGAAGGACGGGTTCGCCTGGACGTGGCGGAACGTCTGCGAGGTCAAGGTCTCCAACGTCACGGGCATCGACGGTGGCTTCTTCTTCGTCGACCCGCACGGACGGCCCGAGGAGCGCTACAAGTGCCTGTACAACGCCCGCGTCCTGTCCGACGTCGGCCCGCTCTGGGAACGGTACGGCAAGATCCACCCTCGCCACCGCGATCTGCGCCTCAACGCGAACTACATCTACTGTCTCTTCGGACTCGTCTCACCCGACGGCCTGAGATGGAAGGCCCTCCCCGAGCCGCTCATGATCCACAAGGGCGACACCGACAACACGGTCTACTACGACGAGTGGCTCGGCAGGTACGTGCTCTATACGCGGCTCTATTGGATGCAGCGCCGCATGGTCGCCCGGGCGGAGTCGGAGGACTTCCGCCACTGGACGCCCGTCGATCCGATCGTCGCACCGAGCCTTGAAGAGCCGTTCTCCAATGACGTCTACACCAACGGTCGCACCAGCTACCCGGGTCTGCCGGAACACCACCTCATGTTCCCGATGTCGTATCGTCGGTTCACGCAGACCTCGGAAATCCACCTGCTTTCCAGCCTGGACGGCATACGCTGGGACCGCGTGCCCGGCGGGCCGGTCATCGGACCTGGCGATCCGGGCGGGTGGGACGGCGCGTTCATCGTCGCGGGAAAGGATCTCGTGCCCTTGGGCCCGGACCGCGTCGCCATCCCTTTCGTCGGCTACACGCATCCGCACAAGTACCCCCGCTGGCCGGGCGTCATCGCGTCCAAGGTCGGATGGGCGTGCTGGCCGAAGGGCAGACTTGCCGCGCTGGTCGCGGACGAGGAAGGCCAGTTCTGCACGTTCGGCGTCAAGATCACGGGCAGACAGCTCAGACTCAACGCCAAGGTCCGCCGCGCCGGCGAGATCCGCGTCGGCCTGACCGGTGTGGCGTCGCGCAGCGTCAGTCGCTGCGACCCGATCGTCGGCGACCACCTGGCTCATACGGTCACCTGGCAGGGCGCTTCGACGCTGGGCAAGAAACCCGGCGAGACCGAGACCCTCCACTTCAAGCTCCGCGCGGCCGAGCTGTACGGATTCGAGTGGGTGTGAGGGGGCAATCGCGACGACGCGCAAGACTCGCTGCGGCGCTGCAAGCGAGTAGCGCCATGGCTGTGCCTGCCGGCAGGCAGGGGCCACTCATACGAGCGGGCGCTTCGACGAAGACCGGGGTGATGCTCACGTCGCGGACCAGCTCTATGACGAGCGGGTTGTCCTGTTTCTGGGCCTCGGGCACGTCGCCGTCCCAATGAGAGAAGGCCTGGCCGGGGTCCGGAGACGCCGTGAACGTCGCCTGGTTGTATCGGATCGCCTCCTCGGTCGGTCGATCGAACGCGATGTGGAGGAGGCCCCGCGGGTCCCTCCACTCGACGGGGGGCCTGGGGATCCTCAGTTCTTCCAGATCGATCGAGATGTCGGGAAGGTGGACGTAGAGGCGGGCGTCCAGGTCCGCCTTGACCAGCCAGACGTTGTAGGGGCACCAGAGCGACATGGTGAAGTAGATCGTCCGGCCGTTGTCCTCGACGTAGAGCGGGTTCATGTAGGACCCGTATAGGCCGGGGAACTGCTGGCCGGTCGTGATCGTGAGGGGCTTGGACCACGGTCCCCAGGGCGTCGGCGATTCCCGGAGTTCGAGCGCATAGGTGAACTGGTTGATGTAGGCGATGGTCCATGCGCCGGCGGCCTGGTTGTACATGACCGACATCTCCCCCACGAAGGGCGGGACGACGAGGGGGGCCTTGAACTCGTCCTTGATCCATGTGGGCTTCCCGCCGGTGTCCAGACCTCCGAAGTACTCATAGGCGCTGAGGCTTTCCACGGAGGCGGGCAGCACCCGCGCGAGCTTCACGCCCCCGAGCCGCCCGGACGGCGTGCCCCACAGGTACAAGTGGTTGTCCTGGCCCGGCGGAAGATCGGTTCGGTAGCTTGCGGCGACCTGGCCGAAGTTGCTGTTGGCCGGAATCTGAAAGCCGGGCACGACGGTGAACGTCGCGTCCCCCACCTCCCAGTACGCCAGGCCGGCGAAGTTGGACAGCCATATGCCCGCCGGCCCCCACCACTTGACGGACATGAACCACGCGTAGATCCGGTTCCCGATGCTGATGGCCCCGGAGGGGATCTCCGTGATGGTCGAGTTCGGGAACAGCCCCGAGTCGACCATCTCGGCCGCCCAGCCCTTGTGTCCGCAGACCGAGGAACCCGTCAGCCACCCGTCGAACGTGATGCCGTCCGCTGGATTCGTGTCTGTGCTGTAGGCCACGACGTTCGATCGGAAGCAGCCCGCCCCGGACACATTGCAGTCGTTGGGGAAGGCGGTCGAGAAGGTGTCGCCGAAGAAGAAGTAGGTCTTGCCTTTGTGGTTGACCATGTGCCCCAGATCCGTGCCGCCGACCCCGACGGCATCGGTCTTGTTGATGGAATTGGCTCCGGTGAGCTGAGCGACGAGCTGAACGTTCTGGATAGCCTTGATCTCGGCGTGCGCCGATGCAGCCGCCAGCAGGATGATCGGCACCGTCACGACGCTGGCTCGCATTGCACACCTCCTTGTGCGGCATGTAGACGCCAACTCGATCATACCCGACTCCGGCGGTTTGCCCAAAGGTGTGTGGTGCTCGGTCACCCTAGCTGGGTGGATGTCAGAGAGGAATCGCGAGGAGCAGACGGATGGCTTGCAGCGTCAGCGGCGGATGACGCCGATGCCGCTCCAATAAACAGCGCCCTGCATGCCCGAGATCTGGGCAGTAGGCCCCGTCCTCTCCTTTGCTGCCACTGCTGAAGGTCGGCTCAGGGCAGGAGCAGGATCATGTTCTCGGAGAGGAAATCCCCCGCGAAGTGACCTACCAGCACGCCGGCGAGTCCCGGCAGGAGGGCGTAGGCGACGGAACTGGGCAGCGAGCGGAGCGAAGGGGCTCGGACCACGCCGACAGCGATGAGGATGATTCCGGCGACGGCGTAGACGATTCCGGGGAAGGTTGCATCTCTGTAAAACAAGGAGCACGCCAATGAAATGGGGAGCGTCCCGAGCAAGATGCCCAGGCCCAAACCCAAACCGTCGAAGACGGTTTGCCAGAAGCCGGCCAGCCGGACGTCATCCTCGGCCCTGCCACGGACCATTTGCTGCAGGTGGAGGGTGTCCGTCGTCAGCACGGCGACGATCCAGCCGACCAGGCCGAGCACGATGCCCGTCAAGAAAATCGTCGCGGCGATCCGGAGCTCATGCGCGCACAGGCTGTACATCCCCGCGAACAGGCTCACACCCAGCAGCGCCCCCACTTGAACGCCCAAGCTCAGGTTTAGCGGGCTCGGACTCCTGACGACTCCACGCCGTTCGGCCGCCGGAGGGGAGGGGGCGACCGGGGAGGGGTCGCCAGATGCGTTCGGGCTCTCGGGTTGCGGCTCAGCCATGGTCTTGATCGATACAGCCGACTGACTTGACGCTACGAAACCTGCGGCGGCGGGTCAAGCGGTCGGGCGTGTGATTCCTGATGGGTCGGATCTCCTGAGCAGACTGTTATGTGGGGAAATGGAGGCGCTGCTCCGCACCCGGTCGGTCGGGCTCTGTGCAACCGATCAAGACAAGGCGTCCAGAATGGTCATCAAATCGGCCTCGGTGACGGGTTTCGGATTGGCCTTGAGTGAACCAGACGGCATCGATTCGGCGACGATGGCCTCGAAGTCGGCTCGCAGGAGACCCACGTGCGCCAGCGTGGTCGGCAGGCCCAGCTTGATCAGAAGTCCGGCAGCAACGTCGGCCGCGTCGCCACCGACGACGTGGCTGATCCGGTCGTACTTGTCCGGGGCCGCCTGACGGTTCAGCCGCATAACGTGGGGCAGGAGGATGGCACAGACCTCGCCGTGGGCGACGTGGTAGCGGATCCCCAGCGGATGGGCCAGGCCATGGACGGCACCGAGTCGGGAGTTGGCGAACGCCATGCCAGCCATCAGGCTGCCATACATCACCGCCTCGCGGGCGGGCAGGTCGCTGCCGGTCTGGTACGCGGTGACCAGGTGGCCGCTGATCAGCTCGATGGCGTGGAGGGCCAGCGCTTCGGTTGTGGGCATGGCGTGGATGGACCAGTAGGACTCGATGGCCTGGGTCAGGGCGTCCATGCCGCTCCGCGCGGTGACGTCGGGCGGCATCGAAACAGTCAGGTCGGGATCGACGATGGCCACCGCGGGCATCAGCCCGTCGCCGCGAATGCTCTGCTTGGTCGGCCCGTCGGGATCGGCCAGCACACTGTTGCGCGTGACCTCCGCCCCCGTGCCCGCCGTCGTGGGAATGGCCACGATCGGAAGGGCTCGATCGGGCAGGGCCTCACCGGCATAGAACGCAGCGGTGTCGGCCTCGGCGTGTGCCAACCCGCCGACCGCCTTGGCAACGTCGATGGCGCTGCCCCCGCCCATCCCGACAACGACGTCCGCTTCCCCCTGCCGACAGACCCGTCGGGCGGCATCGACACAGGCCAACGTGGGCTCCGGGGGCACCCGCTCGTAGAGCGCCACGCCGCACCCGGCTGCCTCCAAAGCGCGGACGGCCCGATCGGTGAGCCCCGACTGTCGCATCGCCCGCCGACCCGTAATCAGCAGGGCCGTACGTCCCAGCTCGGCCACCGTCGGGGTCAGGGCGTCCAACGCGCCGCGTCCCGAGATGATCTTGCCCGCCGTTGAGAATGTCGACGCCATGTGACAAGGACCTGGTCTTGCGGTACCCGCTCACCGCGCGCAGTGAGCCGCTTCGCCGAATCGCGTCATGGTGATCTCGCGCCAAACATAGTCCGTTGTCAGGACGGGATCAATACACCCAAACGCGGGCCCTACAACTGTCGCCAGGCATTGAGCGTGGCCAGGTACGAGTCGGGATCGCCGACGTCAAACCGCTGCCCCTGAACGAGAAGCCCCAGGAAGCCGTCCGTCTGACGGAGACGATCGAGCGCCGCAGTGAGCTGAAACTCGCCGCGCTCGCGGAGATTGTGCTCGATGTGTTCCTGCAGGATGTCGAACACGGCCGGTCGGATCACGTAATGCCCGAAGATGGTCAGGTACTCATCCTCGCCCAGGCCTTCGACGCGAAGGTGCTGGCGAGCATGATCCACGTCCGGCTTCTCGACGAACTCGCTGACCTCCAGCAGCCTCTCGTCCCGCCAGGCACCCGCCACCGCACCGTAGTGAGAGACCTGGGGGCCGGGGGTGCGGCGGAGCGAAACGACGCTGCTGCCGTGCGCCTCGTAGGCGTCGAGGAGCTGACGCGCGCAGTGCACGTCGGTGTCGGAGGCGTAGACATGATCGCCGAGCATCAGCAGGAACGGCTCGTTGCCCACCCACTGGCGGGCACAGTAGACGGCGTGGCCGAATCCATCCTGGACCTCCTGTCGGACCAAGGTGATCCTCCGACCCAGGTCCATCAACCGGGCCTCGTATTCTCGCTGCTCTTGGGGTAGCTGGTTCAACTGCTCGACGCGAATCGGTCGGGTCAGCAGCTCCTCGAAGAACCGCTCGTCGTCGGGCTGGACGATCACGCAGATCTCCTCGATCCCCGAGGCAACCGCCTCCTCGATGATGGTCAGGATGGCGGGCTTGGCGACGCCGTTCCGGTCGATGACGGGCAACAGCTCCCGCTTGGTGGCCTTGCTGGCCGGATACAGGGCCGTCCCGAAGCCTGCCGCCGGGATGACCGCCTTGCGGACCTTCTGCGCCGCCCGAAGGACGAGCCTGAGACAGGGCATCTTCAGGCCGGACTCGATCAGCTCGACGACGCGGTCCTGATCCTCCTGGCTGCGACAGATGAACTGCGCGGTCCCGTCGCCCTGACTGCCGACGCCCTTGCCGCCCCAGATGTGTGGCTGGATGGGCTCGTAGCTCAACACGCGATGCAGAACGGGCGCGGTCAATTGCGACGGACAGGCCGGCGCCAGGTGCCGATCGAACAGCGACTGGGCCTCCACCATCAGCTCGCCGATGCGTTTGGCGTCATTGCGGATGATGGCCTCCCGCGCCTCGTGGGCGATCCGCTTGTTGATGAGCCCGAGGTACTCCTGCACGGCCGCCTGGAGCTCGTCGGCCGCGCTCGGGAAGCAGCGGTTCAACGAGGCCAAGATCTCCATCGTGTCCTTGCCCGCACAGAGATCGACGAGCGCGAAGAACAACTCGCCCCGTAGCGGTAGCTCGTCGACGTCGAGCCGATCACCGTCGAACGTCATCATGATCGGCCGATCGCCATAGGCACAGCCCTGGTCCATCCGGCCGCACCGGCTTGGCGTGACGATCTCGCCCTGATAGGCATGCTCCATCTCGCCGCGGATGGTCATCTTGAGATCGTAGATGCGGTTGAAGGCACGAGCGACCAGCACGCAGATCGCCGCGCTGCTGCTCAGGCCCTTCTTGATCGGCAGATCGGTGGCGTAGTTGTCGATCTCTAGACCTCGAACGTGATAGTGGGTGGCGATCTGGTAGGCGACGCCGCACACGTAGCTGAAGAACTCGCCGCGCTCCGCCTCGGCGCGCAGGGCGCCGAGTTCCATGGGGGCCTCGAACGGCCCGATCGACGTGCCGTCGAAATCGGTGGACCGGAGAATCAGCTTGTCCCGGTGGGGCTCGACGTTCGCGTGGATGCCCTGGTTGGTGCCGGTGATGATCGTGTAGCCCTTCTCGATCCGGCTGTCGATTCGGCGGTATCCGCCCGCCCAGTCGCTGTGTTCGCCGAACAGACAGACGCGTCCTGGCACGAAGATCTTCATGGCGCTTGCCTCGGTCTCTCATCTCCCCCAGGTGCACCAGCATATCACCGGTCTGGTCCGGTTGGAATCTACCGGACGGTTGCGCCGAACGATATGATGGCACCCATAGGGGAGCAGCCA
Organism: uncultured Planctomycetales bacterium; assembly: GCA_964390905.1. GTDB lineage: Bacteria > Planctomycetota > Phycisphaerae > UBA1845 > JAFGLZ01 > JAFGLZ01. Next base: position 55,913 of record CAYMLO010000043.1, on the reverse strand, counting down.
GTCATGTTCAACGTGCTGGATGACACGATTGCGGCGATCTCGTCGGCTATCGGTCACAGTCCGCGCGGTATCGTCCGGCTGTGCGGACCGCAGGCCATCGGCATCGCCGATGTGTTGTTCACTCCGAACGCCCCCCCCCCGCTGTCGGGCCGCCCGGGACACAGCTGTTGCACGGGCCGGCTGGCGTTGTCCCCGCCCGAATCCGTCCCGACCGTCCCGGCCGAGGCGCTGGTCTTCCGGGGACCGCGGAGCTACACGACGCAGGACATCGTCGAGCTTCACACGCTCGGGTCGCCGCCGGTCTTGTCGTTCGTGCTGCGGTACTGCTTCGGTCACGGCGCCCGACTGGCCGAGCCGGGCGAGTTCACGGCCCGTGCGTATTTCAGCGGCCGGCTGGACCTCAGCGAAGTGGAGGGCGTGGCCGCGCTGATCCACGCCGAATCCGACGCCAAGCTCCGCGCCGGCGAACGGCTACTCCACGGCGTTCTGTCGACGCACGCCAGGGCGCTGCAGGATCGACTGGCCGACGTGTTGGCGCTGGTCGAGGCCGACATCGACTTCGCCGAGGAGCCGATCGACTTTATCCGCCCGGGCGATCTCCGTCGGCGTCTGGGAGCCATCGTCGAGGACGTCCGCGGACTGCTGGCCTCGTCCCTGTCGGCCGAGCGGATCGAGACCTTGCCGCGCGTGATGCTCCTCGGCCCGGCGAACGCGGGCAAGAGCAGCTTGCTGAACCGCTTGAGCGGTCTGGACCGGGCCATCTGCTCGCCCCTGCCCGGGACGACCCGCGACGTGCTGACCGCGCCGCTGGAGATGCGCCACAGCGAAGCGACGCTGGTCGACGGCGCCGGCCTCGGGCGGACGGAGACGTTCATCGACCGGTTGGCGAGTTCGGCGGTTCACGAAGCCGCCCGGCAAGCCGACCTCATCCTGTTCGTCATTGACCTGAGCGAACGGCCGGTTCGCCCGCACTTCGACCTGCTCAACGACCTGCCCGACCGCGCGCTGATCGTTCTGGCCAACAAGACGGATCTGGTCGACCCCGGCCAGCTGGCCGAGCGTCTCGAACAGGTTTGTCCGCCCCGCCACGCGTTGGTGCTGCCCGTCAGCGCTCGGACCGGCTCGGGATGCGATGAGGTCATCGCACACATCGAGCGGACGCTCCACGCCGAAGGCATCGACCCCGGTGCGGAGCTGATTACGCTCAACAGTCGGCATCGGGCCGCCCTGAGTGCCGCCGCGGACGCCATCGACCGAGCCATTGCCATCGCTGCCGATCTGACCGAGACCCTCGACGCAGCCGAGCTGATCGCCGTAGAGCTCCGCCAAGCTGCGGACGATCTGGGCCAGATCGCCGGTCAGGTCATGACCGACGAACTGCTCGGGCGGGTGTTTGAGAAGTTCTGCATCGGAAAATAGCTTTTGCCCCGCAAGAGCAGAAAGCCCGTTGCTGCAGGGCGATCGGTGGGCTATCCTTCTACAGGGAATGGGCGTTTCGAGTCCGGTCCGCCTGGGAAGCTGCTATGCCCGAAGACGAATCCATCGTCGCAAAGCTCGATCCGGAGTTCATCGAGCTGATGATTCGGGAGCTGGACGGGCAGAGCAAGTCGATGTCCCGTCAAGGCGCTTCGAGCGACGAGGAGGGAACCGAAGGCGACACCTTCGATGATGTATTCCACCCCCCGCCCGACGACCAGCCCGCTCCGGCGCTCGACGACACGACGCCATTGGACCCACAGCCCGCCTTGGACGAAGACGCCGAGACGGCCCCGGCGCCCAAGGAGCGGCGGCCCAAGGCGTCGAAAGGCGAGGTGGTGAGGCTCGAGATCGTCGAGCCCAAGCACCGAGAACGCGTCTTCCGGCTGCACCGCAAACCCGTTGTCATCGGGCGGAGCCGGGAAGCCGACATCAGTCTCAGAGACAACAAGGCCAGCCGACAGCATGTCCGCATCGAGCTGGTCGAGAACCGCATCATGGTGACCGACCTCAACAGTCAGAACGGCACGAGGGTCAACGATCGCTTGATCCGGGAGCGGGAGGTGATCTCGGGAGACGTGATTTCCATCGGCCGGACGACCATCCGGGTTCGCCGGACCAAGGAATAGGGGAGGCGTATGCGCATCTGGGCAGGTGTGGCCGTGGGTTTCACGTTGGCGTTGGCGCTTGTCGCACCTGCAACCCATGCCGCCCAGAGCACATCCCGTCCTGCCCCCGTGTTGACGAGTGCTCCGGCGCCTTCACCGTCGGACGCATCGCAGTCGCCGCCCATCTCACCGATCGGGTATGTCATCGTCTTCGGTTGGGTCCTGGCGTGTCTCTACTGTACGACGTGGACCCAACACCGTTCGGTCGTCACTGCCGAGCAGAAACCCGTCGTCAACCTGCTGCTTCTGATCCTGGGTCCGCTGGGACTGGCCGGGCTCGAGATCGCACGGCGCAACCCGAAGGCTCAGGAGAAGCTCGATACGTTCCTGGGCTACCTGACCTGGGGACAGGGGTCCGGACCGGCCCAACCGACGAAGGAAGTCCCCCTCGAGCTGTGCACCAGCGATGGCGCCCCCGTCGGATCGGTCGGCGGCCGGTTCAAGCCCCGCGACGACACGCTGGAGATGGCCAAGCGGCTCATCTACGAGGCCATGGAGCGGCGGTCCTCCGACGTCCTGATCGATCCGAGGATCGGGGACATCCATCTGGTCCGGTACCGCGTGGATGGGCTGTTGCACGACGTGACGCGGCTTCCGGCCGAACAGGGCACGGCCGTCGTCAACTGCCTGAAGGTGGCCTCCCGACTCGACATCAGCGAGAAACGCCGCCCGCAGGACGGCGCCTTCATCGGCAAGATGCCCGATCGGGAGATCAAGTTCCGCACGGCGACGGCCGGCACGCTCTACGGCGAGAAGATCGCCGTGCGGATCTTCGACGTCCAAACGGGGCTGCGCGACATCGACAACCTGGGCATCAACACCGGCGGCGCCGACCAGATCGCCAACTTCATGCGGCGGAGCGACGGGATGCTTCTGATCGCCGGCCCGACGGGCAGCGGCAAGACAACCACCATCTACGCGGCGTTGAACCTGCTCTGCGAGTCGGGCAGGAACATCGTCACCATCGAGGACCCCATCGAGTACCCCCTCGAGCACGCCAGCCAGACGGAGGTCAACGTCAAAGCCGGCATCACGTTCGCCAGCGGCCTGCGATCCATCCTACGGCAGGACCCAGACGTGATCCTCCTCGGTGAGATCCGCGACGCCGAGACGGCCGAAACCGCCCTGCAGGCCTCACAGACCGGTCACCTGGTCGTCTCGACCATCCACAGCAACGACGGGCCGACGGCGCTGGCGAGGCTGCTCGATTTCGGCATCGAACCGTTCCTGGTCACGACCGGGTTGACGTCCGTGATGTCGCAGCGGTTGGTGCGCGTCTTGTGCCCGTCATGCAAGGCCGCCGCCAAGATCTCCGCGAAGCTCCGCCGAGAAGCCGCCCGACGACAGATCGCCACGGGCAAGATCAACGTCGCGGTCGGGTGCAAGGTCTGCGACGGGACCGGGTACCTGGGGCGAACCGGCATCTTCGAAATCCTGCCGCTGAGTCGCAAGATCGGCCAGCTCCTGATGAAGAAGCCGTCGCTGGGCACCATTCAGGCACAGGCCCGGGCCGAGGACGTCGTCAGCATGAGACAACGCGGCATGGAGAAGGTCCTGGAGGGCGTGACCACCGTCGAGGAGGTGCTGCGTGTCACCACGTGAGCCATGCGAACGCTGCCCGCACAGGCCGGGGAGGCGATCATGGTCTTGTTGATCGCCGTCGTGCTCGGTCTCCTGATCGCGTGGCAGGCCCGGCCCTACGGACTGTACCTGGCGTTATGCGAGGCGCTCGGCGTGACGTTCAGCGGCGTAGCGGCGTTGGCCTACGCCGGCAACGTGGCGGTGCTCGTACCATGGGAGCACCCGCAGAAGGGCACGGTCTGCATGCTGTTCCTGTTTGCGGCGGTCTGGGTGGCCTTTCGCACGCCGGCCCGGTCGTTCGCCGGCGGTTACGCGGTCGAGTTCGGCAGGCACGTCGACACGGTCGGCGCGATGCTGGCCGCCTTCTGGGCGACCATGATGTTCGTCAGCGTCGTCTCGGTCTTGTTCCTGACCACCGGCGAACTGCTCGAGAAGATAGAAACGTTCGTCCCTGCCCTCTACCAGGCCGCCAGCATCGCCGTCGGCGTCTGCAAGTTCATCGGCTTCTTCGCCACAGGGGACGGGGTCGACTCCCTGGAGACGATCGTTCGCCTGACTGCGGGGGTTTGATGATCAAGCGGGTCTGCCGGGGCCGCGTCCGTTCCCGCAGGCAGGGCGCAGCAAGTTAGTGATTACCAACAGCCCCTTGCAGTATTATCACAGGTCCCCTATAATCATAACTTGCGTCATGGCAGCAACTGAGACTCAGACATGTCTGAGGCCATGGGCTCAATACTTAGTTCGCACTAGCTGAAAGGAGGCATGATGGCCACCTCTGATGCCGGCTCTGCGGTGACGGTGGAGATCCGAGACGACAAGATCGCGGTGATGACGTTCGACACGCCGGACAAGCCCGTCAATACGTTCAACCAGGCGAACCTGGAGTCCCTGGAAGCGGCCGTGGACAAGGTCGAGAAGCAGTCGGACCTGCGAGGCCTGGTGTTCCGGAGCGGCAAGGAAGGCAACTTCATCGCCGGGGCGGATCTGAAGGAACTGATGGCGGCGGTGGGGGCAGATAAGGACATGGTCCGCGGCTTTTGCCAGCGAGGACATGACCTGTTCACGCGGATCAGCCGGCTGCCCTTCCCGACGGTGGCGACCATCGACGGGATGTGCGTGGGCGGCGGGCTCGAGTGCTCGATGGCCTTCGACTACCGGATCGTGTCGGACAGCTCGCGGACCGAGCTGGGCGCGCCGGAGGTCAAGATCGGCATCATCCCCGGGTGGGGCGGCACGCAGCGGCTGCCGCGGCTGGTCGGGATCGATCAGGGCCTCGAGATGAACTGCGGGGGCAACAACATCAGCGCCGAAAAGGCCGTCGACCTGGGCCTGGCCTGGGAAGTGGTGCCGGCCGAAGAAATGCTCGACGAGGCCGTTCGCGTGATCGAAATGGCCCACGAACTGAGCGACTGGAAGGAAGAGCGCAAGCGTCGCGAGCAGCCGATGGGGCTGAGCGACGACAACATGATGTTCAGCTTCGAGGTCTTCCGAGGCTATCTGCTCGGCCAGACGAAGGGCCAGTACCCCGCGCCGATCGCGGCGCTGGAGGCGATGCGGAACGGGTGCAACCAGTCGCTGCAGGACGGGCTGAAGGAGGAGATCAAGGCCATCGTGCCGCTGATCGGCAGCGACATCAGCCGGAACCTGATCAGCATCTTCTTCATGGACCAGGTTGTCCGAAAGGACACGGGCGTCGACGACAGATCGATCAAGGCCCGGAAGGTCGGCCGGGTCGGGGTGCTCGGCGGCGGCTTGATGGGCGCGGGGATCGCCTTCGCCCACGTTCGCAGGGATTTCAACGTCACGCTGTGGGACCTGAACGACGAACTGATCGACGCCGGCCTGAAGCGGGTCCGCAAGCCCATGGAAGGCCGGGTCAAAATCGGCCGGATGACCCACGAGGAGATGGCCGATTCGCTCTCCAAGGTCCGCACGACGACGGACAAGGGGGTTCTGAAGGACTGCGACCTGGTCATCGAGGCCATCGTCGAGAAGGAAGACATCAAGGTCGCGACCTTCAAGGAGCTGGAGGACATCCTCAGCGAGGATGCCATCATCGCCTCGAACACCTCGACGATCTCGATCACGCGGATGGCCAAGGACCTGAAGCGGCCGGACAAGTTTGTCGGGATGCACTACTTCAGCCCGGTCGATCGGATGCAGCTCGTGGAGATCATCCGCGGCGAGAAGACGTCGGACGAGACGGTGGCAACGATCGTCGCTCAGGCCCAGGCCATCGGCAAGAAACCCATCGTCGTCAACGACTGTCCGGGGTTCCTGGTCAACCGGGTGCTGCTGCCGTACATGAACGAGGCCGTCCTGATGATCGAGGAAGGCGTCGACATGCAGCGTCTGGACAAGCTGGTCACGAAGTTCGGCATGCCGATGGGCCCGGTCACGCTGGCGGACATGGTGGGGTTGGACGTGGCGAAGTTCGCGGGCGGCGTGTTGGCCGATGCCTACAGCGACCGGGCTCAGCCGGCGACGCTGGTGCCCAAGCTGGTCGACATGGGGCGACTCGGCCAGAAGTCGAACGCCGGGTTCATGGCCTATGAGGAGAAGCGGGGCAAGAAGCGCGGCAAGCCGGACGGCGTGATCGACAAGCTCATCGAGGAAATCGGTCGGAAGAGCACCGAAGCGATCGACGACGACACGATCCTCGATCGGCTGTTCCTGTCGATGCTGGCCGAGGCCTGCCGGCTGATCGAGGACAACATCGTCCGAAAGCACGAGGACGTCGACTTCGGGCTGATCTTCGGAATCGGGTTCCCGCCGTTCCGCGGCGGGCTCCTGCGCTGGGCCGACGCGATCGGCGCCCAGACGACCGTCGACAAGCTGGACAAGCTCGCGCCGCTGGGCAAGCGGTTCGAGGCCCCCGAGATGCTCAAGGAGATGGCCAAGTCGGGCAAGGGATTCTACGAGAACTAGGACTGTGCTTCATGTTCTCCGCGAGACTGCGGATACCGCGGCTCGGGGCTTAGGGGAACGCTGACGCTCAGGTAAGCCAATAAGAAACTCAAGGCAGCTTCAGGAGGCCCCAACGTGAAAACGGCAGTGATCATCGACGGTGTTCGGAGCCCGGTCGGCAGCGCCCGCCCGAACGACGGCTACTATCGTAACGTCCGGGCGGACGATCTGGGCACTCACGTGGTGAAGGGCTTGCTTAAGAAGACGGCCATCGATCCGAATATCGTGGAGGACGTCTACTTCGGTTGCGTCCAGCAGCAGAGCGAGCAGGGATTCAACGTGGGCCGAGCGATCTCGCTGATGGCGGGCATGCCGGTCGAGACGGCGGCGGCGACGGTGAACCGGCTGTGCGCGTCGGGGTTGACGGCCGTCAACTCGGCGGCGCGGGCGATCATGACCGGATGCGAGGACATTCACATCGTCGGCGGGCTGGAGCACATGCATCACTACCCGATGGACAAGGATGCCAATCCCAGCCCAAGGATGTTCTACAAGAGCTTCCGGGCGGCAATGATGATGGGGATCACGGCCGAGTACGTGGCCATGAAGTACTTCATCACCCGACAAGAGCAGGACGAGTTCGCCTACGGGTCGCACACCAAGGCGCATGAGGCGACCGAGAAGGGCCTCTTCAAAGAAGAAGTGGTCCCGACATGGGGGCTGGACGCGGATGGGCACCGTAGGCTCTTCACGGTGGACCAGACGATTCGCCCGGACACGAACCTGGAGACCCTCGCCAAGCTACCGCCGGCCTTCAACCCGAAGGGGGGCCTGGTGACGGCGGGCAACAGCTCGCCGCTGAGCGTGGGGGCGGCGGCGTTGCTGATGATGTCGGAGGACAAGGCCAAAGAGCTGGGCCTTACGCCGAAGGTCAAGATCCGGTCGATGGCAGTGGCGGGCGTCGAGCCGTGCGAGATGGGGATCGGACCGGCCAAGGCGGCGCCGAAGGCGTTGGAGCGTGCCGGCCTGAGCGTCGATGACCTCGACGCGATCGAGCTAAACGAGGCCTTCGCCTCGCAGAGCCTGGCCGTCCTCCGCTTGACGAACTTCGATCCGGACAAGGTCAACACGCGGGGCGGGGCGATCGCCCTGGGGCATCCGTTGGGGTCCAGCGGCGCCCGGATCATGGTGACGCTGATCCACCGCATGATGCAAGACGGCAAGAAGCTTGGGATGGCGACGCTGTGCGTCGGGGGCGGCATGGGCGAGGCGACGGTCGTCGAGGCCTGCTAGGCCCGGCGCCGCTGGACAGCGCATCGCCGAAACAAGCGCCGTTCGACGGGGGGGGGGAAGGACTGTGTCTGTCCGACAGGCGGGCGGGGGCGGTGTGTGTATGCACTTCTGACTGAGAGGGCGGGTAACGTTCATGGGCGACGTACAAGCGGTTCCGCGCGAATGCCTGGGGAGAATCGAGCTAGCGCCGTTCAACGATGACGATCCGAATCTGCCGGCCATGCTGCGGCGGCAAGCGGGTCAGCATGGCGGCAATCCCCTGTACAGCGTGTCCAACGGCCAGAAGTTCCTGGACGTGACCTGGGACCGGTATCATGCCGACGTTCTGGGCCTGGCCCGGGGAATGATCGAGCTGGGCGTGGCCCACGGGGACCACGTCGCGCTGCTCAGCGAGAACCGCTACGAATGGCGGGTGGGCGATCTGGCCATTCTCGCAGCCGGTGGTGTGTCCGTGCCCCTGCACGCCGCGCTGACGGGCGAGCAATGCCGGCACGAGATCGTGGACTCCGGCTCCAAGACGCTCCTGATCTCTAGCCAGGAGCAGGCGGACAAGATGGCGGGTGTCGTTGACCAACTCGACAGCGTCGAGCGGGTCATCATGTTCGATTCGGTCAGCTGGCCTGGCAAGCAGGAAGTGGTGGCCTATGGCGACCTCGTCGAGCGCGGGATGAAGGCGTCCGACGGAACCTGCGACGAGCAACTCCAGCGTGAGCGGGCCGTCTCGCGGGACGATCTGGCCACCATCATCTACACCAGCGGGACGACGGGCCTGCCCAAGGGCGTCATGCTAACCCATGACAACATCCTGTTTCTGTGTGATCGCGTGCGGGCATCGCTGCAGTTTCGTCCCGGGCACGTGCTGCTGAGCTGGCTGCCGCTGAGTCACAGCTTCGGGCGAATGGCCGATCACTTCGGGATGCTGATGAGCAACCTGCGCATAGGCCTGGCCGAAAGCCACGAGACGCTGGTCCAGCGGATTGCCGAGATCCGGCCGCAGTGGATGACGGCGGTGCCGCGGATCTTCGAGAAAATCTTCGCCGCCACCAGCATGCTCCCGCCGGCCGAACAGAAGCAGAAGCTCCGCGAGCTCTTTGGCGAACGGCTGGAGTGGCTGATCAGCGGCGGCGCGCCGCTGCCCGGGGCCATTTCGAACGTCTACCTTGACGCGGGCATCATGCTTCTGGAGGGCTACGGCCTGACGGAGACCTCGGCCATCACGTCATACAACCTGCCCCAGCGCTATCGCACTGGAACGGTGGGCACGCCCCTGCCCGAGGCCGAAATCAAGATCGATGAAGATGGCGAAATCCTCATCCGCGGACGGCATGTGATGCGGGGCTACTGGAACATGCCGGAGGACACGGCCCAGACGATCGTCAACGGATGGCTCCACAGCGGAGACGTCGGCCACATTGACGACGAGGGATTCCTGGTCATCACCGACCGCAAGAAGGACCTGATCGTCAACAGCGCGGGCAAGAACATCGCCCCGCAGCTGATCGAATCGGAGCTGTCGCAGGTCCCGCTGATCGATCAATGCATGGTCATCGGCGACCGCCGGAAGTTCCTGTCCGCCCTGATCGTCCCGGAGTGGCTGGCCGTCGATAAGCTGTTTGGCCAGATGGGGCTGGAGCGGAAGCCGAACGCCGAAGCGGTGAAAGACCCCGTGCTGATCGGAATCATGCAGTCGTACATCGACGAAGCCCTGAAGAATCTCGCCTCGTGGGAGCACGTCCGCAAGTTCGTCCTGATCCCCGAGCCGTTCACCGTGGAAAGCGGCTTGCTCACCCCCAGTATGAAGATCCGCCGTAGAAAGGCCCTCGAACGCTACATCCAGCAGATCGACGAACTCTACGAGGATTGAGGGGGGACACGACTCACGTCCGGCGTTCGGCCACCAGACGCTCGGTCAGTTGAATGACGCGTGTGGCAAGGGTGTTCTTGCTGGCAGCAGGCCAGGTTTCCCATTCTCCGCCAGCGAGCAGCAGTTCCATGCTGGCCCGGTTTCCGCCGATGTTCTCCGGCCCATTGAGCAGGATGGCGTCCAGGCGCTTGCGGCGAAGCTTGCTCTCGGCGTTCGGGCGGGCGGAATGGTCCTCCATGGCGAACCCGATCAGGACGCGCCGGCCCTTTCGCCGGCCCAGGGCGCCCAGGATGTCCTCCGTGGGCAACAGCTTCATGGGCCGCATCCGGGCCCGTTTCTTGAGCTTGTGATCCAGCCGGTACTCCGGGCGGTAATCGCAGACGGCCGCCGTCATGACCACCGCGTCACAGCCGGCGAAGGCATCCTTGCAGGCGCAGCTCATCTCGGCCGCCGACACGACGTGCACCATCTCGACGCCCTCGACGGGTTTCAACGCCACCGGACCGCTGACGAGGACCACGTCGTGCCCGCGCCGTCTCGCCGCTCGCGCCAGGGCATAGCCCATCTTGCCCGATGAGGGATTCGAGATGAATCGAACCGTGTCGAAGAACTCGCGCGTCGGCCCGGCGGTGACCAGGATTCGCATCGGTGCACGTTCTTGTCGGGGGGATATCATGCCAGCTCCACCGTCTGGCCGTTCAACGTCAGACCGACCAAGGGATCAATGTATGACACGTCCAGGTTCGGCCGGATGCCGGCGGGGACGTCGACGGCGAGCCGCCAGCCGGCTGGATCGCGCTCGGCCTCGACGGAGATTTCCCCGTGCGGGGTCGGGACCTTGCCGCTGAGCCACTTCAGGTCGAGGGGCCTGGGCTGGATGCGGCAGTTCGAGAACCCCGGGCGCTGCGGCCAGACGCCCAACACCTGACCGGACAACCACGGCAGCGGCCCGGCTGCCCATCCATGACACAGGCTGATCCGGTACCCGCCGTAGCTGGCGAACGTCGTCGCCTGGCGGTGGACGTCCGGGCCCTGCCAGTCCAGGTCGTAGGTCTCCCAGAAGGTCGTGGCGTCGTGGTCGAGCATGGCACCGTAGTAGCGCCGCATGATATCCAGGGCCTGCTGATGCATCCCGGCCTGAGCGAGGGCCTCGAACAGGTGGTAGTGCAGCCACGTGGTCATGGGATTGCCGGTCCCGTCGGCCAGGCGACGTTCGGCGGCCGAACGGGCCTGTGCCTCGTCAGCCACCCCGGCGTAGATGGCCAGCGCGTTGACCTGACGATGGGGCCCGAAATCCCCCGCATCCTCCCGCCAATACCGTGACAGCGCGGCGGCGCGAACGCGCTCGGCGACCTCACCAAACCGGATGGCGTTGGTCGGGTCGCCCAAGACCCCGAGGAGCAGGGACCCGTGCTTCAAGGCCTGCAACAGCAGCATCTGCGTGCCGGCGACGTGACCGTTCTGCTCGTCGCCAACGATGGGCGCGTGATCGATGAAGGGCGACTTTCCGCGGTACAGGCCGCCCTCGACCATCGCGTCGATCGACTCCATCAGCTCGCGAAGGGCATCCCGCTGATCGTTCACGAACGCGCGGTCGCCTGTGAACAGCAAGTAGTCGTACAACCCGATGACCCACCACATGGTATAGCCGTCGATGCCGTTGATGGACGTCTCCGGCGGGCCGTGCCAGCGGAGGAACTCCAGGGTCCGGCGGGGCAGCTCCACGTCGCCAAACGCGCAGTAGACCCCCAGATGTTCCAAGTGCGCGTCGCCCATCCAGGGCAGTTGATCCCGTTTGATGCCGTCCCACACGTAGTCCTGCAAGCAGGCGTGCAGCGTATAGGCGCTCACCTGCCAGATCCGCGTCAACAGCGGATCGCTGCAGTCAAAGCCGCCACGGTACGCCACCGGGTAGTAGACCATCTCGGCCGAGACTGCTCGGACCTGGACCGGCCGGTCAGCGGACAGGAATACCAAACGGGCGTAGCGCATGCCCGTGACCTCGGTCGTCGCCGTCCGTGCGTCGTCGAAGTGGAGCACCTGGCAGAAGGCGGTGTCGTAGCCGTCAACGGCTTGCGGCGTCTCGTCGGTGATGACCGCGATCGTAGCATTGGCGGGCTCGGCCAGCTCGATCCGCAGTCGAGCGTTGAGCTCCAGACCATAGTCGATCAGGACGGTCGGACGGCCCGAACGAACGTCCGTCAACCACGTCAGCAACTGCTGGTTCTCGAACTCCCGCCGGAGGTGCGAGTAGCGCCAGCCTGCGGACAGGTCGACGGTCGGCGGATGGACGGGGGTATCGCAACCCGTCTCGATGGTGGCAGCGTTCTCGCCATCGCTCAGGATGGCCTCGATGTTATGGATCTGGCCCGTTCCCGCATCGGATGACACGATCCGGCGAACGGGCAAGGGAAGAAGCCGGAGATCACCGAAGCTCCCGCGATACAGGTCGTCCGGCCCGCCGGCGGGAGCTCCCCAGGGCTCGGCACCGATCGCGCCGACGATGGCGACCGGGGCCGTCGAGGAACTGCCCGTCCGAACCGACCAGGTCTCGTCGCTGACCACACGGAGGACCTGGGTATCCACCTCGGCGTCCATGACGGCCATCATGCAATGAGGTCCCGACCCAAAGGGCTCGACGGCGATGGCAAGGGTGTTGACGCCCTGCTTGATCATTCCGCTCAGGTCAAAACGGACCAGACACCTGGCCAGAGGATTCGGTTGGACCGCGCCGATCTCGACATTGTTTAGGCGGACCTCGAAGTCCCCGTCCGCCGTCGCCCACAGCGTCGCCGCATGACAGTCGCCTTGCGACTGGTAGGAACACGTGAACGTGACGGGCCCGTCGCCGTGCGGCCCGTCGGCCCAGATCCGTTTGGGCAAGGGCGCTCCCGAGGGCGCGGCCGCGCCCGGGTGGCATTCCGGTCGGCCGAAAGTCGGGTCTATGTGCTTGGCAGAATCACTCATCGCTCGTCCTTCGCTCGGGGTATCGCCGGATGTCTGCAGGCCGCCCGTGTCCGTCACGTGGTTGGCGATCGCCGATCGCCCGTACCTGCGGCCCGTCGCGGCGTATCACCGCCGTGGCGAATCTGAAGCCAGGCGGTCTGACTGGGTGGATCAACGGACAGCAACGTGATCGCCCAGGAATGGCCGTTCGCGCCGCGGTACCACTGTCCCGTCTCGACGGTCATGTCGCAAACGGCGGGGGCGCGTCTTCGGCCGGTACACAGCTCGATTCTGGCGGCCTTCGCACTGGGCACGCCGATCAACCGGAGGCGCAAACCGTCAGGAAACTGGCTGCGGCTGGGGAATCTCGGGTCGCGCCGACTGAGCGCCAGGAAGGTCGCGGGCTGTCCCGGCCTGACGACGGGCGCCTGGACCGCCGTCGCCAACGACCTGTCGAGGGGCGGGGCGAAGACGGGCGGCCTGGGCTTGGCAGGTGTCCGCGGTCGAAGGTGAGGCCTGGCGCCGTCGCGGTGGGTGCGTCCCGGAGGAATCGCGCCCCGTCTACGGGTGTCCCTCGCACGACGATTGGCGGAGGACCGTCGGTGGGCCTCCGGAGGCGCCTCTGGCGCAGCGCTGGCCAGACGCCGATCCGTCCCTTGGACGCTTCCCGGCCCTCGGGCCGACCCGCGTCGACCCACGCGGGCGATGGCGGTGTCTCGCGTCGCCCGGGTGACGATGTGCGAACTGAGAATGTGCTGGACGAACGCCTCGCTCGTACAGCTCGTGTGCGAACCGGTCCAGCCGTACTGCTCGAAACGCGGATGCCAGCCGATGTTCACGACCCGCCCGCCGGCGCCGGGCGCGTGCAACCCACACAACCCGGCAGGATCGTCTCCCAGCCCCCCCCCGAACGCACCCAGCACGCGGACCGGACCGGCCAGCATCGCATCATCGGGTGAGTAGTAGACGTAGATCTTACCCCGCATGTTCTTTAAAGCCGGCCTGACGTCGTACTGGCAAGATACGCTCGCGGCCAGCAAGATGATGTTGTTGATCTTGCAGGGCGGCTTGAGATGCTCAACCGCGCGGATGGCCACCCCCGCGCCCGCCGACAGCCCAATAATGTTGACCTCGTTGTTGGGGTAACGTTTGAGGTAGTCGGTGATGCACCCCGCCAGCCGAGCCGAACCAAGACCCGACAAGGGCTTGAGGATCTGGTCGGCCACGGGACTCATCGTCAGCGACCAGTGGAATGACGACACCTGGCCCTTGTAGCCAGCCTTGCGCAAGCCGTATACCGCTTCGCCCACCCCGAAGCCCCAGTTGCCCGCCCCATCCAGATACCACGTCCGACCGAACTTCTCCTCAGGATGGTTGCACCCCACTGTGATGGCTATCCATATCGCCAGGAAGTAGCAAGGCCTCCGTGTCCGCACCTGGACGAACCTCCTTTCAAGATGCCTCCTTGGCCGCCCTGACCCGACAGCCACAAAGTTGCTGGCAGGAACAACACTTCATCTTCGGCGTTCCCGGAATGCCGGTCAAGTCCCAGCCGAAATCCATTTCGGCGCAGCGTGCGCCTGGCGAATCGTGGCGTTCTCCTCAGGTCGGAGTCCCGCGGCTCGCGCGAGGACAACGTGCGCAGGACCGCAGATTGTCTCGACCAAGTCGAGGCACCCGTTTTCGCCGGGTCGCTACGGTTCGTCTCGATCAGACGGTATAATCACCCGCCGTTGATCCGTGTGGACGGCCGCACAGACGTGTGGTCGGGGAATTCGACGGGAGGAGCTTCCGATGACGAGGACCTGGTCGACGGCGGCCGTCGCCGCAGCCGCTCTTGTACTGATTCCGCTCTACTCGTGCGCTGGCAACGCCAAGCCCAAATCGGCCGACGCACAGACACCGAAGGCCAAACCGCCGCCGCTTCGCGTCTGCATGCTCTCGGGATCGCTGGAGTACAACTCGGACGCATCGCTGGCGCTCTACAAGGACTACCTCGAGAAGCGCTACGACGTGAGGTGCACGCTGCTGCGTCGGCGGGCGAAGGACCGTCTGCCCGGGCTCGAGGCGCTGGAGAACTGCGACGTCGCCATCGTCTTCACCCGACGAATGACCATCGACGGCGCCGACCTGGCACGGATCAAGAAGTACTGCCTGGCGGGCAAGCCCATCGTGGGAATCCGCACGGCCAGCCACGCGTTTCAGAAGTGGCTGGCGCTGGACAAGGAGGTGTTCGGCGGGAAGTACAAGGGCCATTTCGGCAACGGACCGATCACGCAGGTCAAGATCGCTCCCAAGGCCAGCGGCCATCCGATCCTCACCGGCGTCAAGACGTTCACATCGATCGGCAGCCTGTACAAAAACACCGGCCTGGCGACCGACACGAACGTCCTGCTGACCGGCTCGATCCCCGGCCACACCGAGCCCATCGCCTGGACGCGAATCTACAAGGGCGCGCGCATCTTCTACACGTCGCTGGGGCACGTGCAGGATTTCAAGAACGAGAACTTCCTTCGGCTGATCACAAACGGCCTGTTCTGGGTCGTCAAACGGGAGCCGCCGAAACCAACGGGGGCGTCCTAGCGGATCATCCGACCCGGTACGAGGGGTCGCCAGGAGGAGATCGGGATGCTGCCGTCATCTCGCACCGCCGTCGCGTGTACGATTACTGTGACGGCCTTGATGGGCCGCGGGGACGCCGTCGCGGGTCAGGGCGACGCGACGAGCGATGTCGTCATCGTCAGGCCTGACGGGGCACCGTGGCTGGTCCAGCATGCCGCCGACGAGCTGTCCAAGCACGTCCGACAGATGACGGGCCAAGACGCCGCGATCGTGGCAAAGGCCGGTGCGACGACGGGGGACCGGACGGTCATCACCCTATCGGTGGGATCCGGGGCCGATCGTCTCAAGTCCCTGCCCGGTGCGGACGATCCTGGACGGCTTCGCGACGGATTCGTGATTCGTACGAAGGGCGACGGACACATCGAGATCGCCGCGCTGCAACCGATCGGTCTGTTGTACGGCGTGTATGAGTACCTGGAGAGGCACTGCGGCGTGGGGTTCTTCTGGGACGGGGACTTTGTGCCAAAGCGGACGCGCCTGCCCACCGGCGGCATCGACGCAGCACAGCTACCCCGCTGGCCAGTCCGGCATTTCGGTCTGTCGAGCTGCTGGGGGCTGGCCAAGTGGCATCATCAGTTCCGTACGATGGCACATCGGCAAGAGATCATTGACTGGATGGCCAAGCGAAGGCTCAACCGAACCAGCCACAACTTCAGCCCGACCATCGCCGCCAGCGGCATGCCGGCCGTCCGGGTATTCGGCATCAGTGACACCGAGCCGGATAACTTCACGTTCGCCGGCTGGCCCGGCTGCCTCGGTTGGCCCGCCAAGGTGCGGACCGAGATCATCAAGAGACAGTTCGACTACGCCCGCAAGCGGGGCGTGACGTGGATCTACTACCTCGCCTACGGCAACCTACCGCATCAGTTCCGCCAGATGCACCCGGAGTACAAGTACGTCGGCCACCTCGGCTACAGCGCAACGGTCCTGTACCCCAACGACCCGGAGTGCGCCCGTTGGAGCAAGGCGTTCTACAAGGACCTGATCCAGACGTACGGTACGGATCACATCTACCAGGACTGTCCCTTCGTCGAGTCCACCGGCGCAGGCGATGCCGAGAAGTCGTTCCAACTGAAGCTCACCGCCGCCAAGCAGATGTGCAAGGTGTTCCAGGAACTCGATCGCGAGGCCATCTGGGAGAGCGACTCGTGGGATTTCGGCGCCCTTCCCCACGTCTGGAACGCCGAGCGGATCAAGCGCTATTTCAAGAGCCTGCCGCAGGAGATGATGCTGATCTACGACACGGCCGGCCTGGGCAACCCGTTCTACAAGCGGACGAACTACTTCGAGGGAACGCGGTGGGCGTTCGGGATCCTCCACTCGTTCCAGGGCGACGACCACCTCCACGGCGACCTGAACCACGCCGTTCGTGGGATCCAGGCGGTGTCGAAGGATCCCAAGGGCGACAAGTGCGTGGGGGTCTATCACGTCCCCGAGAGCAGCGGCCACAACGTCCTGTTCTTCGACCTGACCTGTCAACTGGCCTGGCAGCCGGACGGGCTGAACCTGGCAAACTACCTCCGCGACTACACGAGGCGACGGTTCGGCGAGAAGGACCTGGCCCGAATGCTGCCAGCCGTTCAGGCGCTCGTTGCGTCCGTCTACGGCGGGGGAGCCGGCACCGGCGCGATGCCCATCTACCAGAAGCTTGGCTGCGGATACGGCCCGAAGGAGTGGTGGCCGATCGCCGACGACCGCCAGGTCGGTAACGACGGATACGACGGCCTGGCCAAAGCGATTCCCGTTCTCCGCCGGGCGGTGCGCCTCGGGCTCGCTTGCCGAGACACGCAATCGGGCAATCCGCTGTACGTCAATGACCTGGTTGACTGGACGCGGACCTACCTGGCCCACGTCTTCAACTGGGCGGTGCTCGATGCGTACCGGGGGCTGAAGCAGGGCAACGCCAAACGCGTCAAGTCGTCGACCTCGCTCGCCCGGGAGTGTCTCGAGCACATCGAGGCGATCTTGTCGACGCGGCCCGATTTCTCGCTGCAGGACCAGATCAAACGGGCGATGGCGGTGCCCGGCGCGAACCCGCACCTGCCGTGGTACATGAAGCAGCATTGCGTGAACGATCTGTACTCGGCCAACGAGGTATACGAGCAGCTGCACTGGTACTATGGCCCGCGCATGGAGGTCTATCTGGCCGAGCTCGAGGCCCGCGCAGCCAAGGGCGTCAAGACGATCACCTGGAAAGACATCGAAGCCCGGTGCGGTGCGATCCATACGCGCTGGCTGGACAAGGACATCGCCGTCCCGACCGATGACCGGTTTAAGGGAACGACAATGCAGGCGGTGTTGGCCGCGTTCGAGGCGCTCGGCGCGCGGCCGAAGCTCGCAACCGGAGGGGGATGAGGCGCCGATGATTCTGGGCATCCTGTCAGACAGCCACGGGCGCGTCGAGATGGTCCGGGCGGCCGTTCAGGTCCTGCGCAACCACGGCGCCGAGATGCTGTTCCACTGCGGCGACGTGGGCGGCGTCGATGTACTCGGTGAACTGCTCGAGACCCCCACCTACATTGTCTGGGGTAACATGGACCGGCCCGACGGGGCGATGCACGCCTACTGTCAGGCCGTCGGGCTTGCCTGGCCCACGCTGCCCGTTCGCGTCGAACTCGACGGCAAGCGCATCGCGGTCTGTCACGGGCACGAGTATTTCGCGCGATCGCTGATGGAGGGCGATGGGCACGACTACGTCTTCTTCGGACACACGCATCAGCGATCGGACGCACGTCTGGGTAGGACCCGCCTCATCAATCCCGGCGCCCTGCAGCGGGCGGCGGTCAAGACCGTGGCTACGCTGGACCTGCACACCGACAAGCTCACGTTCTACGAAGTGCCAACCGGGCGGATCGTGCCCGGCTGACCCGTATTGCCGCTGGGGATCGAAAACGCGTCGAGACGCGCGCCACCGCCTGCAGTCCGGCGCCCCCGTATGCACAGCTACCGGCCTGCGTCAAGGCGTCGCAGAAAAAGTAGAATGTCCCCTTTTTTACCCCTCCCGGATCTCGCGCTTCTGGGCGTCGAAGATCTGGCGCTTGCCGGTGTCCATGGCGATCGTCGCCATCATCACCGCGACCGAATGCGAGTAGCCGGCCTCGATCGGCGCGTTGGGCGTCTTGCGACTGCGGAGACACTGCAACCAGTTGAGGATATGCTCGGGGATCGCAACCGGCTTGACCTTCGTCGCTGCCTTGGGCGCTTTGGAGGGCTTGATGGCCCCCGCGGCGGAGTAGCTCGGCTTCCGCCAATTGGTCAGATCGATCACGCCCTGATCCCCGTAAATCTTGAGCACGCTGCCGCTGCCGTTGCCGAAATTCGTCGCGTAGCTCACCAGGAAGCCTTCGGGATACTCCCACGTCGCCTGACAATGATCGGGGCACGTGAAACCGTACTTGTCTTTCCAGGTGAACGTGCCCCCCTGGGCCACGGCGCTTGTGGGCATTTGGGCCCCGACGATGTAGTGCAGCAGATCGATGAAGTGGCAGCCGAGGTTGGCGATCGGCCCGTCGGTGAACTCGCGGTAGCCGTACCAGCCGGTCAGCAGCTTGCCGTCGAATGGCCGCATCGGCCGGTCCATGAGGAACTCTTTCCAGTCGATGTCTTCGGCCTTGATGTCCGCCAGCCGACTGTACCAGTACGGCCTGCTGCCGTTGCGGCACTGCTCGATCCGCGAAACCTTGCCGATGACGCCCGATCGAAACAGCTCCCGGCAGCCCGCACTCGTCTGCCAGCTGCGGACCTGCGTGCCCATCTGCACCACGATGCCGGACGCCTTGACCGCGTCGCAACATCGGTTGAGCGACGCCATATCCCCGCCCATGCCCAGCGGCTTCTCACAGTAGGCGTCCTTCTTGGCCTTGGCGGCGGCCTCGAGATGGGCGCAGTGATGATGGTCGCACGAGGCGATCATCACGGCATCGATGTCGTCCAAGGCCATGATGTCACGATACGAGGCGAACTGCCTCGCCGCCTTGCCGTACCACTCCTTGCACTGCGCCGCGGCCCGTTCGCGCCGTTGCCTCCACGGATCGCTCACCGCCGTGAACGCGACGTTCTGCTCTTTGTCATAGGGATGCACGCCCTTCATGTGCGCGCCGTAGCCGCGTCCCCCACAGCCAATCAGGCCGAGCGAGATGCGCTCGTTGGCGCCGACGATTCGGGCGTAGCTGGACGCCGTGAAGCTCACGGCCGCCCCGGCCGAAGCCGTCTTGAGGAACTGCCGACGGGTAGAACGGGCTGTCATGGGTCAACCTCCTGTACGGATTGCATGATCTCTTGCTGGTAAGTCCCAAGACGACGACGGCTCGCGTCGCGTCAACAGGATCTGATCTTACACCGTGTCGTACGGCGGGTCCAATGCCCGGTCTGCTCCTGGACACTGGCGCGATCGCAGGACGCGTGGGCGCGTTGAGTTCGCGCGTTGTCTGTGGGATGGTATCTGCGAAAAGTAGCCACTGGGCCAGAAGGGAAGGTGATCGGGATGCATCTGCCGCATCGGCTCTGGATTTCAGCACTACTGCTGGCCATGTGTCCAGGCCGCGTTGCCGCGTGGAGCAACGTGACGCCAAGCGACCTCGCCGAAGAGGTCCGCATGAACGAGCTCGTGCTCCGCGGCGTCGTCGTGAAGGTCCGTAGCGAGCGCTTCACCTGCCACGCCTTCACGCAGGATGTCGTGTTCCAGATCAGAAAGCGCTACAAGGGCAGTCATCCCGACGACAAGATGAGGCTGTTCCTGAACCTGCCGGTGGGCGTGACCAGTGACAAAGGCTTCTTCGTCGACGTGGAGGCCCGCAACAAGAAGGACGGTCGGCCTCAGGCCGCCGCCAACGCCGGCGACGAGCTGATCGTGCCCGTCAAGCGGATGGAGATCCGCACGGTGCCGAAGAAGGACCTCCGGCCCGGCGAGCCGGACAGCTACTACACGTCGCCGAGCTACTACCCGATCAGGAAGGGCCGTGTCGTCGGCTCGCCGTTCTCGTTGTCCAAGGAGCTGGCCAAGCACAGCCGCGTAGAGGACTTCGAGCGCCTGCTCGCCGACACCATCGCTGCCCAGCAATCGGCCAAGCACGACGAATACAGGTTGGGCAAGGTCTTGTTCTTCGACGACTTCGACGACAACTCCTATGCCGGCTGGACGTTCCTGGTCGGACACCGGGGCGCGCCCGCTGAGATCGACAGCTTCTACGGTGAGAAATGGGTGGGCCCGGGCCTGCGGTGGAAGCACAAGTACCCCAAGCGCAAGCGAGGCACGCGCGGGCGGCTGGAGCGCGCCGGCAAAACGGGCAACTACGAAGGCGTGCTGGACATGGCCAAGATCCAGATCGGCGCGTACGACGGCCGGCTGAGGCTCCGGTCCAGTCGGTTGTGGCACCACGTGACGGTGGTTGCCGGCGACCCGGACTGGAAGGATTACCAGATCGAATGCGACGTCTACAACTTCGAGGACAAGCTGTACAGTACCCCGGCGTTCCCCGAGTTGATCGCCCAAGCGAACTACCTCGAGTTCGGCATGTACGGCCGGGTGCGGGTCCCCAACCTGCCCGAGACGAAGGGCGAGCACTCGCTGATCGCCGTGGAGTTCGGGCCGTACTCTAACGAAATGACCATGGTGGCCATGTGGACCCGTGTATCTCGGCTCGTCTGGCATCACTGCTATCAGATTCGCGTCAAGCTCCCCGACGCCAACGGTGGGAGAGAGGCAAGCTTCTGGAACAAGCAGACGCGGATCCTTGCCTGCAAGTCCTACAAGGTTCCTCAAAACAAGCGGGTCAGGCTCAAGACTCGGTTCATGGGCAACCGCGTCGTGGGCTACATCGACGGCGTCAAGATCGTCGACGGGGTCCTGTCTCCCCTGCCCGACATCATGCGTACAGGCCGCATCGCCCTCTGGGTCTTCGAGACCTGGGCCGAGTTCGACAACGTCAAGGTCACCGAGCTGATTCGAGTCGAACGAACCGCCAAGCGGTAGAGCCAGGCGAAGGGCGGCCGGGCCCGAATCTGAGGTGCGTCGAGGCGGGCACCATCGGCTGCAGTCGGCGTCTTCGTGTGCGCCGCTAGGAATCTGCATCCGGGCGTCGCAAAAAGTAGAATGTCCCCTTTTTTCTACTGCATCCACATGTAGCGGGCGAAGAGGACCCAAGGGACGGCTATGAAGCCCTTTGCCAGGACGCACGCAAGGAGCAAGTGGATCCCGCCTGTACGCTCATGCCACCGTCGCGCGCGGCGCCAAACAACCAGGTACTGAATGAGCGTCGACTCGAGGACCATCACGGCCAACAGCATCCACGACCTGGCTGACGCATCCCGAGCCCAGATCCCCCCCGCGCCCCCAGTGGCCACTTCCCCATAGACCACGAAGGTCACAGCGCAGACGGCGTAGGTGATCAGAATGCCCTCGCACCACGCAAAGAAGAGGCGCCGACTCAGCTGGCCGAGGATGGCCGCTACCACGACGTGTTCGAACAGCGACTGAATGGTCGCAGCGGCCATCGCCACGGCCGTCCCGAAGATCAGATAGACCGCGAGCCCAACCGGGATCAACAGACACGCCCCCCCGGCAGGCGCTAGCAAGACGGCCATTCCGAGGTATCCCACGATGAGCAGACCCACTATCACCCCGGCCAGCCCGCTTCGCCCCGTCTTGGAGCCCGGCGGGGCGGGGCGCATCTCGGGGATGTCAGACCACTCGAATCGGTACCCGCACTCTGGGCACCGCGGCTCGGTCAGCCCACGAAGGTTGTACTCACACTCAGGACAAGGGATGTCTTCCTGCAAAGAAAAAGGGGACATTCTACTTTTCCGAAGCCACCGTCCACTATCAATGTACCTTCTGCCGCCACTGATACCAGACCAGCTTGCTCAAACGGTCGGCGATGGCCATCAAGTCGAGCTTGCCGTCGCCGTTGCGCTTGAGGGAACGGACCGATGAAGTGGCGCGTCGAGACGCACCCTACCTCCGGGGCCGCATCGAGGCGTCGCGGAAAAAGTAGAATGTCCCCTTTTTTACCTCCGTGAGATGCGCAGGGACACCGGTTTGACCGGTGCGAGCTCAAACGGACTCTTGTCCCATCGGGGGACGATCTTGTAGGTGCCACGCTTGAGGTCGTCGGGTACTCGCCACGAGTACGAGCAGGCGAAGCCTCAGCCATACTTGAAAGCGGCGTCGAGGACGGTGCGACCCGAGGAACTCAGGATCTTGAACCGCGGCGGTTCGGGGCGACCGCCGTTCTTCACCCAGACGGAGCCGATCGGCCTGCCGGCGCAGTCCAACGCCCTTAAGGACACATTGATCTGCTTGGGCGGTCGGTCACGCCGACCCCTCGGGGCGGACGAGCTGTAGGTCACCTTCATCGTCAGCGGCGGGCCCACTTCGATGCGCGTCGTCTCGCCCGGACGGATCTCGAAGCGGGACGCGGCCTCGTAGTCCCGAGCCGCCAGCGTCGCCGCTGCCGTGTTGACCTGGTATCGGTAGAGCACATAGCGACCCACGGGAAGCTCGAGCTGCTTGTCCTTGCCGGTAAAGCACGCCCCGAACTCCGGACCTAGCACAGACCCCGAATCGACGCCGTCGGGGATCGCCAGCGTGCCGACCTTAGGCTTGGCCGGAGCAACCCGGACGCTGCTCCCATCCTTCGCCAGCGTGAGCTCCCAGTAGGCCCCGTCGAGGCGGAGCAGGCGGGTCGTTCGCCCACTCTCCCGGCCAATCCCGTAGACGCTGATCCGGTCAAGCTTGCCGTTACCGTCGGCGTCGAGCAGGATCGACGACCCCGTCGTCATGTAGGACCGACCGCGCGACATGCTCCCGTCGGGCCAGGCGACCCGCTGGCCGAAGTCGGTGGTCGCGTCGAAAGGCAGTCGGACGTACACCCCCATCAGGCGGGTCTTGTCCCCGAACGTCACCTCGCCCATCAGACCGGTCACGCTCGTGTACATCGCGTGGACGTTGCCGCGACCGTAAGTCCGGACCTGCACCGCGACCCAGTACGGGACCGATGCACCGTCCCTCTCGACCCGGACCTCCAGCGGCCGGATCTTGACACTGAAGCGATCCCTTCCGCTCGCCTTGACCGTGATCGCCCCGTGCGAGCGGCTGACGTCGTGGCACTCGGACTTGGCGAACTGCCCGTCGCCATTCGCGTCGAGGTAAAGGCGATCGGGGTGCTTCTGCTGCTCGCTCGACTTGGCCAGGATCAGCTGGTATCGGACGTCGGCGCGCCGCGTGAAACCCACCTTGGCGCTGATGGCCTCCACGCCGCTGACGCCCTTGGGCAGCTCTTTGAGCGGGCTCGCGGACGTGCCCCACCACGAGAACCCGCCCGTACCGGCCCCCGGCAGGAGCTTGGGCTCGAGCTTGAAGACCCGACCGGCCTCGGCCAGCACCGACGACGAGGCCAGGGCAAGCCACGCAATGCCGGTTGCCAGGATGCTCGCCTGAGTCCTCATGGCTTCGTCTCCTGAAAAAGGGGACATTCTACTTTTTTGAAGTCCCCGTCCCCCTCGAGTGTACCTGAAAGAAGAACAACGGGACATTCTACGTTTCCGAACCTACCTCCCGAGGATACGCACCGATGTCGGCTCGACGGGCGCGAGCTCAAACGGGCTCTTGTCCCACCGGGGAACGACCTTGTAGGTGCCAGGCTTGCTCGGTACTCGCCACGAGTACACGCAGGTGAAGCCTCAGCCATACTTGAAAGCGGCGTCGAGGACCTTGCGGCCCGAGGGGCTCAGGATCTTGAACCGCGGCGGGCTTGGCTTGCGGCCCTTGTCCGTCTGAGCGGATAGGAGGGGCCTGCCAGCGCAGTCCTGCATCGCCAGACTGATCCCGACCTGCTCGCTCGACCGACGACCACGTCGAGGGCCCGATCGGATCGCGCGGTGGGTGATCTTCATTTGCAGCGGCGGACCGGCCTCGAGGGAGGTGGTCTGGCCGGGGCGGATCTCGAAGCAGGCCGCCATGTAGTAGTCGCGGGCGGTGAAGCTCGCCGCCGACGTGCAATACTGGTATCGCACCAGCAGGTAGCATCCCACGGGCAACTCGAGCGCCTTGTCTCCCTCCCTGATGCAAGCCCCGAACTCCGGACCCAGCACCGAGCCCGACGCGATGCCCTCGGGGATCGCCAGCGTGCCGACCTCCGGGCTGGCGGGCGTGACCCGCACGCTCCGGCCGTCCGGCGCGACCGCCACCTCCCAGTAGGCACCGTCGACACGCTGCAGCCGGGTCGTCTGCATGCGCTCGGGTCCGAGGCCAAACGCGTCGGAGCCGGTCTGGTCGAACGTCCCGTTGCCGTTAACGTCGAGCAGAAGGCGAAAACCGTGTTTGATGTACTTCCGTTTGTCCGGCGCGGGCATCTCGCCCCAGCTGACGCGCCGGTCGTAGCCGTCGGTTGCGTCGAACGGACGAAGGGCGTAGACGGCCAGGCGACGCGTCTTGCCCCCGAACGTCGCCTCGGCGACCAGATAGGTGATGATGGCGTATCCGAGTCCCGGCTGGCCTCGGCTGGGGAGCCAGACCCGCATCGCAATCCAATGGAAGGGCGCTGAAGCGCCCTGCCCGTTGAGGACCTTCAGGGGCTGGACGATGACCTCCGAGACCTTCGAACGCCGCGTCTTGATCTTGACCGGCCCCTGGGAGCGGCTGAGGTCGTGGCACTCGGACTCCGCGAACTTCCCGTCGCCGTCCGAGTCGAAGTAGAGCCGGTCGTGGCGAGCCTGCCGCCGGCTCGACTTGGTCAACACCACCTTGTGGAGGGGGCTGGCTTGTCGCGTGAAACACAGCTCACTGCCGACGGCGCCAAAGCCACTCACCCCCGGCGGCAGCCCATCGAGCGGTCTGGTCGGTGCCTGACTCCCGCCGTAACTGAAGGTGTCAGCGCGCATCAACGGCTGCCGTTCGAGCTTGAACACCCGCCCGGGCCGAGTCGTCGCTTCGCCCTCGGCCTGCGCACCGGGCGCGGTCGCAATAATCAGCGCGAGTAAAAAAGGGGACATTCTACTTTTCCGAAGCTACCTCCCTCCATGACTATAGCCTCTATTGCCGTTGGTACCAAACCAGCTTGTTGGAACGGCCAGCGATGGCGACCAGGTCGAGGCGTTTGTCGCCGTTCAGGTCGGCTGCGACGGCCCCCTCGACGGCGATCGGCTGGTCAATCAGGACCTTCCGGAAACGGGTGCCGGCCGGGTCGAGCGGATCGTAGAGGGCCAGTCCGCCACCGCCCCCACGCCAGCCGGCGACGATCTCCTCCTGGCCGTCGCCGTCAAGATCGGCCGCCAACAAGGCGTGGCCCTCACGCAACGTATCGTCGAGGACCCGCCGCGTCCAGCGACGCCCCTTCTCATCCCGCGCGTAGACCACCACCTGGTGACCATGCCACGGTTCGATCGCGGCGATGGCCAATGATCGCCCGCCCAGGCGGACCGGCACGACCTCGCTCGAGCCCCGGGCCGCTCCGGGTCTGTCGTTCACGGGCGGAGCACCGGGCGCGATATGCGTCTTGCGCCACTTACCCGTCTTCGGGTCGCCATCGAAGTCGAACCAATGGATGCCCTCGAAGCTGGCGGTGAGCACCTCAGCTCGACCGTCGCCATCCAGATCGCCCACGTAGAGCCCATGCAACACGGTAAGCGACTCATCGATCTTCCAGGTCTCCCACGCCCCGGAGGTCGGGTCGCGCGGCACGCGGAAGGCCCACAGGTGCGAAGGCTTCACCGCCGCTGGCCCTTTGGACCCGGGGCCGAAGATGGGGGCGTGGATCAGCTCAGGCCGACCGTCGCCATCCAGGTCACCCCAGCGCAGCCGGTGCACGACCGGGTCCACGGCGATCGGGTGAATCTGCCAGGGCTGCTCGATGCTCGCGGCGCTCTTGAGCCATTGGATCTGCCCGCCGCGGTTGCCATCGGCGTAGTAGAACCCGCTGGCCAGCGCGATCTCCGCCCGGCCGTCGCCGTCGAGATCCAGCGGGGCCAGGTCGATGCCGCGATCCGCGCGGGCGATCAGCCGCCGCCGGAACGTCGGGTTCTCGTACCAGTCGACACGATTCTCCTGGGTCGACAGGACGATCACGTCCGGCTTGCCGTTGCCGTTCACGTCTGCGACGGCTACCTGATAACCGCCCGGATAGTCGTCGATGTCGTGTCGCTGGAATCGCACAGGCGTTGCTCCCAGGAGGAGCGCCGACATGAGCAGCAAACTCTTCATCGCTGCTCCTCCCTCAGCGCAGACTGCCTCTGCAGCCGGATCACGCCGCCACCGCGCCCAGGCGACGATGCAGAAAGACGACGAACACAACGCCGATCAGCGGGAGCAACGAGACGCCGGCGCCCTCGCCGCACTTGAAGACGGCCGTCACCTCGCGATCGGCACACATGACGACCGTGATGGGGTTGTTCGAATCAACCACCGCGTAGTTCGCATCGCCGGGGTGGTTGGGGTCGTAGATCTCCCACCGTCCAAAGGTCCGGCCGTTCATGGGGATGGCCGTGAGGGTCACCGTGGTACCGAAGGGATAGGCGGGCGCGTTCGCGTCATTGGGCTCCGGGACGAGCTCCACACTTCCCCACGGCTCGTTGACGACTTCGACGGCCAACAGAAACGATCCGGAGATGGAGACCATTTCCGCCGCATGGACTGAGACCACGGCCAACGTCGTGGTGTCGGTGTCGTAGACCGAATACCAGCCGGGGACCTCGTGGGGCGGATCGCCGGTCCATTCATCGCCCGGACGGCCCTGCCCCGACCATGCCCAGATGTTGTCGCCCGCGGCCGGGCCGCCTACCGATGCCCACGTGAAGACCTCATCAAACATGGCCTCGTAGAAGAGGTCCCGGAACGTCGTTGGCGCGTTGGGATCGTAGATGTCGTGCAGCGGCTCAAAGTCGCGCGCGAGCCCGAATTCCTCCAGCACGAGCGGCTTGCCCAAGACCGCTGCATCGATCAGATGGGTCTGGAGATAGCTGCGCGCGTTCGCCTCCGCCGTTGGATACGTCGCGGGACTCTCCGGATCGTACCACCCCCAGTTCTGCGGCCAGATGTGGACCGTCGCATAGTCGATGTGCGGGCCGTCGTGGGTCGAGACGAACGCCCCGCCCACGCTTCCTTCCGAACCGGTCGTGACAAGATGGTTGACGTCGAGCGACTTGATGTACGCAGCCGTGTCGTCGATCCATTCGGCGGGATAGCTCCGCGGTTCGTTGGCCAGCTCCCACGCGAAGATCGTGGGATCGTCACGGTATGCCAGTCCGGTATAAGGGTTGGTGCGCGTAACGATGGCCTCGATGTGGCTTCGGTACCACGTCTGACACGGCTCGTACCCGTAGAACTTGGCCGCGTAGGCCATGAACGCCGCCCAGCCGTACTCGGGTGGATAGGGAATGGGCGTGCCCTCGTGCCACGACACATACTGGGCCATGCCCCCAGACCATTGCCAGTAGTTGTTGAGCACCATCACGGCCCGCATGCCGCGCTGGCCGATCTGGGCCAAGAGGTAATCCAGCCCATCCAGAACGTTCGGGTCATACATGCCCGGCGACGGCATCAGCGCGGGGACCATCCGGTAGGGCTCCGTGTTCGGGCCTTCGGAGGCCGCCATGATCCGCACATTGGTCACACCGAGTTGCCTGAGCTGGTCCAGCTCTGCCTGCAGCCGAGCTCGATCTCCCCCGGGACCGTCAACGGCCAAGTTCATCGCCTGCCAGAAGTTGACGCCAGCGAAGTAGTGCGGACGCCCGCCGAGCAGGAACCGCCCGTCCGAAACGGTGACGAACTCGTTCGCCGCAGGCCGATCGAAGCTCGGAGGTGTTTGGGCGATCGCCGCTTGGACAAACGCCGCTACAACAGCAGCGAAGCTGACTTGCGTGGACATGCCCCACTCCATCCTCAACCCCATGATAGCGAATCGGCAGGCCAGAGCATACGTTCGCGAAGCGAGAGTAGTCGCACGCGCGTGCGCCGGCCCTAGGTTGCCCTTGCGTTCAGGATGGGCAGGACCTACCGTACCGCGTGGATAGCACGGTCACGCGGCCGGGCTGGGCGCTCGAGCAGGAAACCGAACGGCAGGGACAGGGGTCATGCGAAAGATGAGTCGACGGGACGTGCTAATCGGATCGGGCTCGGCGGTTGCGGGCGGTGTTCTGGGGGCAGGCCGCAAGGCGCTTGCGAGCCCACAGGCGGCGGTGAAGGAGACGACCGTCATCAGCCAACAGCCGAGTCTGTATCACGGCTGGCCGACGGTGGCGCGCTGCAAGGATGGCCGGTTGGCGGTGGTATGTTCGGGCGGTCGTGAGGGACACGTCTGTCCGTTCGGGCGCGTGGAACTGATGATGTCCAAGGACCAGGGGCGGACGTGGGGGTGGCCTCGTGTCCTGATGGACAGCGACATCGATGATCGCGACGCCGGCGTGGTCGAGACGGCGAAGGGCTCGCTTCTGGTCACGACGTTCACGTCGCTGGCGTACGAAGGGATTCTGACGAAGGCTGCGAAGATCAAGCCGAGCGAGAAGGGCGCGTGGTCGGCAGCTAAGCTGAAACGCTGGCAGGCGGCGCACAACCGGCTGACCGCCGAGAAGCGGAAGGGCATGCTGGCGTCGTGGATCGTCCGCTCGACCGACGGCGGCATGACGTGGTCAGGGCGGTACCGGTGTCCGGTCAACAGTCCGCACGGGCCGATCCAGCTTTCCGACGGCCGGCTACTGTACGCGGGAAAGGAGCTGTGGCACGGCCAGAGCCGGATCGGCGCCTGCGAGTCCACCGACGACGGTCTGACGTGGCGTTGGCTGGCGGAGATCCCGACGCGAAAGGGAGACACGCACAAGGACTATCACGAGCTGCACGCCGCCGAGGCGAAGAGCGGACGGTTGGTCATCCAGATTCGTAACCACAACAAGGCCAACAGCGGCGAGACGCTGCAGAGCGAATCGTCGGACGGCGGCAAGACCTGGTCCGAACCGAGGTCGATCGGCGTGTGGGGGCGACCGTCGCACGTGCTGCGGCTAGAGGACGGCCGGCTGTTGATGACGTACGGCTATCGGCGCAAGCCGTACGGCAATCAGGCCCGCGTCAGCGCGGACGACGGCGCGACCTGGTCCGAACCGATGACCATCTCCGGAGACGGCATCGGCGGCGATCTGGGCTACCCGTCCACGGTGCAGCTCAAGGATGGTTCACTGCTGAGCGTCTGGTATGAGGTGATGAAAGGCTCGCGATTCGCGGTCCTACGTCAGGCGCGCTGGTCGCTGAAGGGCTAGGAAGGCAAGAGCCCCCCCCTAGCGCCTGCAAAGCGATGTCAGCAACGGGAACGCCCCCCCCCTGCGGAGCGCCCTCGCACCGGGGACGCAACGACGGTGGGCCGGTCGCCGCTACGCCTTGGGACCTTCGCGGCGGAGGCCGCGCTTCATCTGCAAGGTCTGCAGGATGATGTTCAGTTCGTGCTCGTCCACCTCGCGTCGGAACCGCTCCGTGCCCTCGATCAGAACCACGGGCGTATCGTTGCCGTAGGCGATCTCCAACGCGGCGTCGAAGGTAACATCGACCTCCGTCAGCGCGATGGGGAAGCGTCCGTGGGCCTTGTCCAAAACCGCGCGGGCCGCATCGGTCCTGGGGCAGGTCGAGCGGGTGAAGACGGTCACGTCGATGGTGTCAGCCATACGCTCCAAAGGGTCACCCTCGGGGTTCGGGAAGCGGATACGGCGTTCCCCTCACCGCCCTCTCATCACCGCGGCTGGCGCCGAAGCAACAGTAGAGCTTCTCCCCATGATAGCAGATCATTGCCGCGAGGCCCCGGGAAAAATGTCAGCAGGTGCGGCTGCAGCGGTATAATCCAGCCAAGTGAGGATGAAGCAGGTTGACGTCTGCGTACGAGGAGACCATGGGGAATCAGGTGCCGAACCTGCAGCGGACACGCGGCATGGGCATCTTGCCCATGAACCTTCACGGGCGAGACGCCCGTGCCACACTGGCGCGGATTCACGCACGGCCGCCCGGATGAGGTGGCGAACGGTATGACATCTGCCGACGGAAAGCGATGATGGCTCGGACCGACACAAAGCACCTGATCCTGTAC
This sequence comes from uncultured Planctomycetales bacterium, assembly GCA_964390905.1. Lineage (GTDB taxonomy): Bacteria > Planctomycetota > Phycisphaerae > UBA1845 > JAFGLZ01 > JAFGLZ01. Next base: position 25,500 of record CAYMLO010000043.1, on the reverse strand, counting down.
GGGGCGACGGCGATCACGCCGTTCCGCAAGGAGCGGGACTGCACGTTGGTCCTGGCCGACGGCAAGATCGTCCAGATGGGCCAGCCCGACGACATCGTCCTACCGGCCGACGCGGAACAGATCGATCTTGCAGGGCGGTACGTCCTGCCGGGCTTCATCGACATCCACGTTCACGGGGGGCGGGGACACGATTTCGCGGACCCCGACGGCTCGGCTGACACGTTCGACGAAATCAGTCGCTTCTACGCCGCTCGCGGTACGACGTCCCTGCTCGCAACCGTCTACCCGCAGCCGCGCGATTCGCTGCTGGCATGTATCCGTCGCCTCCGCAACTACTGCGAATCGACGGATCCCGAGAGGGTCCTCGAGGGCATCCATTTGGAGGGACCGTTTCTCAATCCTGACATGCACGGCGCGATCCGTCCGGACTACATTTGGCCGGCAAGCGTGGACGCGTTCCATCAGCTCGTGGACGTCGGCGGGCCGTGGGTCCGCGTCATGACCGTCGCGCCGGAGATGCCGGGAGCCATGGCCGTCCTCCGTGCGGCGTCCATCGAGGAGACGGCCGGCGCGACCGGGGGCGAGCGCCCGTCCCACGCACTGCACCTCTCGATCGGACACTCGAACGCCAAGTACGAGCAGATTGCCGAGGCGATTGACAACGGGCTGGAGGGCGTCACGCACATCTTCAACGCCATGCCCTCGATGCATCACCGGCGTCCCGGCGTGCTGGCCGGCACGCTGCTCCGCGACGAGCTGTTCGTGGAGGTCATCGCCGACGCGGTCCACCTGCATCCGGCCATCCTGCAGCTCCTGATGAAGGTGAAGGGGCACGACAAGATTATTCTGATCACCGATGCGATTCGTGCGGCCGGCCAGGCGAACGGCGTGTACGATTTCAGCGGCCAGACCGTCCAGGTCCGCGACGGGCGGGCGTATCTCGACGAATCGCCCGACACGTTGGCCGGAAGCACGGTAACGCTCGACCATGCGCTGCGGACGATGATCGAACACGCCGGGGCGACATTGGAGCAGGCAGCGCAGATGGCCAGCCTCAACGCGGCTCGCGTCTTGGAGTGGAAGTACCGGCGGGGCATCCTCGCGGTCGGCAAAGACGCCGACCTGGCCGTTCTCGACGAAGACCTGCAGGTCCAGATGACCATCAAGGCCGGTCGGATCGTCTGGCGCGGATAGCCGCCCCCGAGCCCGCGGGTATCAGCAGCCCGAGCCTGGCATGAGCTTGCACCGACGTGCGAGTTGCGGGTAGAAGATCCGCGGTGATTCTCTGGTCGAGCGGTTCGCTCGGTCTTGCTCTTACAGACACGGTGAGATGAGGAAATCCCTCGAGCCGCTGATCTTGACTGCGATGGTCGTGGTCTTCTTTGCGCGGTTCCTGTTCACCGACAGCATCGCCCTGTTGAACGACCTGTGCTTCTTCTCCTACCCGGGCCATCTGTTCAGCTGCAAGTGTTTCGCACAGGGCGCGCTACCGCTGTGGAATCCCTTCAGGGGATGTGGCGAGCCATTCCTGGCGGACATCCAGCGGGCCGTCCTCTACCCGGTCAACCTGATCTATCTGTTGCTCCCGACCGCGCGTGCCACGATCATCCCCACGGTCGCTCACGTGTTGCTGGCCGGCGTGGGGGTCTACGGCCTGTCCCGGACGTGGGGCGTGTTTCGCATCGGATCTCTGCTGGCCGCGGTCGTGTTCGCGTTCAACAGCTTCACGATCACGCGCGTTGGCTATCCTGCTGCGCTGGGAAGCCTCGCCTGGTACCCGGTGATCGTCTGGGCGTTCGCGCTGTGGCTGAGACACCGGAAGCGCGGGTACCTTCTGGGGACCAGCGGGGCGTTCTGTCTGCAGTTCCTGGCGGGGTATCCGGAGGCGGCGTTCTACACGGCCTGGAGCCTGGCGTTCTACGCCCTTTCCGTCGGCTACCACGAATGGCGAACCCGCCGAAAGCTGCTATCGTTCGCGTCCCCGTTCCTGGGACTGATCGTCGTCGGCGTGTTGGCGGTGCTCCTGTCGATGGCCCAGTTCCTGCCCACCTGGAAGGCGATGCAGCTTTCGGGCCGGAGCGTGTCTCTGGACCCCCATCTGGACCAGGCCTCCCTGCACCCGCTGGCGGGCCTCACGCTGCTGGTGCCGTCGATCTACGGCGCTCCGGATTTCGCGGGGACGTACTGGGCGCCGTCGTGCAAGATATACAGCGTCGGCGCCTTCTACGTGGGCGTCCCGGTCGTGGTCGTGTTCGTAACGGTCGGCCTCCTTCGGCTCCTGGGCGTGCGCAGGGCGGCCCAGGAGCCGGAACTGCCCGACAGCATCGTCCGCGCTCGCGTTCCGTGGCTTTGGACGTTGGTCGTCTTCTTCTCTCTTTACGCGATGGGGCATTACACGCCGCTGTTCCCATTCTTATGGAAATCCATTGGTCTGTTGCAGCGGTTTCATTTCCCCCCCAAGAGCCTGATGTGCGTCGTGTTGTCGTTGAGCTGTCTGGCGGGGATCGGCCTGGACTGGGCGGTCCACTGCGAGCGTCCTGCGCTCCAGGGCACGCACCTGTGGCGCCGCCTTCTGTTGCGCTGGGGCGCGATCAGTGTCTTCGTGGCGCTCACGGTGTTCGTCGCGGCGTGCCTGGTGAACGAAGGACGGCTGGGCAGGACGCTCCTGACACGGTTCTTCAATCTGCCCTCACCACAGTCCAGCACATACAAGGCCATTCCTTGGGCGCTGCTCCTGCGTGACAGCCTGAAGCTCCCCGTAGTGGCCCTCCTGTCGGTCTTCCTGCTAAGGACGTGCGTCTTCGGCTCGCGGATGAAGCGCGGTGCGGCCTGGCTGGTGGTCTTCGTAGCCTTCGGTGATCTGCTGATCTCCAACTCGTTCCTGCTCCCCTCAGGACCAGCAGACACGCTGGACAGGCCGTCGGCCCACCTGAACGACTTTCGCCCCACGGGAAAGATGGTCCGCTTCTATGGGCGAGAGGACATCGCCAAGGTCAAGAGAGCCCCCTCCGATGCCGTGCTCCCGAAAGGCGTGGCCACCCAAACACATCCGCCCCCTGACGCAGCCGCGTTCGGTGGCAGCGGCCTGGCGCAGCTCTGGCGTCTGCTGCGGGATTTCCTCTACTGGGACTGGCCCGTGGTCGACGAGGCCTACAACGTGCATTCGCCCGGGACCTTCCAGCCCGCCGACGCGGGCATCGTGCTCCGTTTGCTGCTCGTGCCACAGGCCCCGATGGAGGTCAAAGAACGCCTCCTGGCCATGGTCAACTGCCAGCGGCTGGTCAGGTACCTCCCGGGACATCCGCCGGCGGTCCGTACCACGGCGTTGCCCGAGCCATTGCCGCGTGCCTACATCGTGGGCGGCGTGCGCGTTCTTGCTGAACCCAATGACGTCCTGAGGCAATTGGCGGCGGGGCGATTCGATCCGCGGGAGGTCGCTTTCATCGATCGGTCCTCAGCGGGGGACGACGCGTTCGTCGATTTGAAGCCCGGACGGGTAGCGCATCATCTCCGGCGGATCGAATACGGCGTCAATCGCCTGGCGATCGAGGTGGAGAGTCACACGAAGGGCGTGCTCGTCGTGAGTGACAGCCACTACCCCGGATGGGTCGCCACGGTCAACGGCGAGGAGACCCCGATCTACAAGGTGAACTACGCGTTCCGAGGCGTCCGCGTGCCCGCGGGGACCAGCAAGATCGAGATGGCCTACCGACCGATGTCGATCCAGATCGGCGTCGCCGTGAGCCTGGCCACGCTGGTCTTGATGCTTGTGCTGCTGATCCCGCGGACGATGATCAAGCTGCCCCACTGGCTACAGCGTTCGCCTCGATCAGGCTCGTCGTGCGGACTCGTCCTGGCGTGTCTCGTGACCGTGGCGTGCACGACCCGCGCTGTCGCCAGTTCCCCAGCCAGTCAGGATGTCGGAGGTCGGGCCCTCGATCCCGGAAACGTGGCGCCGGCTGAGGTCATCGGCCTGGTGTGCGTTCACGATGCCAAATCCCTCAGGCGCGAGCTCACGAACGTCGCAGGTTACGGGATGGTACAGCGGTCGCCGTGGCTGCGCGCCAAGATCAAGCGTGTCGTCGGCGCGGCGGAGTTGGCGCTGGCACTCAACGCCGGCGTTCCGCTGTGGGAGTTCGTGGAGCGCCATGTCGAACGGGCGACGTTCCTGGTGTTCGACGTCCCGGAGGGGTCCGGCAAGGGCATCGCCGGCTATGCAGTCGTTCTCGATTTGGGCCCCAACGTCGACCTGGCTGACAAGCTGCTGCGTGACCGGATACGGCCCAGGCTCCGATTGCTGACCCCGCGGGGCAAACGCGCCGAGAGGAAGGTGGCGGGCGTCTCGGTCGAGGTCTACCAGCCAAGCGCATTCGGACAGGTGGCGATGGCTCGGGCCGAACACTTGCTCGTGCTGGGTTGGCCGGCCTGTGTCGAACAGGTCGTCCGGACGATCCAAGGCAGACACGTCCGCCTGTCAGAGCTGCCTGCCTACCAACGGATCCGCCGGACGACGGCGAAGGGCGGCGATGGCTGCGTCTCGTTCTACATCGACACAGAGCCGCTCGACTGGAAGCGCCGCCGCCGGGCGCGGACTGCAGAGCAGACCCAGGCGGAGCGGCTGCTCGGATTCGGCGGCTTGCTGGCCGTGGGCGGATCGTCGGTTGGTTGCGACAACCTGGTGACCTCGCGGGTCCTCTACGCCATGAAGCGTTCCCGCACGGGTATCCTGGGAGCGCTTGCGTCGGCCCCGCACGTCGAGCTGACCGGGGCGCGGTTCGTGCCGGCCGACTACGACGCCCTGTGTATGTTCGATGTGGGCGACGGCGCTGCAATCACGCAACGATTCTGGTCGATGGTCGCGCCGCAGAACAGGCCGCTTGCCAACAGTCTCTTGGGCTTCAACCGTGCGGCCGGTCAGTTCGGCGTCAACATCCATCGCGATCTGGTGCTGCGGATGGCGGGCGATTGCTTCCTCGCCGTCAAGGCATCGGGCGCAAGGGAACTGGGGTCCGGATCTTGGCGCGAGACGCTGCTGGCGTTCCAGCCGCTGCTTGGCATGAAGGTCCGCGAACCCGAGGCGATCATGAAGGCGTGGCGGACGTTGGCCGAAGCCGGCATGGTCGCCGCCCAGGGCGTCAGGTGGGAGACAGAGCGCGTCGGCCGGCAGGCCGTCCACGTGTTGCGGGCCCACGGCGAACCGATCCTGGGGATCGAGTTCTGCCTGGCTTTTATCCAGGACACCATGCTGGTGGCGCTATCCTTCAAGACAATGGCCGAAGCCCTACGGGCGGTCAGCGCCGGGAAGGCCCTGGCAGGCAACACCAAGTTCCAGAGGGTCCGGTCGAACCTCTCCGGCGCGTGCAGCCTGATGCTGTTTGTCGACCCAGCTAAGCTTGCGGAAGGCCTGTTCCCCCCAACCGCGCCAACGACGACTCAGGCCATAACAGCGTCTACCTCGCAGGCGTTTCTGTCTGATCTCGCCGCGCCACTGGGCCGCACCGAAGGACTTGCCCGCGGAATCATGGAATGCCTGCAAGACCATCCCGGGCTGGGACTGACTGCCCGGGGGTGCCCCGAAGGCATCCTGATGGAATCGTGCTCGCCGCTCGCCGAGCCTGTGTTCGCGAACCTGCCGCTGCTGTTTGCGCATTTCACCGACATGCGATGGCGAGGGACGACGTTAGACGTCACCTGGCGGCGACTTCGCCAGACCGGCCGCGCCCTGGAATGCCATGCGGCCAAGCATCGGGCGCTCCCGGATGATTTAGCAGCGCTCGCCCCTTACTATCTTGTAGCGGTTCCCGCTGACCCGTTCGCAAAGGGACGCCCGCTTACCTACGTGCGTTCGCCGACGGGAGAGAATTGGCTGCTGGCCAGCGTCGGGCCGGACGGCCGGCCCGACATCGGCGCGAAGGGCTTCGACCTGGACGGGTTCCTGAAGCAAGTCCGATCGACAGACCCGGCGGACACCGCGCAGGCGAAGCGAATGCTCCACCGCTTCCGCGCGGACCGCTATCCAGATGAAGACCATCAACAAGACGAGGGGGATATGGCAATCTGGCAGGAGTGAGGACGTGACGCCCTCGCTCGCAGGACATCGCATGAGGACCTCACCATGAAGACGCTGGGTATCGGCATGCTGGGCTACGGGTTCATGGGCAAGATGCATACGTTCGCCCACAAGACGATTCCGATGTACTACGATCCGCCGCCCGCTGCGTGCCGGCTGAGGGTCGTCTGTCGGACGACCGAGGCGGGTGCGAAGCAGGCCCAAGCCTCGGCGGAGTTCGAGCGATGGACGACGGATCCGCGAGACGTCATCGAGGCCGATGACGTCGACGTGATCCACGTCTGCACCCCCAACCACGAACACCTGCCTGCGCTGCTCGCCGCGATCCGGGCCGGCAAGCACATCTACTGCGAGAAACCGGTGACCGCCAACCTGGCCGAGGCCGACGAACTGGCCCAGGTCCTGCCGTCGTACCGCGGCAAGTCGCAGGTGGTGCTTCAGAATCGGTTCTTCCCCGCCGCCCTGCGGGCCAAGGCGCTCGCCGACGAGGGCTTCCTGGGGACGATCACGCACTTTCGGGGCCTGTACCTGCACAGCGGAAGCGTCGATCCGGCCAGGCCGGTGAACTGGAAATCAACGGGGGCGGCCGGCGGAGGCGTGATTCGAGACCTGGGCCCGCACATCGTCGACCTCCTGCAACATCTGATCGGCCCGTTCCGGAGCGTCTGCTGTGTCGGTCGGATCTGGTCGGCTGAGCGGCCGAGTCTCGCCGATCCGAGCAAGATGATGGCGATCGACGTCGAGGACGCCGCAGCCATGCTCGTCCGCACCGACGACGGGGCGTTTGGCACGGTCGAGGTCAGCAAAATCGCTACGGGCACCGAAGACGAGCTTCGGTTCGAGATCCACGGACAACAGGGGGCGATTCGGTTCGATCTGATGCAGCCGAACTACCTGGAGGTCTACGACGCCCGACAGCCCGACGGCGACCTGGGCGGGGAGAGGGGCTGGCAGCGGATCCCGACCGTACACAGATATCCCGCGCCCGGCGGGAAGTTCCCCAGCCCCAAGGCGACCGTCGGCTGGACACGGGGCCACGTCCACTGCCTCTACGCGTTCCTCAGGTCGATCGCCGACGACACCGATTCGCATCCCTCGCTGGCGGAAGGCATTCAGCTGCAGCGCGTCCTCGAGGCCGCACGGGCGTCTGACGAACGCGCAAGTTGGGTCGATGTCCCTGGATCGACGGATTGACGGTGTGACCCACTGGAGCGAGGCGCGTCCAGTCTCCCGTTGCACGGGCGTCATTCGTGAACGCACATCTGGAACACGCCCGATCCGCGGGATTCATCTCGCGCGGCAACCGATTCGCGTGTCGAATATCGTATCGGTTTCGAGTAAAACCTTCACTCGTCCCAGAAGAGGGGGACTCCCACGCATGGGTAATGAGACCTCGACAGTGACGCTCGGCCTGGCCGACTACGTCGTCATGACCTTGTACATGCTGGGCCTGATCGGGCTGGGTCTGTACTACCGCAGATACGCCCAGGAGGATCTCGATCACTACTTCCTCGCCGGTCGGCGGTTCAAGGGTTGGATGACGGGCACGAGTTACGCCGTCACCTGCATGAACACGGACGTCGCGCCGGCCTACTGCGGCATGACCGTGATCACCGGCGTGTGGATCTGCTGGTGGTACATGAGCCGGTTCGGGCTGGCGTTGATGATCGGCGCGGTCCTGTTCGCGGTCTTCTGGCGACGGTTGAAGATCTTCACCTCGCCGGAGTTCTACGAGATGCGCTTCAGCGGCGCGCCCGCCATCACGATGCGAACGTGGGTATCGCTCCGGAGCGCCTTCATCGCCGTCGTCGCCTGGACCGGGTCGGGGCTGCTCGGCTTGTCCAAAGTGACCGGCGGGCTGCTCGAGTGGGAGCCGTGGCTGACCTACGCGGTCGTGATCCCCGTCATCCTGATCTACGTCATCCTGTCCGGTTACGTCGGCGTGGTCCTCAGCGACCTGTTCCAGACCGTCATCCTGATCGTCTCGGCGTTGGTGTTGATGGGACTGGTCTGGCAGGACTTTGGCGGGCCAGCCGGGCTGTACGCAACGTTGGTCGATCAGTTCGGCGATCAGGTGGTGAGTTGGCACCCGCCGCTCAGCCACGAGCTGCTCGGCGTGATCGGCGTGATCGCTTGGACGGTGGGGACGGCCGTCGGGTACGGCGGAGACGTCGCGCCCATGGCCGGGGCGATGGAAGGCCAGCGGCTCCTGTCCTGCCGCAACAGCCGCGAGGCGTCCAAGATGTACATCTGGACCGAGATCATGCTCTTCGTCATGCTCGCGGTGCTGACGCTGCCCGCCCTCGGCGCGATGGCGAAGTGGCCCCAGCTGTGCACGGGCGAGATCAACAAGGAACTGTCCTACGGCATGCTGTTGGGTCACTACCTGCCCACCGGTCTGTTGGGGCTGGCGCTGGTGGCCATGTTCGCCTCGATCATGAGCACCGTCGACTCGAACATGAACTTCGGCGCCCAGGTCTTCATCAACGACGTCTACCGGCGGTCCATCCGCCCGGACGCGCCCATGAAGCACTACCTGCGGCTGGGCAAGGTGGTGATGTTCGTGATCATGGGCCTCGCCCTTCTGGTGGCCACCCAGGCGCGGAACGTGATCGACATCTCGGTCTTCATGCTGGGGCTGTCGTCGGCGGAGCTGACGGCCAACTGGGGACAGTGGTGGTGGTGGCGGTTCAACGGACCGGCGAGGCTGGCGGCGTCGTTCGGCGGGCCCATCATCTTCCTGCTCAACAAGTTCGTCGTCTTCGCGCATCTGATCGACGCCGGGCAGAACGCGGCCTATCTGGTCGTGCTCACGTCGATCGCCGCCACGTGCGTCCTGTGGATCGCCGTGGCGCTGCTGACCCGGCCGGACCCGACCAACCAGCTCATCGCGTTCTACCGGCGTGCCCGGCCGATGGGGTTCTGGGGTCCCATCGCACGGGCCGCAGCCGCCCAAGACGTTGCGGCCCAGGGCGCCCAGGAGGACACGCCCGTTCTGCCGTATGCATCTCTCCCCGACGCCGAGGAAGCCGACAGCGGTCGAACGATCCTGCGAGGCCTGGGGATCGCCTTGCTTGGCGCCGTCATGGTCGGGGCAGGCACGATCAGCTTCTCGTGTCTGTACATCGCCCGATGGGGTGCGGCCGGCGTGGCGGCGAGCGTGGCAGTGGTCGTGGGCGTTTTGTTCAAGATCGCGTACGCGAAGTACATGAGCGCCATTCAGCTCGGACAAGCGACCGAGACGGAACCGTGACGAGCGATCCGGAGAGCGGCCCGATAAGATCGGGCCGACAACGCTGCGAACCGCTCTTGACAAGTTCCGTTCCCGGAGGCAGAATACCTAGTACAGAAGGGCCGGTGGTGTTTCGAGGAGGCGTTTCCCGTGCCGCCGGAGAGCCCGGGTGGCGACCGGGCGTGTTTGCAGGATTCATCAGGCAGGATCACGTCGTCGAGAGTCTTCGGCCTGGTTGGCCCCTCCCAGAGAGTTGATTCCTAGATATGCCTGCGTTTCTTTCGCAAATCCGAAGCGCCAAACAGTAAGAAGGAGCCGATTCATGGCTACCGGTAAGGTGAAGTGGTTCAATGACACGAAGGGCTTCGGGTTCATCGAGGCCGACGACGGAACCGATGTCTTCGTCCACCACAGTGACATCCAGGGCGAAGGCTACAAGACGCTGTCGGAGGGAGAGGCCGTAGAATTCCAGGTCATCCAGGGCGGCAAGGGCCCCAAGGCAACGAACGTACGGAAGACGTAGTCGCGTTTGTGGTGACCTGTACGAACTGAATCACTCGCGCCGCTCTGTCGGGCGGCGCTTTTCTTGCGCCCCTGCAGAAGCGCCACGATCATTTCCACCAGTGATCCCAGAGCTTCGCCTTCCCCTCAGGGCTGACGCGCTGGCCGATCTCAGCCCGCGGGGCGCCGTCGTCCAGGAGCCGCTCGACCTCGTTGGCCGCTCGGATGAAGGCGTGGACCTTCTGCACGTCGCCGTCATTGCACATCGTCTCGGCGACGTTGCTGTGCACGCAACTGGCACCGTCGGCAACGGACTGAAAGACGAAGTCCTCGATGTCCTGGACGGTCATGTTGGGGTAGTGAATCGAGCCCAGACGCCACGTGAACGGGACGCGGCACCCCCGGTTGATCATGCGAGGGTTCAGTTGCGGGGAGATCGATGGGTCGTAGAAGGACAGGCCGATCTCCTCTAGAAATCGCAACTGGCTGGGCCTGAGGTCCTCCACGTGCGCGTGACGGCGGCCCGTGGTGACTCCGCAGAAGTACTGCTCCCAGTAGGGCATGACGAACTCGTCGAACATGTGCGGGGGGATCATGCTGGCGATGTCGTCGCACATCCCGCCGGACGCCGGGTCCACCGCGGGTTTGCCTCGGACGTCCGAGAGAAAGGCGTGGAAGGCCAAGATGCTGTCCGTCAGCAGGCGGAGGAACTCCCGGGCCAACGGCGGATCGTCGAAGATGTCCGTGAAGACCCCCTCGCCCCGCATCTCATACGCCGTCGTCAGCGGGCCCTCCAACCCGTAGGAGAAGCCCACCTCCTCGCCCGGAAACGCGTCTTCCATCTGCCGCTTGAAATCCAGGTAGAACGGCGCCATGCCCGCGCTGGCGAAGTCGACGGGTGCTCGCAGCGCCTGGACGCCCGCTTCGAGGTTGTCGTACGGATGTGTGTGGGCGACCTCACCGCCCTCGGGGAAGATCAGCTCCGAGCCGAGCCCGTTGGCGTGTCCATAGCTGATGGCCGGCGTGGCGAGGCCAACCATCCGCACGTCGTCGCCGAACATCTCGCGGAGCCGCGGACGACCGAGGCGATAGACCTCGATGCACGCCTTTGGGTCGAGGTTGAACTCGCGGATGCCGATGCCGGCCAGCGCGCGGATCGCGCCCTGGGTGCCGGCGACGTACCAGGAGAAGCCTGCCGCTTCTCGAGCCGTCGTGTAGTCAGGTCGCCCCAACATCTGTCGTGCTCCGTCTCCTACGGCGAACGCCACAACCCGCATTCCAGGTTGCGAGCCTAGTGGATGCACCAGCGTTCTTCAACGTTCGACCCGTGCGCCGAACCGTATTCACGACTCGCCACAAATGACGGACCATGCGATAATCCCCCGGTCGACGTGCCACTGGACGAACGAGTGTCCGACCCCCGATGGAGGAGGCAATGGCCATGAGGACAAGTCGTCGTGGATTCCTGCGTCAGTCCGGCCTGGGCGCGGGGGCCGTGTGGCTGGCGGGGCAAGAGGGGCAACGGGCGGAAGGCGGGGGGGGATCAAAGGCGTCCGCCGGGCATACCGGTGCGCGACGTCGGCTGAACCCGTGGCGGCTGGAGGCCGTGGACCTGCGACGCTTCATGCAGCTGGGGGTCGAGCACATCTACAGCGGGTGTGTCGATCGGCGGCGTGGCTGTCTGCCGTTCGTCCGGTTCAACCTGACGAATCCGCCGACGTGGGCGAACCACGAGCACTGGGGATCGCCGCACATGGTGGGTCGGTTCCTCGACGCGCTCGCCCTCTGTGCCGAGATCATCGACGTGCCGCGCGACGAGGAGGCCGTCAACGGGCTGCGCAAATTGCTGCACGACTGCCTCGACACCCCGCACGGCCTGCCGTTCGACACGCTGCCCGACCCGAAGGGGCGGCGGTCCGGCAACATGCATCACTGTCGCGAGGTCCTGTTGGCGCTGGTGGGGCTATCGAAGTGGTGGGGGTGCGAGCGTTCGATGGACCTGGCGCGAAAGCTGGTCCGAGCGATGGAACGCGCGACGCGCGAGACAGGTGCGTATCCGTCGCACATGCTGTACGAGAATGGGTGGGGCAAGCCGGAAGACCGGTGGACCAACTACACGACGGGACGAGCGATCACGGCGCTGGTGACCTACCACCAGGCCACCAAGGACGCGCTGGCGGTAGACCTGGCGAAGCGCTTCGCGGAGGACAACATCAAGCGGACGATGACGCCGGACGGTGGGCTGACCGAGGCTGCGGGGACGCACCTGCACTCGACCGAGGGCACGATGGCGGGCCTGCTCTATCTGGGCGAGCTGACGGGCGAGAAGCGGTACACGGAGGCGGGCCAGCAGCTCTACGACGGCGAGCTGAAGCGGTGGCGAACGTCCTACGGGTGGGCGAAGGAGAGCCGTCGTCCTAGCCAGGGCCGAGGAGAGGCCAACAACACGGGCGACTACATCGAGGCGGCGCTCGTTTTGGCCCGGAACGGGCAGCGCGGGTACTTCGAGGACGCGGAGCGCTTCATCCGCAACGGCCTGCTGGCCGCCCAGGTCGTCAACACCGACTGGATCCCTCAGTCGGACGACCCCGACACGGCCGACGAGGTGCATTCCCAGATCCGAAAGCGCGCCCGCGGCGCGTTCGCGTTCACGACGCCCAACGGATACCACTCGTACAACACGGATCTGATCGGCGGTTCGCTTCGGGCGCTGTGTAGGGCCTATCACGCCACCGTCGCCGCAGCGGCCGACGGGTCGGGAACCTGTCGTCTCAACATGCTCCTCAGCGCAGAGTCTACAAGCCTCACCGTCCGCTCGTCGCTGCCCAAAGAGGGACGGCTGGAGATCCGCACGAAGAAGGCAAGCACACTGTCTGTCCGACAGCCGAAGGACGTCTCGGCACGATCAATCGAGGTCCGCGTCGGTGGACAGATGCGTCCGACCAGATGCGAGCGTTCGGAGCTCGTCGTCGGGAGAGTGCCGGCGGGCGCCGAAGTCGCCATCTCGTTCGACACGCCGCGGCGACGCACGCAGGAAGCCGCGCCTGGCTACAAGAAGCCTCTCGATGTCGAGTGGCAGGGCGACACGATCGTTGCGATGCAGCCGACCGACGGGAAGATCGCGCTGTATTGACCGGGCGCCCGACCGGTGCAGCGCACGACGTGTCCGCACCATCAACCATGGGCGACTTGCGGGAGATGAGCCATGAGCGCCGCTGCCAGATGGATCTCCGCGATCATCGGCGGGTTCGTCGTATGCGTCGTGACCGGTGCGGCGCTCGCCGAGACGCCCGAGCCGCGCAAGCCCGTCAAGGCCCGGCGGGTGCTGTTCAACTGTGACGGGTGCAGCGTCCGCATCGACGACAACAAGGCCCTGGACTTGGGCAAGTGGATCCGCCAGCTCTTCACCGGCCTGGATCCCAACCACGTCGACCTGCTGCTGTGGTGCGATGGATCGGGGGGGAACACGGCCCTGTACGATTCGAAGGTGCTGGAACTCGACGGCTCGCGGATCGGCAAGCCGGACCCGTGGGTGTCCAAGTGGATCAAGGAAGGGCACGACCCGCCGGAGATCGTGGTCCGCGAGGCCCGCAAGCGAGGCCTGGACGTCTTCTACTCGTTCCGCATCAACGACATCCATGACGCGTTCATGCCGAACGAGCTGCCCACGTTCAAGGTCAAGCACCCGGAGTGGCAGATCGGCAAGGGCCAGCCGTACGGCTATCACACGGCGCTGAATTTCGCCGTGCCCGAGGTCCGCGAGCTAAAGCGGCGGACGATCGAGGAGATCTTCGTCAGGTACGACTTCGACGGGATCGAGATCGATTTCCTGCGCAGCCCGCCGTTCTTCCTACCAGGCCAGGAAGCCAAGAACGCCCACATCCTGACGGAATTCCTGTGGACGATCCGCAGCATGCTTGACGCGGAGGCCAAGGCGCGGGGGCGGCGGATCGAGCTGGCCGCCCGGGTCGACGAGACGCTCGAGGCCTGTCGCCTCGACGGATTCGACGTACAGACATGGGTCAAGGACGGACTCATCGACATCCTGATCATGGGGAGCGGGACGATCGAGGTGGACGTCGCGGCGTTCAGGAGGCTGGTCGCGGGCACGCCGGTGCGGATCTACCCGTGCATCTACGGTTGGCCGAGCAAGTACAACCCGATCCCGGCCGAACTGGCGCGGGGCATTGCGGCCACGTTCTGGCGTGACCGGCCTGACGGGATCTACACATTCAACTGGTTCCCGCATCAGGCCAACAAGCGGTATCAGATTGACCTGCTCAAGGAAGTCGGCCGGCCCGAGCTGCTGTCCCAACGGGACGTGATGTATGCGGCCGAACGCGGCAAGCCAGCCAAGGAATATCCGCACAACTGGCTGCGGGCAAGGCTGCCCACTCGGTTGAAGCCTGGTCAGGAAAAGCAGATTCCGATCGAGATCGGGATGCGAGCGCCCGCGGGCGCGAAGGCCAGGTTGGAAGTGGCCGTTACGGGCGAGGCACCGGTCGCCATCGCGTTCGACGGCAAGCAGATCGAAGCGCCGCACAAGCCCGCCAAGAGACGGGTCACCGTCCCGATGCCACCCAGGTTGCTGACGCCGGGCCGCCATCAGGTCGGCTTGCGGATCGAAGGGAGCGAGGCCGACGTGACGGCTGTGGAGATCCACGTGCGTCGGGCCCCGCGCGAGTAACATGAACGGTGCGCGCCTCGCGCCATCACGCCTTCGTTGGGCGTCGACCTTCAAGGAGATCGTCATGTCGACAAGGGCGTTCGTCAGCGGACTCATCGTGGTCACCTGCGGGGAGGCCTGCGCAAAGGAATGCCGGACCTACTACACCGACGAGCGCATCGCCGTCGGCAGGGAGAACGCCACCAAGTATGAATGGGCTCGCGCGATCCAGAAGCGGATCCTCGAGACGGGCGACACGATCAAGTACTACATCGGGCCCACCTACACGTCGGCCAAGCGGTTCGCCGCGCAGAGCGACGCGTTCTTCTGGCTGCTCCAGCCCCCCACGCGGCTGCCGCGGACGTATGACGTCGCCTTCCGGACCATCTGCCCGAAGTGCGGCGTGAAGGTCAAGAAGATCAGCGTCTGGAACGCCTGGCGGATCGACCCGATCACCCATCCCTATCAGGTGCAGTGCCAGCTGTGTGGCGAGTGGTACCCCAGCAACAAGTACCACGAAGGGGACATGACCTCGGGCGATTTCCCCGACGACGGCGGCGGCTGGCTGCACGAGGGCAAGCGCTACCACTTCCTGCGCGAGTACGCCCACATGTGCTACGGCTCCGTGGTCGTTCCGACGCTGAGCAGTCTCAGTCAGGCCTGGCTGCTGACAGGCGACGCGACGTACGCCCACAAGGGGTGCGTCCTGTTGGCGCGGTTGGCGACCGAGTACCCCAACTACGGCTGGGACAACGTCAAGCTCGCAGGCACAGGCCTGGACGCGTCCAAGCTCGAGAACCGTTTCGAGCGGACCTACGTCGGCTTCTCGGGCGGCACGCACCCCCACTACAAGTGGAAGAAAGGCGGGATGATCACCGACCTCATCTGGGAGACGTTCTGCCTGGAGGCGACGGCGTACGCGTACGACGCCTTCTACGACCACATGGCCCGAGACCCCGAGCTGATCGCGTTCCTCAAGGCCAAGGGCATGCCCATCGAGGACGCAGCCGGCCTGCGACGGTACATCGAGACGTACATCTTCCGCGCCGCCATGGACGGGCTGCTGCGAGAGACGATCCGCGGCAACGAGGGGTTTCACCAGGCTGCAGCGCTGGCCGTTGCGCTGGTCCTGGACGACTACTCCGACAACCACCCGAACTCCAAGGACATGGTGGACTACGCCTACCACGGCAGCGGCCGATCCGCCTACATGCTGATCAACGGCCTGACCCGCGACGGCGGCGGGCATGAAAGCCCAAACTACAACCGGATCAAATGCGATTTCATCCGCGTCGCGCTGCTGATGGAGGAGATTCGCAGGCGCCACCCCGACAGGTTCCCGCCAGACAAATACCCCGACATCTTCGAACACCCCAAGGCGCGGGGATTGTTCGACTACTACATGGACATCCTGGTGCTCGACACGATGCTGCCCTCGATCGGAGACTGCGGCGGGATCCGAGCCCCCTCCAGATACGAGGCACAGAACCGCAAGTACTCGTCTCTGAGAGGCGAGAACCTCTACGCCTTCAAGCGCTACGGCGATCCGCGGTACGCCCGCGCCGCGACGGACATCGCCGGCAAGCGCTACGGCGGAGCGCTGTGGGAGTCCTTCCCCGCCGACGCCATCACCAAGGCGCTCAAGGACCCGGCGTCGCGGATCATCCGCAAGACTCGGCTCATGGACGGCTATGGCGTGGCGATTCTCGAGTCGGGCCTGTGGCCCAAGTCGCGAGCGGCCGTCCTGAACTACGCCTCCATCATCGGACACCGCCAGAAGGATCCCCTGACACTGCAGTTATTCGCCCGAGGCCTGTGCTTCCTGCCTGATTTGGGCTACCCCAGAACATGGGACTATCGCTGGCAGTGGGACTCAAACAGCCTGGCCCACAACACCGTGACCGTAAACGAGACGCAACCCCCCCGCCGGTCTTTCCGCAACGCAGCCAGGCTATTCGCCTCAACGCAGGGCGTGCACCTGGCTGTCGCCCACCACAACCCCTACCCCGAGGGCATGGGCCTGGGTCGCAAGGGGGCGCGGCCCGTCGATCTCTATGAGCGAACGGTGCTTCTGATCGACGTGGGCGACGGGCGGTCTTACGCGGTCGACCTGTTTGCCGTCAACGGGGGTGAGCAGCACGACCAAAGCTGGCATGCCATGCTCGTCAGGCCGCAGGCCCCAGCGCTCGACTGGAAGGTGCAGCAGACCGGCACGCTGGCGGGTCCGGACGTTCCCGCGTTCGCGGCCTACAGCGACCGATGGGGACGAAGACACGAACGCGGCGATTTCCCCTGCTATCTGACCGACATCCGCCGAGCCACGCTCGACCAGCCGGGCAGGTGGGCTTGGCCGTCGAACCTGCCCGAAGGGGACACGCTCCACCTGCACGTCGTTCCGCTCGGCGGGCCCACGGAGGTCATCATGGGCCGGGGCCGGTCCCCGGTCTGGCCGAAGGACGAAGTCCTCGACTACCTGCTCGTCCGGCGGCAGGTCAAGAACGGCGAGGCGTCCCACTTCCTGACGGTGCTCGATCCCTTCGAGAAGGTGCCCGTGGTCCAGAACGTCAAGGTGCTCGCAGAGGCGCCCCTCGTCGTGGAAATCGCCCGCGCCGACGGCGTCGACGAGGTGTCCGTCCACCTTCCGCCAGGCCCCAGCCGCACGACGGCGCATCGCCCAATCGGCATCCGCGTTCGGACCCGCGCCGGCCAGCCCAAACGGGACGTCCGCATCGGCTCGTTTCCCGACAACTCGGGGCCCGGATACGTTACCGGCAAGATCTTCGGCGCAGACTACGACGCGCGCCAGATCGTCATCGACGGCGTTTCGGGACACCGACAGGATTTCCATACGGGCCGCGCGATACGCATCTACAACGACATGCGTAGCGCGATGTTCGGCATTGTCGGCACAAGCGCGGAAGGCAATCGCCTCCGAATCACCCTCGACAAGACCGCCCTGGTCGCCCGTTTCCCCGTGACGGCCGTTGCTCCCGGACGACTGCAGCTCGGCGTCACCACGCCCTTCGTCACGGGACACGTGAACAAGACCGGCGCGCTGACCGACGGGCCGAATGACTGGTACTACGGCTGTTGGGCCGGGGAGGGCAAGGCCGCCCGCCTCATCGCCGGAGTCAGCAACACGTCTCCCCCCTGGCTCCACTTCGCTGGTTCGACCAAGGCTGCTCAGCCCATGAAGGACGCCGTCGGCAAGGTCGTGTCGGTCTGGCGGTACGGCGTAGGCGATTCGGTAGAGGTGGCGCGGATCCACGAGTAGCTTCGACCGACGACGGCCGCCCTCATTGCCCGGACCGGATCGTCAACGCTACCGGCCCTGCCAGACTCAGGCCCACCTCCAGGCCCTGCGCGCTTGATGTGACCGACATCGTCTTGGCGCCCGCCGTCACGCGATACGGCTGGTTGGGCACCACACGGAACTCGCCATCGGTGATTCGGATCTTCACAGCCCCCCTGCCGTTCAGGGATGCGCGGATGCCGCTCTGGTCATACGCGTTGACGCGTGCATTGACCGGGCTGGCGGCCTCGAGGGCCATCGGCAGCCGAACGACGACGGCCGACTGGTCTTGCCCAAGCACGACCTCCGTCCGCACGCCGCTGCGATCGACCGTGGTGACGAAACCGTTTCGCGTCAGCGCGCCGCGTGCGTCGTAGAGATAGGTAATATGCAATGCCCGGTCGCCGGGCCAACCGTAGACGCCGGGCTTCTTGGTCACGATCCGCTCCTTGCCGCGGACCACGCCGACGTGGATGGACTCGAACGTGATGGGGTACATGTGCTCGACGAGGGTCTTGTGCTTCATCAAGTCCTGGTCGCCATACCAGAAGTAGAGCGCCCCGTAGTCGAGCTTCTCGAGGATGTCGCGATAGACGTCGCGCTGATTCCGGATCGCGCCGGGCTTGCCGAGCGGCGTGACGGTTCGACCCAGGTGCAACCCGCCGATGGGGCGCTGGTCACCGCCGCCGGTCTCGGCGCTGCTGATCATGTCCTGGTTCCACAGAGACCGCGACCCAGGCTGGCCGTTCGTGATGATCACGCCCCCCTTGGCGCTGATGAGCTGCACCACCTTCTTGAGTATGGGAATCGCGACGTACGGCACACAGGTCTTCTTGCGTGTCACCAGCTTGGTCTTGGGATCGATGGTGACCGAGTGGCCGTCCCAACGGTCATAGCTGTATCCCCCGCTGACGTACCCCGAGACGAACCCGTCGGCCCACATGCCGGTTGCGCCAAGCTCGTTGACCATGAACTCGGTCGCCTTGACCATCGCCTTGCCGAAGCTGTTCGTCGTCGTCGGATAGAACAGCCACCACCGCCAGCCCTCCTCGAAGCGTTGCTTGCTGAAGTACCGCCCGTAGTAGTCCAGGCGGTTTGGCCCGTAGTGAAGCTGCTTACCGTCAGTGCCAATCGCACGGGAGTCGCCAAACAACGCGGCGGGCTTGCCGGTGGCGTATAGGGAATGCGCAACGTGGAACATCACCTTGACGCCCGGGTGCATGCGCTTGGTCTGGGCGAACGTCTTGGCCAGGGCGGCGCATTCCTTGGGGTACTCGGTGAATTCCCACCCTTCCAACGACACGCTCGGGTCGTCCGGCGGGCGCCCGAGACAGCCGATGCTCGTGTACTTGAGGTGCTTGAGCGCAACCAACTCCTTGGACGGCGGCTTCCTCCGGTCAACGAATGCAAACGCGCCGTCGACCCGCCGGTTCAGCCCCTCGTCCCTGCGGACCTGGTTGATGAAGTCGAAGTAGTCGTTCGTCGCGGTAGGATAGACCGCCCACTCGATCGTGTACGACGCGCCCTTGTCCAATCCGAAGTGCTCGGTGCGGATCTGGGCCAATCCGCCGGAATGGACGGTCCGCTGCTGGAGCTGGTAGAGATCGTCCAGGGCGATCAGCCCCAGGCCGCTGTCGCTGGTACCTACGAACAGCGACGGATTGCACATCATTGTGACCTTGGCGTCCTCGAGCCCGGTCGTGTGGACGTGGTTGCTGAGGATGATGCCCAGGACGTCAGGAGACTTGTTGAGGATCGTGTCTTTGACGACGATCCGCGACGGCGTCAGCTCGATCCGGCGGGTAATGGTGTAGTGCTTCCCGCGGGCCGTGACGCAGTAGGTCTTCGCGTCCGGCTTGCTGCTGGCCACCTGCCAGGTAGGGTCGCCCTTCTTGCCGGGCCCGTCTGCGAGCAAACGGTTCTCGCCGCCGTGCGGATAGGAGTAGCTGGACTCGACTCGGTAGGCCTGCCCCTTGACGTGGATCTCGAGGCCCCCGCCTTCAGCAACGTCGACGCGATACGGCGGCGGCGTGACAGGTTGGGGCAACCGCGCCACACATCGCCTTGTCGGGTCTGGCGGGGCCGGGACCGGGTCAAAGGGGTAGCGAAACGCAACGCGCTCGGTCTTCTCCGTCCCGTCGGGGTTGCGAATCGCGGCACGGAGTTCGTAACGACCGGCTTTGAGGCCCTTGAGTGAGAACTCGGCCTCGTCCTCACCTCGTGGTGCGTTGGCGTCAAGCGGCCTGGATTGCAGCGGCTGCTCGCCGGCCTCGCCTGCGGGCGCAAGCTCCGCGACCGTCTTGGCGTCCTTCGCAACTGGCAGGGCCCACGGGAAGCCGGCAGCGAGCACCGCCTTGTCGGCATCGGGATAAAAGAACGCCTCGGCCGCGATCCGACCGATCCGACTCATGTCGAAGGGCTCCAATCCCTTCTCCGCCGCCTCCAGGTTGTAGTTGCGGAGAATCTCCTTCTGGCCAAGCGCACGGTTGTACACGCGGACGCCGTCGATCATCCCCGGAAAGAACCCGGTGTTCCGCAGGAAGGCGTCCTTGTGCGTCGGATCGCCGACGATACAGCCGATCAGGAAGTTCTTGCCATGCTTGATCCGGTCGAACTTGGACGCTTTCACCTGCATTTCCTCGCCGTTGATGTAGATCTGCATGATCGATCCGTCGAACGTCCCGGCGATGTGCGTCCAGGCACCGATCTTGAGCGGACCGGAGACGTTGTTGCCGCCGCTGGAGATGTACCAGTAGCCGTTGCCGTAGTAGGTGAGCGCGTAGCTCCCGAAGAACTTGCCGGCGATCCCCGGCTCGCCGCGGTTCGCCGCGTTCGGACGGACCCACGCCTGCAGCGTGACCGCACCGGTGATGTCGAGGCTTGGCGCGTTGCCGCAGTCGACGTAGTCGTTCTCGCCGTCGAATCGGAGTGCGTGGCCCTTGCCCGACTTCACCCAGGTCGCGCCGTGGATCTTCCCGTGGTTGTTGTTGCCGCTGCGATCGTGGAGGACGCTGCCCGCGCCTTCGTCGAAGTCCCAATGGGCGACCAGGCCGTCGTCCGGCGCGGCTGCCGCGGGCATGCTCAGCGCCCAAGCCAACAGATGGGCAATGGTTCCGGTTGCCATGCGTTTCTCCTCGCGTCTGACGGAAGCGACCCGCGACACGGATCCTGGCGGTGTTTTACCCTATCAGAGACGCGACCGTAAGGGAGCGTTCACGCCAGCGGTCACGCTGGCGTGCCCGGGTCGCATACGTCGGGCACCACAGCAGATGCACCGCGGTTCGCATCGCCCGCCGTGTGGGCCAGGACCGATCCAGGCAGGATCGGTCTGACCGAACGCTCCCTTACGGTCGCGTCTCTGATGGGGGTCGCGTCTCTGATCTCTGATCCGCTCGCGCCGATTCCGTTGCGGACCCATCAGCACGGTACCGTGTGTTCAGGAATTGCCGTACGCGGATACGGGTTGTAGCATGGATGCTAGACAGGCGCAGGACGATTGCCGACCTGTTGTGGGACGCGGTATCGGGCCCCCGTTGCTTCGGGAATCTGCTTTTGGAGCCAGATAGCCACAGCGACGCCCCGTCGACGCATCCGGCGCGATTGATCGGACTGGGACTGGCCGTGCTCGTGCTCTTGTCGGCACATTGGCTGCTGGCCGTCTCCAGCGTTCGCGAGAAATCGCCGACCTTCGACGAGATCGCGCACCTGACCAACGGCGTGGCCATCTGGAAGACGGGCGACTACCGGTTGTTCCCCCCCCACCCGCCGCTCGCGCACCTCTGGGCGGCCGCACCCCTCATCGCGTCCGGGTTCAACTTCCCAGACAGCCTGCTCGATCTGCCCGACTGGCGGCAGTCCAGGGCGTGGAACCTGGGCCGGCGGTTCTTCTACGCGTGCGGCAACCATCCACAGTCGATGCTCACGCGTGGGCGTGCTGCCATTGCACTGCTCAGCGTCGCCCTGGCGCTGGTCGTGTGGCTCTGGTCGCGGAAGTTGTTCGGTGAGGTCGGGGGGATCATATCACTCATCCTGTTCGCGTTCAGTCCCACCATACTTGCCCACGCCCGGTTAGTCACGACGGACGTGGCAGCAGCGCTCTTCTTCCTGCTCGCCGTGGCGGCGGTCTGGTGGGTGCTTCACCGAATCAGTCCGCTCAGCATCGTGCTCAGCGCGCTGGCGGTGGCGGGCCTGCTGCTCAGCAAGATGTCAGGACTCATGATCCTGCCGATCGCGGGTGTGCTGATCGCGATCCGCCTTCTGTCGAATCGCCCGACCGTGGTCGTGTTCGGCAGGCCGCGGGAGATCCGTTCACGCCCGGCACAGCTTGGCGCCTGGTTGCTGATGGGGTTGGTCCATGGCGCGATCGTCGTGCTTGTCATCTGGGCGGCCTTCGGACTCAGGTACTCTGCGATGAAGCACGCCCGCCCGGGCCGCGACCGTCTCCCGCCCGGACTTCCCACGTGGGACCGCGACCTGAGCGAACTGGGCAGCACCGGCCGCGCCATCTGCTGGATGCGAGACAGACGGCTCTTGCCCGAGGCCTATCTGTTTGGCCTGGCCTACACGCTGCACCATGCCGAGGCCCGACCGGCCTTTCTCAACGGCCAGATGCGCCGCGGCGGGTGGTGGTACTACTTCCCTTACTGCTTTGCGGTCAAGACGCCCCTGCCGCTGTTCGGTATCCTGCTGATGGCCTTGATCGCGGTCGGCATGCGCCTCCCTGGACGCAGTCCGAGCCGTGAACCGACTGAACCTGATCGGCGCTCGAAGCTCGACGGGCTGTATCGAACGGCCCCGCTGTGGACGCTCTTGGTTGTCTATGGGTTCTTCGCGATGAGGGCCGGGCTGAACATCGGCCACAGGCACCTCCTGCCGATCTACCCCGTGCTGTTCATCTTCGCAGGGCGAACAGCCGCCTGGCTCCAGCCGGGACGCCGGCTCATGCGCTGGGTCCCACCCGCCTTGGTGGTTCTGTTCTTGGCGTCGTCGTTGAGGACATGGCCCCACTACCTGGCGTACTTCAACACGCTGATCGGCGGACCGGACAACGCCTGGAAGCACCTGGTCGACAGCTCCCTGGACTGGGGACAAGACCTGCCCGGGCTCAGCAAATGGCTCAGGCACAATGCCCCGCAGCCGACCAAACCCTCTCCCGCCACCGCCACGCCGCCCGTCTACCTTTCCTATGGCGGCACGGCGCTCCCAGCCGCCTACGGGGTCGAGGCCCGGGCGCTGCCCGGCTTCCCGGGCATGGCGGAGATCTGGATGTCACCGCTGACGGGCGGGGTTTACTGCATCAGTGCAAGCATGCTCCAGCAATACGGGTTACTCAGCCAGTGTAGGTGGACACGATCCCTGGAGAAGGAGTACCACGATCTCTACCCTCGATTCGCTTGGGCGCGGGGCCCGCGGCGAACCAGCCCCGCCGCGGCCAGATCCGCTGCGCTCACCAAACGAGATGACGACCACAGGCGGTTCTGCAAGCTGCGGTTCGCGAGGCTCTGCGCGTTCCTGCGCCAGCGCAGCCCAGACGACCACATCGGCCACAGCATCCTGATCTACAAGCTGAGCGACGATGATATCAAACGCGCCCTGGAAGGCGAGCCCGCCGAACTCCTGCCCGACCCAACGCCGTAGAGGGAGGCAGGCGCGGGAATCGTCGGCTACTCACCTCGCCGAATACGGATCGGCCGCGTCGCGCAGGCCGTCGCCGACGAAGTTGAAGCATAGGACCGTCAGCACGATGAACAGGACGGGCAGGAGCAACCACGGATAGAAGCGGACGGCCTGGATGTCCATGCAGTCCTGCAACATTACGCCCCAACTGACGACGGGCGGGCGGAGACCCAGGCCCAGGAAGCTCAGCGACGTCTCGCCCAGGATCATCGCCGGGATGCTCAGCGTCAGCGCGACGATGATATGACTCGTGAAGCCGGGCAGCAAGTGGCGGAACAGGATTCGCCCGTGGCCGGCACCGATCAGTCGGGCGGCCATCGCATAGTCTTCCTCGCGCAGCGCCAGGATCTTGCCCCGCACCACCCGCGCCAGGCGCGTCCAACCGAAGAGGCTCAGCACGATGGTGATGGCGAAGTAGATCCGCAGCGGCGACCAATCGGGGGGCATGACGGCCGCCAACGCCAGCCACATCGGAAGCTGAGGCAGCGAGTTGATGATCTCGATGCCGCGCTGGATCACGGTGTCGGTCGCCCCGCCGACGTAGCCCGAGATGCCGCCGATCGTCATGCCGAGAATGAAGACGAACGTGATGCCGATCAGCCCGACGGATAGCGAGATCCGCGAGCCATAGATCATGCGGCTGAAGATGTCCCGGCCGTATTGGTCAGCCCCCAGCACGTAGAAGGTCCGTCGCCCATCGCCCTCCGCACTGGATCGCCCTTCCTCGCGGGCCACGCCGAGGAAGTGCCGCTCCATCGGGATCAGGCTCCACAGCTCGTATGGCTCGCCCTTGGCGAAGAACGACAGCGGGACGGGGTCGTTCGCGTCTTCGATGTAGGTCTTGCGGAACGTGATCGGGTCGACCTGCTTATCGAGAGGGTTGACGTAAAGGCCCCGCGGGAAGCTCAACCGCACGAGCTGCGGCGGACAATAGGCGTGGTCCAGGTCGCGCCACTGCGATGAGTGGGGCGCGAAGAACTCGGCAAAGACGGCCAGGAAGTAGAGGAACGCCAGCACGAACAGCGCCACCACCGCCAGCCTGTGCTTGGCGAACCCCCTGCGAATGAGCTGCCACTGGGACATCGCGGCTAGGCTGGCCCGATCGGGTTGGGTCGCAGCGCCGCTCATCGCGTCCCCCCCTTGAACCGAATCCGCGGGTCCAACCACAGCAGCAGCATGTCGCTGACCAGCGTGCCAAAGACGCCCAGAAGGCTGAGGACCATCAGCATCGAGCCGGCCAGGTACATGTCCTCGCTGAACAGCGCGGACAGCAAGAGCGGCCCGACGGTCGGCAGGGCCAGCACCATCGCAACGATGGCCCCGCCCGACACCAACTGCGGGAACAGCCCGCCGATGCCCGAGACAAAGGGGTTCAGCGCCATCCGCACCGGGTACTTGAACAGCAGCTTGACGGGCCGGACCCCCTTGGCCATCGCCGTGATCACGTACGGTTTCTTCAGCTCATCGAGCAGGTTAGCCCGCATCACGCGGATCATGCCGGCCGTCCCCCCCACCCCCAACACCACCACCGGGATCCAGACGTGCTTGAGCAGGTCGAGGAACTTGCCCCACGTCCATTCCGGCTGCGCCGCGTACTCGGCCGAGAACAGCCCCGACACCCCCGAGATCGCCATCAACACCAACGCCAGCAGAAACGCCGGCACGCACATCCCAATGAAGCCGATAAGCGTCAGGACGTAGTCGCCGATCGAATACTGCCGGACGGCCGAGTAGATCCCGATCGGAATCGCCACCGCCCAGGTAAACAGGATCGTGCCGAGGGAGATCAGAACCGTCAGCAGGATGCGATCGCCGACGATCTCGTTGACCTCCCGGCTCGACTCCATGGACCGCCCCATGTTGCCCTGAAGCAGGCCCGTGTCCTTGGCGTCGAACGTGGCGAACCAATCGAGACCCATCCACCGGACGTAGCTTCGCCACACGGGCTCGTCGAATCGGAAGAGCGTCTTGAGGTCCTCGATCCGCTGCAGGTCGGCCTCGTCGCCGGATTCCTGCAATTCCATGATCCGCGTCGACAGGTAGTCACCAGGCGGCAACTGGAT
>CAYMLO010000042.1:0-65195 GCA_964390905.1 uncultured Planctomycetales bacterium | reverse complement strand
ATGCGGGTGTTGGCGCCGGAGGGCGTCGCCTACGTGAAGCAGGACGGCCGCTGGGCCAAGACCGAAAAACCGCGCCCCAAAGACACGGACGAGTGGACCCACTTCCTCCATGACGCAAGCGGCAATGCGGTGTCCCACGATCGCATCGTCGGGCCGCCTCGTCACGCTCGGTGGATCGCCGAGCCCCGGCACACACGGAGCCACGAACATATCCCGAGTATCAACGCGTTGGTCTCGAGTCGGGGACGGATCTTCTACGTCGCCGACCAGGGATCCATCGCATCCCTCCGGAAGCCTGCCCGATGGACGCTCGTCGCCCGAGATGCCTACAACGGCATCCTGCTCTGGCAGCGATCCATCGACCTGTGGTTTCCGCATATCGTGAATTGGGGTCAGACGCCCCCTCACCTGCAGCGGAGGCTGGTTGCCGTCGGGGACCGCGTCTACGTCACGCTTGGCCTCCACGCACCACTGAGTGCCCTGGATGCCGCGACGGGAGACCCCATCCAGCTCTACGACGAGACCCGTGGCGCGGAGGAAGTCCTTTGCCACGAGGGGATCCTGCTCGTCTTCGTCCGATCCGTCACGGACGAGCGCATCGCCGAACGAGAGCGGATGGCCCAGCTCACCAAGCAAAGCAAGTCTCCTTTGTACGACAGGGATTCTGCTCTGCCCGTGCTCCGCCGTTTCCGCGCGACGGAGGCGAGGGCCAAGAAGGCTATCCTCGCTCTCGACGCGAAGACGGGCTGTCGGCTGTGGAGAAGGACCGGCGCCGCCATCGCCAATCTTCGCCCGCTCAGCCTCTGCGCCCGCGGGGATCGCGTCTTCTACCAGAACGGAAAGGATGTCACCTGCGTCGATCTGAAGACGGGGCAGGAACGGTGGATCGTGTCTTCTGCCCCCATGCGCGTCGTGGGCAAGGGCTGCGTCGTCTGTGCAGATGGCAAGACCGTCACGGCGCTGTCGGTGGAGACAGGTGAGGTCCTGTGGGCCCAGGAGCCCTTGCTCTGTTCGATTCGAGACGCCTTCGTCATCGATGGCTCGCTCTGGCTAGGCGGCTTCAAGCCTTGGCAGGGAAGAAGGAAGGGCAAGCGAGGGCCTGCTTGGGGTCCGTACTTCGCGACGCAACGAGATCTGACCACGGGCAAGGTCGTCAAGCACGTCGAGCCCGAGAGCCCCGGGCATCATCATCGATGCTGGCAGAACAAGGCGACCGATCGCTACATCATCGCCGGACGGAGAGGCGCCGAGTTCATCGATCTTGAGTCGGGTGAGGTCCTCTGGCACAGTTGGGTGCGAGGCGTTTGCCGGTATGGCGTCATGCCGTGCAACGGCCTGCTCTACGCCCCGCCTCACGCGTGCGGGTGCTACATCTCCGCGAAGCTGGAAGGCTTCCACGCGCTCGCGCCGGCCTTGAGAGGCAAAGCTCGGACCAACGCCGCGGATTCCCTCGAGAAAGGACCGGCATACGGGCAGACCGGCGCGCGATCCTCAGCAGCCGACCATCCGGACGATTGGACCACCTATCGACATGACGCCCAACGCAGCGGGGCCACGCGTGCTTCTGTGCCGGTCGCCCTGCGCCCAAAGTGGATGGCGGACGTGGGCGGGAAGCTCAGCAGCCTGACCGCCAGTGGGGGCAAGGTGTTCGTGGCCTCCGTCGACGCGCACAGGGTTTGTGCGATGAACGCGGATTCGGGCGATTCGGTCTGGCAGTTCACGGCGGGCGGGCGCGTCGACACGCCGCCGACCATCTCCGACGGCCATGCCGTCTTCGGGTCTCGCGACGGATGCGTGTACAGCTTGCGCGTGTCAGACGGCGCTTTGGCCTGGCGTCTGCGGGCCGCGCTCGACGACCGACGCATCACCGCCTGCGGTCAACTCGAATCGGTCTCCCCCATCCACGGGAGCGTCCTGGTCCAAGACGGCATGGCGTACTTCACCGCGGGCCGGTCCTCCTACCTGGACGGGGGAATCGGCCTCTATCGGGTCGAGCCCGGAACCGGCAAGGTCCTCTCCAGAACGCCGATCTACAGCCCCGACCCCCAAACCGGCAGGCAGCCCGAACAGTACGGACCCGCCTACATGCCTGGCGCTTTGGCGGATATCCTCACGAGCGACGACAGCTACGTCTATCTGCGGGACGCGGTGTTCGACCCGCGCGGCCGGACGCAGCCGAAGGGGAATCCTCATCTCTTCACCCTGACCGGCTTCCTGGACGACTCGTGGCCTCACCGCTCCTACTGGGCGTTCGGCACGCGTTGCTCCATCCGGATCGGCTGCAGCGGACGCGACAAGCACCTCGTTTCAGGCCGGTTGCTTGTCTTCGACGGCTCGATGATCTACGGGTACGGACGGCGGAACGTTCACTGGTCGAACCAACTGCAGGACGGCCCCTACCGGATGTTCGCCGTGAAGCGGGGCGAGACGAAACCGCGGTGGGAGAAGTCCGTGCCCCTCCGTGTGCGGGCGATGGTCCTGGCGGGCAAGGCGTTGTTCCTCGCTGGCCCGCTCGCCGACATTGGCAACCGGCCGGCAGGCGATGAGGAGGGCACAGGCGCGCTGCTCATGGCCCTCTCGGTCTCTGACGGGAAGGAGTTGGGGCGCTGCCGCCTTGACCACTCCCCCGTCTTCGACGGCATGATCGCCGTCGCTGGCCGGCTGTATCTCGCCCTCAAGGACGGGTCGCTGATGTGTCTGGCGGGTGGCTAGCGTACGGGACAGCTCTGGAACTGCCCTTCGGTGGGCGCGCGGAAGACGCGTCCTGGTCGTATCAGGCCCAAGAGACAAGGGAACGTGATCATGCATCTTGGACTGCGATGGCCCATGATGATTGGCTTGGTGTCTTGTTGTGCGGGCGCCTTGATTGGCTGCTCGCGCGGTGCGAATGGCGAATCGCCCGCGGGCGGGCGAGAACCCGCGCCGACCAAGGCCAGGATCTTGTTCCTCCATCACAGCACGGGCGAGTGCGTCTGGAGCGGCGGCGTCAAGGCATGGTTCGACGCCTACAACGCGGCCAACAAGACGCAGTATGAGATCGCCGAGCAAAACTTTCCCAAGAGCGAACCGTACGGATGGAACAACTACCCCTATGACTACTGGAACATCTGGGTCCGGCACGCCCGCGGCAAGCCGTACAAGACCGAGCCTACGTTGGAGATGCTCACGCCGAAGTACGACGCGATCGTGTTCAAGCACTGCTTTCCGGTTTCGGCGATCGAAGCCGACACCGGCGAGGCCGACGTGGCCAGCGAGGACAAGCGGATCGAGAACTACAAGCTGCAGTATGCCGCGCTGACCAAGAAGCTGCACGAGTTCCGCAAGACGAAGTTCATCCTCTGGACCGGCGCGGCCTTGCTGAAGGCCGAGACGGATGAAGCCACCGCACGTCGGGCCAGGACGTTCTTCGACTGGGTCCGCAGCACGTGGGACCAGCGCGGGGATAACATCTACCTTTGGGACTTCTACGCACTCGAGACTGAGGGCGGTCTGTATCTCAAGACCGCTTATGCGTCGGGCGATTCGCACCCCAATGAGAAATTCTCGAAGCGCGTCGCGCCACTCCTGTGCCAACGGATTGTGGACGTCATCCGCGGGGTCGGCGATACAGGGAGCATCACAGGCGAGGGCGGCAAGCAGACCGTCAGCGTCCGGCCGGCCAAGCCTGAACCCGTGCAAAGGAAACCCGAGCCGGCCCCCAAACCGGGTCCGGACGCGTGGGTCTTCGACAACGCCGAGGACCCGAAACGCGAAACGCAACTCTGGGGGAAGCGCGCCGCCTATGCCAAGGACGGCAAGGGCCACGTCATCAAGATTCGCTTTGCCGCGGGCAAGGAGGAAGACTGGGGCGAGTATGGCCGTCAGAGGATCGTGACCACGACCCCGCCCCGCAAGAACCACGACATCACACAGCACCGCCACGTGGCGTTTCGCATCCGCGCCAACCGCGACATGGAAGTGGTCTTCACGCTCATCACGAAGCCCGACGGCCTACCGCGCACGGAGGAGTCCTATTTCGGGTTCACGGCCTACCTCCACCCGAAGGCCGGTGCGTGGGAATGGATCGTCCTGGACCTGACGAAGCTCGAGCTCGGCCAGGAGGGCGAAAAGGCGTACGCCACGGCCGGAAGACCGACGCGGCCCAAGCACCTGACATGCATCAAGGTCGCAACCAGCAAGAAGAACGAGAACGCCGACTTCGCCATCGACGACATTACGTTCTACCGCGTTCTTCCGAAATCACTGGCCGGCAAGGTGCAGGCGCCTTAGGGGTTCGGGGCGGCAGGAATCCGGATGCGACGGTGGCAAGCTACGGTTGCCAGTGGGCCCACATGGCTCCCCAGCCGGGCTTGACGTCCGTGATCGGATACGCGTCGCCGCCATCCGCGGGCATCACGTAGAGCTGGCGTGTCCCCGTACGGTTCGAGCCAAAGACGATCCATCTGCCCTTCGGATGTACCTTCGGATGGTAGGTCAAGGTGCCGTTCCTGCATCGTGTCAGTTGCCTCACGCGTCCGTCCAGGTCGGCGTACATCAACTCCACACTCCGCCCAACCTTGGCGCTGAAGTAGATGCCCGCACTATCGGTTGACCAGACCGGGACATCGCTGCTGCCGCCATGGAAGTCATAAACGTCGAGAAACGCGACGACGCCTCGATAGCCTCGCCGGTCAGCGAGTTTCCGCAAGCCCGTTCCGTCCGATCGCACCAGGTACGGATGGCAATCGTAATGCTCACCCGAAAGGAACATCACCCGCCGACCGTCAGGCGACCACTGCGGGCAGAAGTTGAACGGGTGGCCGGTCTCGACGCGCGTGGCGTCCGTGCCATCGGCGTTGGCGAGATAGACCCGGTAACTCTTGTGATATGCGATCCGGTTCCCGTCCGGTGAGGCGTTGAACCCGTAGCTGAATTCCTTGGAGTCCTCCGTCAGGTCCATCTTGTTTCGACCGTCCAGGTCCATCGAGAACGGGTGCGACTGCCCGTCGATCAGCGCCTGAAAGCCCAGCTTCCTGGGGTCCCGTGGCCAGAAGAACAGGCCACTGTTGTAGTCGCTTACCCGTTCGATCGCCGTCACGTTCGTGACGTCGCCGCTCTGCAGATCCACCAGCGCCATGTCATATCGCCAGCCTTCCGTCATCCGAAAGGTCTTGTGGCGTTCCTCCCAGGCCGCGTTCTGGGGGTCTTCCCATCCGCTACCGATGATGGCCATGCGACCGTCAGGAGAGAACCCCGAGAACTGAGTCCACGTGTTGGGGCGTTGGGTCAGGTCTGCCGCCAACTGGCGGCGTCCCGTCCCGTCCGCACGCGCCACGTACGCCCGCATCGTCACGACGTTGGCATGTCTGCCGCCGGGAAGATTCGTCCGATACTCGGTGTAGCCGATGAGTCCTCCCGGGCGCTCGGTCTGGCCGCGCGCCTCCCCGCTGGTGGCACGGCGCTGCCCGCGCCGATCATCGACCCCCAAGGCAACGAGCTGTCCCTTGCTGGTGGCGACGACGATCTGTCCGGCGAGCGTCGCGAGCTCGAGGATCTCCCCCGCCAGTTGCGATGACGCCAGGACGCTCCCACCTGGATCCAGCGTCACGAGCTTGCCCGAGGAGGTGCCCGCGACGACGAGGAGCTTCTGTTGGCTCAAAGCCGTGGCCAGCGCCGACACAGGCGCCCCCAGGTCGATCCGCCAGCGGCGCGCGCCGTCACTTCCGAAGCAGTACACGTTGTGGTTCAGGGAGCCGGCGACGATCTCGTCCTTGCCGTCGCGGTCAAGGTCCGCCGTGGCCAGACATCGCACGTCGTCTCCCGTGTTGTACTTCATGCGAGGCTTGCCGTCGTGACCGAGGTAGTGGACGTATCCGTCGCCGCCGCCGCAGACCACGCCTCGCGTCTTGTTGCCGTCGAAGGACCCCGTCACGACATCGTAGCAGATGGGGCCGAAGTTATGCCGCCAGCGTCGTGTCCCGTCGGGGTTCAGCGCGCTCATATAGTAGTAGTGCGTTCCGCAAAGGATCTCCGCCTTCCCGTCGCCGTCGAGATCGGCGACCGCACCCGATCGCGACGGATGTACGCTCTCGTAATTCCACAGCTCCGTGCCGTCCCCCTTGAAGGCGTAGAATCGCCAGTTCTCACCCCCTGCCACGACCTCAGGGCGCCCATCGCCGTTTAGGTCACCGGTCCTGACGACGTTGACGTACGGTGGCTTCCGGTAGAACCCTAGCTGTCGACTCCAAAGCACCTTGCCCGAGGCATCGAGCACGCTGACGTGGTGGTCCTGTCTGCCCACGACGATCTCATCGGTGCCGTCTCCGTCGAGGTCGTCGGCCACAACGTCGTTGAGCGGACAGCGCAGGTCGATGGCCCACCGGATCTCCCCGCTGCCGGTCATGGCGAGGAGGGGGCCTTGCTGGGTCGCAACCAGCAGAACCGGCGGGCCCTTGCGGCCATCCAGACGGGCGACGGCAAGTTGGTTGACCCGATAGGGTGCTACTTTGACCGCCGCACCCTTGGCCTTCTCCTTGGCACCGGTGCTCGTAGCACCGCGAGTGGTTGTCGAAGTGAGCACCTTCGGCGTAAGCGTTTTGCGCCAGCGACACCGGTGCGCGGGGGCCTGGTCCTCGACCTTCAGGTTCGGCACGGAACGACGCGTCTGGATCGCGGCGATGCTCGGGCGGACCTTCGGCTTCTCGATGTCCACGGATCCAGGCTCGGTCGATTTGAGCAGGACAAGGCTGTCTGCCTGAGCGTGTGTCGCATGCAACAGCGACAGCCCGTCCGAATCGGCCACGACGATCCCGGCATCCGTTGTGAGCGAGCCGTGCGGTGTCGGCATGCCGAAGCCCGGCAGCCCGATGACGATCGGGCCGTCGCCCGATCGCACGACCACCCCCTGCCCCCTGCTCGCGTAGTCGAGCTGCCATGGCTCGGCTCTCCCATCAGGGGCACCATGCAACGCCGACGCGAACAGATAGGATTCGCCCTTCGCCAACCGGACCGTGGCGATCGCGCTCAGCGATTGAACGACCGGTTTCGCGTAGGGATAGCCTCCCCAGTTGGCGCCAAGGGCCTTGTCCGCGAACAGACGCTGCTCCGGGCCCGCAGCGACCTGAATCCACAGGCTCGGGCCCTTCTGGCAAAGGAGCAGCCCGTGGGGGCCGAGCGTGGCCTGGCCGACGCCATGCCAGAGGAGACGAAACTGGTATTCACTGGCCTCCAGCGCCGTCAGCTTGTCGAGGACGACAAAGGCCTGCCGCCCCTTGAGCCAGAGGATCGTCCGCTCCCAGTCGGCGCCGGCGTACCCGCGAATCCGCGTTTGGCTGAAGCCGTAGCGCGATGTTTCGCCCGCACTCAGCAGC
The DNA here is from genome assembly GCA_964390905.1 of uncultured Planctomycetales bacterium. Taxonomy (GTDB): domain Bacteria; phylum Planctomycetota; class Phycisphaerae; order UBA1845; family JAFGLZ01; genus JAFGLZ01. The sequence goes on along the minus strand of CAYMLO010000042.1, from coordinate 57,846 downwards.
TCCACGTACGCGGGGATCTGGGCGGACTGCCCGTCCTTAAAGACCATCATGGCGTTGTGGTACTTGACAGCCGACTTGTAGTAGTCGTTGTCGGCCAGCCAGATCCGCCCAAACAGCGTCAGGCGCGGAACGCTGTTGCCGTCCAGGTGCTTGTGTCCGCCGTTGCTGAGGCCGTCCAACAGCAGGTACGCAGCGTTCGGATCCATGCGAGACCGAAAGGAGATCTTGTCGAAGCACCGCTCCAGCGCAGGACGGTCCGCCCACCGGTGAGAGCGGTAGTACTGCGGCTCGAGCGGCCAGACTTTCACCCCGTCGTACTTGTCAGGAGGCCCGTGGGTCGAATGAGGCCGTTGGAAGCTACAGAGGGCGATTGTGTCTTTGAGGGTGTGCTTACGATCGCCCGCCCATGCTGCCGCGGCGTCACCCGTGACGAAGGCGAACGTGTCCAGGCAGACCGTCTCGGTGTCCCAACACTTCCAGGATCCCGTGTCGCCGTAGGGAACTTGATAGCCCAGGTTGTCCATCGTGCCGATGCAGTAGTCGATGATTCGGTGGGCGTTGCCGTTTTCGTAGAGGGCGAAGTCGGGACGCGCGACGGTGTACCGCATGAGATGGCCGTTCGTCAGCCACTGATAGCCGTTGCAGTCTTCCCACGGTTTGTAGTAGGTGGCTTGCCTCTTGAAGATCGCGTCAGCGATCTTGAGCCAGCGTTGGCCCTCGGCGACCTCGAAGCCTTCCGTGAAGTACAGGCCGGCGAACAACGTCCCCAACGCGGGGAAGGTCTGGTGGTTGTGCGGCACGCGGGCGCTCGCGACGGCGCCGATGCAGCTCGGCACGACCGCCTCAGCCAGCCATCGAGCCATCGCCTGGGTCGTCGCAAGGCGCTCTTCGTCCGTGAGCGACGGATCGTACTCGATATTGCGCCAGCCAGACACGACCGTGCTGGAGGGGAAATCGCTGTCGAAACCCCAAGGACCGCCGAACTTGCGGGGGTCGGCCACGGCGCTCTTCTTGTATAGGTCCCACAGCTTGGCGAAGAGCTTCGCCTCGACGCCGTGGCCGGTGAGCAGGTAGCGCCTCGCCACGGTCGCCAGCACCCCTGCGACGGACGTATGCCGACCTCGATCGAGGGCTGATTGCCCTTCTGCAAGCCCGCGTTCGAGCCGATCGGCGGCCGGCTCGTCATCCGCCCAACCATACTGGCTCAGGAAATCCGCGCTATAGGCACGCTCGAAGATGCGCGGAAGCCTCAAGTCCGGGCCGTTCGGTTGGGCGTCGACAACGCGACGAAGACACGCCACGGCTCTGCGCAGACCGTCTGCGTCCGAAGCCCCCACCACGACGCCATTCACTCCCTTGCCGAACGGATCGAACACCGTGTGGACCAGCGCCCCGCCCTTGCCGGGGCAAACCGCGTCGACGGGAGTCATGTACCGGGCGTAGAGAAGCAGCATGGCGGGGTTCGTATGGACATTGCCAAGGAAGAACGCGGTCTGATCCGGCCGGCGGTTCTGTTCGGTGGCGACCCGCGCGGGGAGCGTCACACCTGTCTTCTCCCGGGCCATGGCCACCACCGACGCTGCGGCGGCGCGGCCTGCATCCGAATCGGGATGCAGCACCACCGCGGCCGGCTTGCCGTCGACGACGACGGCTGTGTCGCGGACGAGCTCCTTCGGTTCGGTCAGGTCCTCGATCTGAGGCTTGCGTGGCACGATCCGAACGTTGTCCACGACGGCCAAGACGTCCACGTCGTTGTCCCGGGTCCCGATGATGAACTCCACACGGTCGATCTTGTCCGCGACGCGGTTCTCGAGGACGCGGCGCTCCCACGCCAGGCCGTCCAAGCAGAGCTCCCGCTGGACCGTGAAATCCCCCCACCCTTCCTTGAGCTGTCCGTTCCAGGAGGCAAAGCTCCAGGCAGGCTTGTCTGCGCCCCGGTTGTAAAACCGGACGTAGAAGGCACGGGTCGCGTTGGGCGTGGGCGTCCGGGCGTCGAACGTCAATGCGCAGCGGCGAATGTCAACCGGCTGGGCCAGAGGCACCAGGATGCCGAAGTACTTGCTACCCTCGCCCGTCGGCGCCCGCCCGCCGAACAAGAGGGCGCCCTTGCCCTCCGTGACGTTGCCCTCGCCTCGAACGACTTCGAGCCGTCGCGGGACGTTCCTCAAGTACGTCGCCGCAACGCCGCAAACCGTGTCGAGCGAAACCAGCTTGGTCTCAGCCTCGGCGGCATGAACGGCAAGAACCGGTATCAGTGCCGCAGAGAACAGACACAAAGGCGGGACAGATCGGCCGCTCGCCAGGAGGTGACGTGCATCGAACATGTTCTTGCGAGTTCCTTGGAAACGGTATACGGGGTTTCCGGATCGAGACAGATGACACCATCGTTGCTTCTATACCTCATCCCGTCCGACGCTGACAAGGCGGATCCAGGGATCTGGTACGTACGAATGCGCGTCCGCGGCCGAGGAACCCGAAGGGGCTTTCGCGGCCGACCGCGGATGAGTACCATGCGGACACCAGGAGGTCGTCGCGATGTTCAGATCTCTCGCGTATGTCGCAGCCATGCTGCTGGCTCCGTCTTGGGTCGGAGCAGGACGGACGATCGCGGCGGAACCCACCTCCGGGAGACACTCCGACCAGGAATCTTCAGGCCTGCGGATTGTCAGTCGCATCGTGACGAAGGACCGGCCGGGCTTCCACGGGGCGACTTACACAGAACCGACAGGTCGTTGCCTACTTAGCCTCCCCAGCGGCAAGGTCTCGAAGGACAACGGGCAGACCTGGGCGTCGTCTGCGCCAAAGCCGGATTTCCGGGCGGGGCTCCCCTACGGGTATCGTAGGAACGCGGTGACCTCCGTGGTCGATCCCAAGAACGGCCGGCTCGTCACGATCGTGAACGCACTCGATACGCCCGGGCTGGACCCGAAGATCGGCGAGCCCCCCATTGCCCTGAAGACCTACTATTTGCGCTATCGCGTCTCGCAAGACAGCGGGCGGACCTGGATATTTGAGGAGCCCATCGTCCAGGCAGGCAAGTACACGACGGTGCACCCGTTCGACGACCTCTGGATCGGCAAGAACTGCATCTTCCTTGGCGACTGTGGCGACATCCCCATCGTCACGCGATCGGGGCGGATCCTGGTCCCGGCTCAGATGACCATCGCCGGGCAGAACGGCGAGCTCGCGAATCCGGGCCGCGGGTGGACCTACACGGACGTCGTGATCCTCATCGGGACCTGGACCGACGCGAGCCGGCTGGTGTGGAACGCTTCGCAGCGGATTCAAGCCGACCCCAAACGCTCTACGCGCGGCATGATCGAGCCCACACTGGCGGAGTTCGCCGACGGCCGTATCCTCGTCGTGATGCGCGGCAGTAACGGGGGCAAGCTTGACGGCAACTGCCAGTTACCGAGCCACAAGTGGTTCAGCGTTTCCACTGATGACGGCGAAACGTGGACCAAGCCGGAGCCCTGGACCTACGAGGACGGAAAGCCCTTCTTCTCACCCAGCAGTATGTCGGCCCTGTTCAAGCACTCGAGCGGCCGATGCTTTTGGGCAGGCAACCTGTCGACCGAGAACTGCAAGGGGAACAGCCCCCGCTGGCCACTCGTCGTGGGTGAGGTGGACTCAGAGGACCTCAGGCTGATCCGCGCGAGCGTCCTGGTCATCGATACGAAGCAACCTGAGGACCAGGCGAGAGGCCGACTGGATCTCTCGCATTTCACCTTGCTCGAAGACCGAAAGACAAAGCAGATCATCCTGGTGGTCCCGCGCGCCCACGGCGGGTACAAGTCGCGGGAGTACGCGACCGTTCGGATTGCCGTGAAGTGAGGTCTGGCAATGCACGCTTTGACTAGAGCCCATCTATCGTCGTTCGCGTTCACGTGTGTTTTCGTCCATCTGCTTGCCGCGACGAACGGACTGCAGGCTGCGAACAGGCCAAACGTCCTCTGGCTGATCAGTGACGATCACGCCGCGTACGTCACGGGGTGCTACGGCAACGCGACCGTGCGGACGCCGAACCTCGACCGACTCGCGGCCGGCGGGATGCGGTTTGACCGGGCTTACTGCAACACTCCCATGTGCTCGGCGTCGCGCGCCGCGTTTATCACCGGCATGTACCCGCGGACCGTGGGCGTGACGGAGTTGCGGACGCCCCTACCGGCCTCTGCCATCACGTTGGGAGAGGTGCTCAAGGAAGCGGGTTACGACACTGCATGGTACGGCAAGACGCATTTCAACAGCTCCCTCAAACACGGGTTCGACGTCGTGGTCGGCCACGGTCAATGGCGTCGCTGGCTGAAAGAACAAGGGCAGAAGGTCGACGAGACCAGTCCTGAGGTCCTGCCGAGATGGAAACCGTTCAAGGACCCGGCCCGCCTGTGGATTAACGGCGTGTACCGTCCGTTCGGCCTGAAGGACAGGTACATGTGGGACACCTGGTTCGCACGTCTCGGCGCGGCCTTCATCACGAAGAAGCGCGACCGGCCTTGGTGCTGTGTGGTCAGCCTGACCGTGCCGCACTCGCCATTCCGTTTCCCGCTGGAGTATCGCAACCGGCACGACCCGTCGGCATTCAAGGTGCCGAAGGTCCGCCCGCAGGACGACGCGCAGATCCCGGCCGTCTTCCGCGACCTCACCGATGACGAGAAGCGGAAGGTCCAAGCTTCCTACTACACGTCCACCGAGTTTTTGGACAAGAACATGGGCCTCGTGCTCGATGCCCTGGCCAAGAGCGGGCAGGCGGACGACACGATCGTCGTCTACATCGGCGACCACGGCTACATGCTCGGCCAGCACGGACGGTTCGAGAAGCACTGCTCGTACGAACCGGCCATCAGAGCCCCGCTGCTGATCCGTTATCCGAAACGGTTTGCGGCGGGCAAGCACACCGAGGCGCTCGTCGAGTTCATCGACATCATGCCGACGATCCTGGATGTGTGCGGGCTCAGGGGGCCGAAGCGGATGCACGGGCGGAGTCTGGTCCCGCTGCTGGAAGGCAAGACCGACACGCATCGCAAGCAGGTGTTCGTCGAGTACGCGTGGGCCGACGAGGCGATGGTCTGCGACGGCCGCTGGAAGCTGGTCTACATTCGCGGGAAACGGCGCCGGCCCGACGGCTACGATCCGGGCGAGGAATACCCACTGCCGGGACCGACGCTGAGACTGTTCGACACCACAAGCGATCCCGGAGAACACACCAATCTTGCGAGCCGCCCGGAGCAGAAAGAACGCGTGGCACATTACGTGTCGCTTCTGGTCGAGCATCTCAAGCGGACGAGCCGTCAGCCAAAGCTCATCCCGAAGACCAACGACCCTATGGTCATCCTCGACCACTGCACCCAGCCGCACGACGTGACGAAGGAGGAGGCGCTGGGCCCGGAAGCGAAGCCGCCAGCCTGAGGGCGAGATTGGCTCACGCCCGTCGACGGCGGTTGACTCCTGAGGATCAGTGCCGCACAATGATCTTGGTGCCTGGTAGCGAGAGGGGATGGCGGATCACCTCAAATCCGGATTCATCCCACCGACACTTTTTGCCGCGCACGGCCGCGTGCACGACACGGTCAACGCAGGAGAGGCTGCACATTCCGACCGTGGGGAGGAAAAGCAATGGAGAATCACAAGAGTCGGACCTGGGGTTTGGCGTGGGCATGTGCGGTTGTTCTGACGCTGGCCCTCGCCGCTCCCGTTGTCGGAGTCGAGTACCCCGTAACCGACCTCGGCAGGCTCGACCCAGACCCGAACTATCCGGCCATTCCCTTGTCGATCAACAGCTCGGGCCAGATCGTCGGTTCGTCGAGCGTTGAGGTCACCTACCTGTTGATCTTCCACTACTGGCTGCCGCGCGCCTTTCTGTGGGCGGATAGCGCGATCTACGACCTGGGCACGCTCCCGGGCTCAGGCACGCTGGGCATCAGCGCCGCCCGCTGCATCAACGACGCCAATCAGGTTGTAGGGATCAACGTCGGCACGCTACCGACGTTTGGGGGTGATTCATTACACAACCACGCCTTCTTGTGGCAAAACGGTGTGATCACGGATCTCGGCTCGATGACGGATGACCCGAATGACATCAGCGTTGGCTTTGCCATCAACAACGCCGGGCACACCGTCGGGGCATGGATGCTGAACGCCGAGCCGAACGTCCCGCACGCCTACGTGCGGTGGGACAGCGGCGCTGTCACCTCCCTCGGTACGTTCGGCGGCAGCACCAGCTTCGCCTGGGACATCAACGACAGCAACCAGATCGCCGGTACGGCCCGGGACGCCAGCGAGAAAAACCGTGCGTTCCTTTGGCAGGACGGCGTCCTGACGGACCTCGGCGTCCTGCCCGGCTATGACGACAGCACCCAAGCCCTTGCCATCAACGAATCCGGGCAGGTGATGGGCATATCGAGCGACCCCAATGGCGTCACCCACTCCTTCCTCTGGGAGGACGGCTCGATGACCGATCTTGGGGTCCTGCCCGGGCGCCCGAGCACCGTGGCCGCTGCGATCAGCGACAACGGCGTGGTCGTGGGGGCCGCCGCAGACCCGAACGGCGAGAGCCACGCGTTTCTCTGGAACAACGGCATGATTCACGACCTCAACACCGTAATCGATCCCAACTCGGGCTGGCTGTTGACGGCGGCGACGGCGATCAACAAGACCGGTCAGATCGCCGGGACCGCCAGGCTGAATGGCGAGGCCAAGGGATTCCTCATGCAGGTCAACGTCCTTAGCATTACCTTGAACACCGCCAAGCAGGGCAGCGTTGATGTTGACCCCAATACCCCCTTCTTCGAGCCCAACGCCACCGTGATCCTCACGCCGAATGCAGTAGACGGCAAGAAGTTCGTCGACTGGGGTGGGGACGTCCCGGCCGGTCACGAGACCGACAACCCATTGACCATCACGATGGATTCGTCAAAGGCCATCACGGCGAACTTCAAGTGTGGCAGCGGACTGGAGCCCATGCTCCCGCTCATCATCGTCGGGCTCTTTGGGCTCATGGCCATTCGTCGCCGGAGGCGATGATATGCGGCGGCCTTTGCCGCCAAGGGACTTCGGGGGGTGAACCGCCGTGCACGCCTGAGCGACACGCCATCTCGCGCGTGTTATCGCCGCTTCCGCTGCAACGTCGTCGGCGCTGCCAGGAGTGATTGGATCTGGTTGGGCGTCAGCTCGTGCTGAGGATCGAAGCGATCGCTGCTCATGTAACGAAGCAGGCTGTACCGCATCTGACGCGCAACGAGACGCCGATCCAGGTCACCCGTCAGGTCCATGCTGCAGACCACCAGCTTTCCGCCGAGCACGCGGGCCTCGAAGAGCAGCCCCAACCGCCGGTTCTCGAACCAGGTGTCGATGGGTTGCACGATCGGGCGGAGCTTCGGCGGCAAGCCGTCGAGCACCATGGCCGCCGACCCGTGGATGAGTTCCCACCATTGCCAGTTGCTGTGCGATTCGGTCGGAAAGCTGTCGAACACGGGATGGTTCGGGTCGCAGAGGATACCGAGCGTGTGGGGCGGCTGTCCTCGTGTCCAGGCCGTGTTCCAGAAGATGCTCGAAAAGCCGATCGTCGCTTGGGTGTTGACCGTCGCAGCAGGCGGCGTGAACAACACTTTCCCGCCGACACTCAGCCGCCCCCGCTCGGCGTCGCCCCAGCGGGTCGTCAACAGAACGCCTTCCGGCACGTCTGTATCGAGCCGATCGGGGAAGACCCAGATGTCCCAGTCGTTCTCAAAGGGCGTACCTTTCAATCCGACGACTAGCATGATCTTCTGAGCGACCGTCGATTCGCTCAGATCGGCCCTGACCGAGCCCAACGGGATGCCGTTGCCAATCGGGATCGTCCGGACCGGCAGCGTTCCAGCCGCAATGGGCTGGCCGCCTTCGTCAACCAGCCTCCACACCGTCTCAACGCCCTTCAACGGCGCCGGCCCGAAGTGCGCCACCTCCAGGTCGGCTGTGAAGGTCTCTGACACGGTCCAGTACCGCTTGTCCATCCGCGCCAACGGCACCGTCGTGTTGCAGAAGCGCCGATACGCCTTCGCCGAGACGTAGCCCTTCTCCTCCCAGAAGGCGTCCAGCACGCCGACGAGGGCCGTTCCCTGCCCCGGGAAGTCGTGCAGGTCCAGGAGGTGGAACCCCCCGAAGCCGGGCGTGCGCAGCGCCGACTCGATGTCCTCCTTGTAGCAGAGCGTCTGGAGCTTGCCCGAGGCCATCAGGAAGTCGTGAGCCTGATCACCCATGTGGTTGGCCCGAAGCGTGTCGCGGAAGACCTCGAAGTTCTTTGCCTTGAGCACGCCCTTGTACTTGCCGATCTCATCGAAGTTCGGGTACGCACACCATTGGCCGATCTCGTGGCTGACGATGGGAACATCCGCCTTGTGAACGTGTTTGCGGTAGTCGGTGCGCGTTTCGGGCGGACGCGCGTTGATGCGCGATTTCAGGCCTGCCCCCCACAGCTGGACGCGCGGCCCGGGGATGTTGTGATACTGGTTCTCCCGAATCGCTGGCCAGCCGGCGGCCCCGGTGTACATGCGACGGTCGTCCCTGGCCTTGAAATGCGTCAGCCACTTGGCGAGATATGGCTTGTGCCGTCCCCCGGGCTCGTTCCCGTAGGCCATCATGACGAAGCAGGGGTGATTCCCGTACGCACGGAGGATTCGCTCCGCCTCCGCATACAGCCACGCGTCGATGGGTTTTCCCTGACCGATGGCGGTCCACGCGCCGCACTCGACCTGGAAGTAGAATCCCAGCTCGTCGGCAGCAACAAACGCCGCCTCCGGCGGACACCAGGAGTGGAAGCGCATTGTGTTCAGGCCGTGGTCCTTGGCCGCGCGGATGACGTGCTTCCAGCTCTCAACGTCGGTCGGCGGGTATCCGGTCAACGGGAAGATGCAGCACTCGAGCGTCCCGCGGAGGAAGGTCTTGCGGCCGTTGATGGTAAATTGCGTGCCCTGGATGCCGAGCTCGCGCAGGCCGAACGTGACCACCGTGCGATCGGATAGCGCGGAGGCACGCTCCTTGACCTCAAGTTCTGCGGTCAGACCGAACAGCGTCGGGGTGAATTCGTCCCAGAGGGGGGCGCCAGCGCCCAGCGGATAGTCGATCTCGATCGTGGCACCGCGCGCGTCTACGCGTACGTCTACGGTCTTGGCTGGTGCGCCGTACGGGCGGTCAACGGAGGTGCTCTTCGCCGAGAGGGTCAGTCTGCCCCGCGCGACGTTCCCGGTCGCGTTGCCGAGACCGACTTTCACCAGAGCCGCTCTGCGGACGACGCTCGGGTAGACCTGCACGTCATCGATCCACACGCGGTCCGTGGCGACCAGCGCGATCCGTCCGATGATGCCGTTCCAGTTGGTCTGCGTGTGGTCGGACACGCTGTGGGCATTGACGCCGACGTTGATCTTGAGCTGGTTGTCCACGCGGATGGTCAGCGTGTGGGTCTGACGGATCCGGACCCTTGTCGCCAAGGCCGAGGTCACATCGTACACGTGTGGCGTGCCGAGGCTGTTCTGCGAGCCAATCCGTTCACTGTTCACCCAAACGGCTGTCTCCCAGTGACAGCGTTCCAGAAACAGCACGACGCGTTTGCCCGTCTGCCGCCAGTCTTCCGGCAGCGTCACTTGTCGCTGATACCACGCGGGTCCGATGTAGACCTTGTCGGGCTGCAGCCAGAACGGCACCTTCACACGACCGGGCTGACGATACCGCTCATACCGGGGCGAGGTGAAGAACGAGCGATCAACAATGCCTCCGGTCCACTGGGTCTCGACCGTTACCTCGTTACCGAACCCCTGCGCCTGCAGCGATCCGGGCAGCTTGATACGGCCGGGCAACTCCCGGTTGAACCATTCCTCCTTGAGGCCGACGTCTCGAGGATCCAGACGGAACCGCCATTGCCCGTCCAGAGGCCTACTGGCCCCGCCTGATGGAGCCACGCCGACCGCCGAACCCGCGAAGCACAGCGACGCAAGGGCAAATGCGGCGACGATCCGCACGCCACCGCGAGCAGTAGACATGACTGGGTGATCCTCGGACGACGACGCTAGGCCTCTTCGATGACCTTCCAGCCCATCGCATCGGCCAGGGCGTACGCCGGTTGCTTCAGGTCACCGAAGAACGTGACCCGGTGCCAGCTCCACACGTCCCACATCGCAAACAGCTTCTCGATATCGCCGATGGGCTCGGCGGCGAGCTTGGTCCGACAGGCCCGGTCGTTCCGATCGTTGTCCACCGCCTTGCCCTGATGCATCAGGATTTCCTTCTGGTCCGGACGAATCTCGAGCGTCGTCACCTTGTACCCGAGCGGGAAGATCGACCGCACCGCAGCGCCCTGCCGATCCTCGGAGTGCGTCAGGATCTCGAACGGGTTGGTCTTGCCCTTTGGGCCAAACACCTTGTTCGACGCGACGCAGTGGGCGTAGATGATTTGGCGCTTGCCCGTGTCCACCACGGGATCTGAGATGTACCCGGGCCGACCGTTCGTCATGGCGGTGAACGCCACCATCGTCGCCGCCGAGCGGACGTCGCACTCGCACCCGCCGACCAGCCCCTGGTTGTTCAATTCGTGGAAGCCCAGGCACGGATACGCGTGGATGTGCCCGCCATAGAAACCGCCCAGGCAGTTGATCGTGATGGCATTGGCGTTGTGCTTCTTGAGCACGGCTTTCTCCGCCAGGTACATCGCCGCAGAGGCCTCCAGCGTCTCGCGCGAGACGTCCTTGATCACGGCCGCCGTCTTCTGCCATCGGTCGGCAATCGCGCGGGCCTCGTCCTTGTCTGCGGCCTTCCAGGCGTCGTTAAGCTCCGCGAACGAAATGTATTCCATCGGGATATTCATGATCGGCTTGGCGGGGCCGGCCTTCTGGCTGCGCAGGGCGAGAATCTTGGATTCCTTCATCCTGCGGAGGCATTCTTCCGGCGAGAGCGTCTTGAGATCATCGGGCTTGCACGTCAGATCGCCGGGCTTGGGCGTCCGGCTGATCCGTGTCCGGGCCGTCGCGGCCACGAAGTCGGACGGCGAGCCGCCTCTGGCGACAACCCCGAAGCATTTCGCAGCGGCGATGAGGTCGTCCATTCTCGATGAGGCCACGAAACCCAAGTTGGGCGCTCGCCGTCGAAGAAACGCCGCTGTGTAGACAAGGAACCCGCCGCTGCCGGCGTATTGGAAGTCGGCGTAGAGGACCGGCTTGCCCGAGGTCACCATCGTCTGGACGACCCGGTTCCAACAGTTCATCTGATAGACGATGTAGCCGTCGATGCCGGCCGACTTGTCCTGCTCGAGGATCTTCTTGGCCTGGTCGGGGCCGTTGGCCATTGCCGTGACGAACTCGAACTCCGGACAGCCCTTGGCCAGGACCGCGTTGATCCGTTCCATGACGGGCCCGAAGTCAAACCCGACGTTCGGCCAGTCCGGCCCCGGTTGCTTGACGGCGTGCAGCGAGTAGATCACGCGAATGCGAAACTTGCCCTTCTTCTCTGCAGCGCCGAGCACGCGAGGCGACGCGACCAGCCCCGTCGCTCCGGCACAGGCCGCGCATCCCTGCAGCAAGAATCGCCGCCGGCTCACCCCACAACCCGGACACCCCGAAAGACTTGCACGCGCTGTCATGGTCAGGTCCTTTCTTGCTCGCCAGACCCCAATCGCTCGAATGGGCCTCGCCCGCCTACCGACACATTACTGTAAGGGAATTCCCATCAAGAAGCAGCCCCCGCCCAGGCTCACCGCCATTTGTCCCGTCGATGCGGCTTGGGTTTGCGATCGCCCCAACGTTTGACCTCGTCGGGAAACTGTCGGACCCACGTATTCCACGCGGCCCCCAGCTCGGCGGCGACCGCGGGGTACTGAGCGGACACGTCGCGGGATTCCATCGGGTCGCGCTCAAGGTCGTAGAGCGCGCCGTTCAGCCACTTCCATTGACCTCGACGGATTGCTTTCTCCCGGGAGATCGCCAGCGTGTCGCGAAGGTACGACCAACAGAGCGTCCGCGGACGGTCTGGGCGTCTTCCCTTGAGGAGAGGGGCGAGGTCGATGCCGTCCATGACCGGATTTCTGGGCTTACCGATGTCCGTCATCGACAAGATCGTCGGAGCCAGATCGTGCGTCACCGCGCAGGCACTACAGACCTCCCCTGCCGGCAGACGCTTCGGCCAACGAATGATCATCGGCACACGGATGCCGCCCTCCCACAACGTGTGCTTCGTCCCGAAGAAGGGCCCGCTCGATCCGGGCCATCTCGGCTCCGGGCCATTGTCCGACGTGAAGATCACAACGGTATTGTCGGTCACACCGGCCGTGTCGACCGCGTCCAGGACGCGACCGATCGCTTCGTCCATCGCGCTGACCGCGGCGTAGTACTTGAGCCGCTGCTCAGACAGCGCCCCGCTCTCATATCGTTTCAGCCAGCGTGGCGGGACCTGGATGTCGCCGCGGCTCTGCGAGCCCATGGAGATGTGCACGGCCTGAAACGAAAGGTAGAGGAAGAAGGGCTCATCCTTGCTCCGCCGCACGAACCCAGCGGCCTGCTCACCGAGGATATCCGTGATGTACTCACCGTCGCGCCGGACCGGCGTGTCGTTGAGCCAGAGGTCATGCTGGGCGTTCACGAAATCGTGTCGATAGAAGTCCATCCCCCCCAGCAGCCCGCCATAGAAGAAATCGAACCCCCGACGGTTTGGCCGAACCGGCCAGGCCTCACCGACGTGCCACTTGCCGACGATGCCCGTCGTGTAGCCCGCGCCGCGAAGCATCTCCGAGATCAACGTCTCGTCGGCTCGCAGGTGCGTGGTGTGGTCGGTGGTCTCGATCACGTTCGTCAGGCCGTTGCGCTGCGGCACGCGTCCGGTGAGCAACGCCCCCCGTGTCGGCGAACACACCGGCGCATCGGCGTAGAAGCTGGTCATCCGTACGCCTTCGCGCGCAAGCCGATCGAGATGCGGCGTCCGGACCGTCTCGTGGCCGTAGCAGCCCAAGTCGCCCCAGCCGAGGTCGTCGGCCAGGATCAACACGACATTGGGACGGCGCTTCGCCGTGCCTTTTGCATGCGACAGGGATGGCATGACCAAAGCAGCCGAGCCCAGACCCGCTGCGCTTAGGAACTCCCGACGGTTCATTGGTTGCATCGGCCTGCCACTTGGCATATCAACATCGGTCCTGACCTCATGGTGTGTGCTTGGCAAGATGCTGCGATCTCCATGCGCAAGGAGGATGGAATGTCCAATCCCCTGACCATCGTATTACCGCTGATGCTGGTGACAAGCGCGCCCGCAGCTGACGGCCCGCGCTGCGTGCGGACGCGCAGCAATCTAATCAAGCACAGCGACATCATCGCGATGTACCAGGAGAGCAATCCGAAGGTCATCCGCAAGTACTGCCTCGACATCATCGCCTGGGGCGGGCAGCTTCGACCCGGCGAGAAGTGGACCGCCAGGCGACGCGAGGTGATCGAGCACGCGCACTCGGCCGGGGTCCGCCTCAACGCCATTGACCTGGCCGCTGTGCAAGAGGGTGGCAAGTTCCTGGTGGCCGAGGGCGATCGTAACTCCAAGCACTACAACTTGTTCTGGGAGTTTCGCAAGGACAACGCGGCGGCGTTTCAGAAGGTCGCCGATCTCGGCATCAACCTGAAGAAGCACGCCGTAGTCGACATCGACGGTGAGCTCGTCGGCGTGCCCTGGCTGATCAAGCGGTGGAAGATCCCCATGGCGTGCGTTCGTCATCCCGAGGCCCGAGCGTGGTACCGCAAGCAGATGGACGCGATGATGGCCACAGGTGCCACGGCGCTCCACGTCGACGAGCCGTGCATGAGCGGCTATGCCCTGCTGGCCAAGAAGCCGGGCTGTTTCTGCGATCTGTGTGTCGCCGGCTTCACGGCGTACCTCCGCAAGCAGCCCGAAGACGTCCTCAGACAAGCCGGCATCGAGACACTCGATGGATTCGACTATCGCCGCTTCATCAAGGCCAAAGGTGGCGAGCCGAGACAGGCGCCGCTGTGGCGGCAGTTCGTTCGCTACCAGCTCGTCAGCATTCGGGACTTCCTCCGCGAGCTGCGCGACCGCGCCCGGGCCACATCAGGCAAGCCGGTGCCGATGTCGGCCAACGCCCACGCGGGTTCCTGGATCAAGTACCCGACGATCCCGCTGCTGGATTTCATGACGACCGAACTCGCCCATCAGGCCAAGGAGCTTCGGGTCCCATACGTGCCCGTCCTGGCCTACAAACTTGGCGACACGTTCGGCAAGCCGGTAGCGACGACGGCGCATGGTTACGAGTGGTACCTGATGAAGACTGACCAGCGACCCACGCTGGTTTGCACGTGGGTCGCGCTCGCCTACGCGATGGGTCATCACATGATGATCCCACATCGCGCGTGGGTGATGGACCCCAAGAAGGGCTCGGATACGTACCGTGCGGTCACGGATCACTACGCCTGTCTCGCCAGGTTCATCAAACAGGTCGCGCCGCTACTCGACGGCCATGAAGCCCTTGCCACGACGACCGTCGTGTTGACGTGCGATGCGATCCAGGAGGGTCGCTGGTCCATCCACCGCGTATGCGCACAGCTTGCCGACGCGCAAATCCCGTATTGCACGGCGCTGGAGGGGAACGATCTTCTCGAGAAGCGTGTCACGTCCCAGGACCTTGTCGGTTGTGCGACGATTCTAATCGCCAGTCGAAAACACACGTCCGATGCCGTGCTGAAGCGTATCCGCTCGTTGGCCGACGGGCGGCCTGTTCTGATCTGTGCTGGCAAGGCACTGCCGAGCCAACTGCCCCGACCGATCCAGTTGGAGGGCGCGAAAGGCATCTGGGTCCTGCCGCGTGCGGTGCCGAACGACACCTCAGCGCCCGTGGCCATCCACCTGCTGAACCGCGACTACGATGCCAAGGTGCGACGAATGAAGAGCAGGGGATCGTTTCAGGTGGCTCTCGACGCCAAGCTCTTCTGCCGTCGGACGTTCAGCAAGGCTGTGATCCATCAGCCCAAGTTGCTCGCCAAGCTGCCCGAAGGCCTCGACCCGAAGGAGCTCGACATGGTCGAGCCCATCGAGGTCAGCCAAGCCGACGGGCGTATTCGGATCCACGTGCCCGGGCTCGAGCTGTGGGGCATTGTCGAGCTGAAGTGATTGATCACAGAGAACGCACGTTAACGCCCTTCGCCGATTCCTGGTCCAGTGGCCGAGATTCGCAAGAGCACGGGATCAAGCGGCTCGAGTTCCAGGGGGAAGCGAACCGCTTTGCCCGCGAGAAGATCCGTTGCCTTGCCGAGGGACACCGCCGAGCGGAGCATGACGCGTGCTGGCCTGCGGGTGAAGTTGACCAGATTGACCAGCAGGTCCTCGCCCCGTCTGACCGCACGGAGATTCACGCCCCAAACGGGCTCCCCAGGGGGCCCGGTCAGACGTACCGCCCGGTCCACACGCGTCTTGGCAAGCAAGCCGTCGAGGATCTCGCGGTAAGCGCGGGGCGTCATGGCGTCCGGAAATGCGACCAGCCTGCCCCGGCGACTCTGCTTCAGACGCCCAGCGCGCTCGCGGCCATATTCGTCTCGGACGAAGCACTCTCCGACCGTCATCACGGTCCCGCCCTGGGCGATGTATGCGTCGAAGGCAGCCACGACGGCATCAGCCACGTTGGCGGCACGCGGCACGACGACGAGCTTGTAGCCGCTCAGCTTGCCCGCAACGGCCTGACGCTCGGTCACGAAATCCCACACGGCATCCGTGAAGTAGGCGCCCTCGAAGGCGGACCTGCATTCGTTTGTATGGTCCTGGGAGGCCAACAGCGACGAGTAAGCGTACAGAATCGCCGCCTCAGCCTTGGCGCGCTGCAGGGCGTGCATCTCTGAGGCCAAGCGGCACAGGTCCAGCGCGACTTCGCCCATCGCGCGGACGCAGTTGACCCGCGTCAGGATATTCTCGGCAAGGTCGCCTGACTGGCCCCGACTCCAGACCCACGTCGTCGCGGCCCCCTGACCATGCAGCGCCTGCGTCCAGAACGCCGTGCGAATATGCGCGCCCGGGATGTACTGGGTATCCCCGTCCGGGATGATGTGGTCCTCGGAGTTGAAGATCGGCGCCTGTGGCGCGGTGCAATGCTGCAGCGTGTAATTCATCGCCATCGTTCGCCACTCCTGAGCGTACTCGATTGGGTGTCGGCCGGCGAACGTCTGCACGCAATCGTTTCCCGCGATCGCGCCCAGCCGGTTGAAGTCCTCGTGGTTCACGCCGTCTCGGAAACGCCCGGGGTCCTCGAACGCCAACGACATCACCTTGGCATGCACGGGCAGGTCGGGATCGTACGCGTGGATGATGTCTCGCTCGAACGCATGGAAAGCGAGGAGGCGGTCTTGGTTAGACCGACACCAGTCGAAGAACAGCGCATAGTTCGATGCGTCCTTCGGGACCGGCACGTCCGCGAACCGGCGGAACGTCGTGCCGCACCGGTCATTCATCGTCTGAACGTCGCCGTGCTTTACCTTGAGCCATCGGTGGAAGTCGGCACGGGCATGGGCGCAACGACAACGGTACTGTGGCTCGTTGCTCAGACAGATGCTGTGCAGCGCCGGGTGCTTGGCGATCAGCGGCATCAGCGCACGCAACCACTTCTCGTAGACCGCCCGCGCATCCGGCGCGACGACGCAATTGCGCAGAAACCCATGGCCGCATTGTGCCAGCGCAGGATTCCGGTCGATCGCCCATTTCGGAAAGTAGTGCGGCGAGACCAGTAGATTGACCGCTACGTGATGCCGGGCCGCGTTGTCGAGGACCGCGACGACGTTTCTGCGGATGGCGCCGGTGTCCACGGTATCCGGATCGGGTAGGCCGTTGGCGGGTCCCATCTCGATCTGAATGATATTCAACCCGTAGTCCGCCAGGATGGGCACGTCCTTGCGGACCTGACTGAAGTGTCCGACCCCCGTGAAGAACACCGGCTGGCCGTTCTGCCAGAACGCCCCGTTGCGAATCGCCGGCCGCCCGGTCCGATACCGAGGCACGGGTCGATCCCTCGGATCGAGGATGGCCTGGCGACAGAGGTGACGGATGTAATCGGCGGCCCGCAAGCCGCGAAGCTTGCGAAGGATGGTGTCCTCGGCCAGATCATCCCGGGCGAATCGCAGCCAACTCTGGACGACCCGAGCGTCGACCGTCTGGTACGGCATCGGCTTGCCGGCTTCGGCAGACCGTCTGATGCGCGCCTTGAGCTTCTCCAACAGGTTGGCCGTTTCGGCAAGGGAAGACGCGACCGTCGTGACGTCGGCCAACAACGTCGTGCGAGCCTTCTGGACCGACCCGATGAACCCGCCTACGTCACCGGCCCGATAGGCCCGGAGGTCCAAGTGTTTCAAGGCTCCCCGGGCCAGCCGCTGCCAATGGTTCGCGCGCTGCTCATCCAGATCCGTCAAGCCGGCCAGTGCAAACTCACGCGCGCCCAGAAACCCCCGCAGCGCGTTGACCATATCCTCGCTCGCGCTCGATACCAGCTCCGCCTTGTACAAGGTGCCGAATCCCGGACGGTTGATGCCATGAAGCGCCACGGTCACCACGTCACCGGGGCGAGCCTCCTTGCGGAGCACGAAGTCGCCGTCGTCCCACGTGAACGTCTGAGTCGCCCGCCCGTCGACATAGGCAGTCGCTTCGTTGTCGATACCCACCTTGAGCCGCACGGTTGATCCCGATACGGGCACGCCACAGATACGCTCGGGGATACGGATCCGCGTGCGATACCAACAGGTGGACTCGCTGGGCCACCATTTGTGACCCACGACGACGCGCTCCCAATCTGCATCATCGAACGCCGACCTCTCCGCCCCGGAGACCTCCCCCAGACGCCATCGCCACTCTGTGACCTGCGATCGGAGCAACCCCTCGAGATCCTCGACCGACACCTCCTCCCCGCTCCCCCCGCCCACGAACACGCCACACACGAGCCCCACGACCGAAGCAGATCTCATCGTGCATTGCTCCTAGGAAAGACAGCGCCACACTGACGCGCGGCGCATTGTATCAGGTGTCGCGAATCGTGTGCCGGCCGGTCTCCGCCGGTGCCCCCAAACCACACCTCCCGACAAACTGAACGATTCGCACTGGACCCCAGCCGGATCGGCCGGGAAAATCCGGGCGGGCCAGGGAGATCTGGGGTCATGCGCGCCGTCGCACTCGTACACGCCGTTGCGCTTTCTGCGATGGCCCTCGGTCGGCCTGATGGCTCGCAAGGGAATCATTCGCAAGCACGCGAGGGCCGTTTCTTCTACGCCAAGGACTTCGGCGCAGCAGGCGACGGCAAGACGGACGACGGCCCCGCCATTCGCAAGGCCATCAGTGCCGCGGTCGCGTGTGGGCGGCGTGCGAAGGTCATCCTCGACGGACACAAGACCTACCGAATCGGCCCGCGGTCTGACCGCTGGGAGGCCCTCGACATCGACGGCGCCAAAGACCTCACGATCGAGGGCAACGGGGCCGTTTTGCTCGTCCATCCCAACGCCAGGGCCTTCATCATCCACAAGAGCCAGCGGTGTGCCATTCGTGGGCTGGATATCGACTACGACCCATTGCCCTTCACGCAGGGCGAGGTCGTGCGGGTCGACGCCAAGCAGGGCACCTTCGATGTCCGCCTCTACGACGGCTATCCAGATCCTCCCTCCCAACAGTGGATGCAGGCGAACTACATCAACGTCGGCTGGTCGGCGTGGCGGTTCGGGGTGCTGTTCCATCCCCGGCGACCCGGGACGGCCTGGCCGCTCAAGATCGGTCACATCATGATCGACGCAGTCGACCGATTGCCAGAACAGCGTCGGGCCTTCCGGATCACGGCTCGAGGCGACTTCCGTCCGAAGGTCGCGCACATCGCCCACGGCGACCGCTTCGTCTTTCGAGTCCGCTACAGCCCGTGGCAGCGTAACCGAAAGCTGAAAGGCCTGTCCGTTGCGAACATCCGCATCGTGAACAGCGAGGACTGCCTGCTCGAGAACATCCGTCAGTACTGCTCGCCCAACGGGTCCATAGCGCTCACGGATAACCGCGGCCGAATCACGATCCGGAACTACAACATCCTGCTGAAGCCCGGCACCGATCGATTGACCGCCAGCCTCTCCGACGGTATGCACTGCAAGAACAACCGCGTCGGGCCCATCATCGAGAGCTGTTACTTCGAGGGGCTGTTCGATGACAGCATCAACATCAGCTGCATGGCTGAGGTGGTCACGAAGGTCATCTCCGATCGAACGTTCGCCGTGCGATCCGCGGCGATCGCCTGGTACATCCATCCCATCGACGTCGGCGATGAGATGATTGCCCTACCCACCGTAGACGCCCGGAAAATCGGTCGAGCCAAGGTGCAAAACGTCGAGTGCGGGCGAGGCCATGATCGGGTCATCACGCTCGACCGCGCGCTGGCCGGTGTCGTGGCCGGCAAGAACGCACGAGACAAGACGGCCACGCAGTTCTTCAACCTCAGCCGTTCCGGCGCGGGGTACATCATTCGGAACAACCGCTTCCAATACCAGACCCGCAACGCCATGTTGCTGCGCACCGGCGGGGTCATCGAAGCGAACATCATCAACGATGTGGGCGGACACCCCATCGCGATGTCAAATGACACGCAGTTCTGGGAGGGTCCCATACCTGAGCATGTGGTCATCCGCGGCAATCGCGTCGTGAATTGCGGGCGGAATACGGGACTTGTCATGATGGTGTCGGGCACACAGCCTGGGACCGATCAGTTGATCCGCGACGTCCTCATCGAGAACAACACCATCGAATCCCTGGGATACGGGAACGGCATGTTCCTGAGCAACGCCCGAGACGTCCGGATCAGGGGAAACGTGATCCGCGCGGGACGGGTCGAGAATCCGCGAGGGAACCGCAAGCGATGCCCCATCCACCTACGCTGGTGCAAGAACGTCGTCCTGGAACGGAACACGGTCATCGACCGACGGCAAGACATCAAGGCAGGCGTCTTTCTTGAGGGGATGAAGCGGGAAGACGCAGAGGTCAAGGACACGACGTTCTGCCTGAGCGAAGGGGTCCCGGAAATCAGCGCGAACTGAGACACTCGGCCAAAAAGCTACGCTACAATGCACTCCGGAAGTCTGTAGTGGCCCGAATGGTCGCCCCGACCCGTCGACCGGGGACACGTGGGTTCCGTGGGAGGAGGAGGGAGGGGAGGAGGGTCCCCTCGCACCATGTGTCCCCGGTCGACCAGTCGGGGACGAAGCGCTGCCCAGACGAAAGCCAACTGGGTCTCCTCTCTAAAGAATTCTACGCAGCGCATAGGTGGCGGACAAGGGACTTGCGCGCCGAAACCCACCGTGTGTTTCGAAGGTGTCGCGCCCCCCCTGTAGGCGCCGCCAACTCCCGCTAGCCATTCGCGCCCCGATCTCCCCTCACAGCGAACTTGATGCAGACCGGCTTGGGAAGGTCCAGCGTGTGCCCAGTGGGCGTAGGCATACCGGTCGCCGGGTCGATCCGGAACACGACGATGTTGTCGGAATCCTGATTCGCAGCCAGCAAGAACGTGCCGGTTGGGTCGATGGCGAAGTTCCGTGGCGCCTTGCCCAGCGTCGGTGCGTGACCTCGGAAGGCCAATGTACCTTTCGAGGGGTCAATTTCATAAATGACAATGCTGTCATGTCCACGGTTGGAGCCATAGAGGAACTTGCCGCCAGGATCAACGTGCACGTCGGCACAGTAGTTCGTGCCCTCCCAGCCCTCCGGCAGCGTCGGCGCCGTCTGGATCTCGGCGAGCGCTCCTTTCGAACCGTCGTAGGCGAAGGCCACCATCGTGGAGTCCAGCTCATTGATCACGTAGGCGTACTTGGCGCTGGGGTGGAACGCGAAATGCCTCGGCCCCGCGCCGGGTTTCGTACGGGCCCAGGGCGGATCGTTCGGGACGAGCTTGCCGCGCGCCGCGTCGAGTCGATAGATCATGACCTTGTCCATGCCCAGATCCGCCGCGAAGGCGTAGCGATTGGCCGGGTCCAGCGTGATCGAATGCGCGTGCGGGCCCTTCTGCCGCGAGGCGTTCACGCTGCCGCCCTCGTGCTGAACCGCGTCGCTCGCCGTGTCCACGTGACCGTCCTTCTTGATGGGCAGCGCGGCCACCGAACCGCTGCTGTAGTTCGCCACAAGGACGTACTTCCCCGTCGCATCGACGACCAGGTGACAGGGATTCGTTCCCTCGGAGGGCTGCTGATTCAAGGGCGTCAGGCCGCCCGTCTCGGCATGGATCGCGAACGCACTGACCCCGCCGCAGGACCGACCCTCATGGCGATCGATCTCGCTGACGGCGTACAGATACCTTCCGCTCGGGTGCAGGGCCAGAAACGAGGGGTTCTTCGCCTCGGCGGTTTCCCCGGTGAAGGCCAACTTGCCCGTGGCGACGTCCATGCGGCAAAGATAGATGCCCTTGCTCGGACCACGTGTGTACGTCCCGACATAGAAACGCATCGAAGACCTCCTCCGTCCGTTCCGCGCCCGCGCGGTGCCTTTCGGTTGTGCCTGGCTGCCCATCACGGAACTCCCCCCAAGCCGCCCGACAGCGCCGCCTGCAGATACGTCAGCTAGCGCCGACATGGGCAATAGCCAGGCGACCGCCACCAGATAGGAAAGGAATCGATTCAATTGAGATCCTCCCACGTCGCACTCGCGACAGTGCATCCTCACGCCCCGCTGCCGCCGCCGGACCCGACGACGGCAATCACTCCCAGCGCTTCTTGGCGGCCATCCGCAACAAGAGCGGGCCGATCGGACTGCGCTGGAAGCGCAGGAGCGTGCGGTTCAGCCGGCCCGGCACGCAAACTGACTCGTTCTTCTCGAGTGCCCGCAAGGACTCGGCCACCACGTCGTCGGCCGACATCCACAGACGCTTGGACACGAATGACCGATCGAAGTTCTCGAACTCAGGCTGATCGTGAAACTCCGTGTAAGTGAACCCCGGACACAGGGCCTGAACGCGCACGCCCGTGCCGGTCAGTTCCTTGGCAAGCCCCTCGGAAAACGTGATCAGATACGCCTTGGTCGCGCAGTACGTCACAGTGTACGGCATCGCCAGGAAGCCGGCCATCGACGAGACGTTGACGATATCTCCGCGGCGGCGCTCCATCATCGCGGGCAAGGCCACGCGCGCCAGACGCACGCTGGCCGTCACATGAACGTTGATCATGTCGACGTGCATGGCCAGATCAATCTTGGCGAAGTGCGTCCGCGTGCCGAAACCGGCGTTGTTGATCAGCACGTCCAGATGCGGAAGTGACGCGATCCGATCTTCCACGCACGCCGTCCCCTCGGGCGTCGACAGGTCCGCCGCGAGCGCCTCGGCCGTGGCGCCGCACTGATCGCCGAGCTCCTCGGCCAGCGCATTCAGTCGCTCGCTTCGTCGCGCGACCAGAATCAGATGCGTACCCCCAGCCGCCAGATGGCGCGCGAACGTCGCCCCAATCCCACTCGACGCCCCCGTGATCAGCACTGTCTTGGACTTGGCCGTCATCCCGATCCCTCTCGTTCTTCGCTCCCCTCCGGTCCCTTGTCCTGCGCAACGGCTGCTAGCAGCACCTACTGTGGAAATCGCAGGATGTCAACACCGCCGAATGGCAGCGCGGTCGCCTCGTCGCCTGCCGTCAGCCTCTCGTCAGCTCAGGGGAACGCGCGGTACGATACACGCGCAACAGATCAACGGGCCGAACGAACGACGGCAGCGGATGTCGCAGGAGCGCAGTCATTGAGCAAGAAACCCCCAAGTTGGTACAACCAGTCGGGCGTGATCCCGTTTCGGCGGAAGGGGTGCCAGGTCGAAGTGTTGTTGGTCACCTCCTCGAGCCAGAAGCGCTGGATCATCCCGAAGGGCATCGTGGAACCGGACCTCTCGCCTGCAGAGTCGGCTGCACAGGAGGCACTGGAAGAGGCCGGCGTCACGGGTGTTGTGGGGACCGAGCCGATAGGCGAGTACCACTACGACAAGTGGGGAGGGACCTGCATCGTCGCAGTGTACCTCTTGGAGGTGCGGGAGGTCCTCGAAACGTGGCAGGAAGGAGCGCTCCGGCGCCGCGAGTGGTTGTCGCTCGCCGACGCGCAGGACAGGTTGAGTGATCAGGGGCTCAAGCGAGTCTTCGAAGCCCTCACCCCGTCAGACTTCACGCAGCCAGAGCACTCCTGAGCCTCAAGGCACGCAGCGATCGGCGACCCTACTTCGGGAACAGGCGCATCAACTCGTCCACGAAGATGGCGTGTCCCCGATCGTCGGGGTGGTTGATCCCGTTCATCAGCAGGATCTCATAGGGAATCCCCGCATACTCCAGCAGCTCCCATCGCCGCGCCGCGTCGGCCAGGCCGACCTTCTCTTCGTCTGCGAGTTCGCGCAGCAGTTTGCAGTTGCGACGCGTCTCGGGCCCCCGCGGGTGCTCCTTGCTCATCCAGGACGGCATCACGTAGTGCGGCGTGATGATGACGAATTCCGCGCCGATCTGGCGGGCCTGCGCGATCGCGCTTCGCCAGTTGGCCCGCAGCGTCTTGGCGGGCAATCCCATGTCGTTCACGAACTCGACCGTGATCAGATCCGGTTTGTGCGCCAGGACCTCCTTGGCGTAGGCCTTCAGACGGCCATGCGTGCTGGTCCCGCCGATGCCCGCGTTGATCACCTTGATCTTGCTGTCGCCGAAACGCCTCTGCAGCCGTGCACCAAGAAGGTCTACGTACCGCTTCTCGGGCCGACTCGCATCGCCCCCCACCGTCACGCTGTCGCCCCAGCAGACGATCGTGACCGGCTTGCCGCTCCGAAGCTTCGCCAGCGTTCCGGCCACCGGCTTCAGGTCGGGCGACGCCACCGCGGTGGCCTTCGCCTCGTTGACGACGTAGACGTCCGTTGCCTCTACCCGGTGTGCGTGATAGCCCCGATAGACCGTCGCCAGCGTCACAGCCCCCTTCGTCTTGCGCGGCATAGGCGGGCAGTCCACCTTCGGGCGTCCGCGACGCACCGTCAGCGTGCCATCGGGCAGGACCTCGATGCGATCGACCCGGCGCAGGCTGTAGACGTAGCTGATCGTCACAAGCTGCTTCTTCTTGATCCGCCCCTCGAGCAGGCGGCATAGCGCGCCCCAGAAGGGGTCGAGGTAATAGTCCTTATCGCGCGCAAAGCACGTGACCTTCCCGTCGACCTCGGCACGGACGACCACGCTGTCTGCCACCAACTGGCCGGGCATGACGCGATACGGATCGCGACCGGCCCGCAGCCGCGTGCCGCCTCGCCATGAATTCACCTTCTCGTCGCTGATCCGGTGTCGTTCGTCGACGACGCCCACCGTCTCGGCAGGATCCACCGCCAACTGCGTCTCACTGACGTTCACCGTCTTGGACCCGACCCGACACCGGCCCGCCGTCACCGTCACCGACCGCGCCTGGCAGATGATGTCCAGCCCATCGATCACGTTGGGGTTCTTGCCTTTCGTTTTCACGCGAATCACTTCCTCCTGCTCGGGCTTTGCGCCCTGCGGCCCTGAGGCATCCGCTGCCAACGACATGGCCACCATGCTCACACAAGCTGCCAACATGCGTCCCTCGCTCCTTTCTGGTACGTCAACCACCCGGCCAGAATGACCCGCCTAGACCGCCAGCTTGCCACCGCGCTGTTCGACAACCTTCCGGACATCAGACGCGTTCAGCTCGCGCGGGTCGCAGTTCCGCGCCACGCCCATCGCCGCCGCGATCCCCGCCGCCTGGCCCATCATCGAGCACGACGTCGTCACCCGCGCCGACGACAATGCCAACTGGTCCGCCGAGAAGCACCGCCCCGCCGCCATCAAGTTTCGCCCGTCCTTCGCCAGCAGACTCCGCAGCGGGATCTGATACGGCGGGACCGTTCGTTCCTTCGCGGACAGAATGTACGTCCGCTTGTCGTCGTCCGGCTTGTGGGCGTCCAAAGGGTACACCCCGCGCGCAACCGCGTCGTCGAACCGTCTGGCTGCACGCAGGTCGGCCACCGTCAGCACATAATCCCCGACCACGCGCTGCCCCTCGCGAATGCCGATCTGCGGCGAGCAGTGATCCAGCAGCCACGGTCGCTTCTCGACCCGCTGGTAGTAGTCCAGCACGGCCATCATCCGCCTGCGGGCGCGGATCTCGGCTCGGGTCAGGCCCTCCGTATCCGTGGCGTCGAACATCGGGATCTTGATCTTCAGGGCGTTGCCACCCGGTCCGTTCGGCCAGACGCTCGTCATCGGCAGGTCCTCCCGACGACCGAACGCCTCGAACCAGCCTTCAGGCACCTGGGTGCGACGCTTGTTCTTCGGCACGTGGCGAACGAAGTACATCAGGGACATCGGCAGCTGGCACCCGTCCTCCGGCCGGCCCTTGATGGTCTTGAAACCCGACGCGCGGGCCACCTCCGCCTCTCCGGTACAGTCGACGAACTGCTTGGCCCGCAGCGCCTCGGGCCCCGACTTGCCGCAGATGATGCACTCCGTGATACGACCGTCGGCCACGCATACGTCGACGAACCGCGTGTGCAGCAGCAGCTTCACGCCGCGACGGATGAGCAGCTCCTGAAGCACGACGGCCAGGATCTCATGATCGAAGATACGATTGTCCGCCTGGGGATACGGGCGGTACGGCGCAACCGCGTCGAACTTCTCCAGATCGGCGATGATTGCGTCGAAGACCTCGCCCTGTCCTGCCGTCTCCCCGCAGAAGGACGCGACGCCGCCTACGGTGCAGTTCCCGCCCGTCACCGCAAACCGCTCCACGAGGATGACCTTCGCACCGGACCGCGCCGCCGCGCACGCGGCCGATACGCCCGCGATCCCCCCGCCAACCACGGCGACGTCCGCCTCATAGCGAACCGGCACGTCCCGACGCCACGAGACCTGCGGCAGCGCGGGCCGTTCGCTCGCCACACCGGTCGCGGCGTTACCCCCGGCGGCGGCGACAAAGGCCGTCGCGCCAGCCGTCGCCATGAACTCCCTGCGAGAGGTAGTCACACCAGCATCCTCCTCACCACGTCGATCAGCGAACCACGTCTGCTCCCCCGCCAAGATGATACGCAAGAGTGATTCCCGACGCACCGTGCGGTCGCAGAACCGTTTCCGCGTCTTGCTCGCGACGCCGTATTGTGTCACCTTGTCGGCCAAGGGGCCAGCTTCTCTGTTCTTCCGTCCTGCGATAGCACGGGCCTCGGGCGGCTGGGTGGCCTTGCCCCGGCAGGACGCCGAGTGACACGTCATGTCGCAGAAGCGCAAGCGCAAGAAACGGGAGCAGGCTCGACGCTCCAGGGCACGCCAGCGACATGGGAACACCCCAGACCGCCTGTCCGAACGGGGGCTGCTGGCAACCTGGGCCGACAGGGCCAGGCAGGCCGCCAGCGGCTACCTGCGGCGGGATGACCTGGCCGACAACGTCCTTGCACTGGCCGACGAAATCCGCGCGCTCGCCCTGCGCGGCATGGAGCGCTCGCCCCTCAGCGGGCGCCACGAATGCCGACCCGGCTGCGACCCCTGCTGCCACACAGCTGTCACGGTCGCCGCTCCCGAGGCCTTCGCCATCGTCCGGCACCTCCAGACACACATCCCTGCCGACGCCTTGCGAGAGGTCCGCGACAAGATGGACCGCAACGCCGCCCTCGCCTCGAGCATGACCCGCGAAGCGTACATCGCCGAGCTGATTCCCTGCGCCTTGAGGACTGAAGACGGCAACTGCCGCGTTCACGCCGTTCGTCCCATCGCTTGCGCAGGATTCCTCTCGACGTCCCGTGCCAAGTGCCTCGACGAATTCAATCGGGTTCCCGGCCGCGATCCCGTGCCGACCGATCGGTACGCCATGATGGTCGGCCTGGGCGTCTCGCACGGGTTGTCTGACGCCTGCAAGCAAGCCGGTCTCGACGGCACGTTCTATGAACTCCACCACGCCCTTCGCCGGGTCATGGACACACGCGACCCGATTGACACCTGGTCCCGCAACGAAGGGCTGTTTGACGACTGCCTACAGTAAGCGATGCTGCCCCCCCGAACCCGCCCCGACGGTGCCCCGCTGGCGCAACACGCCCGAGGCCGCTGGAACCAGCCTCTTTCTGGCTTGACTCTCTGTAGAAGGGCCATTACCGTACCAGAGACGTGCGGACACTGCTGTCTTACATCGGCGGGGGGCCGGACGCTCCGGGATCGATTCCTAGATCGCGCTGACGGAGAGTTGGGGGCTTTCGACCACTGCGGACAATCGGTTGTCTGACCTCCCCGGGCGGAGGCCATGGCGTTGCGTGCGTCCATGGCCTGCGAGGGATCGGGCTTGATTGCGGGATTGGGAGCATCCCCCTCGCTCCAGAACGCCTGGTACAGGAAACGGCGAACATGAAGCGTCCCCCGACACGCTGCAGATGCCTTCCGCTGGTCGTGGCGCTGTCCATCGTCGCCAGCAGGGCCCTGGGGATGCCGCCCCCGGGGCGAGAAGGCGCTTTGCCCCCTGCCAAACCGCACGAGCCGCCGGACCTCCGGCAGATGTCGTCCGACTTCCAGCGTGTCCTGGCGCTGTTTCACGAGGAATCCAGCCGGCAGTCGGCCAGCAGCAAGGTCGTCGTCAAGAGGAAGATTGACCGGCCCCTCCCCCCACAACCAGCGGAGGTCGCCACCGCAGCGGGGCCCGCCAAGCTCAATGCACTGAAGCGTGAGCAGCCGGACCTGGTGGTGCATTTCAACAAGAGAAACGGCGCGGCAGTCTTCATCAAACCCGGGACACGCCTGGCTGCCCGAAAGGTCGCCGCGGCATCTGGGAAGCTCATCGCATCCGACGACATCGGCCGGTCCTGTCTACACGGGTACCGTGATCTGCTCAGAATCCACGACGGCCTGACGGAATTCACGCCGAAGCGCACGGCAACGGACACGTTGGGGCTGACGCACGTCAAGTACCAGCAGGTGCGAAACGGCATCCCGGTCTGGGGCAGGGAGGTCTTCGTGCACCTGGACCCCGCTCGAGCACCCTACCTGATCGAGGGCAGGGCCGAGCCGTCGCCAACTCTGGATTTCACGCCCGTCCTGACCGTAGCTGACGCCGTCGGTATCGTCGAGCGAGACCTGGGCAAGGTCTGCAACCACGTCACGTCAGAGATGGCCATCCACGTGGACGGCCTGGGCATCGCAAGACTGGTTCACGTGGTCGAGCCCCTGGTGGGCAGGGCGTCCTGGAGATACTTCGTCGACGCGCACTGTGGCGAAATCATCGAGAAGTACCAGACCACGCGGCGAGAGTCCGTGCCGGCCAGCGGCAGCAACCTGGACGGATGGAAAAAGGACTTCAGCGTCTGGCACGACGGCAGTGACTACACCATGATCGACATGTCGCTGGCCATCAATGGAAGCGACCCCAATCCAGCCAACGGCGATTTCGGACGCGGTGCCACGGTCATCCTCGATTTGGCCCACCAGGAGCTCGACCGCGATGCTCCCCTGCACTACGTCGCCGCAGCGAGCCCGACCGGGCCGTGGGACCCCGCCGCCGTTAGCCTGCTGGACGGCCTGCTTACCACGAGGCTTTACTACTACGAGACCTTCGGACGCGACTCCGTCGACGACAACGGCATGACCGTCATCGGATGCGTTCACATGGGCAAGAACATAGCGCAGGCCTCCTGGAGCCCCAGCCTGCTCACCTGGTTCTTCGGCGACGGGGACGGCGCCGACTTCGCTCAATTCAGCGGCGCGCTGGACGTCGTGGCACACGAGTATACCCACGCCGTCATCAGCTTCTCGGCCAATCTCGAATACCGGTATCAGTCCGGGGCGCTGAACGAAGCGTTCGCCGACATCTTCGCCTGCATGGTCGATCGGTTCGATTGGCGGATCGGCGAGAACTGCACGCTGAAATCGCCCGGGTTCATCAGGAGCCTCGTCAACCCCCGCGAGGGCACCGAGAGCATGACCTGGATACGTGCGGGATGGGGCCCCCTACCGGTAGACATGAGCAAGTACCAGGCCATCTCACTCGACGTCGACAACGGAGGCGTCCACTTCAACATGTCGATCCCCGCCAGGACGGCGTATCTTCTCGCCGAGGGGCTGTCCGAGCAAAACCTCGGCACCAGCATCGGGAGGGAGAAGACCGAGCAGATCTACTACCATGCCCTCACCCAGCACCTGACGCGCCAGAGCAACTTCGCAGACGCCCGCCGGGCCACCATCCAGAGCGCAGAGGAGTTGTATGGCGCGACCTCGCTGGAAACCAAGGCAGTCGCCAAGGCCTGGGACGTCGTGGGCGTGACGCAGGACCACGAGGGAGGCCAGCGGGGCGTCGAAGTCGATCCCCTCCAGGACGTCGACAAGCTTCTCTACATCTTCACCGGACAAGACGGACGCGACTACCTCGCACAGCAGTTGCCCGACGGGACGGACTACTACGTGGCGGATCGCCCGGTCTGGCGAGCGAAGCCCGCCATCGTCGCCGATGGGCAAGCCGTCTGCTACGTCGATGCGACGAACAACCTGCGGATGGCCAGCCTCAACCTGGGCAACCCGTTCGACGAGGCGATCACCCGCGATGGCATCGTCCGCCAGATCTGCGCCTCCCGTGACGGGAGGTACGTGGGCTTCGTCACCACGGCGCTCGACAACCGGCTCTACCTGCTCGACACGTCGGACATCACCGGAAAGAGCAACAAGGTCTTCGAGCTCTACATGCCCACCGAGTCGGACGTGCGGTCCGACGTGGTCGTCACGGCGGACATCATCGAGTTCGACCTGACGGGCACGGCGGTCCTGTTCGACTGCCTGTGCGCGGTCCGCATCGCCGGGGCTGCGGAATCCTACGGAATCTGGAGCGTTGGGCGCCTCGAGGTCGAGACCGGCATGATTCGGGGCTTGATCCCGGGACAACCTCAGGGCGTTCACGTCGGCAACCCCTCGCCGGGCAGCTCGAGAGACTGGCTGGTCGGGCTGGACAAGCGAGATGAGCGGACCGAATCGTCCTCGACGCTCGTGTATGACCTGCGAACCGGTCAGTCGGGCGCGGTGGCCGAGGTCGAGGATCCGTGCGCTGTCTTCGTCCCGAGCTTCAACGGGGATGACACCGCCCTTGCCATCACCTACGGAGGCGACATCATCAGCGTACCGTTGGTAACGTCGCCAGACGGGGTGACCAGTGGCGACGTGACCAGAAGCCAACTTCTAGCGGCCAGCGCCCATCTGCCACGGCTCTACCGGGTCGGTCACAGAGACGTCAAGCCCAGCATCCAAGTTTCCACCGACCGCGTGGACTTCGGAACGGTTGACGTGGGGCAGACGGCGACGCAGGAGATCGTGATTTCGAACGCGGGCGGTTACGACCTGACGATCGACAGCTTCCAGCTGATCACAACCAAGGGGTTCACCCATAGCGGGACCCACATGACGCTGGCGCCCGACGCCAGCGAACCGCTCCCCGTCAGCTTCGCCCCGAGCTTGAAGGGCAAGTGGTCGGCAACCCTCACAATCGTGTCGAACGATCCGGAGACCCCCAAGATGAAGGTCAAGCTCATTGGGGCCGGGAGGAAGACGGACGCCGACTCGACATCGTGTTGCGGGGCCGCCGCCCCAACGCTCTTGCTGGGCATGCTGCTGGCCGGTAGGATCGTGATCGGGTCGCGCAGCAGGCGTCTGAGCCGTCCCGGATGACGGCCTCCCGACGGCCCGACCCGCCTCGTCTCAGGCCGAGGGGCGCCAGCGCGGTCCCTGGTATGTGCCGCGCAGCCGAAAAAAACGGTGGCCCGCCCACGTCTGGCGGATCTGGGCAGACCCTCGTATAATCAGAGAAGGCCGAGAACATCCCAGGTCTCCCCGCGCGGTCCTCGGTAGACAGGCCGGGAAGGCCTACCCCTCAGGCGGAGGAGCTCTCAGATGTCGTACGAAGACAAGACCATCGTTTGTGAGGACTGCAACCAGGAGTTTGTGCACTCGGCTGAAGACCAGGCCCGCTATGCGGAGCGCGGTTTCGCCCACGAGCCGAAGCGTTGCCGGGCGTGTCGCGAGAAGCGCAAAGCAAGGGGCCCAGGGGCTCGAGAAGGCGGGGGAGGTGGCGGCCGCCCGCAACGCGAGTTCCACGAAGCCGTCTGCGCGGAATGTGGCGCCACCACGACGGTGCCGTTCAAGCCGACACAAGGCCGTCCCGTCTACTGCCGCGACTGCTTCCAGGCCAGACGACGATGAGCCCAAGGCCACGGAGCCATTGGCCGAATCCGCTTGCCCGCGGCCCCGGGCGTCCGGCCGGGCAGCGGAATTGGCGGGCCACGTCGACGGCCGGGTGTTCGGTGTTCCATCTCATTCGGGACTTCGGTCCCTTTTCTGAAAGCCGCAGCACAGCTATGCAAACGGCCAGGGGGCGTCAGTGAGCGCGCACCGGCTCGATCACACTGCCACGTCTGCGTAAGGTCGTTGGTCAACGCCCAACCGACCGGCGTTTGGACAGACGCAAGCACTTCTGCTAGACTAGTCGACCAGATTGAATGGGGTTGATAGGCACGCGGACGCCTGACCGCGCCAACCGGACTTTAGCTGGCCCTGCACCCAGGCATCCCACGCGACCGAACGGAAACTGCGACACCGCCATGGCCCGACAGTCATTTGCGACCTATATCGATCAGTTCTCCAAGAGCAAGGCGCTCATTGTCCGCGAGCTCGAGCGCGTCATCATCGGGCAGCGGATGGTGATCGATCAGATGCTGGCCGCCATCTTCGCCCGGGGGCACTGCCTGCTGGTGGGCGTGCCGGGACTGGCCAAGACGCTGATGGTTTCAACGCTCGCCGAAATCACGGCGCTGACGTTCAAGCGGATCCAGTTCACGCCCGACCTCATGCCATCCGACATCACGGGCACGAACGTCATCGATGAGACCCCGGAGGGCCGGCGGGAGTTCCGATTCGTCCGCGGGCCCGTCTTCGCGAACATCATCCTGGCCGACGAGATCAACCGCACGCCGCCCAAGACGCAGGCGGCCATGCTACAGTCCATGCAGGAGCGGAACGTCAGCATCGGGCAGGAGACGCATCCGCTGCCCGATCCATTCTTCGTGATCGCCACGCAGAACCCGATCGAGCAGGAGGGAACCTACCCCCTGCCGGAAGCCCAGCTCGACCGTTTCATGTTCAACGTTTGGGTCGACTACCCCGACCTGCCCGAGGAGATGCAGATCCTCGCCACTACGACGGGGCAGCTCCCACCAGACCTGCAGGTCGTGCTGAACGACCGGCAGATCCTCAACATGCAGCGGCTCGTGGCCAACGTACCCGTCAGCGAGTACGTCATCGCCTACGTGGCGCGGCTGGTTCGGGCAACGCGACCTGGCGATCCGACCGCGCCGGACTTCGTCAAGAGGATGGTCGATTGGGGCGCCGGCCCGCGGGCGGGACAGTGCCTGATCATGGGCGGCAAGGGCTTTGCCGCCATGGAAGGACGCTACGCCGTCAGCACCGACGACGTCCGACGCGTCGCCGTCCCGGTGCTGCGACACCGCATCGGCTGCAACTTCGCCGCCCAGGCCGAGGGCGTCGATTCGGTCGAGATCGTCCACCGCCTTCTCAAGACCGTTCCCGAGCCCGAGCCCCCCAAATACGGCACCGCCACGCCTGCGATCCCCGAAGTCGTCCTCGACGAGCACATTGAGTTGGACGCGCTGCCAACGGATCGGCCGCCCGAAGAGGCGGGCTAGCCCCGCAGGACGGTAGAACACCACACGCCGGGCGGACCTGTGTAGAGGCTCGGGGGGCCTGAGGGTCCGCAACACTGGATTCATGCTGACACGGGCAGTCCTGTTCGATCTGGACGATACCCTCGTGGTCGAGGAGGACCTTGTCGAGAAGGCGTTCCTGACGACCTGTCGTCTTGCCGACGAGTCGCACGGGTTGCCCCCGAGGTGCTGGATCAGTCAGTTCGTCAACGGGCGCGTGAACTATGGCGTGCGTTGCCCACGATCGACTACGCTCGCAGCATGGGGATTAGGGGGCCGAGGGCGTCTGCGCCAGGGCAGGGAGGCAGTCAAGAGCACGAGTAACGTCAGCAGGCTGACGCCGACGCCGATCTTCAGCGACGTCGGTTCGTAGATCATCTTGACGCGGCTCTGGCCAGCAGGGATCCGAACCCCCCGGAAGGCTCCGTTGACTTTGTAGATGGGCACCGGCTCATCGCCCAAGAGGGCCACCCAACCCGGGAAGTGGGTGTCGCTCACCACCAGCATCCCTGGGGTCTCGCTGTTAACCGCCAGTTCGATCACATTCGGCTGGTACGTCAGCCACTCGACCGTGTGCCGAACCCTTGCAGGCCGAAGGTCGGCGAACGCCTCCCCGCCGGCGCCGTCCTCGCCGATCAGGGCCGCCGCCCAAGGGTCGAAGGGGACCTTCCGCATCACCGCGAAGACCGAGTCTAGGTCCTTCAGGACGATCATCCCCCCGACGACGCAAGCCCGGGGAAGCGGCTCTTCCAGCTTCCCCAAACGCGTGCCCCCCCGGCCGCCGCCCGTGAAGATCCCCGTCGGATCCGGTGGCAGCAGCACTTTGTCACAGTTCAGCATTGCGAGCATGCGCTGCTTCGCGTCCGCGGGCGCATCCGTCAGGGTGATTACCCTCAGCATCCGCGCGACGTCGCGGGCAACGAAATTGTTATCTGAGTACGCGTTGAAGGTCTTGTCCACCAGCGGCCAGGACTTGTACGAGCAGTCGCGCAGAATGCGATCGAGCTTCCGCCAGCCCTGTTCGCCGAATGCGTCCACCGCCGTCCCGCTCAGAACCACCTCTTCTTTCGGACGCGGCAGCCGCGATAGCATCGCATGCGTTGCCGGCTGGAAGAAGTGACCGAGCCCGAAGAAGCGTCGAAGCTGCCCTTCCGGTCTCAGTTTCTCGAGGTGGGCGGGACGGTGCTCCAGGATCTCGGCCGGATCCGGCCTGAGGATCTCACCGTTTGCCCACAGCAGGTCGCCGAAGGCCAGAAGCACGATCAGCCACGAAGCCGCGCCCTTTGCCCGCGCCCTGAATGCGTACACGTGGAAGAGCGCCGCCGAGACGACACCCAACACCGCGAGCTTCACGCTATCGCGGACGAGATCGTCCCATGGGATCAGCGCCGACAGGGAGGGATCCACGGAGCCAAGGTTGAAGAACCGTATCAGGATCGCCTTGCCGAGTTGACCGTGGTTGGTCAGGCACGCGACCATCAGAACGCTTACCGCGCCGAACACGCACAAGCCCCCCCAGCGTCCCGCCAAGCTCCGCCAGCGGGGTCGACCTTCCAGCCGATGGTCAAACGCCCGAGCGAGATCATCCATCGCAATGCCCGCCAGGCAGCCCAAAGCCAACACCACGCACAACAGACTCTTCGGCGGGGACACGAAGTGTTGGAGAAGCGGGACGTTCTCCCGGCAGAAGGCGTAGAAAGGGGTGTACTTCCCGAGCGAATACAAAAAGAACAGCAGAAACAAGGTGACCAGGAACGGCGCACGAACGCGAACACAACTGTCGGCCAAGTCCAATCCTTCCTTGCCGCGCGCGCAGGCGCCGAGCAACCTACCGAACCCGGCTGCCACGATCCCCACGATCGGAACGACGCCGATGTAGAAGGCGCCGACGGCGATGTCGCTAATGGACGGCGCCCAGTACGTAGCCGGGATGGCGCTGGCGCCGGTACCGTAGACCGACGGCACGAGCAGCGAGAAGATGGCAAGCGGATGAAGAGAGAACTCATCTACCCTCGGGTCAAACTCCCCGGACCGGACCGACGCCTCGAGCGCTTCCCACGTAGGCAAGAGCTGCGGCGCACAAAGCAGAATCGCGGCAATGCCCGCAGCTCCGAGCCCCAACAGCGGGACGAGAAGCGCGCGCCACTGTCTGCGCCGCCGCCATTCCGACCAGCCGACGAACGCGGCGTACAAACCCAATGCGAAGATGCTGAACGTCAGCGTCTCGGGGAATCCGGCCAGGAACTGCAGGCAGATGGCGCCCGCCAACAGGAACAGGCGCCGGCGACTTCGATGTCTGATCCAGAAGACAAGTGCGCACAGCACCACAGGAAACCACGCGGCGCTCGCCAGCTCCGAAGCGAAGGCCACCTTCCAAACCGTGTAGCTGCTGTAAGCATAGAGCACGGCTGCCAGAGCCGACGCTGCACGCGACAGTCGCCACAATCGTGACAGTCCATAGGTCGCCGCGCCCGCCAGCAGGATATGGAGGGCCGGCACCAGGACGACGGCCGTCCGCGTCGGCACGAAGAGGTAGATCAGGTTCGGGGGGTACAAGACCTGGCGTTCGATGTCGGCCAGGAACGGCTCGCCGCACCCCGTGTACGGGTTCCAAAGCGGCAGGGCTCCCTGCGACATGCACTCACGGAAATACGCGTAGCCCGGGTAGAAGAGAAACGAGGAATCGTGCAGCCGAAATACGCCTCCGCTGAAGAGCGCAGGACCGAACAGCGCAAGCGTCATCGCCGTCAGAAGCAGCAGGACGGCACCGGTCTTCAGGGTCTCCCGACGATGATCCGACATCTACATCTTCTCGTCCAGGCTGCGACCCGTCTCGACGTGTTGCAGATGGGGAACGGCGCGGGCGACGAGCTCGACCACGCGGGCCTTGCTGTTGACCGGATCAGGACGGGCCACTTCCGAGGACAACCCGGCCAGGACCTCGGTCAACGTAGCAGGGCCTACGACGGGCGAGTCGGCGATCACGTCGACCGCACTGAACCGCGATGGGGCCAGTGTTTCGTCCGGGGCCACGAACTCCTCGACCTGCTTCTCCCCGGACGTGTCGGACGACGCAAAACAGCACGGATAGTGCCCCTCGGCAAGATCGCGCCCGACGGCCTGACGGGCCTGGTCATCCCAATCGTACCATCGCGGCCTGTAGCCGCACGCGTCGAGCACGATCTCGGCAATCTCGTCGAACCCCTTCAGGTCGACCGACGGGTCGAGCTGGGGAACGAAGATCTCCTTGCTCTCGGCCAGCGCGGCCGCCAACAAGCACAGCTGGCCCGCCTCATCCTCAGTGATGAAGTACCGCCGAACGTCGCTGGGGCCGGCCAGCGGCTGGCGCTTGCGAATCCGATGGAAGTAGCCGGCCAACAGGCTGCCGTCGCTAAATGCCACGTTCGCGAAACGTGTGCACGCCACACGCGGCAGGACAGGCCCCGGCGACGTTACCTCACCGCTCTCTCCGCGCCCCAGCAGCGATCCGGCGTGATCGGCGTGCCAGAAGACCACCTCCTCCATCAGTCGCTTACACGCCCCCATCAGGTTGCCCGGACGGCAGGCCTTGTCCGACGAGATGGCGAAGACGTCGCACGGCCCATGCCGCTTGATGGCGTCCAGAAAGCGGTCGACTTCTAGCACGTTTGTCTGGACCATCCGTGACAGACTGAAGATGTCGCGCTCGCTGCGCACGTGCTTCATCGCCGCGAAGTGCAGCACCAGGTCGAACGGGCCCACCTGCTCGATGAAGCGTTCGCCGAGGGCCGAGCCGAAGTCCACGATGCTCGTTCGGAGGGCCCCTCCCACGTCGAGATCCGCCCGGCTGTGGATGTCCCGGACCAGCTCGACCATCGTGTTCTCGCTCAGGTCAATTGCGTCGAGCCGCGCCGGGCCGTACCGGAGGAGTTGCTTGACCGTCGCCGCCCCAATGCTGCCGGCGGCGCCCGTCACCAGAATTCGTTTCCCGGCGATGCGCGTGCGG
This sequence comes from uncultured Planctomycetales bacterium, assembly GCA_964390905.1. Taxonomy (GTDB): domain Bacteria; phylum Planctomycetota; class Phycisphaerae; order UBA1845; family JAFGLZ01; genus JAFGLZ01. Next base: position 21,199 of record CAYMLO010000042.1, on the reverse strand, counting down.
ATGGCGGCATCGTTGGCGTCGACGTCAGCCTGGAACAGACTCACCTGCCGACCGGTCAGACGGGAAAGAATGGCGGTCAGATCACCCAGAAGCCCCTTGCCGTTGGCGTTCCGAGCGTTCGATGGGATACTCATGGCAGGCGTAATCGTAGTCCCCCTTGCGACCTACGTCTAGCCAGTGCTCATGGTCGTACAGCGTGAACACCCCAACGGGTTTGCCCGCGTCGACTAGGAGTTCCAGCAGGTCCGTCGCGTCGCAGGGCTCGTCGTGCTCGAGCAGATCGAGCACCCCGGGGTTCAACACGTAGATCCCCGCGTTGGAGTTCATCGTGTGCACGGGCTTCTCCACCAACCGCGTCAGCCGGTTGCCGTCCACCTCGATCAGCCCGAAGGGGAGCTCCATGCGATAGCGGACCGCGCACATCGTCGCCTGGAAATCCTGGCGCTCGTGGAACGCCAGCAAGCTGGCGAAATTGACCTGCTGCATCAGATCCCCATTGAGCACCAGGAACGGGTGACTGGGCTTGTCAGGCAGCAGGCTCAACGCTCCGACCGTGCCGAGTGGCTGTGTCTCCTCCAGGTAGTCAATCCGCACGCCGAACCTCTCACCGTTGCCGAAATGGTCCGTGATCACGTCACGCAGGTAGTTGACCGCCAGCGTGATCCGGAAGACGCCGTACTGACGCAGTTGGTCGATAATGTGCTCGAGGATCGGTCGGCCGCGGACCTCCAGCATCGGCTTGGGTACGTCGCGGGTCAGCGGATACAGCCGTCTCCCCTCGCCGCCCGCCATGATGATGGCCTGATTCGGACGGAGGTCGGTTCGGATCAGGTCCGTGATCCAGGCGATCTGGGTGGTCCGGCCCTCCTCGTCGACCAGGGGAATCTGCCGAATGGCATGCCGCCCCATGACGGCCAGGATCTCCTCGCGCGAGGACGTCTCAGGCATGGACAGCGGACGGCGGTTCACGATTTCGGCGATGGGAGACTCGAGCGTGAAGCCGTTGAGAAGCGCGCGGCGGATGTCGCCGTCTGTCAGAAGTCCGACCAGCCGACCAGCGTCGTCGGCCACGATGGCAATCTCGACCGCACCGGCATTGATGGCGTGCATCGCCTCGAGAATCGAGGCGTCTGCGCTGACACGAATCCGCTCAATCATCTCCGCCCGATCGGGCAGAACCTGCCCGATCGGACGAATATCGATTTCCGCTGGCACAGCCATGGACCCACCTTTGCAGGCAAATGCCAACGCCCCCTTCGGCGACAGCAGGGTGGTTCCCGTCTACGTCTTCTTTATCGGACAGATGGACCGAGAGCATCGGGCGAAAATCCCCTCTGCCAGGGATGGCGTCTGGGCCACCACACCAGGATGATAATGCATTGCAGGAAAAACGCTTACATCCTCCTGGCCGATTCAATCGAGCAACGGGTCTCGTCGCTTTGGCTCGGCAGCTTGGTCACCGGCAACGCTTGACCGAAGCCGCAAACTCCCCGAAGATGCCGCCATGAACGACGACCTACATCCCGATACCGCACCGCTGTTCGAGCCTCTGACCGTCAGAGGCATCACACTGCCCAACCGCATCGTCGTCCCCCCAATGGTCAGCAACCGCGATCTCAACCGCGACGAGGCCGTTCGGTGGTACCGCCGCCTGGCGGCCCACGGACCGGGCCTCGTCATCGTCGAAGCGACACGGGTCCACCGATTCGGTGACGACTACGCCGCCGACAACATCCGTCCGGTCGTCGACGCCATCCACGCTGGTGGGGCCAGGGCCGCCATCCAGCTCTTCCCCGTGCCGCTCAAGGAGAACTGGGCCCCCGCCGATCTGTCGCCCGAGAAGATCGCAGAGCTCACCGAGCAGTTCGCCCACGCAGCCCGGGTCTGCAGGGCTGCTGGCTTCGACGGCGTTGAGCCGCATGGTGCCCACGGCTACCTGCTCAACCAGTTCTTCTCGCCCACGGCCAACACCCGGACGGACGCCTATGGCGGGTCGGTGGAGAACCGCTGCCGCTTCAATGTCCAGATCGCTCAGGCCTGTCGAGAAGCCGTTGGCGATGGCCTGTTGTTGTATCGCCACACGCCGGTGGAAACGGACAGCTACACCATCGACGACAGCTTCGCGCTCACCGACGCACTGATCGAGCTCGGCTTGGATATCCTCGACATCAGCCCCGGCAGCAACCGCCGACCGGGCGATCTCGTTGCCCCCTTCAAGGAGCGATACCCCGATCTTACGACGATCGCCGTTGGGCGAATGGACGTCGTCAGCCGCGCCGCGGAGGTCCTTTGCGAAAACCGAGCCGACCTGGTGGCCGTCGGACGCGGCATGCTCGTCGACGCCTCGTGGCCTCAAAAGGTCCGAGCGGGGCGACTCGACGAGATTGAGCATTGCGACGAGTGCTCAGTGGGCTGTTTCAATCGACTGTGGGCCGGCGAGTGGGTCGGTTGCGCCAAGTGGCCGGAAGGCTACGAAGTCTAGCGCAGATCCGCCGGTGGCGCCGCTTGCGGACCTCCCCTCCAAGCATCGAGACGTTGATGGATCCAGGGGGTAAAAAAGCCACCGGCCTACCGTCCGGGCGAACGGCAAGCCGGTAATACCCCTTTCCCTCACGTGGAAGCTGTCGCTACTTCTCCCTCACGTAACGGGTGCTGCCGATCCTCTCCCTCACCTGTTAATCTGTCCGCCCGACGAAGAACGGTCGTCGCTCGTTCGCCCGTCGCCGCGCTACCGGAATCTACGACGAAGCGCAACCACACCGAGACCGGCGCCCAGGAGAGCAAGCGTCGCGGGCTCGGGGATGCCGTGGTCGTCATCCGGGTAGAACGTCAGGTAGAAGTCGCCGGTGAACTCCTGCGAGAAGTCGTTGATGTTCAACGTCAACCCGTTGGGATCTGTCACGCCGAACTCGAACGAGGTCACTGACGTCACCTCGTCACCCCCGGGCCAGCCGGCTTCGCCGTAGAGGAACCCGCCGGTCGCCAGGATGCGGCCACCGCCGGCCAGCATCCCCGTGTCGAGGTACTCTTCCATCTCGAAGTAGACCAGGTTGCCCTCGAGGAAGACGACGTCAGGATCACCCGGGACCGGGATGTCGTTCCAGGCCAACTGCCAATCGGGATTGCCCACGCCATCCCCGTTGAAGCGTCCCCTGGCATGCGGGGGCGTGGAGCCATCCGCATACAGATTCATCAAGAACCAGACCACGCCGTCCTCGCCAGCAGGGACCGTCCAGGGATCGTGGCTTTCATAGTAGATCGTCACAATCGGCCCCCCGGCCTTGGGCTCGATACTCATCTGGCCCAGATCGTCACCGAGGGTAGGATCGAACGTCCCGGTCATGTTCGTCACCTGGATCTGCGTGACGTTGTCGTCCTCCCAGCCGGGCAGCAGGTTGGGATCGAATTCCTGGCCAAGAGCCGGCGCTGCCACCAAGCCAACCAGCGCGACGATCGTAGCGATACGCGTCATGTCCTACTCTCCTTCTCCCTCAGGCTTCTCGCCCCCGAGATGTGCTGAGGCGAGTTCTTCCCCGCGGTCCAGTACTCCCCAGTCCTCACGGTTCCCCTCTCCCTCTGAGGGGGCAAAACGTCGAGGCCAAACAGTCAGTCCCTCTTGCGGCGGGCCAGATAGCCCACGAGCCCGCCCAGAAGCAAGCACGCCGTCGCCGGTTCGGGAACGGCGACAATCGTCACGGACCCCGCACCCGGCGTCCACATGTCACCACTGCTGAAATCCACCGGGTTCGGAACGATGAACGACTCGAACGTCATGTCCGCCTTGGAAGTGAACTGAGACGCCAGCGTCCCGCCCGTCACGGTCAGGCCGATCAGTCCACCCGTGCCGCCACCCATGCTCGGGAACAGCTTGCCCGGCGCGACCATGTCGATCTCACCCACGGTGAAATCATACGTGTGCCCCGGCGACGACATGATCTCGCCGCTGAGCAATATGGTTCCGGCGTTCTGCAGGTCCACGAGCGCCCACGTCAGCGCGGGTTGCCCGCCTTCGTTCCCGAACTCGCCCGAGGCTCCCAGGAAGGGATTGCTCGTATCCTGGAGCAACGGGACCTCCCAGCGGATGCCAAACGTGAACGAGCCGCTCGGGTAATTGGGGTTGCTGCTGATGATACCACCCGCATCGTCGGCACTGTCGAAGTCCACGAGCGCACCCTTCGTGGCGACCCCGCTGTCAAACACCTTCTGATTCGCGTTGTAGTTGAACGTGAGTGAATCACCCGTGGCGAAGGGACCCCAGTTGGGGTCAATGGCATCGGCGTAGGCGGGAGCAACAACAAACAACAGGGCGCAGCACAACAGCGCCGCTCGCACCTCTCCTCCTTGGCATCCCCTCATCAACGCGCCTCCTACCCCAGTGACGCCTCCGCTTCCCCCATGCTAAGGTTTACAGTACCCCACCTACCCTCGCAATGTCAACACAAATCGGAAAATTTTTACCGGCCCTTCAAGCAGGACCAAGATACCTAAGTTCGCCATTTGCATTGTATTAGACCATTCGGATGGCCTATGCACATTCAGGTATGGCGTGCCCGGCGGCGCCGAGCGGCTCGGCGGCGGGACAGGGCCGTGCAGCTGAGGAGCAGGGACGTGGCCATGGCTCCCAGGGGAGCCCCGCCCCCGCATGAGGACGCCTCCCACCACCCGGGGCCCACCCCCTCCACACGCCTGAGCCGCATGAGCGGGTCCCCCACAACGATGCCGGCCCAACTTACGTCCGGGATGGCGGTATAGGCAGCCTCCACGAACGTCATATCCCCCACCCCGTCGCTATCCGCGTCGCGGAAGTAGTTAAACAGGAGCAGGTCGCTGTCCACGGCCCCCTTCTCAAGCGGCTCGAAGACGTAGCCTACCGCCCCTGAGCCCTTGACGTAGATCCACTGCCAGATCAGGGCTTGTTGTGCCGCCGGAGGAATCGCAGCATCGGCGAAAAAGGTGACCGCGTTGAAGCTCTCGCTGGAACTGAAAATCGCGCCGTAGACGGGATAGACCAGCGGCGTTCCGCCCGGGCCCCCGTCCAGCAGATAGGTGGGCGGAACGGACGCGCCTCTCTGATGAACCCCGAACGAGCACAGCGCTGCCACGCCGTAGTTGGGGTCGAGGTCCGAGCCGATCAGGTCATCCTCCGGATCGTACACGACCGGTCCGCCAATCAGCCCCGGCCCCATCAACGCCACAACCATGCCGGCGCTCGGATCAGGGAGCTCAGCATCGCCCGTGAGCGAACGGAAGGCATAGCGGAAATCATCGCGATTCTGGCTGGCGCTGGAGACATTCGGCGGGGTGGGGTAGGCGCTGCTTGTCGCGTACTGCTCTGGCGGCGTGCTTGGGGTAACACTGTTCCCCACGTTGAACCACTGGTTGTAGTCTGAGACGTCGCCGCTGGCCTTGTCATCAATGATGACCCCGGACCAGTCCGGATCGTAGCCGTGGAAATCCTCGCTACTCGGGTCCGAAACGCGGGCCGCCGACTCGAGCATGCGGCTCACGTAGTAGTCGGGCGGCAACCCTGCCGTCCGAGGCCCGTCCAGCCTGGCCACGAGGTACATGTCCTTGACACAGAACTGCCGTCCCCCCGTAGCCCGGTAGAAACTGAACTCCTGCCCTTCGTAGACATGTGCATTGTCAAAGAGGGGCGCCTTGAACTTGAACGTCCCCCGCCGCCCGAGGATGTCCCGATCAGCGCAGAATTCCTCCATCGGACTGATGTAACCGTGGTAAGGGTTCACGATCCGGGCGGCCAACGGCGCTGCGCAGTTCGGGTCGAGCGCCGGATCGATCTGCCACAGCACCGTCAACTCCGACTCCACGGACGCCGCGTCGACCTCGGCCTTGTGATTGACCACCGTGTTCGCATCACTTCGGTGGGGATACACGACCAGGGGGTAGGTCGTGTCCACGATCCGATAGGGGATGTCCGGGGTGGTGACGATCACCCAGATCTGGTCCACCAGGCCGTTGCTCAGCAGGTGCTGCCGCACCGGCTCGGCGATGTACGTCTCGAAGTCCTCGCGGGTGATGAGCTCATCGGCTGAAGACGTCATCACGGGCAGGCCGTCCAGGTAAACGACATTCTGCGTGGGGATCCCCGGGTGATACTGGCGATACTTGTCGGCAATGGAATGGCTTGTCGAAGAGGCGTTGTTCACAAGGATCAGCACGCGGTCTTCGCTGATGTCCGCGAACGCCGGCTCGACAAGGCATGCTAGGCAAACGCCAGCGGCCATTCCCCTCACGCAGCTACTCCCCACCATCGCGCTCATACCTCCTTACGCAGACATGAACCCAATGATCACGGGGCGCCCGTCCAGCCCGGCACCCACCGGCCGCGGTCGCAAGTTGGCCCACGATGACCGTCGCCTTCGAGAAGCCCCGATCGCGCTATCTATGCGGCCTCGCATGAATCGATAGTCGGTCTGTGGAAGAGAGGCATGTACAGCAAACCTGGTTTCCCTCGCCTCAACCAGGTCTCCCTCAGCCGCAGCCTTAGCCCCTCTCACGCAGAGCCTAGATTATCGGGGCTCTACTCTAGTCCATACTAACCTCAGCAAGCAGCGTTGTCCAGCGGGTTTTTTTGCCAGCGTTCGATGAGCTTTCGGCGACCAGCGGCACTGCCTGAGGAGACTAACCGCCTGTGCCGCATACATCTCTAGAGTAAAGCCATGCATTCGCGCGCTTTCCCACGACACCGACGGCCTTCATCTTCCGCAAGCAATAACCCATTTTTTGCGCCAGATACCGGGGCTCGCCAATGGCCCGACCGAGGTCCGCCGTCGTGAATGGATCGGGCAGGCCCGCTGGCAGCAGCGCGCGAAAATCCGACGGACACCTCAGCCGGATGCGCTCGACCACCTCGAGCAAGGCGCGGTCGTGGGTGCCCCAGCCACCACGTCGCCAACGCCCGCGGGGATGTCTCCGCCGGATCTCCTCCTCCCGAATCAGGAGCACCTCCAGCGAGAAGTTCGCGTTCGCCAGCAGATCCGGAATGCTCACCAACTCCTCAAAAACGTGCATCAGGTTCCCGCGCTTGGGCGACTTGCGACGACTCAATCGGTCCAGCCCGTTGCTGGCAAGCCGGACGATCCATTTCTCCTGCGCAATCGGGTAGACCAGGCGCACAGGATGGCGCTCGGTGAGCGTCGCGAGCTTGCGCTTCAGCGACGAGAAGTTGCCCGTCTGGATTTCGATGAGGAGATCGCCGCGGACGATGTCAACCCAGTACCCATCGACGGCGGCCTCGAGGCGGTCGGACGGCCTGGCGTACCAGTCCTTCAGCGCCGCGTGCAGCGACCGTTCCCGCATCGTCCCGATGCCGCCCGGCTTGGCTGACGCGTTCGCGCGCGATTGGACGCTTGACATGGGCACTCCCTTGCCCGTGGTAGAAACGGTGGAGAGCAAAGCTGTCAGCGACCTTGGACCAGACACTGGCAAGGACCCACTCGCCCGACGCGAGGCCAAGGCGGCGACAGTCGTCTCTCAAGTAGCATCGCTACTCCCCTGTGCAAACCCCCAAAGGCCTACCAAAGCGCGTACACCGTGATGTCCTCGCCATCCTCGGGGAGCTCCAGTGCCTTGATGTACCACTCCCAGCGTCCGCTTTCTGGGTTGTTGACGGTATACCTCCAGAGGCCGTCGTACTGGACATAATCTACGTTCGGATCCTCTTGCGCCACTGAGGGCGTTATCGTCCCCTGCGACGGTGTCGTCAAGGCAAACTCAAAATCGCAGAACTCAAACCTGAACCCGACCTCGACCCTTGACACCCCTGCGGTAACGTCAAACCCATCGGCCGCACTACTCCCCTGTTTGAGTTGTATCGAAAACGTTGCGGCGCCGTTGATCAGGGGCTGACTATCATCGGGGTCATCCCAAGGGCACGGGTACGCCGCCGAAGGAGAAACATCCCGGAGAATCGGTTTGATGGTGTCGTCGTACAGACACCTCAGCACTTCCTCGCGTGCCGACAGCTCTTCGGATGTCCTTTCCTTTACATTATACGGGTTTACAATTGACGAATGGTCCAACTCAACGCAATACAGCGGCACACCCACAAGCCGAGCGCTGCTAAGCGCAACGACACCGTCGTCTGGCCCAGGAAGGAAGCTCGCACTCGATGTGTAGTTCTTGGGGTAGTGGCCCGTCCCCGCGATGACGAAGTACTGCGTGTCGATCCGATCCAACCTGAAGTGTAAGTTCAACGTGTCCAAGAAGTCGTTGTTCTTCGTCCTGAGGTTAGAGGAGGAACACCAGGCCCTGTCCGGCCTTAGACCCGAGTAGAGGCCCAGTATGACTTCCACAACACTCGCAGCATCCCCGTCGTTCATCTGTCCGGTCAAGTAGTCTGCGAGTCGCGTCCCGTGGTTGGGGGTAGCGAGCATGATGAGGTGGTCGACGTTCCTATCTCCACCCATGCTTTCGACGTAGTACCTTGACACCAACCCGCCAAAGCTGTGGGCGATGATGTCGAGCTTCCGTCCGTCGTCGCCCAGTTGACCGTACGGCTCAAGAATCTTGTCCACGCGTGCAGAAAGCTCTACGGCCCCTGCCGAGGCGCAAGCCGAGTCATCGTACTCGAGTACGTAGGGGTCGTACCCGTCCTTCCCCAACCATCTTTCGAACAACGCCCAGTTGTTTCGACTTCCATGCCAACCATGAACCAGAAGCACGGGTGAGCTGGCCTGCACGGTCAAGGTGGTGGAATTCATGTACCCGTCATCGTCTGTCACCGACAGCTTGACCTTGTACTCGCCGGGCTCTGTGTAGGTATGAACGACCTCGGTGGTCTCGTGATCATTCACGACGGACTCGCCGTCGCCGAAGCGCCAATGGTAGTGCACTATCTCGCCGTCTGCGTCGTGCGAAGAGGATGCATCAAACGTCATGGGCTGACGAACGAGAGCCCTTCCTGTGGACGGTGTAGCCGTGAAGGAAGCAACGGGCGGTCGGCCTTCCTCATATCTGACTCCCGTCCCGGCGAGGTCGTAGGGGACTGAGGCCATGCTCAGACCGGTCAGCGAGCCACTGACACTGAGCGGGCCAGAGGCATAACTGTACCGATCAAAGGCATTTCCTTGGCTCGCACTCACCCTCATCGATCCTGACGAACCGTAGTCGTCAGCCGTGCAGTCCGCGCATTGCATGCCGAACGCGAGGCTGTAATAGTTGACACTTGCAGGAACGGTGTGAAGGTGGAGGCCCTCCTTGCCCCTCAGGTAGGTATCCTCCCCGACAACGAGGGGATAGCCACGAAACGGTTCGGACCACTGGTCCGGCGTTGGAGTGTCAAGTGCAAGCCGGTTGAAGTTATCGTTGAGTCTGGCCCACGGATACGATCCCCTTAGGTTATATTGAACGAACCAATTAGTAAACACATCGGATGACTCGATGCCTATAGACACTGGTTTAGAGACTTCGTTGAATTTGCCTCTGAAACTGACCTCAACCCCTGCCCCATGGAACATGCCCGTACCCGCCTCGGTTAGCTCACACTCCATGTTCAGTGCAAACAGCGAGCTGTTCAGCGTGTATGAAACAGAGCCGCTGAAGCTGCCGTGGGACGTGCTCGTAGTGTCCCCTGTTCTGGCACTTCCCGATATTTCAAGACAGAAACAGTCATCGTTCCATTCGTGTTTATCATACTCCCTCCCATCTATGCCCACCCCCCCCAGAAGGCCCCAACTGCCTTCTGCCGAAATCCCCCGTGACAGATTAGCGTTATCGAGGATGCCAGCTATGTCACAGTCGGTCCTTCGGAATATGAAAACGAGGACCTGCGTTTGCCCTTCCGGGATGTCTATCGCTCGTTCTAGCTTTATCCCGTTGAAGGCGACACTGATGGTATGCGCCCCGGGGGAGATCTCTTTTGGTGGCTTGATAGGAGCAAATCCAAGAGAGTCGTCCCCGTCGTATGCTATAGGACCAGGGCGTCCATCCTCATCCATGCCTTCAATTGTGTTGATCTCTATTCCTTCAGGGTTAAGCGCGTGAACGACGATGTAGGAGGGTTGCGGGTCCGCCGGAGGCTCCCATGGTTGAGGCTCCGATGGTTGAGGCAGGATCGTGGGAATCCAACAACTGGGAAGGAATGATATGGCAGGCACCGCCACAAGCGCCGCTGCGGAGAAGCCCAAGAAAACCCGCCTCTTCGTAGGATAGTCCATCTTGTCCGCCTCCAGGAAGTGCTGCCCCACGCCCTATGGGTAACGCTATCACCCAATATAGTCCCCTGAGCACCGAACCACAATACTGTCCGCAATCCCTCGTCGCGGAGGCGATCCCTCGCGACGCACGCCCGGGATCTGGGCCTCGTATGCGCCGCTCGTCGCCCAGACGGTCCGCGCAGCCTACGGCAGGCCGACCTCCGGCTCGTACAGATAGTCTCGCCCCCATCGGTGGTTGCCCTTTGGGAGTCCGGGCGGACGCTTCTCGACCAGGACGCCATACGTATCAGGACGGCGCTTGCGGCGGAGCGTCTCTCGGGCGTCCGACCGGCGCTTGCCCCAGTACCGCACGCGCGGCGCACCCAGACAGACCCGCGCCTGGATGATGGCCTCGCGGCTCTTGCCGGCCGCCGCGACGACCGACCCCCTTTGATCGACGATCGCGCTGCAGCCACCCTCGCGAACCGGGCCGGCGCCGGGCATCGCGCAGGCCACCACGACGTGGTTGTCGGTCGCCCGCGTTCGCAGCCGGGCCTCGGCCACCTGCTCCTCCTCGTCCGGGAAGTTGTACCCTACCGTGGGATGCAGGATCGCATCCGCACCCGCCAGCGCCAGGCAGCTGGCCGCCTCCGGGAAGTCGATGTCGTAGCAGATCAGGAATCCGACCTTGCCCACGCGCGTCGCGAAGACGGGATAGCCGTCGCCGGCCGTGAAGTTGGTCACCTCCGTCCCGTCCTCGTCGTGCCACCCCGGCAGGTGGACCTTGTGGTAGATGCCTGCCGTCTGACCATCCCCGTCGGTCAAGACGCCGTCGTTCGTCATCCGCCCTGCGTCGTCCACCTGGTACAGGCAGGTCGCGATGATCATGTTGAACTTCTTGGCGATCGGTCGGATCGCATCGAAGTATGCCTTGCAGCTCCAACGGCACAGCTCGATGAACTTGTCACGGTGTCGCCGGCTGATGTTCCGGCTGACCACAAGCATCGCCTCGGGCAGCAAGACCAAATCGATCTTCCGCTCCCCGGCCTGTCGCAGCAGGCCGCAGACGTAGTCGATGTATCGCGTCTCGACGTGCTCGAAGAACGCTCGGTCGAACTTCGCGGTACGGCTGTTCAGCCGGCTGTTGTAGTTCGCGTAGCGCTTGGCGTCCTCTTCGTGCCAATCGGCCAGCTTCAGCCCCGCCGGCCGCGTCTGGATGACGCCCATCGTCGATTCGGTTGGCATCTTCGTGCGCCTCCTTCGATTCGGCGTCGCCTCGGAGCGCTCCGCCGCCGGGCTACCTGATCCCGCTCCCAACACCGCAGCCACCGTCGCGCCCGCGCCCCCCAAAACGAACGCTCGGCGAGTGACGCACCCCGCCTCGGTGGTCTCGGTGAAATCGAGAAACTCGATGTCGTTGGCGAGAATCCCGGGCAGCCGCCGCAACTCCTCCGCCGTCGCCCAGATCGCCTCGGCCGCCTCGTCCGGATTGAGTTGAAGTGCCTGATCGGGATCGACCAGCCGCGTCGACCACCAATGCAGGATCAGCCGACCTTCAGGCGCGGTCCACTCCCACACCTTCCGGCCGGCCTCGACGTCCAGTCCTACCTCTTCGCGGACTTCGCGAACCACCGCGTCCGCCTGCGACTCGCCCGGCTCGACCGCCCCGCCGGGGAAACACCACCGCCCGCCCAGCTCGATCCCCATGGGCCGACGGATACTGAGAAACCGCCCATCCTTGCAGATAACCGCCACCACGCCGTGAACGACCTGCCCGTTCGGCTCCGTCATGGCCAGAAGTGTAGCACTGGCTGCGCAGCGATTCCAACGTGCCAGACTCAGGGGGGTGGCCGATCGGTTCCAGGACGTGTTTGCCAGCAGGTCCCCAACGAAATGAGGCGACCGTTGCCCCGGCCGCCTCATCTGAATCGCGACGCTGCACGCCTACAGGTTCTTGTAGAAATCCCCGCCGGAGATCGCCCAGCGACCCGGAAGGCTGTAGGTCGGCCGGACGTAGACATCGTACTTCTCGACCTTCTTGACGCCATCCCGCTCCAGCTCAACCTCGCACGTGACCATGAGCTTGAGGCCTTTCGACTTCGGAGGCCGGGCCGCCTCGCCAACCGACACGACACGGACGTAAGTCACCCCGCCGAACGTCTTCTTCATCCACCCGGCCGACGGCCCGCCGAGGAGTCTGCCTGCCTTGAGGTAGTCCTTGGCGATCAGCGCTACAAAGAACTCGCGGGCTACCTTGGCCGCGATCTGCTTGCTGGTCAGATCCCCCTTGGCCAGCCCGATCTCCGGGTCGGTCTGGTCGACGCACAAGACGTCGTCAGGGATGTCCAGCACGAACGCGTTGGGGTCCACCGACGCGTTGTAGGCCACGTACTTCACCCGGGACCTAAAGACGTACGTATCGCCCTTCCGCTCGTGCTTCTCGATCTGTCGCAGCAGCTTGGTCTCCGGATCGACCTGAAACACGAGACGCACCTCGTCTTGTCCGCCCTTGGTCACGGTCAGCGTGATGGGGTCTCCCGGGGCGCTCGGCTCGGTCGTCTCAATGCAGGTGTCTTCCCGCGCCCGTGCCTCGAGAAGCTCCTCCCCCGCAGCCTTCGGATTGAAGAACGCCTGCCTATCGCCCGGGGGCATCTGCCTGAGAGTGTTCCGCTCGTGGACGATGCACGCCGTCTTCTTCCGCTTGAACCACACCTTCGCCTTGTCGTCCTCCCAGATCACGACCTTCGGGCCGTCCCCAGGCGTGTTGGGGAAATCCATGCGAAGTCGGATCAGCCCTCCACCGTCGTCAAACTGGGCCCACATCTCGCCCACCCCGCCGCCAGCCGGCTCGAAGCTGACCTGGATCGCCCGAACCGCACGGTTGGCCTCAATCGTCTGCTCGATCGCATAGGCCGGTGCGGCCGTCTCGTCCAGGGCGATCGGGAACAGCACCGCCGCCGCCACGATCACCGCCGCCGCGGCGCCAAGTTTGGTCCAATGGCTTTTCATGATGATCCTCCAAACGCTCGACTGTCTTGCCTCAAGCGACGTTCTCCGCGCTTCTGCCAGGGCCGCCGACGCATCGGCCAGAATCCGCTCATCGGTGGCCGCACGGGTCGTGAAGCGCAGCTTCTTGATTGATCGGTCTATGTCATCTGCGGAGCTCATGAGCTGACTCCTGCCTTCATCAACGACCGCAGCTTCTCGAGTCCGTAGCGATAACGGCTTTGCACCGTGTTGATCGAGACGCCCAGTTCCTGGGCGATCTGGCGGAATCTCATCTCGCCGTGCACGTGGAGCGTGATCGCCTCACGCTGCTCGGCCGGCAGTTCCGTCAATGCCCGATACAACGCGTCGGTCTCCTCACAGTCCGCGACCTGCACAGCCGGGGACGGCACGTCACCGGCCGTATCGTGCGTCGCTGCCAACGGGACATCCCGGCGAGAGGCGCTACGCAGGCGATCCCGGGCCCGATTGGCCACACACGTGACCAGGTAACCCCGCAGGTTGCGTCGCAACCTGAACCTGTCGATGCCGGCGGCGAAATCCACGAACACGTCGTGCAGCACGTCCTCGGCGGCGCTCGGGTCGGCCAGCAGGCACGCCGCGACCGTCACCAGGTCGTCTTTGTACCGCTCGTAGATGCAGCGCAGTGCGCCTTCATCGCCTCGCTGCATCCGCCGTATCAACAACCGGTCTTCTGTCACGAGTCTTCGTCCCCGGGGACCAGAACGGATCGCACGATCACCGATATGACGATCCAGGGGCACATCTTAGTCTAGTCGTTCTTTCATTTTCCGGTGGAGGGCGACCCACGCCGCGCGGTCGACGTCGATGGGACCGACGCCGGTTGCGATCGGGTCGCGGCCCGGCGGGTCGATGTCTGCCAGAATCCCATCGCCCGCTGCACCCGGTCTTGCCAGACCGGGTCGTCGGTGAGTTTCAGGAGGTCGTCGAAGGCCCGCTGGGCCATGGGCCGCCGTTTCAGGGCGATCATCAATTGGCCCACGAGGAGGTAGGGCAACGGCTCGGTCCGGTGCTTCAATCCGAAGGCACCGATTGCCTGGGCGGCCCGTTCCAGGTCGTCGGGTCTCCGCGTCCCCCCGTGGGCGAGCGCCTGCTCGACCGCATTCACGGCGGCCTGGGCCTGGTTCCGGTGCAGGGCCACCATGGCAAGCGCCAAGTGTGCGGGGAGCTGGCTAGGATCCTGGGCCAGGCATTTTCTGGCGGTCTGCTCGGCCTGGTCGTCAAGGCGTGCCAACGCCTGCGCCCACGCCAATCCGGCGAGCAAGCCCGGCTTGGCGCCGGCGTTCTTGATCGCGCCGGACCACATCCGGACCGCCCGCTGGGGCCCATCCTTGGGACTCATCTTGAGCAGGAGCTCGTGCATCCCCTCCAGGGCGGGCGAACACCCCGGATCTGTTGTCAGGATGGCTCGATAGTCCTCGGCCGCCTGGATGTTGTGCCCCCACCCCCGCAACAACATGGCCCGGTTCAGCCGGGCCGACACGAGTCGGGGCGCTTGACGCAAGGCCTCGTTGTACAGGTCTAGGGCTTCGTTCGCCCGGTTGGTCTGCGTCAGGACCACCGCCAGATTGGTCATGGCCTGCGCATGGGTGGGATCGATGTCGAGGGCCATTCGACACAGCCGCTCCGCCTCGGCCTGTCGCCCGCGTTCCAGCTCGATGGCAGCCAGCCGGCTGAGCGCCGAAACGTGCTGCGGACTGATCTCGAGCACCCGCCGCAGCAAACGAGTTGCCTCTTCGACGCGTCCCATTCGCTGGTACACCCGGGCCAGACTCTCCAGGCTCGGGAGGTGGTCGGGGTGGGTCGCTAACGCCCGATCATAGGCCGCGACCGCCCGGTTCAGATGACCCCGCCTGTAAAGCAGACGTCCGAGCTGGTACTGCGCGTCTGGCTCATCAGGCAGCGCCTGGGCGGATGCGGTCAAGTAGGCTTCAGCCAGATCGAGCTTCCCTCGCTTCTCTGCGATCCAGCCGAGCAGGAGACCGGCCCGGTCGCGGTCGCCTCGCGGCAGATCACATTCGGCCTGGGCCTCTCGCTCTGCCTCATCCAGCCGACCGGCGCGGGCCAGCTCCCACCCCACGTCGAGATGAACCCAGCGGGCATCGGGATACAGCGCCGCGACACGTTGGTAGTAGGCCAAACCCGTTCGGTAGTGACTCGCATGGACCCAACTGGTAGCCATCAGCGCCACCACGACGCCGCCCACAAGGGCCCCCGCGACCCCCGTCGCACCCGACCCGCCGCGCCGCTCGCGCCATCGCTGGACCCCAGATACCACAAGCGATGCCACGACCACCCCCATCCCGACGTTGGCGAGATACGTGTACCGATCGGCGGCGATCAGGTTCCGAAAGCCCGACGCGCACAGCATCGGCAGCAGCACCACCAGGTACCACGCCAGCCCCGCTGCCGCGATCCGTGCCCCCCGGACGTAGCAGATCCCTGCAGCCGTCGCTACGCCCACCAGGCTCAAGATCCCGATCCCGATCGCCGGGTGCATCCACGACCATTCCGTCGGCGGCAGATACCAGGTCGACAGACCCGCTGGCCAGACGAAGTGCTTTAGATACAGCCCCATCGCCAGGACTGCCCTGCCGGGCAGGCTTCCCGGGAGATCCCCCCGCGCTGCGGTCATCAGACCCGTCTGGGCTGTCGTCCACCAGGCCAACGCCGTGAAGAACGCCGTGATCGCTGCGAGCCCGCACCATGCCGACCACCACGCGCGGAGGCTGCGACGTTGTTGCCCGTACACCACGATCAGCAGCAGGATCGGCAGGGCCACCTGCACCTTGCTCGTCATCGCCAGCAACGTCAACAGGACCGACGCCGCCAGCCATCCGCTCTCCCCCGCTGGGCGTCGCGACCAGATCAGGAACGCCACGATGGCGGCCAGCGAAAACGTCACCCCCATCTGGACGATGCGGGCCGTCACGGTCCCCACCGGCTCGACGGCCTGGGGATGAACCGCAAACACCGCGCCGGCCAACGTTGCCAGCCACCATCGCTCCCATCTCAGCCGAACCAGCCCCCACACCAATGCCGCCGCCACGGCATGCCACAAGACGTTGGTCAGATGGAATCCCCAGGCTTGGGGGCCATATACGACCGTGTCGAAGGCAAACGAGACCATGGGGACCGGTTGGTACAGATCGCGATGGACAATCCCGTACAGCCGGATGGCGTTCAGCAGCCCGGGTCGGTTCACCAGCGTATGGTTCAGGACGAAGTGCTCGTCATCCCCGGGCAGGAAGGATCCGCCCAAGGTTGGCGCCATCGCCGCGATCGCCAGCGCCGAGACCAGGGCTACCCCCGCGGCGTTCTCCTTGACGGAGCGCCTCGCCGCCGGCTGCGTCCCGCCCGACACCGTGCCCGTCGAAGCATTCTTCCTTCGGGGCGAGCCCGAAGCAGCCTGATCATCGGATGGCTCTGAGGCTAGGTGGTCGACGGCCATGGGCCGGACTCCGGCACCACAGGAAGGCGGGGCAGGCTGGTCGGCCGGTCAGGACGATCGACTCGCAATCAGCTCAACGGCGGCCTCCACCGTATCGGCACACGGGAGCAGCGTGTCCAAGCGGGTCATCGTCAAGGCCTGCCAGGCCTCTTGGGTCGGCTTGACCAGCACCAGGTGCACGCTCGCTTCAGAAGCGGCGCTCTGGATCCTCAGCAGCGAGCCCAGCCCCGCCGAGGCGATGATGGTCACGGTGCTCAGGTCCAGGATGATCGGCGCGAAGGGCATCTTCAGCCAAGGCATCACGCCCGTCTCGAAAAACTGGGCCGCGCCAACCATCAGCTCGCCTTCGAAACGTAATACCGTGTACCGCTCAAGCCATTCCACAGTCCATTTCATGGTCGTTCTCGTTCGGATCCTTCCAGGGACTCAGATTGGTCTCCACGTCGCGGCGACAGTATACCGGCCCAAACGCGTTCGGGCCATTGCCTAGGCATCTTCACCTGGGCACGCACCGTCGCGTGACAACCGAATCGCCCGGTTGTCTTGCTCCGTCTTGCCCGCCATGGAGTAGTCTTGATCTTGACGGGCGTGGTTCACGGCGAGCTTCTGGCGGTACAGCTCCATGACGTCATCGGCGTCCAGCCCCACGCACTGCGCCAAACTGATCCAGAAGAACAGCATGTCGATAACCTCGACCCGGGCGTTCTGCAGGTCGTGCAGCTCGAAGCGCCGGCCCTGCCGGGCCTCGGCACACCAATGCTTCCAGTACGTGCAATCGCGGAGCTCCTCGAGCTCGTTGCTCATGGCGGCGATGTAGTCGTTCACCCATCGCCCCGCCGTCTGCGGGTCCATGTCGTTCTTCAGGGCGGCGGTGTCCATCCCGACGTGACGGTTCAGTTCGCCCTGGAGTTCAAACAGTTCCCTGAGCATCAGCGTTCTCCTCCACGGGCTCCCCGCCGCTTCGACGGACCGCCACGCGTCTCACGCGGTTTCCCAACAGACACGTCACCTCGTGCGGCGTGGTGTCGAGCTGTTCGGCGATCGCCTCCACCGTATTGGGCCGGCCGGGCCGATCGTCGATGATGATTACCTCATCGCCGACCCGCGCGCCCGGCAGATCGGTCAGATCCAGCACCGTCTGGTCCATGCTGACCCGACCGACCACAGGTGCGTCGCCGCCGGCCAACCCCATGATCCCGCGATTGCTCAGGCTGCGGGAATACCCGTCGTTGTAACCGACCGGGACGATACCCAACACGCTCGGTCGTTTCGTCACGAACGTTCGCCCATAGCCGACAGAATGCCCGGCGGGCACCCGCTTGGTCAAGACCAGGTGGCTTCGCAATCGAAGCGCCGGTCGCAACTCGCCGTCCCCGGGCCAATGCCGGCTCGGTCGGCAACCATACACCACCAGCCCCGGCCGGACCATGTCCAAATGCGACTCGGGAAGCATGAAGATCGCGCTGCTGTTGGCGGCGTGAACCAGCGGGACACGAATGCCCACGGCCGCCAGGCGCTCGATGAGGTTCCCCAGCCAGGCCAGCTGATGACGAGCGAACTCGAGATCGGCCTCGTCGGCGGTCGCCAGGTGCGTATAGACGCCCGCCAGCTGCACCCGATCCAGCCGCGCGGCCCGACGAATCAAATCGTAGGCCGTGTCGGGCGCGATGCCCATTCGCCCCATCCCGGTGTCGACCTTGACGTGGTAGTCCACGCATCGTCCCCGCCGCTCGGCCTCAGCCTGGAGGTCCCGCAGACCGTAGCCGTCCACGACGGTCGGAGCTAGACCGTGCTCGACGACGGCGGCGATTCGCGCCGACCGTTCCCTCGAACTGGCGGCCGCGAACGTCGGGCCGAAGCACAGAATCGGCCGATCCCACCCCAGCTGCCTCAGTTCGAGCGCCTCGCCAATCGTGGCGACGGCCACCATCTCGACCCCAGCCTCCAACAGCACTGGGGCCACCACATCAACACCGTGGCCGTACGCATTCGCCTTGAGCGCCACGCACACCTGAACGGAGGGATGACAAACCTTGCGGACGAGGCCCAGGTTGTGGGTGATCGCATCCGTATTGATCTCGGCAACCACGTCACGGTCCATGCGTACGACTCTAACGGACCTGCGTCTCCGCGTTCAAGGCCAAACGAGATCCAAGGATGAGGCGCCGTCAAGCTACGCGGTTACGACTGCCTCGAAGCGCATCGCGTCACCGCAGAATGGCCGAAAGCGCTTGCAGATCCCTGCGCAGGCCCTAGAATATGCCTCCAGATGGGCGCGCGATTCTCATATGCATCCCCGCCGGGTTAGAAACCGAGAAGTCTGGAGAGCATTATGGCCAAGACAAAAAGTGATCAAAGCGGCAAGAAGCTGAAATGCGACGTCTGCGGAAAAACGTTTGCAATGGCTGCACATCTTGGCAGACACATGTCAGCCACCCACGGTACCCCGAGCAAAACCGCAAAAAAGAAGAAGAAACGGGCTGCCAAGAGAACTACCAAGGTCAAACGGAAGAAGGCGATTCGCAAGAAGACTGGGGCCAGAAGGCCCGGTCGTCCGCCCGCCATTGCCACCCGTTTCCGACTAACGGAGCTGTCAACAGACGACTTGGCGGCGCTGATCAAGGCCGCCCGCGCTGAGGCCGAGCGGAGGCTTCGGCACTTCAGAGACATTCTGGCCAAGTAGGAATCGCGGATTGCACGGCAGCGCCGCAGCGCAAGCGGACGCCACCGCACACTGCGGCATAGGTGCTGCGCAGATCACGGAACGAGAGCGGTCACCGGTTGGTACGCCGACCGGTGCGCCGCTTGTTTTTACGTGGCTCTTGGGATGAACCGGCTCCGGAGGGCGTCTCGATTGCATCGGTTCGCTCGCCGTTGTCCGCGTTGGAGGGAGCCGTCAGCGCCGCCTCGTTTTCCTTGATCGCCTTGATGCGATCGCGAAGCTCCGCCGCCCGTTCGAACTCCAGCGCCTCAGAGGCCTCGAGCATCTCCTCTTCCAGCATGCGGAGCAGCTCCTGCCGATCGAACTGCTGCTCGGACAACTTCGCCGCCTCACGCACCGTCCTGCGGGCGGACACTTCCGTCTCCAGTCCTGACCGGATGGCCTTGCGGATCGTAACCGGCGTAATGCCGTGCTCCTCATTGAAGCGCTGTTGAATCCCACGACGCCGGTGCGTCTCATCGATGGCGCGTTGCATGGAGGGCGTTATGTCATCCGCGTAGAGGAACACGTGGGCATTGACGTGGCGAGCACATCGGCCAATCGTCTGGACCAGGGAGGTCTCGTTCCGCAGGAAGCCCTCCTTGTCCGCGTCCAGAATCGCCACCATCGAAACCTCGGGCAGATCGAGGCCCTCGCGGAGTAGGTTCACGCCGACCAGGACGTCGAACTTGCCCTCGCGAAGATCCCTGAGGATCTCTACCCGCTCCAACGTGTCGATCTCGCTATGCAGATACCGACCGCGGATTCCCTCTGCCTGGATATACTGCGACAGGTCTTCGGCCATTCGCTTCGTCAGCGTGGTCACCAACACGCGCTCGCCGACGGCTGCGCGGATCTTGATCTCCTCCAGCAGATCGCTGACCTGACCCCGGGCCGCGCGGACCTCGACCTCCGGATCAATGAGTCCCGTCGGTCGGATGATCTGTTCGACGACCTGACCGCCGCATTTCTCCAATTCATAGGGGCCCGGGGTGGCGCTGACGAACAACACGTGATGCCACATCTGTTCATATTCTTCGAAGCGCAGTGGCCGATTGTCCAGACAGCTGGGCAACCGAAACCCGTGGTCCACGAGGACTGTCTTGCGACTGCGATCGCCGGCGTGCATTGCGTGGAGCTGTGGGATGGTCGCGTGCGACTCGTCAATGATCAGAAGGTAGTCGCTTGGAAAATAGTCGATCAGCGTATACGGCCGAGCCCCCGGCGGCATGCCGTTGAGGTGGCGCGAGTAATTCTCGATTCCAGAGCAGTATCCGACCTCGAGGATCATCTCGACGTCGTACTTGGTACGGGCCGCCAGACGCTGGGCCTCCAGGAGCTTGCCTTGGCGCTTGAGTTCCCAGAGTCGCTCTTCCAGCTCCTCTCGGATCGACTGCACCGCCTGCTCGATGCGGTCTTCGGGCATGACGTAGTGGACGGCGGGGTAGATGAACAACCGCTCTTGCGACGCCAAGCCCTCTGCCGTCACGGGATGCACGAGTTCGAGGCGTTCCACCTCGTCGCCAAACAGCTCGATTCGGTAGGCAATCTCCTCGTAACTCGGATAGACCTCGATGACGTCACCGCGAACGCGAAACGTGCTTCGCTTGAAGTCCACGTCGTTTCGGTCGTACTGCAGAGCGACCAACTTGCGGAGCAACTCGTCGCGGTCAATGCGGTCGCCGATTCGGAGCCCGACCACGCTAGCCTTGTAGTCCTCGGGCGAGCCCAGGCCGAAGATGCACGAGACGCTGGCCACGATGATTACGTCGCGACGTGAAATCAGCGAACTGGTCGCGCTCAATCGCAGCCGGTCGAGATCATCGTTTCGCAGGCGACCCGGCTGGCGGGGTCCTGGGCGAT
>CAYMLO010000041.1:0-66504 GCA_964390905.1 uncultured Planctomycetales bacterium | reverse complement strand
AACTCGCAATTGACGGCGGCCCCAAGACCGTGACCAACACACTGATCGGCTGGCCTCAGTTCGACCAGGAGGCAATCGACGCCGTTCAGGACGTCCTGAAATCCGGGAAGGTCAACTACTGGACCGGCCCCAAGGGAATGGAATTCGAAAAGAAATTCGCCGAGTGGCAGGGCAGCAGATTCGGCATCAGCGTGTCGTCGGGAACGGCCGCCCTCCACGTCGCCCTCTCCGCCCTCGGCATCGGGCCCGGCGACGAAGTCATCGTCCCCAGCTATACCTTCATCGCCACCAGCTTCTCCGTCGTCCAGGCCGGTGCGGTCCCCCGGTTCGCTGACGTCAACATCGAGGACCACTGCATCAGCGTCAAATCCGCCGAGAAACTCGTCAACAAACGCACCAAGGCCATCATCCCCGTCCATCTGTACGGCAACGTCTGCGACATGGACAAGATCATGGACTTCGCCAGGCGGCACAACCTCTACGTCATCGAGGACAACGCCGAGGCCTTCGGCGGATCCTACAAGGGCAAGAAGACCGGAACCCTAGGCGACATGGCCGCGTGCAGCTTCTGCCAGAACAAGACCTTCACCACCGGCGGCGAGGGTGGCATGGTCACCACCGACGACGAAGACCTCGCCTGGGCCGCCCGAAGCTTCCGCGACCACGGGTACGACGTCAAGGAACGACTCAACCTCCTCGAAATGGAGCAGAGACTGCCCTACATCCACAACGTCGTCGGGTGGAACTACCGCATGACCGAAATGCAGTCCGCTGTCGGCCTGGCCGAACTGGAGCGGATCGACACCTGGAACCTGCCCAACCGGAAACGAAACGCCTACGTCATCATCGACGCCCTCAAAGGCCTCTCACAGGTCAAGTACCTTCCCGTCGACACCCCCGAACGCCAGAACGGCTGGTACACCATGGCCTTCTCGCTCGACATCGAGGCCATGACCTGCGACATTGGCCAGTTCGTCCAGGCCGCCGGCGCCGAGGGAGCGCCCTGTTGGAAGGTCTTCTGGCCGCAGTGCCACACCGAACGCGCGTTCACCGAGAAGAACGCCTTCGGGAAGTCCGGGTTCCCCTTCAAGTCGAAAGAGTACGCCGACACGAACAGCGTCGATGTCTCGACCGTCGAGGTGCCCAACGCCCTCTGGCATGAAAGCCACACCTTCACCTGTTTCCCCTTCCCGACACTGACGGAAGAAGACATGGAGCAGATCGCCGCCGCGATCGTCAAAGTGATTAACGCGTATTCCAAGTAGTCCGAAACCCGGACTGGCCTCACAAGAAAGATGCCGGCGAAAGACGCGTCGAATCAGCACTGAACCAGCTTGCCGATCTCTTTGAGAAGCAGGGAGACACCACCATGTCAAGAAACGTGAAATGGGCCGTCATCGGCTCCGGGGGGATCGCACGACGAAGAACCATCCCGGAAGGAATCGTACCGGCCGGTAACGCGGAACTAATCGCCGTCTTTGACGTCAACGCCGAAGCCAACGCCGCCGTCGCAAAGCAGTTCGACGCACGATCCGCCAACAACATCGATGACCTGCTCGACGCGGACGTCGACGCCGTCTACATCGCGACCCCCGCAAACCTCCATTGCCGGCACGTCCTCCAGGCCGCCAAGGCCGGAAAGCACATCCTCTGCGAAAAGCCCCTCGGCATGACCCTCGAGGAAACCGAGAAGATGATCGCCGCCTGCACCGACGCCGACGTAACGCTCGGCTGCGCGTTCATGATGCGCTTCCTCGCCCAGCATCAGGCCGCGCTCAAGCTCATCCGGGAAGGAAAACTCGGAAAACCGACCTACGCCCGTGCCCAGCTCTCCTGCTGGTATCCCCCCATCGAGGGCGCTTGGCGGCAGGACCCCGCCGCCGGCGGCGGCGGATCACTCATCGACATGGGCGGGCACTGCATCGACCTCCTCGAGATGTTCTTGGGAAAGGCCCAAAAGGTAAGCTGCTTCATCAACACCACCGTCCACGACTACAAGTCCGAAGACAGCGCCGTTGCCACCCTCTTCTTCGAGAACGGCGCCATCGGATCCGTCGACGCCTTCTTCTGCATCCCCGACAACAGCAGCAAGAACGCCTTCGAGCTCTACGGCTCCCAGGGCAGCATCCTGGCGAAGGGCACCATCGGCCAGGGCGATGCTGGCCAGATGGTCGCCTTCCTCGAGCAGGCCGGCGCCGGTTATGACGCCCAGCAGGCCCGCGACGCCGCCGAAGGCCTGCCCATCACCCCGACCCCCGTCAACACCTACCGCGCCGAAATCGAGGAGTTCGGGCAGGCCGTTCTCGAAAACCGCGCGCCTTCCATCAGCGCGGAACTCGGCCTACGAAACCAGAAAGTCCTGTCGGCCTGCTACGACTCCGCCGCAACCGGGAAGGTCGTCCCCGTGACCTAGCGCCCGCGCCTTCTCGATCTCCGCCCATTCCTCCGCGCTCAGCCTGTATCCCCACGCCCTGGCAGGATATGGCCCTCCTCGCATGGGCAACAGCCGGCATTCGCTGGAGGTTTTCGGGGGCGACAACTGCATCACGGCAGGTCGATGAATACGTCCTGGGCGATCCGGACGTCGCGGCCGCACCGCGCGAAGCGATCGAGATAGTCACCCGCCATCGCAGGGCACCTTGAGCAGGATCCTGACCGAAGCAAGCGCGCCGGCGTGCTATCGCTTGAGGAAATTCGCCAACAGCTTCGGACCTTCGGTGGTCAGGAAGCTCTCCGGATGAAACTGCACCCCCTCGAGGGGCATCGTCTTGTGGCGGATGCCCATCAGCTCGTCCTGATCCGTCCAGGCCGTCACCTCGAAATCGTCGCTCAGCGTGTCGCGCTTCACGACGAGCGAGTGATAGCGGGTCGCGGTGAAGGGCTGGCTGAGCCCGGTGTAGATCGTCTTGCCGTCGTGATGGATCTCGCTGGTCTTGCCGTGCATGAGCCGGTCGGCCCGGACGACGTCGGCCCCGAACGTGAACCCGATGCACTGATGGCCCAGACAGACACCCAGGACCGGCACGCGCCCGGCGAAGTGCTGGATCACGTCGTTGCTGATCCCGCCCTCGCGGGGCGTGCACGGGCCGGGCGAGACGATGATGTGTTTGGGGTCGTCGGCCTCGATCTGATCGAGCGTAACCTTGTCGTTCCGGTAGACCTTCATCTGGCGGGTGGTGTCCAGCTCGCCGATCCGCTGCACGAGGTTGTACGTGAACGAATCGTAGTTGTCGATCAGCACGATCATGGCAGGCAGGCTACGGCAGTCCGGCGTGCCTGTCAACGCTCGCGGATGCCGCGCAGGGCTGCCCGGCGGGACGAATCCCGCGGATCGGGTCGACACGCTAGAACCGCCGCTGTCGGCTGATGAGGAACCGCAGGAGGGCCTTGTCGAAGGTCATGCCGGTGTGGACGGACGCGAAGTCGGCCCCGATTGCGGCGGCCTCGTCCCCGTAGCGGTCGATGAAGCGACTGAGCTCCTCCAGGTACGCGGCGCGGATGGCCGTGGCGTTCGTGCTGACGTGGGCGTCGCTCTCGACGTCGGTGAACCGCTTGGGGCCGCGGAAGGGGAAAACGGCCTCCTCCTCGCTGAGCACGTGGAAGACGATCAGGTCGTGTCCGCGGTAGCGGAGGTGGTGCATCGCCTCGACGACGGGCTGGACGTCGGCCAGCAGATCGCTGAACAGCACCATCAAGCTGCGCTTGCGGACGCGGTCGGCGATCTCGTGGAGGGCGTCGGCCAGGCCGGTCGGACCGTAGGGGCGGATGTTGGTCAGCTCGGCCAGGATGGCCATCAGGTGGCTTCGCTTGGCCTTGGGGCCCAGAAAGCCCTGCAGCTTCTCGCCGAACGTCGCCAGGCCCACGGCGTCTTGTTGGTGGATGAGCATGTACCCGATGGCGGCCGCCAGACAGATGCTGTAGTCGATTTTGCGGAGCCGGCCGACGGACAGGTCGGGCTCGTCCATCGGCGGATAGTCCATGCTGCCGGACAGGTCGACCAGCAGGTAGGTATCGAGCGTGGTCTCGGCCTGGTACTTTCGGATGTAGAACCGATCGGTCTTGGCAAAGACGTTCCAGTCGAGCAGGCGGAGGTCATCGCCCGGCACGTACTTGCGGTGCTCGCTGAACTCCACGCTAAAACCGAGAAACGGCGATCGATGCAGGCCGGCCAGGAACCCCTCCACCAGGAACCGGGCCCGCAGATCCAACCGCTGGACCTCGGCGATCACCTCGGGTCGCAGGTACTCCTGGGCGCTAGGCATGCTCCCATCATATTGGATTTGCCGAGGACGCCCCAGGCGGATTCGGCCGATCTGCCGTGGTGGGGTGGGCGCTGATCTTCAGCGCCTGGGTCGTGCTGCGGCGGAGCCGGACGCGCTCGTCGATGCGGTAACCGATGATCCAGATCGGGCCGAGCTGATCGCAAAGGATGGCCGCCCGATCGCGTTGCTCCGGGACGACCTTCGCGTCGATGAAGAAATCGCTGAGCTTCTTGGTTCCCGGCGCGCCCAGGGGCCAGAACCGCTCCCCGGGCCGACGAGAGCGGACGATGAGCGGCAGACGGACCTGTCCGTGGTCGACCCACTCTTGGGAGTCTGGTTTCCCCCGCTGGATGGCCGGCCAGCTCGTGTCGTCGTAAGCGACGATCTCGGTCGTGATCTCCAGCCCGCGAACCGGCAAGAGGGTCCGCCCTGGGCACGCGACGGCCACCTCGGCGGCGAGGGCCTCGCGCGGCTGATCGCTCGGCAGGCTGAAGACCAGTCGTCGGTACTGCCGGCTGACGGTCATCCCGCTGGGCAGGCTGATCCGCTTCCCGCTGCTGGGATCGGCCGCCAGCGCGGCGACGGCCCGCAGGTGCTGGAAACCGACTTCACGGTCGAGGATCGCCCCGCCCGTTTCCGGGTCTGCCCGAAGGGCGGCAATCGCCCGGCGAATCAGCTCGGTCTGGAGAATGGGGGTCTTCTTCAGGAGCGCCTCGACGTTGAGGGCCAATTCCTGGTCGGTCCGGCTGACGACGAGGGTCTCGAAGGCCCGTGCGGCCGTCGCCTCCAGATACGCCTCGAACCACTGGGCCTGTTCGGCCAGGCGGAGCAGCGCGTCGTCGACCTGGGGGTTGACGCTGTCCCGCAGCATCGGCAAGACGCGATTCCGCAATCGGTTGCGGGTCTGCTCGTCCGATTCGTTGCTGAGATCGCTTCGATAGGGGATGCCCGCTTCGTCCAGGTAGGCGGCCAGCTCGTCGCGACGGAAACCCATCATCGGGCGGACGAGCCGAATCTGGCTGCCCGACCGGATCGGCCTGGAGACCGCCATGCCCGCCAACCCCCGCAGCCCCGTGCCTCGAAGGATGTGGTGCAGGACGGTCTCGGCGTTGTCGTCGGCCTGATGGGCCACGGCGACCACGCGGGCGTCGGTCCGCAGGCATACCCGCTCCAGGAAGGCATATCGCTCCTGTCGGGCGGCCTCCTCCAGAGACTGTCTTGCCGAGGCCGCCGCGGCGGGGACATCTCGGTGCTCGACGGTGCACGCCAGCCCCAGGTCCCGCGCCTGGGCGGCGACGAAATCGGCGTCGGCGTCGGCGTCCGCCCCGCGAATCCCGTGGTTCAGATGAGCGACATGCATCGTCCAGCCCAGCGCGTCGGCGCGGTTGAGCGCCACCAGGCCGTGGAGCATCGCCATCGAGTCCGGACCCCCCGAGACCGCCAGAACGATCCGCTCGCCCGGTTCGATGAGGCGCCGAGGTCCGATATCGGCCCGGAGGCGCTTGAGCATGGCCTGCAGGTTCATGGTCTCGGCCCCTTTCGGCCGGCGGTCAGTGGGGGCCGCCGCGTGCGGGCCCCAGGGGCATATTCCGGGCGTTGGAAGACCCTCAGGGACCCAGTATACCATCCTCGTCCCGCCTGGCGCGTCCGGAAACGCGGGTGGGTCCCCTAAGGGCCGCAGAAATTTAGCGGATCAAGGCATTTGCCTGGGGGCCCCGGTTCACCTATACTCATATGCGTCCGTATCTTGCCGCGCCGCTCGGTCCGCCTACGACCCGGTTCGCCGAGCGAGTGTGCACCGCCCCCTGAGGCGGCGAGGGGGAGCGTTCGCTGCTCTAAGTCAAATCGGGCCCAAACGGGTATCGGGGCGCCCGGGACACGACAAGGGGTCCAGTTATGGTATCCAGGCACCGGAGCAGGGCCTTGGTAGCGCTTGTGATTTTCTGCGCGCTGCCATGGGGGGTGACCCAGGCTCAGCAGGCGACGACGGGCCCGGTCGGGGATCCGGAGGCGGCGCTGGAGGGCCAGTTTACTCACAGGGCCCCCGCCGTCACCAAGGAACTCGTTCTCTATCCGGCCATGCCCATGGCCGACGGCGGAGGCGACGTCACGCCCACCCCGCTCGCCGCGCCGGAAGGCTACACGCTGACGATCAACATCGAGGGCCAGGGAGACGTCGATGTTCAACCCGAAGGCCCGTATGGCCCGGAAGATCTGGTCACGCTGACGGCCCAGGCGGCCGAGGGATGGCACTTCGTGGCGTGGGGGGGCGACGTCGTTGCGCTGGTGCCTGTCGTGCAGCTCTTCATGGAAGGCGACATGACGGTCACGGTCGTCTTCGAGAAGGACGCCATCGGCCAGTTCGGGCTCACCGTCAATGTCGAAGGGGCGGGAAGTGTCGCGGTCGATCCCAACCAGGAATCGTATGACTGGCATACAGAGGTGTCGCTCACCGCAGAGGCGGAAGAGGGCTGGCACTTCGTCGGGTGGCAGGGCGACGCAGAGGGCACGGATCCCACCATCCAGATCATGATGGACGGCGACAGGTCGGTGACCGCCGTCTTCGAACCCGATCAGTACGTCCTGACGATCAACGTGGACGGACAGGGGGAGGTCCAGGCCGATCCTGCGGAGGGCCCGTATGATTCGGGCACCCCGGTCTCGCTGATCGCGCTGGCGGCACCGGGGTGGCGCTTCGTCGAGTGGCAGGGCGACGCGGAGGGTACGGATCCCGCGACGCAGGTCACGATGAACGGCAATAAGACGGTGACGGCCGTCTTCGAGGAGGATGCCCCGGATCAGTACACGTTGACCATCAACGTCGACGGACAGGGGGAAGTCCAGGCCGATCCTGCGGAGGGCCCGTATGATTCGGGCACGCCGGTCTCGCTGATCGCGCTGGCGGCGCCGGGATGGCACTTCGTCGAGTGGCAGGGCGACGCAACAGGCACGGATCCTGCGACACAGATCACGATGGACGGCAACAAGACGGTGACGGCCGTCTTCGAGGAGGATGCCCCGGATCAGTACACGTTGACCATCAACGTCGACGGACAGGGGGAAGTCCAGGCCGATCCTGCGGAGGGCCCGTATGATTCGGGCACGCCGGTCTCGCTGACGGCGACGGCCGCGCCCGGCTGGCGCTTCGTCGAGTGGCAGGGCGACGCGGAGGGCACGGATCCCGCGACGCAGGTCACGATGGACGGCAACAAGACGGTGACGGCCGTCTTCGAGGAGAATGCCCCGGATCAGTACACGTTGACCGTGAATGTGAACGGGCAAGGCGAGGTCGCGACCGACCCGAACCAGGCCACGTACGATGCCGGCACGCCGGTGACCTTGACGGCAACCGCCGCGGAAGGTTGGCACTTCGTGGAGTGGCAAGGCGCTGCGACGGGCGTGAATCCCACGACGCAGGTCACAATGGACGGCAACAAGACGGTGACGGCCGTCTTCGAGGAGAACGTCCCGGATCAGTACACGTTGACCGTGAATGTGGACGGGCAGGGCGAGGTCGCGACCGACCCGAACCAGGCCACCTACGATGCCGGGATACGGGTGTCGTTGACGGCGACCGCCGCGGAAGGTTGGCACTTCGTCGAGTGGCAGGGAGCAGCGGCGGGCACCTATCCCACAACGCAGGTCACCATGGACGGCAACAGGACGGTGACGGCCGTCTTCGAGCGCGACCAATACATCCTGACCATCCGCATCGACGGTCAGGGGAGCGTGCGGGCCCAGTCCGGCGGCGGGCCCTACCACGCCGGCACGGTGGTCACGCTGACCGCGGAGGCGGCCGAGGGCTGGCACTTCGCTCGGTGGGAGGGCGACGCCAGCGGCACGGCTCCCTCTGTCGACATCGAGATGGATGCCAACAAGTCGGTGACAGCCGTCTTCGAACGCAACCAATACACGTTGACGGTCAATGTTGACGGCCAGGGAGAGGTCGACGTGGATCCCCCTGGGGGGACATACGATTCAGGCACGTCCGTTCGACTGACCGCGCAGGCCCCCGACGGCTGGCACTTCGTCCGGTGGGAAGGCGACGCCAGCGGCGTGGGGACGTCGGTTCAGCTCACAATGGACAGCGACAAGACAGTAACGGCCGTCTTCGAGGAGGACATCTCCGACCAGTACACGCTGACCGTCGACGTGGAAGGCAGTGGCAGCGTCGACCTGCAGCCGGAGGGAGGCACGTACGCGGCCGGCACGCCGGTCACGCTGACGGCGACCCCCGCCAGCGGCCTGGAGTTCCTCCGTTGGGAGGGCGATGCCACCGGAACGAATCCGTCCGTGCAGATCACGATGGACGGCGATAAGACGGTGACGGCCGTCTTCGAGATCGACACGGACGGTGACGGCGTCCCCGACGACGAAGACAACTGCCCCACCACGCCCAACCCGAAACAGCGCGACACCGACGGCGACGGCATCGGCGACGCCTGCGAGGATCCCAACTCATACACCATCATCGACCTGGAAACGCTCGGCGGGGCGAACAGCGGCGGGCGCGGCATTAACGACGTGCCCCAGGTGGTGGGCCTGGCACAGACCGCCACGGGGGACTATCACGCCTTCCTGTGGCAGGACGGTGTGATCAGCGATCTGGGCACGCTGGGCGGGTCGGAGAGCCAGGGCAACGACATCAACGACAATGGCCTCGCCGTGGGCTGGGCGCGGACCGCGGGCGACGCCGC
Organism: uncultured Planctomycetales bacterium; assembly: GCA_964390905.1. GTDB lineage: Bacteria > Planctomycetota > Phycisphaerae > UBA1845 > JAFGLZ01 > JAFGLZ01. The sequence continues at coordinate 57,545 of CAYMLO010000041.1, read as the reverse complement.
CAGCCAGGCGTTCACGCAGAGCAGTCCGATGGTCGGCTTGGAGTCGTTGGGCGGATCGGACACCGTCGCTCATGGCGTCAGTCCGCACGGCCTGGTCGTGGGTTGGTCATCCTTCGCCGACGGGAGCCCCCACCACGCCGTCCTCTGGCGGAACGGACGGGTCATCGACCTCACGACGCTGGGCGGCTACGAGAGCAGCGCCCACGCCATCAACGGTTCCGCCCAGATCGTCGGCGACTCGCAGATCGACGACAGCCTGAGCTTCAAGCATGCGTTCCTGTGGCAGGACTGCCAGATGACCGACCTGGGCACGCTCGGCGGCCTGGAAAGCCAGGCCTTCGACATCAACGCCGCCGGCCAAGTCGTCGGGTCCGCGCAGATCGCGAGCGGCGTGAACCATGCCTTCCTCTGGGAAGACGGCAGTATGGTCGACCTGGGCGCGCTCGACGTCCTCGGCAGCGTCGCGCACGGCATCAACAGTCTCGGTCAGGTGGTCGGCATGACGTTCAGCGCCAGCGGGAATCGCGTGGCGTTTCTGTGGCGGAACGGGTCGATGATCAACCTGAACGACGTACTGCCGCCGGACTCCGGATGGGTGTTGAGGTCGGCCTACGCCATCAACAACCTCGGATTGATCGTGGGAGAGGGCTCCATCGGGGGTCAGACCCACGCGTTCCTGCTTGTCCCCGGGGTCGGCAACGACATCGATACGCCGATCGATCCCGGCGACGAGCCGTTCATCGATTGCCCCGATCCCCCGGCGCCGCGCCCCTTGCCCACCGACGGTGCCCTTCCATGCGGGTGCTCATCGTCGATGGTGGGCATGCTCATGTTCCTGTTCCTGGGGTTCGGCTGGGTAACGCGGGGAGCGGTCCGTCGGTCGAACCGGTCCTGACTCGCAAGACAACGCACCGCTGACGATTCCTGCGCAGTTCTTCACCCGCGGTACTTCTCGAGCGCCCCCATGTCCAACTCGACGCCGAGGCCCGGCCGATCGGGCAGGGCGATCCGGCCATCGGTCATCGTCAGACCGTCGTCGGCGAGGTCTCGTCTCAGGGCGGAGTCGCACAGGTCGGGGGGCAGGTATTCGATGTAGGGACAATGCGGCGTGGCGGCGGCCAGCTGGGCGGACGCCGCGATCCCGATGCCGGTCTTCCAGCAGTGTGGGACGAGGAGGCGGCCACGGTCGCCGGCCAGGTCGGCCACGCGCCGGGCCTCGGTCAATCCCCCAACCCGGCCGACGTCGGGCTGTGCGACGTCGACCTTCCCGCGGTCGAGCAGGTCGATGAACTCGAACCGTGTGGTCAGCCATTCGCCCGAGGCGATCCGGATGGCGGTGTGGTCGGCCAGGAAGGCATGGCCGTCCAGGTCGTCGACGGGCAACGGGGTCTCCAAAAAGAACAGGTCGAAGGGCTCGAGCTGTCGGGCGACCCGCAGCGCCTCCTTGGCGTCCTGCCAGCCGTAGACGACGTCGACCATCATCGTCATGTCCGGTCCGATGGCCTCGCGGCAGGCGGCGACGGTCTCGACAATGACGTCGTCGCTCTCCTGCAGGGCGTTGTGGCTGTAGGGGCCCTTGAGGCAAACCTCCATCTTGGCGGCGCGGAACCCGGCCTCCTTGGCTTGAAGGGCCCGCTCGACGAGATTGCGCTGGTACGCCTCGAGCGTCCGGCCGCTCGGCAGGAGCGACGCGTAGGGGATGATATGGTCCTTCCTCGCCCCGCCCAGCAGTTGCCAACAGGGCACGCCCAACGCCTTGCCGCGGATGTCCCACAGGGCCATGTCCAATGCACCGATCGCACAGACGCCCAGGCCGCGCCGACCGGTCATCGCCGAGCCGACGTACAGCTTCTCCCACAGCACTTCGGGCATGAGCGGGTCTTCGCCGATCAGCATGTCTTTGAGGCAGTAGGCCATGCAGTGTGTCCCCCGCGCCTCGATCATGGCCCGGACGACCCAGGGGTTGGTGTCCGTCTCGCCGATCCCCGTGATGCCCTCGTCCGTATGGATCAGGACGACGATATCGTCCTGGGCGCTGCTGCACGCGTCCTCCTCGACGTCAGGCACGACGACGACGTGGCATTCAACATCCGTGATCTTCATGGCATGGTTCCTTGGCAGGTCGTTGTTGGCTTCATGTCGGCGACGAGCACGGGCCTGGTAGTGTAGCGGCAAGCGGGACACCTACGAAAGGGCAAACGCGACGGTAGCCTGACGGTGATCGTCGGCATGGTCTACGGGTGACGTGCGGAGCCAGATCGGGTACAAGGGCTCGCTCATCGGTGCGGCGGCGTTGGGGAAGCGGCGCGCAGGGGACCGAGAAGATGACCGAACTGAGGATGACGACCTACGAGATGCCGGCGGCGCGGCTTGGGCCGGTCAATCCGCTCCCGCCGCTGGTGCCGCCCGGAAAGCCTGAAAGGGAGATGGAGGTCCACCCGAACGTTCCCCAGGCCGACCGCGAACACCTCGGGTATGGTCACGCACACGGCTGCCTGCCCTACCGCCGTCAGGACGACTACGATCGGGTCCGCCGCCCGCGAGCGTTCCGGGCGGCCGTACTGGAGAACGAGGTCCTGCGGGCCACGTTCCTGACCGAGGTCGGCGGCCGCCTGTGGTCGCTGTTTCACAAACCCACCAACCGCGAACTGCTCTACGTCAACCCCGTGTTCCAGCCGGCGAACGTGGCGATCCGCAACGCCTGGGTCAGCGGGGGGGTGGAGTGGAACGTGTCGGTCCGGGGCCACGCGACGCATACGTGCTCGCCGGTGTTCGTCGCCAGGGCCCGCGCCGACGACGAGTCGCCCGTCCTGCGATTGTATGAATGGGATCGCACTCGCGGCGTGCCCTATCAGCTCGACTTCTGGCTGCCGGACGGGTCGGGCGTGCTGTTCCTGCGCGTCCGGCTGGCGAATCCGCACGATCACGAGATCCCAATGTACTGGTGGTCGAACATCGCCGCGCCGGAGGCGCCGGACATCCGGGTCGTCGTGCCGACGGATCGGGCCTACAACCATGGCTACCGGGGCATGCTCAGCCAGGTGCCGATCCCGATTCACGGCGACATCGACGTGACGTACGCCACCAACGCACCGGCGGCGGGGGATTTCTTCTATCGAATCCCGGACGGGCATCGGCCTTGGATCGCGTCATTGGACGGCTCGGGGCGCGGGCTGTTTCAGGCGTCGACGTCGCGATTGGTCGGTCGCAAGCTGTTCGTATGGGGGATGGGGCCAGGCGGGCGGCGGTGGCAGGGCTTCCTCAGCGAGCCGGGCCATCCCTACGTCGAGCTCCAGGCGGGGCTGTCCTGGACGCAGTCGCACAGCGTGCCCATGCCCGCCAGGGCCGAATGGTCGTGGTTGGAGGCCTACGGCCTGATGGAAGCGGACCCGACGGTCGTGCACGGGTCGGATTGGTCGGCTGCATGGCAGGCGGTGGAGACACGCTTGGATGAGGTCGTCCCGCAGGCTTGGCTGGAGGCAGAACTGGAGCGAGCCGAGGCCGCCGCCAATCGACCGCCTGAGGAGATCCTGCAGCGCGGGTCCGGGTGGGGGGCGTTGGAGCGTCGACGACGGGAGCGCGCCGGCGAACGCCCGTTCTGTTCCGACGCGCTGGCGTTTGATGACGCCTCGCTCGGCGAGGACCAGGCGCCCTGGCTCGACTTGCTGGGCAGTGGGTCGTTTCCCGAGCGCGACCCATCGGACCCGCCCGGGGCATGGATGGTTCAGACGGCATGGCGAGATCTGTTGGCCGTGTCCGTCCGTGCGGGGCGGAGCGATCATGGGTTGGCCTGGTTGCATCTGGGCGTGATGGACTACCATGCCGGAGACGTCGAGGCGGCCAGACAGGCGTGGGAGCGATCGGCGGCATTGACGCCGTCGGCGTGGGCGTCGCGGAACCTGGCCGTGTTGGCCAGGCACGAGGGACGCCACGCAGATGCAGCCGACCTGTGGATCCAAGCCCTGCGGATGAAACCCGACCTGCTGCCCCTGGCGATCGAGGGCTGTCAGGCGCTGGTGGACGCCGATCGGGCGGGAGAGCTGGCCGGTGTGCTCGACGGGCTGTCGGGGGGCGTCCGCGTCAACGGGCGGATACGAACGTTCGAGGCCCGGGCGGCGCTGGAGCTCGGCGACCTGGACGGCGTAGAGCGGATCCTGATGAGCGATCTGGAGCTGGACAGCGTCCGCGAGGGCGAGGTCGTCCTGTCGGATCTGTGGTTTGCGATGCATGAGAAGCGGCTGTCGGCGGCCGAGAACGTGCCCATCGATGACGCGCTGCGGGAGCGGGTCCGGCGAAACTTCCCCCCACCGTCGCACATCGACTTCCGCATGTCCGCCAAGGCCGTGGCGCCCAGTCCGTCGTCCGGAAGGTCGTGAAACGCACGGCGCCGGCGATCACAGTGCTCAACCGGTGTGTCGGAGTGGAATGGCGGAGCGGAGACATGATGCCGATGCGATGTCTGATCTTGGCTGCCCTGGTGTGCGCGGGCGTCTGTGTTGCGGCCGCCGCTGCCGAAGCGCCGCAGGGGGAGACGTTTGGCTGCGAACCGAACCCGACGGGGGACCCGATCGGCGGCGGCGCGGGGTATCGGCGGGTCCTGGCCGGTGGGGAATTCACGGTCGAGACGGCGTCGGCGTTTCTGACCGCGCTTGAGAAGGCCAAGACGGGCCAGGTCGTCTGGGTGCCCGGGGTGGCGCAGATCGACCTGACCGGTCGGGAGAGCGTGCCGATCCCCGGCGGCGTCACGATCGCCAGTGACCGCGGCGTGAAGGGCTCGGCGGGAGGGCGGATCTTCACGAAGCGGCGGGCCACCTACCCCTTGTTCATCACCGCGGGGGATCAGATCCGACTGACGGGGCTACGCTTCGAAGGCCCTTGCGCCAGCCGGGAGCGGATCGCCGAGTTCTCGGGGTTCCTGAGATGCACGCACCACGCCCTGGAGGTGGACAACTGCGAGATCTACAACTGGAACATCCACGGCGTGGGCGGGCGTCTGGGTGGGTCCAAGCTGTCGGTTCACCATTGCTACATCCACCACTGCCAGCGTTCGGGCCTCGGGTACGGCGTGAGTCTCAGCGAGTGCGACGCCCGGGTGATCGCGAACCGGTTCGACTGGTGCCGGCATCACATCGCGGCCAGCGGCCGCCCGGGCTGCGCCTACGAGGCCGCCTACAACCTGATCCTGCCGAACGCCAACGGCCACTACTTCGACATGCACGGCGGCCGGGACCGCGGTGATGGCACGAACGTCGCCGGCGACTGGCTGCACGTCCACCACAATACGTTCCAGGGCTCGCAGCGCGCGGTCGTGATCCGCGGCGTCCCCGCCCAGGGGGCGGACATCCACCACAACTGGTTCGCCAAGCCGCCGAGCAAGACCGTGATCTCAGGCGGGAACACGCGGGTCCATCGCAACGTGGTTGGCCCGGACAGGACGCTCAAGGAGTGAACCGTGCGTTCATCGCATCGATTCTGGTTGGCTACGCTTGTGTTGACGGGATCCGCGTCTTGGCGCCCGGCGTGTTCGGCCTCGCCGGCGGCGGATGCGCTGGGGGATCCGCTGCCTGCTGGCGCGGTACAGCGGTTGGGAACGTTGCGGCTTCGGTTCCGTGGCGGCGTGACGGATTACTGCTATCTGTCCGATGGGCGGGCGGTAGTCCTGACCGGCAAGGAGATCGAAGTCTGGGATCTAGCACGGGGCCAGCGGACGGCCAGACACAAGGTCGCGGACGTTGGGCTGTCGACCCTGGCGCTTCGGCCGGACGGTCAGGCCCTGCTCTTCGTGGACGGGAAGGGCAACGTCCGCGAGTGGGATCTGACCCGGCATCGTGAGCTGCGGTGCTGGGCCGCCGGGCAGAAGGGGTTGAACGGCGCCCGCTACTCGCCGGACGGCAAGCGCGTCCTGACGTGCGGTCGGCTGCCGCCCACGCTCAAGGAGTGGGACCGGGAAACGGGCCGGGAGCTGATCAAGATCGCGGGCGGCATGGCCTACAACCGATTGGCCCTTTACTCAGGCGACGGCAAGACCGCTTGGGCCGGTGGCGGGTGCGAACACATACTGGAGCACTACGACCTGACCACCGGCAAGTGCCTCAAGAGGCTGTGGAAGGACTACTGCGTCTACACGATGACGCTGTCGGCCGACGGCAAGCGGCTGTTGGTGGGCAGTCGGCATCAGGGGTCGGAGTGGCGGGTGGACGACTACACGTGCCTGGGCAAGTACAAGGGCCATCACGGCCACGCCGTCCCGTCGATCGCCTACTGCCGCGACGCTGACCAGATCTTGACCGGCTCGCGCGACGGGTCGATCCGCCGATGGAACCGCCATGCGTCCAGGAAGGCCCTGCACCGATGGTGGCCGCATCAGGCGCACGTCCGGCGGATGCGGGTCTCACCGGACGGCAAGTGGGTCCTGTCGTGCGGGGATAACCTGCTGATCGAGACGAGCGTGGCGACGGGCGAACCGCGGATCCGATGGGCTCGTCACCGCGGCGCGGTCCAGGCGGCGGCGTTTCTGCCGACGGGCATGCGGGTTGTCAGCGGCTCGATTGACGAGACGCTCCGCGTATGGGACGTGGCCAGCGGCAAGACAGTTCGCGTGATCGAGGGGGCCCGGCTGGGTGCGTTCTCGGTGGCGGTTTCGCCGGACGGCGGCCGGATCGCAGCCGGCTGCAAGGACGGCGTCGTTCGTGAATTCAACGCCGCCGACGGCAAGCTGCTGCGCGAGTTGAAGGGCCATCGGGGATGGGTCCGCGCCGTCGCCTACGCGCCCGACGGGCGTCGCCTGCTCAGCAGCGCGGACGACGGGTCCGTGCGGGTCTGGGAGCATGATAAGGTCGAGCCGGTCGCGCGACTCGAGGGCCACCGCGGGGGGGTGTTGGCCGTGGCGGTCTCTCCGGACGGCCGGCTGGCCCTCAGCGGCGGCCGCGACGGGACCGTGCGGGTCTGGGATCTAGCCGCGGGCAAGCAAGTCCGGTCGGTCGAGACGCATCGCGGGTGGGTCAACGCGATCGTCTTCGTGGGCGACGGCGGGCAGGCGTTGTCGGGCGGGCGCGACGGTCGCGTCCTGAGGTGGGACGTGCGGACGGGCAAGGTCGTCGCGGCACTGAACCACGGCGCGTGGGTCAAGGCGCTGACCTGCAGCCCGGATGGCAAACGCGCCTGGTCGGCCGGCGACGACGGGGTCGTCGTGGCGTGGGATCTGCAGACGGGTCAGAAGGCGTCAACCGCCACGGGACACGAGGGGGCGGTGATGGCCCTGGCCGTCTCGCCCGACGGCGGGCACGTCGTGTCCGGCTCGGCCGACACGACCCTGCTGGTCTGGCGGGGCAGGTGATCGACCATGGGTTGGGCGGAGGAGTACTTCAGCAGCGAGGACTACCTGCTCCTGGAGGGCGTGCCCTGCCAGGAGCTGATCGATCGAATCGCGGACTTCATCTGCGACGTCCTCGAGATCGGGTCGGGGAGCCGTGTGCTCGATGTCGGGTGTGGGATGGGACGACATGGCCTGGCGCTGGCGAAGCGGGGCTGCCAGGTCACGGGCATCGACGCGAGCGCCGCGATGGTCGATCGATGCCGCCCCCTGGCCGACGACGAGCCGCGCTTCACCGTCCGGCAACTGGATTTCCACACGATGACGTTCGAGGCCGAGTTTGGCGCGGTCGTCTGCCTGGGCAACACGCTGGGATTCGGGAGGCGGGCCGATGACGCCGAGGGCGTTCGTCGGATGGCCGCCTCGCTCGTGCCGGGCGGGCGAATCCTGATCGACCTCCACAACCTCGCGTGGTATCGGCAGAACATGGTCGGCAGGACGTGGTGGGAGGAGGCGACCGCCTACGTCCTGTCGGACATCGAGTACGACCCGGCCGACCAGAAACTCGTGACCCGCGACGTGGTCGTGCCCAAGGACGGCACGCCCGCAAGGGAGTATCAGACGACGCTGTTGGAGTATCAACCCTCCCAGATCGAACGACTTGTCAAGTCGGTCGGGCTGGGCGAAGTCAGGTTCTACGGCGACGCCTGTGCTTCAGAGGATGGCCCCATCTTCTCGCGTGATGGGTACGACGAGCAGTCGCACGTGATGATCGTCACGGCGAAGAAGCCGTCGTAGGGCCCGCCGTACGAGTCGAGGGCTGCGACGTCTTGCCGGGCCCTGCGGATCGCCCGCGCGGGGCGCGGAGGATCACGAGGGCGTCGTTGTGGGCCCGGTCGTATTGCAGCAGGTTCGTGGGCACCTCCTGCAGCACGTGGGCCAGATCCCCCCAAACGTACGTGCCGAACAGCATCTCGTTGTCGCGGTCCTTCCTGGGCATCAGGACGAGCGCCGGACGATCCGCCAGCGCCGCCAGACGACCGCGGAGCAGCCCGAAACGAAATCGCGGAATCGCCTCGAACCGCTCGGGCATCATCGCGACCAGCTCATGCTCCTCGGCGCCGAACAGAATGAGCTCGGTATCCGGCCCGGTTTCGGCGATGACCTGTTCCAGCCTGGCTGCGAACTGCCGTTGCGAACGGAACGGATCGATCACGCGGTCCTGGAAGCCGTGCACGACCCCCAGCAGGACCAGCGCCATCGTCCCGCTCCACAGCGCGAAGGCGGGGCCTGGCCGACGTTTGAACACGAGCGCCGCCGCACCGATCATGGCTGCGGCGATCGCGACCACGAACGCGACCGCCCCGGCCAGATGATCCGTCATGAAGGTCGCGGCCGTATTGAAGGCGGTCCGGTCGTGCTCGTTGGTGCCGATCCACGGTTCGTCAGCGTCGGGGAAGGTGAAGAGGAACTCCCGCACGCCGTCGCTCATGATCAACAGCCCGACGAGCCCGATCAGGCCAGCCGCCACGGCCATGACGACGGCGGCCATTCGCACCGCGATCGTCAGGCGGAGGTCGCCAGAGACGCCTTCATCGGGATCGTCCCCCCCCGCGCGACGACCGATCAGCCACGCCAGTCCGACCTTGGTCGCGTCGGCGAACGTCCGCCAGCTGATATGTCCTCCGGCGGGTGAGCGGATCAGATCGGCCAGCATCTTGCCGATCAGGAGCATCGCGGCGGCGTACATCGGCAGGATGTACTCCTCCTTGCGGAAGTGCAGGCAACTGAAGAACACCAACCACACCGTCATCCAGACGAGCAGATACGCACCTTGTCGCCACCACGCGCGACAACCGGGCCTGAGGGCGTGAACGATCGCTCCGGGCAGCATGATCCACCAGGGCAGCATGTCGGCCAGAAGGCGGGCGAGGTAAAAGAACGGGTTGGTCTTGGCCTCGAACTCCTTGCCATACTCCATCAGGCCGGCGCGGGCCAGGTTATGCCGCAAGAAGATCTCGCGCGTGAACTGACCGTCCGTCTCGAGGTGGATCGCCACGTGCCACGGCAACCAGATCGCCAGGACGATCACCAGACCGATCCCGAGGTGCATCCGCCGCATCGTCTGCCAGATTGCCGCCGGCCATTGGCGCAGGCCCGCCCCGATGCCGCACTCGCCCGTCCGTTCGATGAGCAGATACACCAGGACGATCAGCCCGGGTAGCAGGAAGTAGGCCGGGCTCTTCATCAGCGACGCGCAGCCGAGGATCACGTAGACGACTAGGTTGCACAGCAGCGGACGGACGCCGCGATGGCCCAGATACCACAGCACGAACGCCAGGCCGAGCATGAACGTCAGCGTCATGTCCATCTTGGCGACGCGGGCCAGCCAGAAGTACTCGAGGCACGTGGCCAGCGACAGGGCCGCGATCGCGCCGGCCAGACGGTCGTACAGCACGCATCCGAACAGGTAGACGATCGGCAGCAGGAGGATGGCCGGTACGGTGCTGAAACAACGAAGCGCCGCCGGCGCCCACGGGCCGTCCATGGGCACCCCAAGCGCGTAGCCGGCGGCTACCAGCCAGTAGAAGAACACGGGCTTGTGGATCTGCGGTACGTTGTCGTAGCGAACCTGCTTGGGCGGCGGGCCCTCCTCCAACGAGGACAGCACCGCCTCCCGCCACGGTTGCTCGAGCGCCAACACGGCACGGTCATCGTCATAGAGCAGTTGGGTCGGCCAGCGCTCCCATCCTGTCAGCGTGCCGCCTCGCTGCCCGCTGGCTGGATCGATCATCAGCAGCGGCTCGCGCTTCTCGAGCGTGATCGGCACCCATCGCCCGGTCTTGACCATCCGGCGGGCCGTCTGCATCGACCGGGCCTCGCCGCTCGTCCACAGGCCGCGTCGGCCCAGGCCCGGCAGCCATAGCGCTGCGCCCAGGACCAGCAGCAAAACGCATACGACAGCGTCCCGGGCGGCAAACCGCCAGTCCGACAGACCCGACCGGGTTGGCGTCGCGCCGGGGGTGTCCCCCTTCGTCTCGTTCTCGTTCGTCTTGTCCTGGTCCACTCGGCTCTTCCTCGTCTCGCGACCGCCAGGGCTCGTCCTCGTCCGCGGAAGCGCGTCTCACCCGAACAACTTGGCGATCTCGTCGGTGGCGCTGACGGCGATGGCCTTGCCCCTTGTGTCGAACAGACCCGCCTGACCGCGTCGGACATTGCCGACGATCGCGGCGTCAATGCCCATCCGCCGCAGCCGCCGCCTCAAGCCGTCGGCCTTGTCGGCGCGGATCGTGATCAGGAGACACCCCGAGGCAATGACCCGCAACGGATCGATGCCCAGCTTCTCGCACAGCAGTCGGGTCTCGGCCACCACCGGAACAGCAGCGACATCCACGACGAAGCGCCTGCAAGCCGCCTGCGCCATCTCCCACAGCCCGGTCAACACGCCGCCTTCCGTTGGGTCGTGCATTGCCGTTGCGCCGGCGCGGGTTGCCGCCATCGCTTCGCGGACGACGCTGATGCCCGGGGCGAACAGGAACCGGGCCGCCCGGGCCAACACCTGACGGCCGATCGAACCGCCCAGCCGCTCGCCGCATTCGCGGGCCATGATCGCCGTGGCTTCGATCCCCGCCGACTTGGTCAACACGACCGCATCGCCGACCCGTGCGCCTGCAGTTCTGATCAGCCCGCCCCTTTGGGTCACGCCCATCATCGTCCCGATGACGACCGGGTTCGCCAGGCCCGCCGTCACTTCCGTATGCCCGCCCAGCACGGCCACGCCAAGCTCCCGACAGGCGGCGGCGACGTCGTCGAACACCGCGCGGATCGTCACGGACGACTCGGTCGGCATGAGCACGCAGGCCTGGAACCACTTGGGTCTGGCCCCCATCGTGGCCACGTCGTTGGCGTTGATGTGGACGGCGTACCAGCCGGCCCGGTCCGCGGCGAAGGTGACCGGATCGGTCGCGACGACCAAGTCGTGTTCGCCCACGGCAACGGCCGCCGCATCCTCGCCGATGGCGGGCCCAACCAGCAGGTCGCGCGACCGCCGGCCGGGGAGCTGGGTCAGCAACGCCGCCAGACGTTCGTGCGACAACTTGCCCACCGGATAGCGCGGCATGTGCGATCTTCTATGACACCGACGGCTCGGAAGCAAGCATGCCACCAGGTCGGTGATGCTGTGCAGGTGACCTGCCAGAGCGCCCGTAGGTCAGGACAGATTCCTGAGCACCAGCCTTGTCGCAAGGTACGGAATGAGGAAGACCACAAAGACCACAAGCTTGAGAAGTGCCATCCCGAAGTAGTTCAGCAGCTCGAACTCGTGCTTCGTGATATCGAAGAGCTTGCCGTGAAACCCGTACGCCATCTCGCCGCCAGCCAAGACGAGCACGAACCAGAGGAGCAGAAACGCGAAGCCCATGCCGAAGCACCGCAATAGGATGCCTGATGCCACCTCCAGCCACCGTCTGATCTCGCTGTTGTCGGCCATGTCAGTGCTCCTGGCTGATCTGGACCTCCCCCGTGCGATCGTACCAGAGGATGGAGCCGCGGAGTAGCTACTGATCCCTCGACAGCGCGCACGAGAGGCGAACCGCCGGGAATCACCTACCCAAACCGGATCCGTCGCGTGACAGTATCCGCTCGCGTTACAGCGAATCGTCGACGGGGCCGAGGATGTCCAAGAGCAACTCGATCGCATCCTGCCAGCCGAAGGGGAAGATCTGGTCCTCCAGCGGAGCCAGCATGAACTCCTGGGACACCAGAATGGTGTCGGCGCCGCCGGCCGCGTCCATGAGCGACAGGTCGTTGGCCGTGTGCTCCAGGCCGAGCAAGTGGCCGAGCTCGTGGGCGGCCACGTTGGCGATGCTGGTCAGTATGGCATCCGTGGATGGCCTCGCATAGAAGGGATCGGTCCAGTCATCGGTGAAGATGATGGCCTCGTCGGTGGGGTCCGTGTTGTAGTGGTCGACCGTCTGGGCGAGGCCGAACATGGAGTTGCTCTCGCCCCCGAAAACCAACCGCGCGTACGTGCCCTCATCGGGGAGGGTCGGGTCGTCGGTGGTATAGAAGTCGATGTCGTAGGCGCTGTAGCGATCCTCCAGCTGATCCCGGATCTCCTCCTTGACCTCATCGTCCCTCCCGGCCAGCCTCGAATCGACTTCGCCGGCGTCGAAGGGGCCGATGTAGTAGGTTCTGTCGCCGGGAATGGTGACGGTCGCGCCGTCAAAGTCAAGCAGAACCACTTGGGCTTCGGGCTCGGGCACGGTTGCGCCGTCGAGGATCTGCAGCGTCGCGGTGTATCCGCCCGAGGTCCTCCCGAACCCGCTGTTGGTGATGCCCAGGTAGCAGTGATCGGTGTCGTGTCGGACGACGTGGTCGATCACGCTGTCAAGCCGACCGGCGTCGTAATCCTCGTCGTCGTTGTAGTCAATGAGCTCCAGATCGGCATTGAACATCGCGGCCACCGCATCCAGCCTCGAGCCGGAGACCGCCCGAACCTCGAGCGTGATGCGCTGGCCCTGCACGACCGCGCCGAGATCATAGACGTCCACGTCCCCAGACGACTGAACCGTTCCGGTGAACTCGGCCTGACCGGCGGCGTCGAGCGAGATCAGCACGGCGCGTCTGATGTCGTCGTTGGGCTCGATGTCCTTAGTGGTCGGCAGCGGATCGGTCGGGTCAGACGGCGCGAAGAAACCCGGCGGCAGGCACCCGCCGCACAACAACACCCAGATCGGCAACAGGCGCGCCGTACGCCACAGGTAGCTTCTCACATCGAATCCCCGAAAAGAGCCCAATAACGCAAACGAACCACCCCGGAAGAGCCCGCACCATCTATATTCATACGCAAGCGGTGCGGCAGAGTCAAACGTTTGCTCCCCAGAATGGACGGAGCGCCACAACTTAAGTATCGGCGAGCTGGGGCGGTAGGCATTATTCGTCGTCCGAGGTAGGATACCCGCCGGGCCTGGTTCAGAAGGGGAACTGGCTCCGAGCCGGGTACGCCCGGTTCTTCGAGGACAACCCCCATGACGGCGAGGTGCCTGTCCCCTTTTTGAACCAGGTCACCAACCCAGTCCGGGGGATTGGATAGGAAGCGAGCCAATGCATCAACACGTCACGCGGGAATTCATCGGCTTGGGGCTGATCGGTGCGGCTGTTTGCCTGCTCGGCGGGCGGCTGGACGAGGCCCGGTCCGCCGCGCCCGGCCCCAAGATGAACGTCCTGTTCATCGCCGTGGACGACCTCCGGCCCCAGCTCGGCTGCTACGGTGACAAGCTCGTCAAGTCGCCGCACATTGACCGTCTGGCGGCGTCCGGCCTGGTCTTCAACCGTGCCTATTGTCAGCAGGCCGTCTGCAGCCCCTCGCGGACGTCCCTCATGACGGGCCGCAGGCCGGATACGACGCGGGTCTACGACCTCAAGACGCACTTCCGCAAGTACCTGCCAGACATCGTCGCGCTGCCCGAGCAGTTCAAGAAGCACGGCTATCACACGCAGTCGTTCGGTAAGATCTACCACGGCGGCTTCAACGACCCGCGGTCCTGGTCGAAGCCCGCCTGGTTCCCCAAGGGCTCGGGCTACGGCAAGCCGGAGAACATCGCGCTGATGCAGCGCTACAGCGAGGAGGCGCGCCAGTACAACAAGAAGCTAAAGGGCGGGACCGTGCTGGAGCGCGACCCCAAGACGGGCCTGGTGCTGAAAATGAATCCCAGGAAGCGAACGCCCGATCGCGGTCCGTCCTGGGAGGACCCGGACGTGGAGGACAACGCGCTGCGTGACGGCGCCATCGCCGACGCCGCCATTGCGACGCTCCGTGAGGTCAAGGACCGACCGTTCTTCCTGGCCGTCGGGTTCTACAAGCCCCATCTGCCCTTCGTCGCCCCCAAGAAGTACTACGATCTGTACGCGGGACAAGACCTTCCGCTGGCGGACAATCCGTTCGCGCCCAAGGGCGCGCCGGAGTTTGCACTGACCAACTGGGGTGAGTTGCGGCGATACAACGACATCCCGAAGAAGGGCCCCGTCAGCGAGAAGAAGGCCCGTGAGCTGGTCACCGGCTACTACGCGTGCGTCAGCTACACCGATGCGCAGATCGGGCGGGTGATCGACGAGGTCGGCCGATTGGGGCTCCGCGAGCGGACGGTCATCATCCTGTGGGGCGATCACGGATGGCAGCTCGGCGAGCACGGGCTGTGGTGCAAACACACGAACTTCGAGACGTCCGTGCACGCGCCGTTGATCATCAGCGTGCCAGGTCAGAAGACGGCCGGTGCCAAGACGGACGCTCTGGTCGAGTTCGTGGACATCTTCCCGTCGCTGTGCGACCTCTGCGGTGTGCCGTTGCCCGAAGGTCTGGAGGGAACCAGCTTCAGGCCGTTGGTCGACAAGCCAGACCGCCCGTGGAAGCGCGCCGCGTTCAGTCAGTATCCGCGCGGCGTCCGCAAGGTCGGCCGCGTGATGGGTTATTCGGCTCGGACCGATCGCTACCGGTTCACCGAATGGTCGGCTCCGGGCAAGGACTTCCGGGCTGTGGAACTCTACGACCACAAGGTCGATCCCGACGAGAACGTCAACGTGGCCGGCAAGCCGGAGAACGCCGGGCTCGTGCGGGAGTTGACCGATCTGCTGCACGGAGGTTGGCGCCAGGCGCTGCCGGCCGGGGGGCGCTGACATCGTTCAGCGTCGCTGCGGAGGCCCGGCCGGACCGGATGCTAGCGTACGATCGGCCTGACACCTACAATGTCCAATGGCAAGCTAGGCTGGGAATCCCTGCCGCTTGGGGTGCCTGACATGGACCGTCCCACTGTAATGTCCGTTCCAGACGCCGAAGGCCGATACGGGCCGTTCGGCGGGCAATACACGCCGGAGACCCTGATGGGCGCCATCCGGCAGCTCGAGGCCGAGTACGAACTCGCACGCAACGACGCGGCCTTCTGGCAGGAGCTCAGCGGGTATCTGACCCAGTACGCCGGACGGCCCACGCCGCTCTACTTCGCCCGGCGGCTGACCGAGAAGCTCGGCGGCGCGCGAATCTACCTCAAGCGAGAGGACCTGGCCCACACGGGCGCGCACAAGATCAACAACACGCTGGGCCAGGCGCTGCTGACGGTTCGCATGGGCAAGCGGCGGGTGATCGCCGAGACGGGCGCGGGCCAACACGGGGTCGCCACGGCGACGGCGGCGGCGGTCTTCGGCTTGGACTGCACGGTCTACATGGGGGAGGAGGATATCCGCCGTCAGCGCCTGAACGTCTTTCGGATGGAGCTGTTGGGTTCGGAGGTCCGACCGGTCGAGACGGGCCAGAAGACGCTCAAGGACGCCATCAACGAGGCCTTTCGAGACTGGATGGGCAGCGTTCAGCACACGCACTACGTCATCGGCAGCGTCATGGGCGCCCACCCCTTTCCCATGATCGTCCGCGATTTCCAGTCGGTCATCGGGCGAGAGACGCGCGAGCAGGTGCTCACGAGCGTGGGCCGGCTGCCCGAGATGCTGGTGGCCTGCGTCGGGGGCGGGAGCAACGCTGCGGGAATGTTCGTGCCCTTCTTCGAGGACGCGCAGGTGCAGATGGTCGGCGTCGAGGCGGGCGGGGAAGGGATGCAGCTGGGCCGACACGCCGCGACCTTGATGGCGGGGCGACCCGGCGTCATTCATGGCATGCAAACCTACGTTCTGCAAGACGACGACGGGCAAACCAGTCCGGTTCACTCTGTCTCGGCCGGGCTGGACTATCCCGGCGTGGGACCGGAGCATTCCTACTGGAAGGACGCCGGGCGGGTGGAGTACGTCGCCGTCACCGATGACGAAGCGTTGGCTGCGTTCCAGCTCCTCAGCGAAACGGAGGGCATCATTCCCGCCCTCGAACCGTCCCACGCCGTTGCCGAGGTCTGCAAACGGGCGCCGGGGATGCCGAAGGACGCCGCCATCGTGATGTGCTTGTCTGGTCGCGGGGATAAGGACTGCGTCGAGGTGGCCCGGTTGCTCGGCAAGCACATCGGCTAGGGGTCTGGCGCAGATTCCATCCGGGTCGGACACAATCGATCCTGGAGGATCGCGCTGTTCTTCGTATCGTGCTCCAGCGGCCATTAAACCATAAGTCGCAATGAGGAGGAGGTACCATCCGGCCTCCTGTGGGTTGGCACGCCCGATCCGAAGCGACTCTCGGGTTGGGGGGGCCAGGGCTTTGCTTTTCTCCAAATCGGTGGTATGTTTTAGATGCCGAACACCTCTCGCTCCGTCGGGCACGAAGACACAGTACCATGGGCAGGGCTACCGCGACCCAGCGGCATCCGAACTCCGGTGTGGTGGGGAGACGTGAAGGTGCGCCCGTCGTGCTCCTCGTCGACGATGAGGCGTGCGTCCTAGATGTCGAAACGCGGATCATGCGTCGGGCCGGGATCCGATGTCTCCATGCCAAGACCGGCGCCGAGGCTGTCGCCGCCCTCCGTGATCATCCAGAGGTGGCCCTGGTTCTTCTGGACGCCATCCTACCAGACACGTCCGGTGACCGTCTGTTCGCAGCCCTGAAGGAGGTGAAGCCCTCCGTCAAGGTCGTCGTCTGCAGCGGGATGAGCGAACAGGGCCCAGCCAAGGCCATGTGCGACGCTGGGGCGGACGGTCTGGTCTCCAAGCCTTTCGCAGCCCGCGAGCTGGCGGAGCGCGTACGCCTGGCCCTATCGGGCGACGCCTGACGGCCTCGGTGGTTGCACCTTCGCTCAAGACCCAATCGACAGTCGCTTCCGGACGCTGTGTTCCCTGCTCTGCTGGATTCCAGGAGGCTGATCCCGTGGAGGTCGGTCCGGACGTGGAGAACGTATCCGTTGCCAGCGGGTGCGAATGGGACGTACAATGCGGCTGGCGGTTCAGGCGTCGTGCATGCAATGGTGGTGAGGCGTCACGCTTGGTATCGGGTGCTCCTGGATGGGCAAGTACCTCGAGTTGATCCGACCCGCTGAGTGGGTCAAGAACGTCTTCGTCCTGGCAGGCCTGGTCTTCAGCGCTCAGGCCAAGGACGTGGCGTCGCTGCGCTCGTCCCTGTTGGCGTTTGCGGCCTTCTGCCTGGCCGCCAGCTTCACGTACGTCCTCAACGACATCCGCGACCGCGAGCAGGATCTTCTGCATCCGACCAAACGGAACCGTCCCATTGCCCGGGGTGCGGTGTCCATCCATCAGGCCCTCGTCATTGCGGGCCTGCTGTTGGTGGGCGCCGCGGGGCTGTGCCTGTTGCTGCCGCTTGGCTTCGCGGTGGTGCTCGGCAACTACGTGCTGATGAACCTCGCCTACACGTATTGGCTGAAGCGCCGGGTGATCGTTGACGTCATCATCATCGCGATCGGATTCGTGCTCCGGGCGGTCGCGGGCGGAGTGGCCATCGGATTGGGAACGTCTCCCTGGCTGATCGTGTGTACCTTCACGCTGTGCATGTTCTTGGGGTTCGGCAAGCGGCAGTGCGAGCTGGCGGTCATGGGTGATGCCGCCAACGCGGCTCGTCACCGCCAAACGCTGGCCGGCTACACGCCGGATCTGCTGAACCACCTGACCAGCGTCACGGCGGGGATCGCGATCGTCACGTTTCTGCTCTACGCGATGGATCGCACGGGGCATCAACCGTTCGACAAGCACTATCTGATCCTCACGTTGCCGCTGGTCGTCTACGCCATCTTCCGTTACGCGATGCTGATCCGGTCCGGGCGGGTGAGCGGTCCGACGGACATTCTCGTCAAGGACCGACCGTTCGTGATGACGATCCTGCTGTGGGCGGCGGCCGCCGTCGTGGTCGTCTACTGGGGCGCCGATCTGCGCGTCCGCTTGGGGCTGTGAGGGCCGAACCCGCGGGTTCGGCGCGGTCTGACCGCGGCTGTTCTGCCCGCGGGCGTTCCCGTTAGAATACTGCTGGCGCATCGACGGAGGCTCTGTCATGGCCGACATCGACCTGAACTACGTAGCGTGCTGTGGCGTCGTGTGCGGCAAGTGCGGGGCGTTGGTGAAGGGCAAGTGCGAGGGCTGTCGCGTCGCGCCGATGTTCGCCCGCTGTCCGGTGCGGGCGTGCGCAATCGAGAAGGACCTGATGAGCTGTGCCGACTGCGACGTCGACTACCAAGACTGCAAGAAGCTCAACAGCCTGATTGCGGCCCTGTTCCGTCTGATTCTGCGGCGGGACCGCCGCAGGAACCTGGCGGCGATCAAGGAGGTCGGCATCGAGCGGTTCTGTGCCGAACGGATGGACCTGTCCCGGACGCGGCGGGTGCCGGTCGAGTGACCGCACACCGTTCGCCAACAGGGAGTCTGCGGCGATGAACTGGAAACACCTGTGCGCGGTCGCTGGGGGGGGTGTGGTTGCGGCGGTCGCGACCGCATGGGCTGTCGGCGCATCGGCGGGGGAGGGCCTGTGGCCGGTCGCGAACGATCTGCGCAGCCGGCGGATCGTCGATCTAACACACGCGTTCGACGTGGGCACGCCGCGGTGGAAGGGATTCCCGGCAATGAAGCGGCGGGTCCTGTACACGTACGCGCGAGATGGTTTCTTCGCCGAGGAGTTCGCCCACGTCGGGCAGTACGGCACGCACGTCGATCCGCCCGGACATTTCCACAAGGGCAAGCGGATGGTCGACGCGATCGCGCCGCGCGAGATGATCCTGCCGCTGGTCGTCGTCGACATGCACGAGAGGGCCACCAAGGACCCGGACTGCGAGCTGACCATGGCGGACATGAAGGCCTGGGAGCAGCGTCACGGCCCCGTGCCGGCCGGGGCGTTCGTCGCGCTGCGGACCGACTGGTCGAAGCGCTGGCCCCATCAGAACCAAATGCTCAACAAGGACGCGACTGGCGTCGCCCACTACCCGGGCTGGGGGCTCGAGACGATCAAGTATCTGTGTGAGCGCCGCCGGATCACCGCCATCGGACACGAAACGACCGACACGGACCGAGGCCTGAGCACCAGCAAGGGTGAGTACCCGTGCGAGACCTACCTCCTGGGTCAGGACCGCTATCAGATCGAATTGCTGACCGGGCTGGATCAGGTGCCGGCGGTCGACGCGATGGCGATCGTCACGTGGCCCAAGCCCAAGCACGGGTCGGGATTTCCCGCCCGGGTGTTGGCGATCTTGCCGTGAGACCGAGAGAGCGTGATGCGACCCGACCAAGCCAACGAGAGGCCGGATCATCAGTCGTCCCACGCCGCAGCGCTGCGGATGGTGATTAACGCGTCCGGCGTCGTGGTGCACACCAATCTGGGTCGGTCGGCGCTGTCGGGCGAGGCGATTGAGGCCGTCGCCCGGGCAGCCGGGGGATACTGTGACATCGAGTTCGACCTGGCGACCGGATGCCGTCAGTCCCGTGGGACGCGGTTGCGGGCGATGTTGGCCGAGGTGGTCGGTGCGGAGGCCGCCGCGGTTGTCAACAACAACGCGGCCGCCGTGTGGCTGGCGCTGGCGGTCCTGGCGGGGGGCAAGGAGACGATCGTCTCGCGTGGCGAGCTGATCGAGATCGGCGGATCGTGTCGGTTGCCGGACATCATCCGGCACAGCGGATCGCGCCTGGTCGAGGTCGGGGCGACGAACGGCACGAGGCTCGATGATTACGAGCGGGCGATCACGGACCACACGGCCATGCTGGTCAAGTCGCACCTGAGCAACTACCGCATCGTCGGCGAAATCGAGGAGGTCCCGTTCGGGTCGTTGGCCGCGCTGGCGCGTCGGCATGGTGTGCTGACGCTGCACGACATCGGCAGTGGTCTGGTCGCGCATACAGGTGAGGACGAACTGCCGGCCCTGCGGGACGAGCCGGCCGCCCGAGACAGCATTGCGGCCGGCGCGGATCTGGTCGCGTTCAGTGGCGACAAGCTGCTGGGCGGTCCGCAGGCGGGGATCCTCGCGGGGCGACGCGAGCTGATCGATCGGATCGTGCAACATCCGCTGGCCCGGGTGGTCCGGGTGGACAAGATGACGATGTCGGGCCTGGCCGCCACGATCGAGCCGATGCTGCGAGGCGGCTCGCCGATGGACACGACGAGCATCCAGCGGGCCAGCCAGCCGATGGCCGTTCTGGAAGAGCGCGCCCGGCGTCTGGTCGAGTCCCTGCCGTCGGCCCAGCCGTCATGGCGGTGCACGATCGAGCGGGACGTGGCCTCGATCGGTGGCGGGTCCGTGCCGGGCATGACCGTGCCGACCGTGGTCGTCTGGCTGGATGTGCCGGGGTGCGAGCCGGACGTGTTGGATCACGCGTTTCGGCATGCGGACCCCCCGGTGGTAGGCCGATTCCGCCGCGGTCAGTACGGGCTGGACGTGCTGACGCTGCTCGATGGTCAGGTCGAGCAGATCGTCGAGGCGGCCCGACGCATTCGCCTGGAGCCCGCCCCGTGAAACACCTCGTCATGGCCACAGCCGGTCACATCGATCACGGCAAGACCGTGCTGGTCCGGGCCTTGACCGGCATGGACACCGATCGCCTGGCCGAGGAGAAGCAGCGCGGGATCAGCATCGTGCTGGGCTACGCGCACATGGCGTTGCCCGACGGGGAGCGGCTGGGGATCGTGGACGTGCCGGGGCACGAGCGGTTCGTCCGGACGATGCTGGCCGGCGTGGGCGGGGTCGACTTCGTGATGCTGGTCATCGCGGCCGACGACGGCGTCATGCCGCAGACCCGCGAACACCTGGACATCGTCCACCTGCTGGGGATTCGGCGGGGACTGGTTGCGCTGACCAAGATCGATCTGGCCGACGCTGAGACGGTTGCGTTGGCCTCCGAGGAGATCCGGGATCTGCTGGCGCCGACGGCGCTGGCGGACGCGGAGATCATCCCGGTATCGACCGTGACGGGCGAGGGCGTGGATCGGCTGCGATCGGTCATCGGGTCGGTCGCGAGTGCGTGCCCGCAGCGATCGACCGATGAGCTGGTCCGGTTGCCATTGGACCGTGTGTTCTCGGCCGAGGGATTCGGCACGGTGGGCACCGGGACGCTGTTCAGCGGCCAGATTTCGGTCGGTGATCGACTTTCTTGCGAGCCGGTCGGGATCGAGCTGCGCGTGCGGGGTCTGCAGGCGTACAAGCAGGATCGCCAGGAGGTGTCCGCCGGCCAGCGGACGGCCGTCAACCTGGCCGGCGATGGGCGCGAACGTGTCGAGGCGGGTCATGTGTTGTGCACGCCGGGCGCGTTCCTGCCGACGTCCATGCTCGACGTGGCGGTCTGGTCGGCTGCGTCCTCCCCGCGTCCGCTGCGGCATGGCATGCCGATTCGGGCGTACCTGGGGACCAGCGAGGTCCGCGGCCGCTTGGCGCTGTTGGGTGACCGGACGATCCCGGCGGGTGGCTCTGGGCATGCCCAACTTCGGCTGGATACGCCCCTCGTGGCGCGGCGCGGAGATCGAATGGTCCTGCGCGACATCGCGGGGGAGTTCACGGTGGCCGGCTGCGAGGTGATCGACGTCCATCCGAACAAGCACCGCCGACACCGATCGGACGTCGCGGCGGCTTTGGCGTCGCTGCGCGAGGCGGACCTGGGGGACGTCGTCGTCTACGAGCTGGCCAAGATCGCCCGGCCCTGCGCGACGGCGGAGCTCGCACGGCGCCTGGGCGAGGCGGACCGCGCCCTGGTCGCAGCGGTCCCGGCGCTGGCCGAGCGGGGCGCCATCGAGGTGGCCAAGACCGAGACCCAGACCATCGTGTGGCACCGCGACGTGGACGAGCGTCTCCGTGCCGCGCTGTTAGCCGCCCTGAGGGAGCGACACGCGGACAAGCCGCTTCTGGCCGGTGGATTGTCTCCATCGGCGTTGGCGGTCCGGTTGGGCCAGACCTGCGCGTGGCTGGGTGAGACCGCCGGTCCGGTGGTCCATCGTCTGTGCGAACGGATGGTCGGCGCGGGTGAGCTGAAGACCGTCGGCCCGACCGTCGCGCTTGCATCGCACGAGCCCGAGTGGACCGACGACCAGCACGCCATCCGCCGCGCCCTATTGGCCGGCTATGGCGAAGACCCGTTCTCGCCCCAGCAGCCCGACGCGCTCACTGCGTCGGGCCGGTACGACCCCGCCGACGTCGAGGCCGTCAACGCATCCCTGCTGGACGAAGGACTGATCGTTCGCGTGGGAGAGCTGTACTTCGTCCGCGACGCGGTCGAGCAGGCGCAGCAGAAGGTCGAGGCCTACTTCGAGACCCACGAGACCATGCTCATGGCCGATTTCCGGGACCTGATCGGCAGCAGCCGCAAGTTCGCCGTTCCCCTCATGAACCATTTCGACGATCAGCAACTGTTCGACCGCGACGGCGATGTCCGCCGGCTGCGTCGGCGGTAGTGCCGCGTCAACTTCCCGATCGCAGTGGCCTCAGGTCGATGCGCCGGAAAAAGATCTCGGCGCCCTCGGACTGGACCTGGATTCGGCCCTTCCTCGGCCGTACGTCGACGCATCGGTTCACGGTTACGCCGTTCAGGATGACGGTGATGGTCGCGCCTTCGACGATGCACTCCAGGCGGTTCCACTCACCGACCGGCTTCTCGACGTCGCGCTTACCGCGGAAGCCCTTCACGTCCCGCCAGGCGGGGTCCCGGCCGAACCAGTTGATCCGACCCCCGTTGACCGTGACGCGCTTGCCGTCCGGTTGGTAGACGTGGCACTTGCCCGACTTCTCCGGCGCTACCGTGCACGTCAGCGCGAACTTGGCGCTCTTGTCTCCCACGACGATGAAGTCGCCCGTGCCTCCTTCGATGATTTGACACTCGATCGAATGCATCCACACCCCGCCGTACGCGCCGTCCTTGCCGACCGAGTGCAGCAAGATGCCGCTGTCGCGGGCGCGGGTTTGCCGAGGGCGGTGTGTCTTGTCGCCCCACTTGAACTCGGCGATCAGGCGGTAGTTCTCGTACGCCTTGGTCGTCGTGATGCATCCCCATTCTTGGCCGGAGATGTGCAACACCCCGTCTTGCACGGTGAAGACCTGCATCGGGTCGCTGTCGCGCCCCCGGTTTCTCAGGAAGGTGTAGAAACCGTCCAGGTCCTTGCCGTTGAACAGGCGAACGGCCTTCGTCGGCGTGGTTGCGGCGGGACGGTCGTCGGCAGCCGAACACGTGCCGGTTGAACCAACGCAGGCCAGGGCAATCAGGAGTGAGGCGGATCGTCTCATGTTCTGTCATCCATCAGAGGGGTCCGTGGGACATTGCATCGCGGCAACATGGTAGTACATTGTGGCGTTCCATGCAGCGCAACATCGAACTGAAGATGCGCTACCCCGATCCGCAGCGGGCGCACCAGGCCGCCCGCGAGCTTGGCGCTGCACCGCACGCCGTGGAACGGCAGCGCGACACCTACTTCTGCACCCGTACAGGTCGGCTGAAGCTGCGGCAAGCTTGGCCCCATGACACCGGTTCGTCTGCGGTCGACGCCGCGCAGCCCGGAAGGGGGGAGCTGCTCTGGTACCGTCGCGACGATGATCCGCATCCCCGTCCCAGCGACTACGAGCTGATTCCGGTCGAGAACGCCGAGCGATTGCGCGTCACGTTGGGCCAGGCCCTCGGCGTGACGGTCGAGGTGGTCAAGACCCGCGCGATCTATCTGCATGAGAACGTGCGTATCCACGTCGACGAAGTGGACGGTTTGGGATCGTTCCTGGAGTTCGAGGCCATCGTCGACGCGGCCTGCGACGACCGGGCAGCTCGGGCCAAGGTCGAGCGGCTCAGCGCCGCGTTCGGCGTGACGGCCGAGGACATCGTCGCCGTCTCCTACGCCGATCTCGCGGGACCAGGTTGAGCCGGAGAATCCGGACCAGACGGGGGCACCCAGCATTCATTCACTTCGGCCGTGTCGTCATTGGACGGACCTTATGCGTCACGGGCCATGAAGCGCGGCGATCGTCTTTGACCAGCCCGATCTGCTCGATCGGGATCCGCTTGAAACCGAGCTTGTAGGCCGGTGAGTCCTCGCGGAGCTGGAAGTTCAGGCGCTTTGCGTCCACGAAGCGCGGGTCTTCCTTCAGCAGGTTGTTCTCGAAGGTGATCAACGGACGCGCCTTCGCTTGGATGCGGTCCCACTTGCCGCCGCTGCAGACGTTCCGGGCGATCAGGTTCCCCTTCGGCGCCGCAGGATCATCGCCGAGGATGCCGACCAGCTTCGGGTAGCGCTCGCTGTAGGGCGGCTCGTCGTAGAGAATCCCTGACAGCGTGCCCTTCTCGCGCCCTTCCTTGATCCACATGTCCGCGTGGCCGTGCGCCCATCCCAGCGCGCGGGCGTCCACGTGCACGGCCGGATTGCAGTCCACAAAGATGTTGTTCTCGATCGTGCAATCCCGTCCGCCGCCGATGAAGGCCGCCGCCGTCACCTTAAAGAAGACGTTCCCGTAGATCGCCGTGCCGCAGAACATGTCGTCCAGGTAGACGCCGACGCAGCCTCTCCCTTCGAACCCATTGATGTGATGCATGTAGTTGTGTCGGATGACCGTGCCGCGCATGGTCCAGTTGCGCCCCGTGTAGATCGCGCCGGCGTCGTTGGATTCATAGCATACGCTGTGGATCTCGTTGAACTCGATGACGTGGTCGTTGCCGCCGAACCCCATGGCCATGTGCGGCGCATTGTGGATGAGGTTGTGCGCCGCGCGGTTTCCCACACCGTTCAGATGAATGCCGGGCTGATAGACGCGCCTCCACCGGCTGTAGTGGTGGATATGGTTGTTCTCGGCGTAGTGCCCGGCTGGCGTGAGGGTCTTGCGGTCGCCGCCGTTTATGGAGATGCCGCCACAGCCGGTCTGGTAGATGTCGCAGCCGACGACGCCGTTCGACGAGCCGCCGCGAACGGCCACCGCCCCGCCGCCGACGTTCCGGATCGTGCAGCCGACCACCCGGGCCGCCGTGCCGCCCGACACCGACACGGGCGTGCCCCGCGCCGCCTCCAGGATGAGACCGCGAACGGTCACATGCGACGCGTTCTTCATCGTCACCAGCGTCGGCAGGACCGAGACCAACACGGGTCCTTGATCGATGGGTGCCGGTGGCCAGAAGTAGAGGACGCCCGTCTGTCGGTCAACGTACCACTCGCCCGGTGCGTCCAACTCGCACAGGAGATTGAACGCGTAGTACCACTGTCCCTTGCGGTAGCCATAGCCGTGATAGGGAGGGGCCAAGGCGATCACGCGCTTCTCGACGTCGATGGATTCGATCTTCTGGCGCTGCTCGGACCAGTCCCAGAACCAGTAGCCGTGCAGCCACGGGTCCTTCTCGGGCACCCATCGCTTCGGGTGATCGCCCTCGTAGACGAACTTGCCGGTCTTGCTGCCGGCTCGTCCGTGGATCTTGTGGCCGTCCTTGACCACGATGTCGGCGATGCGGACGAATCCCTCGTTGGGCCAGCGGGCCACGGTCATGGGCTTGTCGCGGAAGAAGACCTCCATCCCGCCGCCGCTCGCCTTCCCGAAATCGCTGATGCCCAGGGCGCGGAGGTCGGCCTGCAGCACCTTGCCCCGCGCCGAGGCGTCCAGCCGGCCCAAGACCGCCGCGTCCGTGACCGGCTTGAATCCGGTCACGACCTTCCCGCCGACGAGGTGGATTTCCTCTCCCGGACGCGCGCGGTAGACCACCCGCGCATCGCGGGTCCCTGAATCCTCTGCGGTCAGCTCGAAGGGGCGCGTGCGCTCGTAGACGCCACCGCAGACCTCCACGGTCACCCCGCCGCCGGGCAGCTTACCGGCCTTCTTGAGCTTTCGGATCTCGTCTCTCGCGCGCTCCAACGTGGCGAACGGGCCGTCGCTGCCGGCGGGATTGGGTTGCGCGAGGCGGCCCGACCAGGCATCGTTGCCGTTTCGCGCGACGTAGAACGTGGCGGCGGACGCCGGGCATGTGCCAAGAATCAGTACGCCCAGGAGGGCGCATGCACAGAACCGGGTTCTGGTGGATGTCGTTGTCACTGTGTCGTCTCCTTAAGGTCGCTTCCGGAGGTCGGACGCGCACGGCGTGTCGCCTGCATTCCGGAAAACCAGGCGTTCGCAACGGCCACAGCCTACCGTCCGATCCGATGCGATCCAAGACCCGCCGCGTGCGGCGGGTAGTGGCCGCACGCGGCCACGCTAAACGACGATCGGCATCCCTGAGCGTGATTCGTTGACTTGCCCAGTTTGGAACCTACACTTGGTGACCGGGTCGGGGGCGGCGGCGAGACCGGGCGATGGCGACCGTGCTGGACAAGATCGTGGCGGCCAAGGCCGAGGAGGTGGCCGAGCGCAAGCGTCGGCGGCCCGTCGATGACGTGAAGCGTGCCGCGGCGGATACGCCTCGTCCCCGGAACCTCTACGCCGCGATCGCCGCCGACCCGCCGCGCGGCATCCATCTGATCGCCGAGATCAAGAAGGCGTCGCCGTCGGCGGGCCTGATCCGCGAGGACTTCGACCCGCAGGCCATCGCCCGGACGTACCACGCGGCGGGAGCGTCGGCGATCAGTTGCCTGACCGACGAGCCGTTCTTCCAGGGCAGGCTCGAATTCATCGAGCAGATCAAGGACGTCGTCCCGCTGCCCGTCCTGCGGAAGGACTTCATCATCGACGAGTATCAGATCTACGAGTCGCGGGCGGCCGGGGCCGATGCGATTCTGTTCATCGCCGAGATCCTCACGCCGCAGCAGGTCCTCGACGGGATGATCCTGGCCAGCGAACTGAACCTGACCGTCTTGCTGGAGGTGCACGGGGCCGACACGTTGATGCAGATGCGGTCGGTCGTGGGGTTCCCGCACCAGCGCTACAGCCTGCTGGGCATCAACAACCGCGACCTCAAGACGCAGACGATCGACCTGGCGACGACGTCGCGGCTCGCCGGTCTGGTCGCAGACGACACGATCCTCGTCTCGGAGTCCGGCGTGAAGACCCGGGAGGACGTTTTGCGTCTCCAGCGGGCCGGGGCGCGGGCGCTGTTGATCGGCGAGACGCTGATGCGCGCAGACGACATCGCAGCCAAGATCGAATCGCTCTTCGGCCCCATGCCCGAGTCGTAGGGGGACCCGCTTCCTGTGAACCTCAGTCCCATCGACGCTGGCATTGTGATCGCCTATCTCCTGCTGATCTTCGGGGTCGGCGCGTACATGGAACGGCGCGCGGGCAAGAACATCGAGACCTATTTCCTCGCCGGTCGGACCATGCCCTGGTGGCTGCTGGGCATGAGCGGCAGCAGCACGTTCTTCGACATCACGGGCACGATGTGGATGGTGTCGGTGTTCTACGTGCTGGGCATGCGGGGCATGTGGGTGCACTGGATGTGGTGTTTCCCGTTCGCCGGGTTCGTGCTGGCCTACAAGGCCAAGTGGGCGTATCGCAGCGGCGTGTTGACGGGGATGGAGTGGTTGGTCTTCCGGTACGGGGAAGCGCGGGCCGGCCAGGCCGCCCGATTCGTCACCGTCATCATTTCTCTGATCGGCATGGTGCTGATGCTCGGCTACGCCGGGACGGGCGTCGGGAAGTTCCTCGAAGAGTTCCTGCCGATCGAGAAGTCGCTGGCCATTCCGTTGCTGTTTGCCTTCACGGGGCTGTACGTGGTCTTGGGCGGGTTCTTCAGCGTCGTGTATAGCGACTTCTTTCAGACGGTGCTGCTGTCGTTCGCGGCGGTCTACATCGCCGTGGCCGCGTTCGTCCAGATCGATCCGGAGGCGTTTCGGCAGACCGTGGGCGCCGACTGGTTCAGCCTGACGCCGGTGTGGGCGCTCGAGCACCCGCCCGAGGGATACACGGACCTGTTCGGCCTGCTGGTGATCATGTGGGTCGCCAAGGGGATGATCAGCCTGGTCGGTGCGGCCGGGGGCGGAGCGGATTTCCAGCGGTTCCGCGCGGCCCGCAACGAGGCCGAGGCGTCCAAGATCGGGCTGGCGTGGGGGATGGTCATCAGCGTGCGTTGGGGCTTGGTGATGGCGTTCACGGCGTTCGGCCTATCGATCCTGGCCCGCCAGGACGGGGTGGTCGATAGCGAGCGGGTGCTGCCGATGGTGCTCAACCGGGTGCTGCCCGTCGGCGTGAAGGGACTGGTGCTGGCGGGCCTGGTCGCGGCGTTCATGTCGACCTTCGACAGCGCGCTGAACGTTGCGGCTTCGTTCATCGTCAACGACCTGGTCAAGCCGATCTGGAAGCGGGCCACGCCCAAGGCCCTGATGCTCGTCAGCTACGGCGCGACGCTGGGTGTCGTCGCGCTCGGCATCCTGATCAGCCTACAGACCGAGAGCATCAAGGCGATCTGGGAGCCCATCAACTTCGCGCTGGGCGCGACGTTGTTGGCCCCGGGGCTGCTGGCCCCCTACTGGTGGCGGATCGGCGGGTGGGCGCACTGCGTCAGCGGGGCGTGCACGCTGCCGGTGGCCTTCTACATCAACCGCTACACCGAGATGAGAGAGCTGCAGTACTTCCCGCTGCTGGCGGGCTTGAGCCTGTTCTCGTGCCTGATCGCCGCGTACGTGTTTCCGCCCGCGCCTGCAGAGACACTGAAGGACTTCTACCGGAAGGTCCGCCCGTTCGGCCTGTGGGGTCCCGTGCGTCGCATGCTGGCCGACGGGGGCGAGGACCCGCGCCGACCCTCGCGAGACCGACTCGACATCCCGGTCGCCCTGGTCGGTACGGGCTTCTTCATCGTGCTGTATCTGTCTGTAATGGACCTCGTGCTGCACAACTGGGCCCGCGCGGCTTGTCTGGCCGCCGCCAGCGGCGTCGGCGGGGCGATTCTCTACGTCGCGTGGTGGCGGCGACTCCGCGTCGATTGACCGCATCTGTGTCCCCATCGATACTGCCCGCACTGGGACCCCGCAAGACAAGGGAACCTGACGATGAAACACGCGTGCGCGATTGCGTGGCTGGTTCTGGCCGCGTCGTTGTCCGTTGCGATGGGTGCTTCGGCGCTCGGGCCAACGCTGAAATGGGGCTACGAGGCGAAGGGAACGCTCTACGCCTCGCCCCTCGTCGCCGACGTCCATCCGTCCCCGGGCCGCGAGACGATCATCAGCGACGCGGAGGTCCGCACGCTGTGGTGCGTCGACGCGACGGGCAAGCAGATCTGGGCTTACCGAGGTGGCTGGAAGAAGCGCCTGACCTCAGCGGCCTCGCTCAGTCGCACCGCACGCCCCGGCCGGGGGACGCTCGTGATCGGCGGCAGCGACGGTCGGCTCTGCTGCCTCGACGCCGAAACCGGCAAGGAACACTGGTCTTGCCAGGTGGGCGCCATCACGTGGGGGGCGGCGAGCTGGACCGACCTGGACGGCGACGGTCGGGACGAGGTCGTCGCCGGGGCCGAGCACGCGGTGATCGTCCTCGATGCGGACGGCAAGGAGGTCTGGGCCTATCGCCGACCGAAGGGCGAACCGCCGCTCGAGATCGGCTCGCCCCTGGCCATCTGCAACGTCGACGACGACGGCAGGCCCGAGCTGTTCGGCGCCGACCGGTACAACATCCTCTGTCTGAGCGATGCCGGCAAGGTTCGCTGGCAGCGCCCGTCTGGAAGCGGGTTCTGCTCCGAGGTCGTGATCGCCGACGCCGACTGCGACGGTCGCCCCGAAGTCTACTCCGGCGTCGAGAACGAGCCAGCCGTCATCGCCCTGGACGCCCGCAGCGGCAGCGTCCTGTGGACGTTCCCCACGTTGGCGGCCCCTTCGTCTTTGGGCGTGGGCGACCTCGACCGTGACGGCTTCGAGGAGATCGTCGCGGCTGACGTCCAGGGCCACGTCTACGCCCTCAAATACAACGGCAGGCGGTTGGCCTGGTCCTTCCAGACCGCCAAGCGGGTCTCGGCTTCGGTCTCCATGGGCGACGTCGACGGAGACGGCGACATCGAGACGCTCGTTACTTGCTGGGACCACTGCCTGTACTGTCTCGACAGCGCGGGCAACCTCGAGTGGCGATACACCGCCGATCGCCGCATCCTCGGGCCCGCCACCATCACCGACGTCGACGACGACGGCAAGACCGACGTCCTCTTCGGCGGCAGCGACCACGTCCTTCGATGCGTCACCCTCGACGGGGAGTACGACCCGGCCCTGATTCCCTGGCCCTCGAGTCGGTTCGACGCCGCGCAATCCGGTGCGGCCTTTCCCCGAACGATGCGCCCTCCCGCCGCAATCATCACCGAGACACGGTCGCTACTGAGCAACGGGGGATTCGAGCGCTGCAAGGAGGCCGAAGACGCCAAGCGGTATCCCAAGGGGGCCGGTATTCGCGAGCATCGGCTCAACCGGCCGCGGGGCTGGCACGTCGAGCCCCTACCGTGCAGCAATCCCGACGCCGCCCGGGTCGCATGGGGCAAGGCGTCTGCCGCCTGGTCGCTTGATGAGAAGACCCGGCGCTCGGGCAAGCGCGCCGTTCGCACGCGGGGGGCGATGTGTCTGGTCTCGGCGCCGGTGGCCATCGAGCCGGCGGTCCGCAGCGTCAGCGCGACGGTCTTCGCTCGCGGCTCCGGCGCGTCGATCGTGGCCCTGCGCTGGTCCGGTCTGGGCGGCGAGCTCCGTCTGGACCCGCTGGTGCGCCAGTCCGAGAAGGACGGTTGGCGGGCCTTTGTCCTACACGAAGCGACCCCGCCCCCGGCCGCCCGTTGGGTGACGCTGGTCTGTACGAGCCACGAGAAGGGCGGATGGTGGGACGACGCCCAGATCACCGCGACGCTGCGATTCCCGCCGAAGGTCGAGGTCCTGGTCAATCAGGTCGGCTACGACGTCGGCGCGCCGAAGCGCTTCAATGTGCAGAGCAACTTCAAGACTGGTCGGGCTGGCTATGCCGTCCTTCGCAGCGACGGCACGCAGGTCTTCGCGGGCAACCTCGAGCACCGCGGCCGCATCAAGGGTCACTTCGGCCACGACTGGGGCTATGAGTTCTGGCAAGGCGACTTCGCGAAGCTCGACCAGCCCGGCCAATATCGTATCAAGGTCACCCTCGGCTGCGGCAAGGAGCTGCGGGGCGTGGGGGACGAGATGGTGCGACACTCCTGGCCGTTCGAGATCGGCCCCGACCTGATCTGGAACCGGACGGCCCGGCTGGCGTACCGGTTCTTCTACTACCAGCGGTGCGGCATGACGGTGCCCGGCTATCACGGCGCCTGCCACCTCGACGACGGGTTGACCTTCGACGGCAAGCGCTACGACCTCGCCGGCGGATGGCACGACGCGGGCGACTACAACACCTATCACAACGCCCCGTACGTCTACGGGCTCGCCCGTGCGTACGGCGTGGGCAAGGCGAGGTTTGATCGATACGACGCGGACGGCAACGGTCGGGCGGACTTCTTGGACGAGATCTTGTGGGGAGGCGACCACGCGCGCCGCATGATCGCCCCCGACGGGTCTGCGTTCGGGCGGATCACGTCTGGCTATGGCTTCTGGGGTCCGCCGGAGCTGGAGACCGACAACAAGCCCGGAACGGGGGATGAGCGCCCAGTCCAGCCCCCCCGTCCAGGTTGCGATTCCAGCCTCCACCACGCCGCCATGGCCAAGATCGCCCGCTACGTGGCGGACAAGGCACGATGGGTCGAGGCGGCCGACCGCGGTCTGCGCTGGGCGCTGCAGAACAAGAAGCGCGGCGTCTGGCAGTTCAGCGCGGCCGTCGATCTCTACGCCGCCACGCGCGATCAGCGATACGCCGACCTGGCCCGCGACCTTCTTCCCAAGATCACCGCCGACGAGGTCGTCGTCGATGCCGTCCGCACCTACGACGCCCTGTTCGGCCAGGACCACAGCGCCGACTTGCGCAAGGTCCTCGTCGCCCGGGCCGAGCAGATGCTCGAGCTGGCCGACAACGCCTTCGGCGTGCTGGCGTTCGGCCGCCCCGACAAGCCCAATTACTTCAACACCTACGCCGAGGGCAGCCCGTGGCGGGTGGGCACGAACAGCCATCTGTGCCAGGGCGCGACGCTGATGGCCTTGGCGCATCAGTATCGGCCGGATTCGCGCTACCTGGCGTTCGTTTACGATCAGATTAATTGGATCCTCGGCAACAACCCGTGCGGCGTGAGCCTGATGGAGGGTGCGGGGTCGGCCTTCGTTCCCACGTACCACAACCGCCTGATCTTCGGAGGCGTCGACCGCGGAGCCGTGCCGGGCAGCGTCATCAACGGCGTGACCTATCGCGATGTCGGCGTCGACGTGCCCTACGTCGACATGACGGGCGTGGACCTGCCGCTCTTCTCGTCCAACGAGTGCTGGCTCCCGCACAACACCAACTACCTCGACGCCCTGGCCAATCTTCAGGCGGCCAAGCGACGAATTCCTTGACCGCGGAGCACCCCATCTGGTTGAATTGTCCGAGGAAAGGAGTCAGGCATCTTTCGCCTGGGACGCAGCTTTCGGAAGAATCGGGCCATGGTCGCGGCGAAAGCAGCCGGACCCCTTTCCTCTCAGCCGCTTTCAGGTGATGGACGACCGTTTGCGGCCTTGTGGCCTTCGGACGATCTGCATGGACGTTGACCCGCTCGCCAAGCTTCGCGCCGACCTCGAGACAGCGCCGAACGACCCAGAACGCCACCTGCGCCTGGCCGATCATTTGCTCGAACAGGGGGATTACGAGGGGGCGGCTGCTGCGGCCCAGCGATCATTGCAGCTCGCCCCAGACTCCGTGGAGGCCAGGCTCTTGTTGGGCAAGGCACAGATGCGCCAGGGGTGCCCGTCCGAGGCGGCCTTCCAGTTCGCCCAGATCCTCAGCCGTCACCGCGACCATGCCGAGGCGGCCGCCTGTCACGAGTCGGTCCGCCGCATCACCGCCCTCGTCGACGTGGTTCGAAACCAGAACCCACCGGAGCTGCAACTGAGCGTCCGCAACCACGTCGTCGTGCTGACGCTGGCGGGCATGTTGGCTCCCTACACCGAGGATGGGGATCTCACCGAACCGTTCGAGCGGCTGACGGTCGGGTTGCACCGTCTGCTGCAGTTGGGTCAGATCGGCTGCGTGGTCGACATGCGGCGGGTCCACTTCGTCACGTCGTTCTTCCTCAGCAAGCTGTTGAGCTGGCGGCGGAAGGTCGTGGGCGAGACCCAGGGCATGGTGATCTGCGGGGCCAGGCCGGAGATCTACGAGCTGCTCACCTCCTCACGGATCGTCCGGGTGATCCCATTGGTGGACTCGATGGAGGAGGCGATGCGAATCGTCTGCGCCGCCGGCCAGCGGGGTCCATCCTCGGCGCAGTGAGCCCCCCCGCGTTGACCGGTCGGACCGATCCGATACACTGATCCGCCATGGGAGTGATCCGACCGCCCCGGAAGGTCAAGCTGATGTGCGGCATGATCGGTCCGGACCACGATCTGATGCGTCGGGCCCGCAAGATGATGACCCGCGCCTTCGGCGAGACCGACCTGACCAGTGACGTCTGGCCCTTCGATGCCACCGATTACTACGAAACGGAAATGGGCAGCGACCTCAAGCGCTGGTTCGTCAGCTTCGAGGCGTTGACCTCGCCCGACCGTATCGCCGAGATCAAGCGGACCACGATGGACCTGGAGGCGCGACTGGCCGACGACTGTCTCCGACCTCCCGATCAGCGCGTCGTCAACCTCGACCCCGGTTATGTCGGGCTCAGCAAGTTGGTCCTGGCCACAACCAAGGACCATGCGCATCGTATATACATTGAGCGGGGCATTTACGCCGAGGTCACGCTCCAGTTCACCAAGGGGCGATGGGTGGCCTGGCCGTGGACCTATCCGGATTATGCGGCTGAGACGTATCACCCGTTCTTCACGGAGGTCCGGCAGCGGCTGGTGGAGCAGCTGACCGAGTCCTAGGCCCGAAGCGGAGGCGTGCCTGATGGCATGGCTGTTCTGTGTCTGCCTGGTCGTGCCGTTTCTGCTATCTGGGGTCGGCACGGGACTGGTGCGTCGCTGGGCGTTGGGCCGGGGGTTTGTGGATCGGCCCGGGGGGCACAAGCAACACGATCGCGTGGTTCCGCTCGGCGGGGGGATCGCCATCGTTTTGGGCTTGGTGGTTCCGTTGTCGGTCGCGCTGTTGGCGGCGTGGCTGTTCCGCACGGCTTGGGCGCCCGATTGGCTGCCTGCATTGGCAAGGACGCACCTGGAGGGCATCGCCAGCAAGACACCGGCGGCGGCGGCCATCCTCCTCGGTGCCATCCTCCTGCATGTCCTGGGGCTGATCGATGACTTCCGACCGTTGTCGCCCGTGCTCAGGTTGGCGGTGATGACGCTGCTGGCGGGCGTGCTGGTCATCGGGTTCGAGATCCGAGTGCTGGTGCACCTCGGGCCTGTGGTGGCCTCCATCGTGACGATCGCGTGGATCGTGGGCATCACGAACGCCTTCAACTTCATGGACAACATGGACGGCCTGGCAGCAGGCGTGGCGTGCATCGCGGGGGCGATCTTCGCGGCCTCGGCCGTGCGGACCGGGCAGATCTTCGTGCCCGCAATGACGTGCATGCTGGTCGGGTCGGTGGCGGGGTTCCTGCTGTACAACTTCCCGCCGGCGACCATCTTCATGGGGGATTCGGGCAGCCTCGTCGTCGGGTACATGCTGGCGGTCCTGACGGTGTTGACGACGTTCGTCGAGCCGCAGGTCGGCGCGACGCCCTATGGCGTGCTGGCCCCGATCGCGGTCCTGGCCGTTCCCATCTACGACACCACCAGCGTGGTGTGGCGCCGCTGGCGGAGCGGCGCCAGCGTCTTTCGCGGCGATCGTCGGCACTTCTCGCACCGACTGGTCCAGCGGGGGATGTCGCCCCGCGCCGCGGTGCTGACCATCTACCTGGCGACGGTCGCCACCGGATTGTCGGCCACACTGCTGGGCGCCGCCGACTGGACCGACGCGATCCTGGTGGCTGCGCAGTGCCTGTCCGTCGTGTTGATCGTCGCCATCCTGGAGCAAGCCTGATCCTATGACGCGGCCCGGGAAACGACCGTCGCCCGCCAACACCGCGTGGCCCGACCGTCTCGATCAGCTGGCCTTGCTGCTGGTGTTGGGCGTCATCTGCGCCCGCGCGACGATGCAGGAACGACCGGACTACGAGGAGCTCAGCCTGGTCAACCGGCTACAGGGGGGCTCAGGGCAGATCGGCGGGCCGGGACCGGCGACGTCCCTGGTTCTTGACGGTCTGATCCTGGTCAGTGCGACCTGCTGCGCG
The DNA here is from genome assembly GCA_964390905.1 of uncultured Planctomycetales bacterium. GTDB lineage: Bacteria > Planctomycetota > Phycisphaerae > UBA1845 > JAFGLZ01 > JAFGLZ01. The sequence goes on along the minus strand of CAYMLO010000041.1, from coordinate 22,192 downwards.
GTGGGGGCGGCGATTCGAGGGCGATGGGCGCACCGCGCGCCGGGCGTGGCGATTGCCCTGATCCTCATGGTCGCTTCCGCTGCGACGTCGTTGGCGTGGGCCAGCAACGTACGGCTGGCCATCGTCGCGTCCGTCGATCGGATCGCCGCCGTTCTCGCCCTGGTGGTCATGGCACAGACGGTCCGTCGGTGGTGGCAGGTGAGGTTGGTGTTGGTCGCCGTTGCGGCGACGGGCGTCGCCTACGCCGCCTTCTGCATCGCCCAGGTCTACGAACGTGCCGACACCCGCCAGTGGATCCAGCAGCAGAAGGACGAGGCCGTCCGTTCCGGGCGGATTGCCGTGGACGATCCCAGGATACAGCTCTTGGAGCGACGGGCTGCGTCCGGTGAGGTCAGCGGGTTCTTCGCCCACAGCAACATTGGAGGCGGCTACCTGATGGCGTGCGCTCTGGCGACGCTCGCGTTGGGGATCGCCCGACTGCGCGCGGGCCGCCGCACGCACCGTCTGCTGTTCGGTTTGGTGACGCTCCTGGCCGGTGGGGTGATGGCGGTGGGGATGGTCCTGACGCTCAGCCGCGGCGCGCTGCTCACCGGGATCGTCTGCGGACTCGCCTGGGCCATGGGCGGTCTGGTGTGGCGACGGTGGGCTGCCCTGCGCCAAGGCATGATCCGCCGTTGGGTCGTCCTGCTGGCGGCAGGTTGGGCAGGCGTCGTCCTGTTGATTGCCGTCACCGCCGCCGTCGGTCTGCATCGAGGCAGATTGTACGGCGGATCGCTGACGTTCCGATGGCACTACTGGAGTGGCGCGGCGTGCATCGTCGCCGAGCACCCCTGGGTAGGCATCGGGGCAGGCAACTTCGACCGGCACTACGTGCGGCACAAGGCCGTCGAGGCGCCCGAAGAGGTCAGGAACCCGCACAACTACCTCATGACGACAGTGACCGAATGGGGCGTCGTGGGATTGGCAGGGGCCATGTTGTTGCTGGTGGCGATTTCGTTCAACCTGGCCAGGCCCATTCCAGAGCCCCGCGCCGGGCCGGACCGTTCGAACGCCAAGCGAGATGGCCCGGGGGGCGGTCGCATCTTCCTGTGGCTAGCGCCGCTGTTGGCGGGCGTCCTGATCGCTCGCTCGGTCGCGTCGCCCGGCCAGCTCTGGTTGATCTGGGCGCTTGTCCCGTCGGTGATCTGGGCGATCGCCTACGTCGTGCTGGCGCTCGATTCCGACCAGACATCCCGGTTCGAGGACGACCCGCTGCCGGTCAGTGGCGGCCTGGCGGCGGCGTTGCTGGCCGTCGGCTTGCACAACATGATTTCGTTCTCGATGACCTATCCGGGCTCGGCGTGCACGTTCTTCGCGCTGGCGGGCCTGGCCATCGCGACGCGTCGCATTCCGCGCGATCCGCCCGCGATCCGTGAAGGCCCGGCCGGACATCGGCAGGCTTGGACTTCGGTCTTGGCGACGGGGGCGGTCGTCGGATCGGTGGTCTACTGGCCGGTTCTCGTTGCTCCCGTGTCGCAGGCCACGAGTTGGCTGGCCCGAGCCCGCGGATCCGTCATCACCGCCGACGCCCTGGCGTCGTACCGCCACGCCGTTCAGGCGGACCCGCTCGACCCGGTGGCCCCCGCCGAACTGGCCCGATGGTCGATTCGGCGCTCGCAGCAGGACCCCGCCGCCGCCGTCAAGGCATTGGACCTCGCCATTGCCAACATCCTGACGGCCATACAGCGCGACCCCCAGGACAACCGGAACTCCCGCACCTTGTCGAGCGCGTACGTGGCGCGCTACGTCGCACGTGCGGACCCCAACGACGTGGATCGAGCCGTAGAGGCCGCGAGCCGGGCCGTGACGCTCTACCCCAAGCTGCCGATCCTCCGCTACGAGTATGGCGAGGTCCTCGCCCTGCAGGCGACGGTTCGGGGCAGGCCCGACTGGCGGGCCCGCGCGGTGGATCAGATGCGTCTGGCATTGCAGCTGGACGACAAGCGCTTCCCCAATGAGGTCCGTCGGTTCCCGGCCAATCGCCGTGCGGGGATCCAGGAGCGGATCCGCGAATTGCAGACGCCCACCGCCCCTGCGTCGCGCCCAGACACGATGCCGGAACCCGGCGGCGCCGCCGCCCCTACTCGTTGATGGTGTTGACGCAGGCTGCGTCGCAGTCGCCGTCGAGGGCCCGCCGGCTCGACTCGATGCATTCGAACCAGCGCGGTCCGTCCTTGGTGAGACAATCGGCCAGGGCCTCGACGATTTGCGGATCGAATTGTGTCCCCGAATGGCGGCGAAGCTCGGCGAGCGCGTCTCCGATGCTCCGCGACGGACGGAACACCCGGTCCGTGGTGAGCGCATCGAACGCATCGGCCACCATGAGGATACGGGCGCCGACGGGGATCTGGTCGCCCGCCAGTCCGAGCGGGTAGCCCGAGCCGTCGTAGTTCTCGCGTTGATGGCGGATCATGGGGAGTTCCGCCTGCAGGATCCGCATGTGATCGACGATGCTGGCGCTGAGCTGGGGAACGCGCCGTAGGGCGGCCCGCTCCTGCTCGTCCAGGGCGCCGGGCTTCATCAGGATCCGGTCCGGCACGCCGATCTTGCCGATGTCGTGGAGCATGGCGGCCAGACGGATGCTCCGCACCAGCGCGGGGCTCAGGTCCAACTGCCTGGCGATCTGCTCCGCGAAGAACGTCACGTTCTGCGAATGGCGCGCCGTGTACTTGTCGCGGGCCTCCAACGCCTGAACCAATGCCCAGATACTCTGGACGTAGGCCTCCTTCGCTTGCGTGCTTAGCGAGGCGACTTGTCGGCGGAGTTGCTCGATCTCGCTGCCGTCTCGACCGTTGATGGTGCACGCGTCGGGAAGGGCCGCTGCCGCAACGACGCGGTTCCTTCCGGCGCGTTTCGCCGCATACATGGCCTGATCGCATAGCATCAACAGGTCGCTGGGCGTGGCGACGCGTGAATCTTCGTCGCTCGCGACCCCGAGCGAAGCGGTGATGGTGTTGCCGTGCATTTCGTCGGGCCCGGTCTGCTCGGCGATGCGCCGGCGGAGCCGTTCAGCCAGCTCCTCAGCCTGGTGGAGTGTGGCCTCGGGAGCAATGACGACGAATTCCTCGCCTCCGTATCGGACCACCAGATCGGCCTCACGGACCTCATGCTGCAGCGTCTGGGCGACCTGCTTCAGCACCGCGTCGCCGACCTGGTGACCGTAGGTGTCGTTGACCGCCTTGAAGTTGTCCAGATCGATCAGGATCAGCGACAGCCTACCGCCGTAGCGGCGGCTACGGGCGAACTCGCTGTCCAGGACGTTGACGAAGTGTGCGTGGTTGTACAGCCCGGTCAGCCCGTCAGTGATGGCCGCCTGCTTCAAGTTCCTCTGGAGGTGCCACATCCGGACGCCGACGCGTATCCTGCCGATCAGCTCGTCGACGGGACGATCCTTGGCGACCAGATCGTCCGCGCCTGCCGCCAACCCCTCGGAGTACCTTTGGCAGTCGTATCGGCCGGCAAGGAGGATCACGTAGCTGTGGGCGGCGTCGGCGTCGGCCTGAAGCATCCTGCAGATCTCGGGGCCCGTCTGCCCCGACACGTGCCAATCACACACGACGATCTGAGGCTGGTTCTCCCGGACAACGTCCAAGCCGATCGGGCCGCTGTCCGCCGACGAGACGACGTACCCCGCCTCCCGCAGTTCAGCGATCAGTTCATCGCGGAACGCGCCGGGGTCGGCGATGATGCACAGGTTGACTGGGTCCGTCATGCGCGCAGTTCCTCACGACCGCGCCAGAGCGGTTGCCTGGACCGCCTGGTCCGGTGGCGCTCCCCCCGCGTGAGGAATTCATCGGCGCTTCACACTTGCAAGCTTAGCTTCAACCGCCGCGGATCGATCCCGAGGCGTATCGGCCACAGGGGTCCCGGGGGCGAAAGGGCAAGAATCAGGTTGAAGCCTGGACTTGCCGGTCGTATAACTTACTGGAAGGCCCGATTGGCCCCCGTCGATTCAGGGCGCGTCTCGGCCAGCTGGCAGACCGGTGTGGCCGGTTAAGTCGAGATATCTTGGGTTTGACTACTGAGAAGTCATCCTTTGGGTTTTGGCGGCTTCAGCCGATCGACGCGTGTGTGGCTCCCGAAGCCTGGGGCCGACGATGATCCTGCCCGGGTGGGCGGGGGAACGGACTGGCTTGGGGCCCGTAGCTCAGCGGTTAGAGCAGTCGGCTCATAACCGATTGGTCGTAGGTTCGAATCCTACCGGGCCCATCAGCGTTGGGGGTGCATCGACGGAAGGGCAAGGCGGGCATGGAGATGAACGTCGACAAGGCCCACCAGGCCATCATCCTGGCCTTGGTGGTCTTTGTCCTGGTCCTGTTGCTCGGGCTGGTGGTCTTGCTGTACCGGCGTCGCTACTTCGGCGCCCGGGTGGACGAACCGCAGGGCTTCACGCTGGCGGACGTCCGCAGGATGCACCGCGAGGGACAGTTGTCCGATGAGGAGTACGAACGGATGCGCCAGGCCGTCATCGGCATGAGCGCAGGGCGACCAGAGGGCCCCCCCGAGGGGGCCGGGAAGCAGGACGGGTCGTGATGCCTCTGGCGGGCCCGTCCGCAGCTCAACCGAGTGGTCCGAGAAAACCTGTTCTAGTTGAAGTGGGCTATCGGACGCTCCGATAAGCCTGATGCAAGGACCGGTCGGCCTTGTTGCCGCGGTGCGGTCCGGACGGTCGAGGGACGATTGGATGCCATCAAGCGGTCGTAGCGGGTCTTCGGGCGGGAAGCGGGGACGTCGCGGAAGCGTCTGCAGCTTCTGCGGCAAGGGACATCGTGACACCGGCCCGATGGTCGAGGGCCCCGGGGATGTCTTCATATGCGCTTCGTGCGTTGACCTGTGCCACAACATCATCAAGCAAGAGCGTCGCAAGATCAGCGCGTCGCAGCCGTTGTTCGGGACCATCCCCTCGCCACGGCAGATCAAGGACTACCTCGATCAGTACGTGATCTCGCAGGATCTGGCCAAGAAGGTCCTGGCGGTGGCTGTCCACAACCACTACAAGCGCCTGACCCACACGGACTCGGCCGGTGACGACGAGGTCGAGATCGAGAAGTCCAACGTGCTTCTGATCGGCCCGACAGGGGTGGGCAAGACGTACCTGGCCCGGACGCTTGCGAACATCCTCAACGTTCCATTCGCCATCGGCGACGCCACGACCCTCACCGAGGCCGGCTATGTCGGTGAGGACGTCGAGAACGTCCTGCTCCGGTTGCTGCAGGCGGCCGACTATGACCTGGAGGCCGCCCAACGGGGCATCGTCTACATCGACGAGATCGACAAGATCGGCAGAACGACCCAGAACGTCAGCATCACGCGAGACGTCAGCGGCGAGGGCGTCCAGCAGGCCCTGCTCAAGATGCTCGAGGGGACCATCGCCAACATCCCGCCCCAGGGCGGACGGAAGCACCCCGAGCAGCAATACATCCAGATGGACACATCGCAGATCCTGTTCATCTGCGGCGGGACCTTCACCGGGCTGACGGACATCATCAAGCGTCGCCTGGGCCAGAAGAACATCGGCTTCGGGAGCGAGATCGAAGACGCCCCCGACATCCAGTCCGCCGCGACCCTCGAGGTGCTCCGCCAGGTGAGTCCGGACGATCTGGTCAAGTACGGGATGATCCCCGAACTCGTTGGGCGGCTTCCGGTTACGACCGTTCTGGGCCCGCTCGACGAAGAGGCCCTGGTTCTGATTCTCACCGAACCGAGGAACGCCCTGGTCAAGCAGTATCAGCGCTTCTTCGAGTACGAGGACTGCGAGTTGGAGTTCGCCGACGAGGCCCTCGGCGTGATCGCGCGGAAGGCCCTGAAGCGCGACGTCGGCGCCCGCGCCCTTCGGGCCATCATCGAGGACCTGATGATGGACGTGATGTTCGATCTGCCTGAGCATCGCGGCCGGGGGAAGTACGTGGTCACCGAAGCGGTCGCCGAGGGCGAGCAGGACCTTTTCGATTCCGTGGCCGAAGAGCGCCACAAGGAATCGGCCTGATCTTCCGGCCCTCTCGTGTATCCGTCATGCCAACCCGTTGATGCCGACATCGACGGCGCCCCTTTCCCTTTTCCCTGAAGTCCGCCTGACCTACACCCGATACCACAGGTGTACGCGGCAGCAACTGAGACGCCTCGCGTGCGTCCGCGGGCGGATCAGTTGAGCCCGAGCCTCGAGGGGCCACCGATGACGGTCACACTGCTCTGCCCGAACCTGAAGTGCAGACGCGTTCTGCAGGTCCCTAAGACGACGCGTGGCCATCGGGTCCGCTGTGGCTACTGCGGCAAGGTCCTTGTCGTCCCCGGCAAGGGCGAACAACGCGGCAAGTCGGCGCCCGCCAGCACGCCGTAGGCGGCATCGGGCCGGCACGCCGGGGTCGCCCGGGTTCACACCCCAACCGAGCCGTCTCCCCCATTGAACAACGCAGACCATCCGTTACGCTTACAGGACCCAGGACCGGGAACGCCCTGTCAGCAGGGCCGGGAGGGCGTATGATATGGGACCTGGCATCGAGGGGAGGTTCGCATGGTCATCATCGTCCTGCCGTTCGTCATCGCCGTTACGATGCTGATCAGCATCGTGGCCGAATACCGTCGCGCACGGACCGTCGTCTACGTCTTCAAGCCGCTCAGCACGGTCCTGATCATCACACTGGCCGCCCTCGCCCAGCCGGCTGAATGCACCTACCAGGTGCTCATCATTATCGGGCTGGTCTTCAGCCTGGCGGGGGACGTCTTCCTGATGCTGCCGGAAGAACCGCGAAGCTTCTTCGTGCCAGGGCTGGTGGTGTTCCTGATCGCACATCTGTTCTACATCGTGGCCTTCTGTCTCGGTGGCGGCTGGTCGAGCAAGGATCTGCTCGTGGCACTTCCCTTCCTGGCCTTCGGGATCGGCACGGCGGCGTATCTCTGGCCGAGCCTCGGGGCAATGAGGGCGCCGGTGGCGCTGTACATCCTGGTGATCCTGGCGATGGGATGGCGGTCGGGGGTACGGATCTATGCTGTGGACGCCCCGATGCCCGGTGCGGTGATCGCCCTCGTCGGCGCGGTCCTGTTTATCTTCTCTGATCTGATCCTGGCCCTGAATCGATTCGTCCGACCGTTTGCGTCCGCGCGGGCGACGAACCTGACGACGTACTTCGCCGGACAGACCTGCATCGCGCTGTCGGTGCACATGTGAGTGGTTCGACGCGGTGGTGCGACCGGATTGGGGCGGCGCGTCAGCGCCTACTGCACACGGGCGGGCCTGCCGTCGCGAGGCGAAAGCGGACAGGGGTGGTCTCCCAGGTCGACCGCGAGCGGCGACTCGCCCCGTGCCGGATCGACCGCCCACCACGTCTGGCCCGCACGTAGCAGCATGCACCCTCGATCCGCTCGGATCTTGCCGAGATATCCCTTTTCCCACAGGACGACCGACTCGACGCTCCCGTCCGTGGCACTGACGTGGTGCGGCCCGCAGTTGCTGATGGCGTACCGTCCCGCCAGCCGGGCGGCGAGCCGACCCATCTCTTCGGCAGGAACGTTCGGCACAAAGATGTACGTGTAGGTCCGCGCGTGGGGATCGTGCTCGATGACGGCGGTCGCGTAGTGGTGCGTGACGGGTTCCGTCCTGCCGTAGAGACGATTCCCTCGGATCGAGCTCCAATCGGACGTTCGTACCTGGCGAAGAAGCCGGATCTTCTGACCGTTCGGGAACACGTAGCCAACCTTGCCAGCCCAAAGCCACTTGGGGGCAATGACCTTCTCGAACGTGCCATCCGGGGCGGGCTTCCCGTCGATCAGAAGCGGCGTATTCTCCGAGACCGGCAGGTTCAAGACGGTGGTCTCGACGCGACCGGGCCCCACGATGCCGCTACCCACGCACACGATGTGGTCTTCGTTGACGAGCCAGGATTTCCTGGCCGCAAACCCGTCGCGGCGAAGCGCCATCGCCGCCGTCGCGATTTCCGGCGATGCGCGAAGCACGCCGACGAAGGGCGAGCGGCTCTGCTTCTTGACCGCGGCCGCGACCGTCGTACCGGGCAGACGCGTCCAGTCGAGCGTCGGCCAGCAGCCGTTCCATTCGTTGCCGGTGATGAAGTGGAACATCGAGCCGTGGCTGAGGAACCACCCCTGCAGGTTTTCCTCGTTGATGGATTCGTAGCCTCGATTCCGCTTGGAGTGCATCTTGATGCCGACGGACCATGTGGGTCGGGTTATCTGGATGAAGTCGGCGTCGGGATAGGCAAAGATGTCGCGCACCGGCGGCGCCGGCTCGACGTCCGGCAGGTTGCGCCGGGCAGCGGGAACGCGCGACGTCAGCATCGGGACGGCGGCCGCCGACCGACACGCGCGCAGAGCGAGTCGGGCGAACTGGCGGGCCTGGGGATGGTCGCTTCTGGCAATCGCCGACGTCGCCAGCAAGCCGGCCGGGCAGGCGAAGGTGGCGTCACCTCGGGAGATCTCGCGCCCGATGATGGCCGGACAGATCCGCGACTTGTACAGAAAGCCGTTGGCGTAATGCAGGGCCATCTCCCCGAAACGCTCCAGCTCCCGGCGCGTCGGGCCGAAGGTCGTTTTGCCGTAGCAGTCGATCAGGCGGGCGTAGTCGATCAGAAACGATCGGCCATAGGCCCACATTGGGATCGGTCCGTGGAACTTGAAGCTGTAGTCTGCCTGGAGGTGGCCCTTGCCGGCCGGGCCCACCTCGCCGAACGTCTTGCTTGCCCATTTGCCCGCCATCGCGGGGTTCTCGATGAGTACGGCGTACTCGAACCGCAAGCGATTAGCCCAGAGCGCGTTCGTGTCCGTCTTGCCGACGGGACGCGACCCGGAAGGCCGATAGGGCCCGTTCATCGCAACGTCCTGCTCAACCTTCAGGAGGTACCGGACGGCCTCGACGTAGTGATCCCTCAGGTCGGGCGCGAGGCGGCCCTCCAGCAGGATGAGCGTCGGGATGAGTCGCATCGGGACGCCAATCCGCCAGGCCCACCAGTTGCCCTTCTGCGGGCAGCCGCGGTAGATGAACTGTCGGAAGTGCTTCAGCGCGTCTTCAATCGCACGGAGCACGGGTTCGCTGTGATGGTGGCGGCTGCTCGGCTTGGCGTACGCGATCGCCAGGGCCAGCGGCTCGGCGGTGGCCCGCGCGTGGTGCGAGATCGAGGGGTGAGAGATCCTGTCGTACCGCGTCCAGTAGCCCGGCCGGATTGCGAGCAACTCGTCAACCCGTTCGTCGAGCCGAGACACGCCGTCGCGGTAGGCGCGGGACGTCCTGACGAACTCACCGAACGTCAGATCGGCAATGATGCGCTTCTTGATCGCACGGAGCTCGGCGACCTGCCTGGCGCGGTCGGCGTCGCCATTGGCGCTCAGCAGCAGGCAGCAGACAACGAGAGAGGTACATGCTTCCATCGGCTCGGGTCCAGGCTGCGAGGGAGGGACGCGGCACTCCGCGTCACCACTTGCTGAGCCAGTTCAGCATCGCCCCCTCGTCGAGTCTCTCACGAGATAGACGCAGGTTCTTACGGGCGTTGGCGGCGCGATAGGCGGCCTGGACGGTCTGGGTCTGGAACTTACCGCCGGTGTTGTGGATCACCAGCGGGCTCGGCGCGACCAGCCCCGCCGCCGTGTCCGCGCCGCCGATCCGCATCATGCCCGGATTGAACCGCTCGCCCCGACGCCAGTTCGCCGCGACCGACCCGTCGAATCCGTTCGCGTCGATCAGCGTCGCGCCGAGTTTGGGGGCGTCGGCCACCGCCCGGGCCAGCAAGGCCCACAGACCCGCACGTCCGAAGCCGGCGAGCTTGACCTCCTCGTCGACGTGCTGCTGGGACAGGTAGGCCAGCCCCATCATGACCTCCTGGACGCGGATGGCCAGGTTCGAGCGGTTGTACACGTAGTAGAAGGGGTCGTTGGTGGGTTCGCGCTGCTCCGTGGGCAAGCAGTCGATCGCCAGGACGAACCGGCCCTTCGACGTCAGGGCTTTGGCCATCGAATCGGGAATGCCGGCCGACCCCTTGGGGTGGACCAACAGGACGTGCCCGATTCGTCCCGCGATGTGGGCCGGCGCCCAGAGCTTGCCCGTCAGCCACGTGCCGCGCCCCTTCAGACCCAGACGGACGTCGCGTGGCACCATCCCGCCGCTCGGCTTGGCCTTGCCGGTCCAAACCAGCAGCTGGTCGTCGGTGCAGGGCTCGACGTTGAGCGTGTGTCTCAGTGCCGTGCCGAGGACATCGCGGAACCGCTTCAGGCCAGCGGCGTCTCGCGGCCTCAGCCCATCGAGCTGCTTGGCGGCCATCTTCCGCCAGTCGCCAACGACGTCGCGAGCCGACTTGACCCAGTCGGGTCGCGGGCGGTCCTTCGTGAAGATCCGCAGGTCCTTGTCGATTTCGTAGGGCAGCTCGGCCACCTTCGTGCCAGCGGGCTTGCCCTTCAGCCACCGCGCGAACCACGAATAGACCACCTCGCGGCTGGGCTTGTCGTAATTGTGACCCAGGTTGAACTGCTTCTCGGACACCTTGTCGGCGGCGCCCATCAGCTCGTACGCCCGGCGGATGGCGGGGTACTCGACCTTCGGCGTGTTCTTGGTCCAATCGCCGGTGGCCGACACCAGCACCAGCGGGCGGGGCCCCATCGCCGCCCCGATCTCCATGTTGTTCATCCCGACCCGCATCAGCGGCGCGTTCTCGCACAGGCACCCGCCCTGGAAGTGCGCCGAGATCATGCACACCGGCGCGGCCACCTTCACCCGCTCATCCACGGCCGACACCATGAACGTCTGCGTCCCACCCCCCGACGCACCGGTCACGCCGATCCGCTTGGGGTCGACCGTCTCGAGCGACTGCAGCAGGTCGAGCGAACGGATGCAGTTCCACAGCTGCAGTCCGCCCAGCGACAGTCCCCACAGCGCGTCGCCCTGAAACTTGTGCGTGATCGGCCCGTTGTCGTTGTAGCCGACCATGTCGATCGCCAGGACCACGTAGCCCTGTTTGGCGAAGTTGATGCACCGGGCCTGGGGCGGCTCTTGCAGTCGGCCTTCCTTCCAATGGCCGTGCGGGCACAGCACCCCCGGCAGCCGGCCCTTCGCGCCGGCCGGCGTGTACAGCGCGCCGGTCACGAGCACGCCGGGGAGGGACTCAAAGGTGATCTTCTCGCGGACGAACCCGTCGAACGCCTTGCGGTCCAGCCGCTTCGGCTCGAGCGGACACTTGGGCGGCATGGGCCACAGCCCGGCGCTGACTAAGATGTGCTGACGGATGTAGGCCTGCCGATCCAACCATGCCGCCTTGTCGGCCACCGGGGTGAAGGTGTAACGGGTCTTGTTGCCCCTCACCGGATAGGGTTTGCTCAGGCTCGGCATCGTTGTCTCCTGCTGCTGTCCGGCCGCGGCGCACGCGCCGTTGGAGATGATCGCCGCGCCGAAAAAGGCCAGCGCAGCGCGGACGACCGGACCTCGCGAAACCACGCGTTTGTCTCGAATCATGCAACCTGCTCCCCATCAGAAGAACTGAACCGACAGCGGGCCAAGCTATCTGCGCCTTAGGGCCCGGTCAATCCCCACTCGCCGCGTCGTGACAAAGGGGTGCCCCGTTCTTCGCTTTCCTTCGCAGGATGCGAAGGGAAGCGAAGGGCGGGGGACGGAGTCGCGCGGAGAGACCCGCTTAGTAGTGCATTCCGTCCCCCACCCCTTCCGAGTGTCCGCGTTCCGCGGCCACTCGGAAGGAATGGGGCACCCCCAGACCCGGATCGTCACGCCCCCTTCGCGCCGCGGCGACGTGCGGTGCTGGCGATCCCGCGACGACGGGGATATGATCGCCTGCCCTTGACCCACGGGAGGACGCGATGATCTTTGCGACCCAAGTCCGCGATGACGAGCGCGAGCTGTTCGACCGGGAACTCGACGCCTTCGTGCCGCCTAACGTCTTCGACGCCCACGCTCACTTGTACGAGCGCAGCCACTTCGGCTCGGACCTCTCGGCCAAACCCTACCTCAAGACGATGCCGGAACGTATGGGGCTGGCCGAGTACCGGCACTACGTCGGGCAGATGCTGCCCGGACGACGTCTCGACGGCCTGTTCATCCCGTCGGCGCTCGAGGGCGATCCCGCAGCCATCAACCAATTCGTCGCCGACCAGGTCCGCGACGAGCCGCGGTGTCGCGCCGCGATGCTGATCCGGCCCGAGATGGACGCCGACCACGTCCGCCAGGAGGCCCGACGCCTCGGCGTCGCCGGCCTGAAGTGCTATCACCTCCTGGCCCGCCGTCCCGACGCCGACCCGACCGGCCCCACGTGGAACGTGGAGATCAGCGACTTCCTGCCCGAGCACATCGTCCAGGTCGCCGACGAGCTCGGCCTGTCGATCACGCTGCACATGGTCAAGAACCGGGCGCTGGCCGATGCCCGCAATCAGGAGGTCATCCGCCACTACTGCCAGACCTATCCCAACATGCGGATGATCCTCGCCCACGCCGCGCGGGGATTCAATCCGCACCACACCGTCGAGGGCATTGGCGCGCTGGCGGGACTCCAGAACGTCTGGTGCGACTGCAGCGCCGTCGCCGACGGCGGCGCGATCGAGGCCATCATCGACGTACTCGGCCCGGGGCGGCTCATGTACGGCAGCGACTTCCACGTCAGCCACTTCCGCGGCCGGTGCATCGCCATCAGCGACTCGTTCCTATGGCTGTACGAGGACACGGTGGATTGGTCGCAGACCGCCTACGCCAACCTACAACCCGTCCTGGTGGGACTGGAATCCCTTCGCTGTCTGAAGCTCGCGGCCCGCCACGCCCGGCTGACCGATACGCAGATCGAGGACGTCTTCTACAACAACGCTGCGCGGCTCTACGGATTGGATTGACCGCGCCCGGATCGCCGCACAGGGCGCGCCCGGCGGTGGTCAGTCCGCCTTCCGTTCCACCACGGCCATCCGGTCGCTGTCGCTGATCGCACGGACGAGCGGGGCGTACATCGCCTCAGCGCGGGCGGGCAGGACGTTGAACGTGCCCGGCGTCTCGCAGCGAAGTTCATAGGTCAGCTTGTGCCGCCCCTGCGACAGATACGTCGCGAAGAACACGACGCGCTCGTCCCGCAGCTCCAGGTTGGCGTACGTCCCGCCGCCGTAGCTTGACCCGCTCACAAGCCGCACCGGCTCGCATCCCGCCGGCTTGGGGTCCTCGAAGATCAGGTACTCGAAGTTGTTCTTGGCCTCGATCTGCAGCGTGACCTCCAGCAACGTCCCGCTGGCCAGCTCGTCGCCCGGCTGGACCGGTACGCGGTCGTGCTCGATCGTCTGGTACTTCTCGGTGACCCGCTTTCGCTGCTTGCGATCCCACACGGCGCGGGTCTTGGTGACCTGCTTGGGCACGAGGCGGACGTAGTTGCGCGTCACCGTCACCTCGTGACCCGCGCCCTTGATCGGATCTTCGCGGGTGTAGTACCGCAAGTAGCTCGACACATACAGATACCCACGACCGCGCTTGTGGACCTTGACGGTGTGCTGGCCGGGCGTCAGGTCGTCCGGCCCGAGCAGCGTCGCGGCGTCCAGCGCAAGCACGTTCGCCCGCGTGACCCGCAGCTCGTTGCGAACCTTCCCGTCCACGCTCACCGTCACCGTCATGTCCGGGTCCAGCTCGCCCGACGCTTGCAGATACTCGGCCAGGGCGTAGACGCAAAAGGCCGTGTCCTTCGTCGAGTACCACCGGGCCCCGCGACGGTTGCGGACCAGCCACCGCGTGGTCATGGGGATGACCTTGTGCTTCGGCGCGACGGCCAGATACGCCCGCATCACCATCGCCGTCGTCTCCAGGCCGTTGTCCCGCCACCACCACCAGCCGTGGGTCCGGCCCCAACTCGCCGTCTGCGTCTTGGCGTCCAGCCGGACGGTGTTGTCGAAGTTCTCGATCAGCACCGTCGCCCGGTTACGGTCGCCGACTTTGCTGAGTGTCAGGCACAGCAGCGCCCGGCCGTAGTCCGTCAGGTCGTCCCGCTTCTCGTAGACGCGGTCCAACGCCGCGCGGACCTCAGCGGCGGCCATGATGTTGCCCGGGTTCTCGCAGGCCAATGCGAACAGCATCCAGGCCCGGACGTTCTCGTCGTCCCGCACCCATCGGTATCGCCCGGCCGGTGCGGTCGAGACCACCCGCTGTTTGAGGAACGCCACGCCGCGCTTCAGCATCGAGCGGTCAAAGTCCACATCCGCCTCGCGAGCCTCGACCAGCGCGTAGACGGCGTACGCGGTCATGTACGGGTTCGACGCGTCGTGCTTCCACCATCCCCATCCCCCGTCGGACCGCTGCAGCGCGGCCAGGCGCTTCAGCCCGGACCGGATCATGTCGTTCATCTTCTCGCTGCTGTAGACGGGATTACGGCGGAGCTTGCGGAGCAGCCGCTCGTTGGCCGGCCCGCCCTGCCGCTCGACCTTCTTGCGGACGTCTTCCAGCCGGATGCCCAGCTTCTGCAGCGTCTTGGCCGTCACCACCGCGGGCACGAACCGGCTCAGCGTCTGCTCCGTGCAGCCGTACGGGTAGTCCAGCAGGTAGGGCAGCGCGTCGATCATCACGGCTGCGATCGACGGGTTCGTGCGGACGTCGAGCGACTGGCTGTTCGGCTTAATGGCCGCCGGGACGGTGATGTTCATCACGCACTCGCCCTCCGGTACGTCGCCGAGGTAACCCGATTGGACGAGGAACTTGTCCGCCCCGAACGCCAGCACGGGCAGCTTGATCTCCATCGCGTCGGATTCCTCGTCGGTCAGCGCCTTGCCCAGCAGCGTGGCCTCGCCGGGCGACCCGGCGTGGCAGACGAAGTCCACGCGCACCTCCTTTTCGGGAGGCACCTCGACCCAGCGGCGATAGATCGTCGGACCCTTGATCGGCGCGTCGAGCGCCAGGTCCTTGGCAGCGCTGATCGCACTGGTGATCTTGAGCTGCGGCGTGACCTTCAGCTCCACCCGCGCCTTCTTGGCCGACTTGAGGTAGTTGTGCACGATGGCCGAGACGTACACGAGGTCTTTCTCTACCAGGAAGCGCGGCGTCTCGAGCCGGACGATCAGGTTCTTCTTGGTCACCACGTCGACGGACTTCTCACCCACCCGGGTCTTTTTGTCGCAGGCGATTGCGTGCAGCGTCCACGTGGTCAGGTTGTCGGGCATGGTTACGTCCACGGTCGCGTGCCCGTCGGCGTCCG
This sequence comes from uncultured Planctomycetales bacterium, assembly GCA_964390905.1. Classification (GTDB taxonomy): domain Bacteria; phylum Planctomycetota; class Phycisphaerae; order UBA1845; family JAFGLZ01; genus JAFGLZ01. The sequence continues at coordinate 7,001 of CAYMLO010000041.1, read as the reverse complement.
TCTCGAGGTGGGCGGCCCAGACGACGGCGTCGGCGAACTCCTTGCGGACCATCGCCTCGAGCACGGCCGGCGCCGCCCGCTCCTCGGGCATCCGACCGCCCTTTGCCTTGGCCATCGAGGGCGCCGGCGCAGCCATCGGCGCCCGCGCTGCCTCCATGGAGCCGAGCGCCGCCCTGTTGTCGCTGAGGTACCTCACGCTGCGCCCGAGCTGGACCTCCTCCCCCCACTGGCCGGCCTCCCGCCCGCGACCGTACTGGCGGTAGGCGAAGCTGCTCCGCGTCGTGACAAGCAGCGGGCGAAGTTGGCCGTAGAAGTACTTCTGGATCTGCTCGCGGAACTCCGGCTGGATGTAGTAGACGCTGGCGTCGATCATCATGACCGCCAGCTCGGCCGACACCGGCTTGCCCGCGCTGTCCCGCGTCGTGATGACGACCTGGCCATTCTCGCGGGGCCGATAGCTCTGCTTGGACGGCTTGGCTTCGACCGTGATGAACTGGTGCGTCGGCGGGACGATCACCTGGCGGCGGTCCTCGTAGACCTTGTCGTCCCGCAGCGTCATCGCGGTCAGGTGGAAGTTCGGCGTGTGGGCGACCTCGATGGGCAGCTCCAACAGCATGCTCTTGCCCTTCACGAACACCATCCGATGGAACAGGATCTCGTCCGTCTCGCCCGTCAGCAGCACGTAGCTGCCCGCGTGACGCGAGTTGATCAGCAGCCGGAGCGTCTGGCCGATCTCGTACGAATCGCGGTCCAGCACCAGTTCCAGATCGCGGTAGGCGAAGTGGGCGTATTCCCCGCCCCGCTCGGCGATCCACACGTCACAGTGCCCGGTCACCTCGTCGCCGGCCTCGGTCTTGGTCGACACGATCGCCCGGAACTGACCTTCCTCGTCGAACGGGTATCGGAACCGTCCCCGGCCGTCCTTGCCGACCTTGACCGCGGCCTGGTGGATCCGGTCGCCCAGCTCGTACTCGCGGTACTGCCTGCCGTCCTTCTCGATCAGCTTGCTCTTGAGGCGATGGATGTGGGCCGTGCCCTCGAACGCGATCGGGTTGTCGTTCGGCCCCTTCGCGACGATGTCGATCTGCGCGTTGTCGCCCGGCTTGTACAGGTAGCGCTGCGGGCGGAGGTGGATGAAGAACGGGGCATGCGTGACCTTGACCGATCCGGACCCGCGGATCTGCCTGCGGCTCTTGTCCACCACCCGCGCCGTCACGTTGTACTTCAGATCGACCTCCGGGTTGTTTTTGTACGGCTCGGTCTTGATCGGCCCGATCCGGGCCACGCCCTTGTCGTCCGTGACGGCCTTGCCCCGCTTGACCAGCTCGCGGCGCATCCCGCGGTGCCTCAGGTACCGCCCCCCCCGCCACCCGCCAAGCCCGCGATGCGGTGCAGCCTCGAAGTACCATGGGTAGGGCCGCGGCGGACGGTAGATGCTGTGGAACTCGCTCCGCCAGACCTCGTACTCGACGTCCGCGCCCGCCACCGGCTGACCGAAGTAGTACCGCGCCTTCACGTCGATCTCGATCTCGTCGCCGACGCGGTAGCTCGGCTTTCCCGCCGCCACCTCGACTTTGAACTCGGGCTTCTTGTACTCCTCGACGCGGAACTGGTTGCCCTTGCACTCCCAGGGGGCGTAGTTCCGCTTATCGATCTGCACCTCGATCCGATAGACGCCCAACGGCGGTTCCTCGCCCAGCTTCAGGTCACCGCTCAACGAGCCGTCCGCGTTCGTCGTCATCGATCGCTCGAACACGACCTCGTTGCGCGGGTCGCGGATCCGCACCGTGACGGTCTTGTTCGGCGCGTTCTGGTAGCGCCCTTGATCGTGCCGACGGATGATCTGCTTGAACCGAACCGTCTGTTCGGGACGGTACACCGGGCGCTCGGTGAACCCGTAGATCCGATACGGTTGCTGGTAGCCCCACCAGCCCCACTGATACATGTCGCGGCACATCGCATAGTGGTCGCCCGACCGGATCACGAACGCCAACTGCCGGCCCACGCGCTTGCCCTGGTCCTTGTAGCCAACCTGATACAGGCCCGAATCGTCGACGGTCCCGCGGCGGTAGTCGTACTTGTCTCTGCCCACTCGGCGTTGGACGAGCACCACGGTGCCGGCCCGCGGCTGGCCGCTCACGCAGTCCACCGCCCAGACCAGCCCGTCGCCCTTGCCCGTCTTGGTCACCACGCCGAGCTGCGACACCAACACCAGCGCGACCGCCCGGATCCCCTTGCCTTCAGGCGACTTGCCCGTCCCCACGACGACGTAAGCGCCGGGCTTGGTCACCGGCAATCGCGCCGGATCGATCCCCTTCCGGTCGCTGTTGAAATGCTCGTGTTTGCCCTCGTCGGGGATCTCCAGTCGCCACACGGCCGGCTTGGGTCCCTTCGGGTCCCATTCGTGGAACCGCTCGGGTCTATCGAAGCGCTTGATCATCTCGAGCAGCTCGACCTTGTAGGCCCGCAGGTCGACCGCCTTGAGATTTCGCGTGCTCCAGTGAATCTCGGCCTGCTTACCGGGCAGCGCAGGCCCAGGGACGCGAAGCGCCAGCAGCGGCCGTTTGATTTCCTCGATGCGCTTGGCCGCCTGCCGGGCCCAGCGGCTTCCGGCGAACTGCTTGCGGACCTTCTCGAACTGCTCGACCGCCGCCACGTACCTGCGCAGCCGCTGGTTGAGGATCTGGCCGATCTCGTAAGCCCCCTCCGCCGCGCGGGGCTGCTTGGGATACGTCTCGATGAGCTTCTGCCATACCTCGATCGCCCGTTCGTACGGCACGGCCCCGCCGAAGTACCGGCACAGGTCATGCCCCTTTCGGAACAACGCCTCGGCCGACGTCTTGTCATCGACGTTCAGCGCGACGATCCGGTCATAGGTCTTGGCCACCAATTCGGCGGACAGCTTGCGTCGGGCTTGCCAATCGGGAGGGGCGCTCGTCGGCGCCTGGACGATACGCTGTTGGCGCGCCACGTCGGGGCTGTAGTGCCGGCGGAAGACCTCGGCGAGCTTGAAGAGGATGTCGGCGGCCGGTTGCTTCTTGCCCGCACTCACGTACAGATCGACGGCCCTGAGCAGGTGCTTCGTCGCCCGGTCCATGTCATGCTGCTTCCGTGCCGCCTCGCCCATCGTCTCGTGCAGCTCCGGTCGCTTGTCCAGCGCCGGATACTGCTTGAGCAGGGCCTCCAGCAGTCTCTTGCCGTCCTCGTAGCGATGCAGCTTCAGCAAACACTGCACGCGGAGAAGCTGGACATTCATGACGGCCTGCCCGCCAGGTTGCGCCTTGACGTACGCCTCGGCGAGCCTCAGTGCCTCTTTGTAGTTGTGGCGTTCGAACTGCCGCTCGATGGCGTCCACGGTCGCGCCGTCGTCAGCCGCCCACGCCCGGCCAATGCCCACCGCGGCACAGCCAACCAATACCGACACCGCGACCGCCACGTAACGTTTCATGCTCATGAGAGGATCTCCGCCAGCCCGAGACACCGCGTCATAGCCCCCCGTCGCCCAATTAGACCCCCGAACTGCCCAAAGGTTCCAAGGATTCCGTCGTCGTGGACACCCCCGGGAAGGGTCCGCCTTGCAGACGGACGTGTCTGGCATGCTTCGGTTAGCCCCGCCGCGTGGCGCGGGGAGGGGCCGCACGCGGCCCCGCTAAACGCATCCGGTGCAGACACCGTCCCCCGCCCTGCGAATCACGCCACCCACATGCCGCCGTTGACGTCCACGGTTGCCCCGGTCATGAAGCCCTCGCGCTCGCCGGCCAGGAACACCACCGCCCGCGCGACGTCCTCGCCCACGCCAAGCCGCCCGACCGTGATGCTCTTGCTGAGCGACTCGAGGATGTCTTTGGGCGTCTCGGCGTGAAAGGCCGTCTCGATCACCCCCGGCGCGACGGCGTTCACGCGGATGTTGTCCGGCGCGAGCTCCTTGCCCAACCCGCGCGTCAGCGTCATCGTCGCGCCCTTCGACGCACCGTAGACCACCGCCCCCGGCGCCGCCCCGTTCCGCGCCGCCACGGACGACATGATGATCAACGACCCCCCGCCGGTTTTGCGGAGGTGCGGCACCGCCGCCTTGAGCGTCCGGAACACGCTCGTCACGTTGAGGTCCATCACCGCCTCAAACAGATCCTCGTCCATCTCCATCAACGGGCAACGACGGATCATCCCCCCGGCGTTGGCGAACACGATGTCCAATCCACCCAGAAACTCGGCGGCCTGGTCGACCGCGCGGTTCACGTCGTCCGTCTTGCAGACGTCGCACCGAAGCGCCGCGGACCTGCGTCCCAGCGCCTCGATTTCCGAAGCCACCTGCCGTCCGCCGGCCTCGTCGCTGTGGTACGTGACCACCACGTCGCATCCCGCCCGCGCCAGCGCGATCGCCGACGCCGCACCAATCCCCTTCGAGCCGCCCGTGACCAGGGCGCGCTGTCCCGTCAAATCGGTTCCATTGCTCATGTCTGCCTCCCGTCTTGTCTCGCAGTAGCGCTTGAAAAGTCAACCATGATCGTCCCACGTGGCGTTCGAGGCATTGGGCATTCGGCCTGTCTCCCTCGTGGTCCCGTATCCATGACGATTGAGCGAGGCGCTGGTGATTCAGTCGTCCCTACGGGACTGGCGTTTTCGTTACGTCCAGTCGTCCCAGGAGTGAACTCCTGGGCGACTCTCACCACGTCCCTACGGGACAGGGCCCTGCCGCTCGACAGGACAAGTTCTCCTGGCCACAGGTTCTATCGCTCGCCAAACAGTGGACAGGACTCAAGCATGCCTGGCGTCCCCGGACTGCTCGATTCTACCAGCGGGCTATCTAGGGCCGGGCCTGCCCCACGTACGTCGCCAGCGCCCGCATGTTTCTGTTGAACGTCGCGCACTCGATCCGCCCTCTGGTCGTCCAGCGGCCCTGTGCGTCCAACGACGCGATGATCTTCCGGACGGTCTTCGGATCGATCTTGCCCCGCTTCTCCTTGCCCTTTCGGACCCACTCGGTGACCGCGGCGGCCCGCTTGTCGGCAGGCACCTGCATCACGCGCCGGTACCACGCCTCGATCTGCGTCGGGTACCTCCCCGTGCTCTTGAAGCAGTAGTGCCTCGGCATGTCGCCGTCGTCGTACGTCAGCTTGTACGTCCCCCGCGTGAAGTAGAGCGGCTTGTTGGTCTTGAGCTCGTAGAACCGCGCCCAGCTCCCGTCGGGTAGCTTCGAACGCTTGTACCACGCGAACGCACGCGGCATCGGCTCGAGGTACTTGGCGTCGCCCGTCGCCTGATAGATGAGTTGCAGGACGTCCAACGCCGCCCTCGATTCACCTCCCGTCACCGACGGCGGCTCGAACTTCCGGGCCCAGGCCGGCTCCATCTTGAAGTTGTACTGCTGCGCCCAGACCGGTTGCGGCTCCGGCATCTGCGATAGGACGGCGAAATCGCCCGCCTTGACGGCTGCGGCCAGGTGTTCCGGTTGCTTGTAGACCTCGTACGCCAACAGCAACGTGGTCACGCAGTCGCGGATCGCGTTGTCGTTCCAGGTGTAGTACCCCGCGTAGCTCGTGCCCGGATACACCCGCGACCACGTCTCGGGGTAGCGGGCCTTGAGCACTGGGTATTTCTTGGGGTCATGCTTGCCCGAGACCCGCTGCGGCCACGCACCGTTCGGATACTGGGCCGCCAGCATGCCCTTCAGGCCGTATTCAACGGCCGTGCGGACCCCCTTGTCCTTGCCGCCGACGGCCCGGTCCACCCGCATCAGCAGTCGCAGCGCGCTTTGGGTGTTGTCATCGTCGAACGTCGTCGTATTACGGCGCTTGCCGCGGTCCTTGTCGCCGGCCACCACGTCACGACGGTAGTACCAGCGCTTGCTCTGCTTCGGATCGAAGTCGATCCGGTAGTCCCACCCACCGGTCGCGAGCTGCCCCCAGGCCAACGCGTGCGCCGCCGCGACCGCACCATCGAGGTAGTCCTTGTCCTTCGTCGCCTCGTAGGCCTTCAGAAGCGCCTCGCCCACCGACGGCGTGCCTGGCGGCTGGACCCAGATCTGCGTGGGCGTGGCCTTGCCCTCACCCGCGCGCTGCTCGAGGTCCAGCGAATACCACCACAGATAGCCGCCGTGCGTGGCCACCTGGGTCTTGAAGAAGGTCGCCGCCCGCTTCATCGCCCGCAGTGCTTCCTCCCGTAGCGCCGTGTCTTGCTCGGACGCAGCCGCGGGCGCCAACAGCAGCCCAGCGATCAGCGCGGTCAGCCTAAATGCACTCATCCTGCCGATCTCCTGTCGATCTGTGGACTCATTCCTCCTCCGCTGGCGTGGCCGGCTGGACCACGATCGTGCCGGCCAACAGGTCGCCCAGACGCTGGTGATTCCGGGTCAGCACCACAAAGACCAACAGCGGGAAGAAATCCTTCTGAAGTTCGAACAGCTTCAGGACGTTGCGAATGGCGATCTGCTTCGGCGTCGGACGCGTCAGATCGCATGACACCACCTGGCACTGCACCAGCCGCTTGCCGGGCGTCGCTCCCCACAGGTACTCCGTCACGCCGCAGTAGACCACGTAGATGATGCGGATCGCCACCCAGCCCCACAGAAGCTCAACGGCAATCTGGGCTTGTTCGGCCTCGGTAAGGTCCGGGCCCTGCAGATCCCACGCCCGCGGCACGAATCCGAAGAGAAAGTAGGCGGCGATGACGACGACGGTCGTCGCCGGCGTGACGTCCACGAAGAACGCCAGCAACCGCCGCCAGATGCTGGCCAACTCCAACGCCGGGGGAAGCGGGATCTCCCGCATCAGGCTGTCCTGTCGTCGCCAGAAGGTCAAGGCGATGACGGCGGCCAGCACGGCCAAGATGGCCAACTGGGGCAGTTCCGGTATGAGGGGAGGGGGCGTCTCGTCCCGCCACGCGGGCAACGCCTTGGGCGGTTCCTCGGGCGGTCCCCCCGCCAGCGACCACAAGCCGGCCTGCAGTTCGTCCCCCTCGCCGAGCGCGCCGACCTGCGCGATCTTTTCGTTGAAGGTCGCCGC